>JAZREU010000073.1:0-5153 GCA_045660925.1 Paludibacteraceae bacterium | reverse complement strand
CTCTACAACGACCAACTCATCTCGCGTGAGGACTACCTGCGTGCAGAGGAAGACTATCATCTTGCCAACAACCGCCTCACACTCGTCAAGAACCGCGCTTATCAAGATAGCCTCTATCGTAGCGTACAGATCCAACAGATGCAGGAGAGTCTAGAGAACATGCGCTTGAACATGCAAATGATCCGTCGTCGCAAGGAGAATTTAACCATCAAAGCGCCTATTGATGGCGAAGTAGGTTTGCTGGATGTAGTCTTGGGACAATCCATTGCGCAAGGCACCAAGATTGGACAAATCAACGACCTCGGCAACTACAAGATCGAGGCGCAACTCGACGAGCATTATATCGACCGCGTGGCGGCAGGCTTAGAGGCGACTTTCGAGCGCCGAGATGAACAGTTCCGTGCGGTGGTGCGCAAGGTCTATCCAGAGGTGCGCAATGGTAAGTTCCGTGCCGACCTGAAGTTCGTGGGCGCACAGCCCGACAATATCCGCAGCGGTCAAACATATTACCTCAACCTGCAATTGGGTGAGTCAGAACAAGCCTTGCTTATCCCTCGTGGCGCATTCTTCCAGACCACAGGCGGACGATGGATCTATGTGATGGATGCGGATGGCAAAGGGGCTACTCGCCGAGATATTCGCCTCAGTCGCCAAAATCCACAGTACTACGAAGTCATCGAAGGTCTCCACCCCGGCGACCGTGTTATCATCTCAGGCTACGAAAAATTTGGCAATAGCGAGAAATTGAAGTTCTAATATGATAAACAAACATCCCAAACTACAATTGAGTAATTTGGGATGTTTTATGATATGGTGATTTTGTGGCAGTCAATCACATACTCAGCAATCTGTTGATAAAATCCTCGCTACTTTCGTTAGTTTGCATTGCAATAGTTTGCCCTGATTGCTTTTGTGTACTGGACTGCTGTACTTTTGCGCAGAATTCTTGGATGTTCATGGGAGAGTGTGAATTTGTATTACCATTGCAGCATTCTAAACATTCGAATAGAATCTTTGGACTCATCTACTTCTTCTAATAGGGAAAAGTTGCATTTTTCGTAAAAGCCGATTGCACTATATTCAGCAGAATAATAAGCACTAACAGATATAAATCGAATATCCGTTCGATTGCGAATATCATCTGCCAAAGTAGCGATTTGTTCTATACATTCAGTTCCAATACCTTGTAAACGAAAAGGTTCTGCTACTGCCAAATATTCGATTTCGATAGAAGGATATACATCTACAGGATAAGTATCTGGTAGTTTTAGACCGCATTGGGTGTCTAATTTGTTTCTAACATCTTCTTTGATCAGAACAAGTCCATCAAATCGTATCACAAAAAACGCAACAGTACTACCATTTTCATCGTATAAATAGTATGGAGAACAAGCACATTGTTGCACATAGGACTGCAGATTATGGTGTATAAAATCATCCATAATCTGTACTCCACATCTAAAGTCAGTTAATACAGAAAAATCGGATAAGGGTTTTAAAGATAATTCCATGTTATTAACCTCTTACCACTACGATGTGTTTTCTTTTCGCTGTTTTAGACTGGAAAGTCTTAGGAGCTGTTGATATAGTCATCTGCTCCATAGCCTCTCTAACCTTTTTTGCGAACTCGCCTTTAATAGGCTCACGCGATGTTGTAATACCAAACATTTTGCTATTTAGTTAAGTGGTTAAATTGTTTTCGGTGCAAAGATACTATTTTTTTTTCAAATGCACAAATATATACAATAATTTCTATATATTTTTGATAAAAAACTTATATTTTACACCTGTTATTATTATAATTCCCACAAATTTTGTGCCACAAGCATGACTTATTAGGGGAACGAATAGTGTGGTTATTGTACGGTTATTGTCTGGTTATTGTGTGGTGCAAGCAGGGAAAATTATAACAAAAGAGAGTGCGTCGAAATGACACACCCTCTCGTGATAAAAAACAAGTCCTACTTTATCAAATTGACATCTTGATAAGAGGTTTCTTATTGCAACTTAAACGAAATTGGCAAAGCGAATTTTACGCGAACTGAATCACCATTTTGCATACCCGCAGTCCATTTGGGCATATTCAAAATGACACGCAATGCTTCAGCATCTAAAAGTTCGTGACCACTACTCTGTAGTATCTTTGCTTCGTTAATGGAACCATCTTTTTCCACGATAAATTGGCATACAGCAACTCCTTCCCAATGATTGTCCTGAGCCTTGGTAGGGTATTGGATATTTTCACCCAAATACTTCATTAACTCACCCATTCCGCCTGGAAACTCTGGCATCTGTTCTGCTACAGGCAATGCTTCTTCAAGTGGTTCTGTGGCGACTTCTCCTGCCTCTTCTACTACAGTTTCTTCAACTACAACCACCTCCTCTACTGGAGTAGTTTGTTGCTTCTCAGCTTGTTTTGTACATGCCATACATGTGATGGCAGTCATAAGGATTAATGCTAACTTTTTCATAATTCTGTATTTAATTGGTTAATAACTATTTCAAATTCAGGAAGTTCGATAACTGACGCAAAGTCTGTGTAACAGAACTCAGGCAGTTCTACCACTTGTTTAATAGTCTTGGTCTTATCTTCTTTGATTTGTACCGTCATAGGGTCCTTGAAATTGGTGTTGAGTTGTATGCCTAACCCAATGAGAATACCAACCATAGCGGCAGCAGGCGTTGTAATCCACAGTAGCGAACGCTCGCGTTTTCTCGGATTGATGATTGGTCGTGTTTGTTTAGTCGTTTCGGCATATCTGTGCTTGCCGAATGCTGATAATTGTGATTCAAAATTACGCATAGTCTTCTAATTTTTTTCGTAGTTTGAGGATTAGTGTATGTAGGCGCGATTTCACTGTCCCTTCGGGAATATGGATAATCGCTGCAATCTCTTTTATGGACAACTCATCCGTAAAGCGGAGGTCAAATAGCAATTGTTCTGGAGCGGAGAGTTGATTCAGTTCTTTAGTCAGTGCCTCAAATAGTCGCTCGTTGTCTATTTGCAATGCGGGGTCGTCTTCTTGGGCTTCTTCTACTGTAGCAACTACTTCTGCTGTATATATTGCTTGATAATCAATCTCTCGATAGGTATTGCGCAGTAGGTTAAATGCGATTGTGAATAGCCATGGGCGAAACTTCTGAGGGGATTTATATTGTGCACTTGCGTTCCAAAGTTGCAAGAAGAGATCTTGGGTAAGGTCTTCTGTCAGTAGTTGATTTCCACCTGTTCTACGGAAGAAGAAGTTTTGCATAGCAGGCATATAGCGTTGCCAAAGTTCATCGAATGCCTTTTCTTCTCGACATTGCACCAGTCGCATCAGTTCCTCATCAGAAATACTTTTATATGGTCGCCAAAATGTAATCATTTTCATTTGCTTTTCACTAATGCATACACACGAATTAGAAAAAGGTTCATTTCTCGGAGCAAAATTACTACATTTTTTTGAATTGAGCAAATCATAATTAACCTCCCCCTGTCAAATCCCTTTACACTCAATTGTAAAGTTTCTTTACACTCTCACAAAGTACCAAAAACACAATTACCAAGTAATCAGCAGATTACATATTTTGGCACGCGGTTTGCTTATATATTTATATAAATAGATCGCTACGCTGTTAGATGTTAGACCGCACCTTTGGTGCTGTTAGAAGTTAGACAAACTGCGCTGTTAGATACAAAACCAATATCAAGTAAACAGAAAACAACAACAATATGAAATCCTTTCTTAATTTCCTCAAGCAAAACAAACTCTACACCTTCATTGAGGTAGTAGGTATGGCTATTGCGTTGGCGTTTGTCATCTTCATCGCCACATTCGTGACCTCGCAACTCACACGAGACAACGAAGTCAAAGGGCGCAATGTCTATGTCAGTCGCTCCGAACGCTTGTTTATCGGTTGCGGCACTATCAAAGAGCAACTCGACGGACGCTTCTCCGAAGTGCAATCCATCTGCCGTATGTTCGATACAGAGATCTTCGGCGGTATCGAAATGAGCATGCGCTATACCACTACCAGCGGTCACTCTTCAACTAGCAATGATGACCGTGCAGACGCCTTGGTGGTGGATGAGAATTTCTTCCAAATACTGCCTTACCCATTGCTCGAAGGCACACATGAGTCTGTTCTTGCCACGACACAATCAGTGGTTATTAGTGAGTCGTTTGCCCGTATCTTCTCACCCAACGAGAATCCCCTTGGCAAGACCATTGAGATTTCTATCAATGGCAACGCTGCCACACTCACCGTCACGGGCGTGTTTCGTGACCTAACGAATAGCGTCATTCGCTCGCCTAAAATCATCTACCGCATTGACCTACTCCAGCAACTCACTGATCAAGTCATTCAAAATGGCTCAGGTGCAGTAGCTACATTCTTTCAACTCGTACTCAATGCGGATGTTGCTGCCCTTTCAAAAGAGATGGAGAAGATTGTGAGAGAGCAAGACTATATCTACAAATACGGTGTCTTCCACGATTTCTATCTCATTCCTTTTGAGGATATCCAATACTCCGACCTCTCGGCTCCGTTGCCATTCATTAATCTGGTCAATCATGATTTCTTTTCGCTCTTTTTCGCAGCAGGTTTATTGCTCCTCATCTTCGCAGTACTCAACTATATTTCGCTGACAGTAGCGCAGATTGGTTTCCGTGCACGCGAGATGGCTACTCGCCGTTTGGTGGGTGCACAACGCTGGCAAATCGTGCTGAAATATATCCTCGAATCGTTCTCACTTACGGCGGTATCTTTCGGTTTAGCACTCCTCTTGGCGCACCTTGTTGCTCCGTATTTCAGCGAACTCATCGGACAAACCGTTGCGCCATTCGAGCATATCACTTGGGGCGTGATACTCATGATGATTGCTCTGGTATTGCTACTCTCTATTCTCTCGGGTGTCATTCCTGCACTCATGGTGCTGAAGTACCAACCGATTGATGTGGTGCGTGGTTCTTTCGAGAAAGACAATCGCATGGTACTCGGGCGCATACTGATTATTGTGCAAAACATTGTGGCTATCATCACGCTTGCAGTGGCTGTGGTTATGTTTGTGCAACTCCATCACATGCAAAGTAAGCCTCAAGGGTACGAACGCCAAAACCGCCTGCGCATTAGTGGTGCCCACGCCCCCGCAGATTATCTGGTGGACGAAC
>JAZREU010000072.1:0-5114 GCA_045660925.1 Paludibacteraceae bacterium | reverse complement strand
TAGGCGATTTTGCGTTTTGTGGATGTTCTGCTTTGCAAGATATCGTATTACCTGATAGTTTATTGGCTATTGGAAAAAATGTTTTTGAAAATTGCAATAGTCTTGAAGAAATAGTTACTTCTCGGCGATCTCAAGACCGGTTCCGTGTCATGAAAAGATTAGAGGACATGGCTTACATTATTATTGGACGGTATTGGAAAAATGATGGTAGTTCCAATATAAGGAGTTGGGATGAATTGAAGAATATATGGCAGGGCATATATCATAGTCTTGAACGCGGGGAATCAGAGCGAGTTAAGAAGAATTTTGAGTTATTGAGGAATGGCTTCTCGTTGACTACTATGCCTCCTATTGGTGTATGTTTGTCCACTAATGAATATAGGTTTTATAAAGCGGAGGGTTACGATTTACAGTCTATTAGTGCATGGTGCTGGAGTGGTAAAGACATTCATGAAATTATGCGATTGCATCTTGATAAGGTTGTTGGTACTTTAACCCCTAGGGTTGGATATTATAAAGTTGTGAGGACGGATGCAAAGGAGGGCGAAAAGCCTGCAAGACTATATTGCTATTATATAGTTAAGCCTATCCTGAAGGGAAGTGAAGAATTAGATTTTTTGGAAGAAATTGTAGAGATAAACCCTAGCCCTCTTTATAATTATCACTCTTATGGACCAAAGAACGCAGAGATAAAAGAGGGTGATATTATCAAGGTCCTCTCCAATGATTTAAGAGACTTGCATAGGACTGAGGGTAAGACATACGTTATTTATTGGGAATTTTGTAATATTGATAATAGTAGAGATATGTCTTCTTTTAGAGGAAACGCAAAGAAAAAGAGTGCCTGGGAAATTGAAGCGATGCGCTATGCTATGGCGGAAGAGCGAGCCTGGGATGACTATCTGGAACAATTGAACAGAAGATAATTTCATCATAACTGTGGAGTTTGTTATTGATTTTTTCAAAAAAATGCACTAAAAATACCCATATTCCACCCCTATTCCAATAATTGGAAAAATCTATCGACGTTAGTTCGCCGAGTTCCCCCGCTACCAACCCGCTATCAATTACGTTACATATACGATAGATACACGATAGATTACCCTATTCTTACCCTAGGAATACCGTATTTATCAACTACTTTCACTATTTCACTATAAAATCAAAATTTTACCCTCCAAAACTTGCAAATCTGCAAAACTTTCACTACCTTTGCACCCACAATTACTAATCCTTATCCCCTCTCTGGCATAGAGGAAACACGAGCAATATAGACCTTGATCTGACAGCGAGCAATGCGAGCGTTCCGACAGTAAAACGATCTAGCAGCATAGCGGTCTAACAGCGAAGCGGTCTGTTCGGCTCGATTGCCGAACACGATGGCAAGAACAACTCTCTCTCATCCCTTCGACTCCATGTCGGGCAAACTCGGTTCCACCGATAAGATTATCATGCGCACCCGCAACGGTCGCACGCATGCATATGTGGTTAAACACCCGTATAAAGGTCCTCTTGCGCCCTCTCGCCAGAAGGCTGTTTCTTCTTTTGCTGAGGCAGTCAAGCAAACCTCTGTCATCATGAACACCCCCGAACTCCGTTCCGAGTGGGAAGAGAAATACGCAGACTACCGCAAGAAAGCCGACCGCTATCCCAATTCGTATCCCAATCCCTACACCACCCTCCGCGGCTTCATCATCGGCTCATTGATCCACGCATCTAAATAACACCTTGTGCCTCTTTGTCCATTAGCCCCCAATTACTATTGGGGTACTTGCCTCCCGCCACTAGTTTAGTTCTCGGCGCTAATTCGCCGAGTAAACTTCCACCACCAGTCCTGTGCTCGCGGATTTTCCCGCGAGTAAATATTCTTCCATAGCCTCGACTTAGTCGAGTATTCTGCATGCTCTACGTCCATTATCCCGAATGTTATTCGGTGATTCTTTGTCTTTACCCCTTAAACTATAAACTTTCAACAAAAAAATTTGCTCAATCCGAAATAATTCACTACCTTTGCACCGTGTTTCCATGAAACGCAACGACATATTGCTCAATCATCTCTTAATCACCACTTAAGAAACGAGCTAATCATCAAAATTGGGACTGCTCCATATGGGCGCAGGCTTCCCGTATTTGATGATGGCTTGTGGTGAGCCAAGAGATGTGCGGCGATAGCTGCGCCTTTTTGTTTAACTCATTAAATATTAGTATTATGAAGCATTTAGTATTGATTATTCTCGCTGCATTGTCTGTCGCAGCCTACGCTCAAAGTGAGCATCTTACATTCAAAGGAGTACCTATAGACGGCACTTTGGCAGAATATACGGAGAAGATGCAAGAGAAAGGATTTCACTATCTTTATTCTGAAAATGGTTTAACTATTCTACAAGGTGATTTCGCAGGGTATAAAAACTGCCAGATTGGAGTCAGCACACTTGACAACATGGACTTAGTAAGTACAATCGCAGTTATTTTTACTACACATGACTCTTGGGGGAATTTATATAGCAATTATGCGAACTTAAAAGAAATGCTTTCTGAAAAGTATGGCAGGCCATCAATGGTTGTAGAGGAATTTCAATCGTCATATGTTGATGACGATAGTAGAAAAATGTATGAGGTAGGTATGGATAGATGTAAATACTATTCTATCTTTAAAACTAAATTAGGTACTATTGAACTATCAATTAATAAAGCTGATTTTGGAGAAGGTATGGTAGTACTAAGATACCAAGACCAAGTTAATTCTACAGAAACTAGAGCAGCAGCTATGGATGATCTCTAAAACACGATATTGGAAAACCATTAATATTATACAATCATGAAAAAAACAGGAATCTTTTTAGGAGGTTTTGCAACAGGTGTTGTTGTAACCTTTGTTGTTCTTTTAATTATTGGGCTTGCACAAAATCCAGCTGCTTTTCAAGGGGTCACAAACTTCGAAGAACAAGGTGATATTGTTCATGAGAAATCTTTTGAAGTAATGCAAGTTATTGCAGACAATGCAGCTTTAGTACATGGTAAAGAGTATCCTAGTTCCACTCTCTATTTAGGTACATTATATTTACTTCGAAATAACGAAGGAAAATATTATTATGACGATGAAATTATAAAAGTTCCTGTAGGAAAAGTTGTTCGCCAAACAGGTATATATAAATACCAAACTAAATCCGAAGATTACAAAACTGTTCCTATCATTGAAATCGTAGATAAATAATGACACTATCAATGTTAGGTGGTATTGTTGGAATAATCGTATTTTTACTTCTTCTCTTCTATGCTGCATTCTATAATAAGGGTGCAGCAGGAGAGAGGAGTATTGCTCGGCGTTTGGCAACATTGCCTAAAGAACAATATGTAATTCTCAACGATTTATTATTACCTACTTCTTATGGAACAACGCAAATAGATCATGTGGTTGTTTCAATCTATGGCATATTTGTAATAGAAACAAAGAACTACAAAGGCATAATTTATGGTGGTCAAGATGCAGAAACATGGACACAAAATGTCTGGGGGAATAAGTACTCCATGCCCAATCCTATCCGACAAAACAAAGTACATGTTAAAGCTATAGGTAGATACTTAAACACATTGCGAATACAAAGCAATATTTACTCAATTGTTGCATTTTCACCACGAGCAAATGTGTTGCCAAACTCTACAGAGTGCCATATTATTTATTATAACCAAATTAAAAAAGCTATCAGATTGTATAATACGCCACAATTAACAATTGAGCAAGTCAATCAAATTGTTAGTGTACTGCAATCCGAACATTTAGACACAAAAGAATCACGAAGAAACCATAATCAACAGGTTCGTGACAATCAAAGAGAACGCCAACTGAAAATTGACAACGGTATTTGTCCTCGTTGTGGTGGTACTCTTATTGTGAGAAATGGAAAGTATGGTCGCTTCTATGGTTGTTCTAACTATCCTAACTGCAAATTTATTCTTAAATAAGAATTTGCACGCGAGAACTTTTTTCACAAAATACACTCACGCGGGAAGCATAGTAAACACTACACTTCCCGTGTGTTGTTTAGATAATCCTTCTCCCTTCTCCTAGAATCCCATTCGACCTCTAGTGTAGCTAGAACTCCTAGTGCTACTATCTCTCACCGCTCGTCCAGTGCTCGGCGTACTTGCCGAGCAATCCTTTCCCCTAAACCCTAAACAGTAGCGCCATCGGCGCGTCCACTAAACCGCAGCTCTGCTGCTCCCTCCTACCCCTTACACCTAAAAAAATCGCATAGCCCTTGCGCATATGCGATTTTTTTACTACCTTTGCAGCGAAAACATGAACCCAAACACATAATACCATGAAAAAGTTAGGACTATTTTTGCTAAAGCACAACATCCATCTGATGACACTGATTTTTGTCGGATGGGCAGTGTGGGCAGCATGCTATTGGGCAGAACTCGTACTCGTACAAAAACTCGTCTTGGCGTTGTATGCCTGCTTGATTCTGCACGAATACGAGGAGAGTTACAAAGACCGCTTCTTGGAGCTGATGCTGGGTCGCATGATGCGCGTTGACTATCGCTCGCTCACTCCAGGTCTTACACATCTGGCGCAAGCCGTATATATCACCACCATTTTCTCGTTGGCGATTCTCTTTCCTGAACAACTATGGCTCACTTTTGGCGTGATTATCCTCTGTATCTTTGAGGGATTTATCCACAATTGGGGCATCTTTATGTTCCGACTCAAAGGCGTATCACCTGGTTGGTGGACAGCCGTCGTGATGGCTGCTGTAGCTATTTGGTCAATCGTACAAATCAACCAACATGTTGATTACCAAGGTATTCAATGGCTATGGGGAGTGCTGTATTTCTATGCTGCTTTTTTGGCAATGGAGGTCTTCTTCCAACGCCTTATTGGCAACACGATGAGCAATGTCAAAACCGCTGCCCAAGCATTCCTAAAAGAGCGCTTCGGACGAAAATAGACTCTACGATCTCAAAACTCCTCAATATAACAGCGCAGCAAATTTCTGATGTATCTCATCGCGAACGCGGCGAAACTCCGAAAGGATATACTCTTCGCTGCCCAAAGCGTCCGATGGATCATCAAAACCAATATGCAAGCGATGCTTAACCTGCCCTACGAA
>JAZREU010000071.1:0-4033 GCA_045660925.1 Paludibacteraceae bacterium | reverse complement strand
ATTTGCACGACTGCACTCACGCCCGAAGAAATCATCATACCTAAGATGAGGATGACCATGATGTCCTTGATACGGGTGCTGACGGAGGCAACGAAAGCGAGAATCAATGCCGAACCTAACCATGCCGCGCCAGCGGTACCGATGGAAGATAAGGTGCTATTGGTGGCAATGCCCAATAGAGGCATGCCTAAAATAAAGATAGCCACTCCTAAACTGGCACCCGAACTAATGCCTAACACGTATGGCCCCGCCAACGGATTACGAAAAAGTGTTTGCATCTGCAAACCGCTGACCGATAGCGCCATACCTGTCAGTATAGCGACAATGGCTTTGATGAGGCGGATATCCAGGACAATCAAACGAGTGGCAGGATCCACCTCTGCACCCATAATAGCGCCTAGAATATCGCGGAGCGGAATATGGACAGCCCCTATGAGCAAATCCAACACAAACAGAACGACCAACAGGAGCGAGAGAATGATGAATAATGTGGCAGAACGACGAGGCATGTGCTAAGAGTCTTAAGAGTTTTAAAGGTTGGGGAGTTTTCTATAATATACAAACTCTTTATCTAATTCTAATTCGGGGTGAAAAATATTGATTAAATCGTGTAGAACAACATCTGGTTGCACCACACCCGACTCCCAATAGTCATTGCCTCCACCAAGAACTCTGCGTTTGTCGCAATTATATACTTCACCTCGTAGCACGCAGGGCATATTAGCGAACTTAGGGTATTGCAGACGGAGCTCTTGCAACGAACTGACACCCTCTACATGAAGCCATATATCTGCATCTATCGTCAACTGTGCCGCCTCCTCCACATCAATAGGCTGAGAGTGATTGGAGGTGTTCTTCTTGTAGATATAATCGCCTCCTGCATCGGCAATTAGGCGAGCAAGATAACTCGTAGTTGAAGGCATGAACCAGGAGTCTGCATACGGCGTGTTGAGCATCACTCGGGGCTTAGGCGAAAGGGCTGCTGAAGCCATAGATTTGAGGTATTTGTAGCGCTGAGGCACCTCAGTGAAATAGGCGAGGCCTTGCTCACGTTTGCCAATAATTTCGGCAATAGCAATGAGCCATTCAGTTTTGCCAAGCGGATCTTCCTCAACATACTCACCAATATAAATATAAGGTATGCCTAATTCTTCGAGTTTGGATTGCATGACACACGCACCTGTTATGCCAAAAAGGAGTACTATATCAGGTCGCTGCGCGATGAGCAATTCGTAATTCATATTGCCATCGTATCCAATATCTGCAATGGAATGGCTATTGGCCATGATATAGGGATTAGTAATGAAATTCTGCCCCGACACGCCCACTACACTTTCTACAGCCTCAATGGCATCAAGCATGGCGATATGGCTGGAGGACATACACACGATTCGCTTGGCATCGCCTTGCAACACCTGACCACGGAAACCCAAAGGCACTTTCTCACCCCCACGAGCAATAAAGAGTTTCGTCTCTACGTCATTGGCACTTTGCCAAGGGTTTGTCACACAAATAATGGTACTCTGTTTGCCCTCCGAACCGATGATACGGAAACCCGTAGCATAGGCAGGAGTATAAACCACTTGATCATAATCATTCATTTCGTTCGTTCTTCCACAAGAAGACATACAGAAGAAAGTGGCACATAAAATGAATATATGTATATATCGAAATATCATTGCATCTTATGGAATGTACGATTCTAACAATCATTTATAATATTGTCATTATCTCTGAAAGTGATTGCACGACATAGGTAGCTGTTTGTTCTTCTCCATTCGGACCAACTACTTTTTCGTTTCCACTTTTCACGCGGCCGTTTACCCAAATCTGGTCAATGCCCGCGTTGATTGCGCCTTGGATATCTGAATTCCACGAGTCGCCTATCATCACTACCTCTTCCGCTTGTAAGCCATTCATACGCAACGCCTCTTCGAAAATGCGTGGATTGGGTTTCTGGCAACCTACTTCCTCGCTTAATACGATATGTGCAAAGCAGTCACGAAGTCCGCTCTTATCAAACTTCTCGTATTGCACTTCCACAAAACCATTGGTCACAACCGTCAAAGGATATTTCTTTGCCAAATAACGCACCAACTCCTCAGCTCCTGGCAGCAACGAGAAACGCGCAGTAGTCATATTCAGGAAGTCTTCGCTCAACTGCTCTGCAAGAGCAGCAACTTCTTGCCTCTCGCCTTTAACCTTTAACCTTTCGCCCACCCTACTTCCGTGCATCAAAGGAAAGAAAAAGCGGTCAAAACTCAAGTATTCTTTGGTCACTAAGTCTTTGCCGTATTTGTCCCAAAGTTCGATATTATGCGGTTTATAGAGCAAGAAGAACTCCTCAAACGAAGCAAAATACTCGCTGAGATTATATTTCTCATACATATCTTGAAGCGCCAGTTTCGCTGCACCAAGAAAATCCCCTATCGTATCATCCCAGTCAATAAAGACGGCTTTGTATTGCTTCATATTAGAACTCCAATGTGATTTGACCATTGATAAGCGGAGTTTTGCCGAGGTGCTTGTACGCTAACTCTGTCGCCTCACGACCACGAGGAGTACGTTTGATGAAGCCTTCCTTGATGAGGTATGGTTCATAGACATCCTCTATTGTACCTGCGTCTTCACCCATAGCAGTAGCAATGGTATTGAGGCCCACAGGACCACCTTTGAACTTATCTATAATGGTGCTAAGCAATTTGTTATCAATCTCATCTAAACCGAAGGTATCAATATTCAATGCCTCCAACGCATAGCGAGCAATCTCCAAATCAATGGCACCATTGCCCTTCACTTGCGCAAAATCACGCACACGGCGAAGCAAGGCATTCGCGATACGAGGCGTACCACGACTGCGACGAGAAATCTCCGCAGCAGCTTTGCTGTCGATATGAATACCGAGGAGTCGTGCACTACGCTCCACAATACCCGCAAGGACATGTGCATCATAGTACTCCAAATGGCAGTTAATACCAAAACGTGCTCGCAACGGACTGGTCAAAAGACCACTACGAGTAGTAGCGCCAATCAAGGTAAACTTATTGAGGTCAATTTGAATGGTGCGGGCAGAAGGACCTTTATCAATCATAATATCAATGCGATAGTCCTCCATAGCGGAATAGAGATACTCCTCTACAATAGGCGAAAGGCGGTGGATCTCGTCAATAAAAAGCACATCGTTATCCTCCAGCGAGGTCAGCAGTCCAGCCAAGTCGCCTGGCTTATCCAACACAGGCCCCGAAGTCACCTTGAAGCCCACGCCTAACTCGTTGGCAATGATATTACTGAGGGTAGTTTTACCCAATCCTGGAGGGCCAAAGAGCAGCACATGGTCCAGACTCTCGCCACGCATACGCGCTGCCTCTACGAAAATGCGTAGGTTGCTGACAATCTTGGACTGTCCCGCAAAATCATCAAAACGCAAAGGACGCAAGGCATTGTCTTGCTCCTTCTCTGTCATTTGGTTTCTTATATCAAAGTCGTTGTTCATTGTGGTTCAAAATTGTGTGGCTTGTTTAAATGTTGCTTCCAAATCTTCTATCTCGCTGATGGATTTATCTACCTTTATCTCGCCGTGATCAATGATTATCACTCGACTACACATCTGCTTGACCTCTTGCAGTATATGAGTGGATAGGATAACCGTTGCAGATCGGGCTAAAGCCCTGTAGTTGGTAGATCGCCCTTCGGGCTGTAGATCGGCGCAAACGCCTGTAGATACAGACGGATTGCCGAGGTTGCGAATTAGGGCGCGGATATCCTCCAATTGGTTGGGGTCAAGACCTGTGGTGGGTTCGTCAAGTATCAATAATTCAGGATCACCAATCATGGCTTGCGCCAGACCTACACGTTGTTTATATCCCTTGCTGAGTTGCCCTATCTTTTTGTTGGCTTCTGCAGTTAGTCCCACTCGGTTGATGAGGTCTTCGACTTGTTGGCTATGGGATATAGGCAATTGGTTATTGGTACGGAGTTCTACGAAAAAGCGCAGATACTCACGGACATACATCTCTTCGTAGAGAGGATTCTG
>JAZREU010000070.1:0-65870 GCA_045660925.1 Paludibacteraceae bacterium | reverse complement strand
ATCGTAGAATTGATATTCTGCATTGGGCAGAAGTGAATTGTGAGAATAATTGTTTCGAGTGGTATCATATTTGAAAATATAGTAATCGCAGGTCTTGAATCCATTGAAATCTTTAGAATATACAATATCAGATACATTCTTACTCATAAAGATATTCTTAAAACTTTTGGCTTTTTCTGACCAATCAGTCCAAATATATTCTTTCCCCGTTTTCAGATTATAGAAAAATAATCGAACTCCGTTTTCAGATGCACTCCATCCATATTCCTTTGAATAGTTAGGATATAGAATACCACTCACTTCAAAGTCATTGATGATTGTATCGAATTTGAAATAAACACTAATAGTTCTCCAATCATCCTTGAGCGGATTTTTTTTTTCTAAGTATAACACCCAGTTTAAGGATAGTCTTTTAATGTCCAAATAAGCATAACCTAAATCGTTCTCAGCTTCAAATAGTGCCCATGCTATTGCAAGTGTATCATTTGACCAATAATATGCATCATAGCATGAAGTTTTGTATAAATGCCAATACGCACCAGTATCAGCAATCAATTCTTTGGGCACAGTAGCCTTGCAGTCCTCATAAGCACCAAATTCGTTTTCAATAACTTGCCTTAATGAATCAAAATAGGCAATAGAAACATTGAATGTCAATGCAGAGATTTCCACTTTTCCGTGATTGGGGAAGACTTCCCAAAAACGGTTATCCCATTCGGAAAACGAATGCATATCTCCGTAATAAGCATTAGTAAATAGGTCCAATACAGAAGACTTGGGCTGCTCTGTTTTCTGGCAGGAGAAAAAAGACAAGGCAATCAGTACTAATGGAATGAGTCGTTTCATAAATCTAGCTTTTTATACGATACTCTAACAAATATGCAGCAAACAATAATATTGTTGAAATAGGTATTATCCAACTAGCAAGCACATTGGTGTTAAAGCCAAACACATGTCCAGTTGTGAACACATGTGCTAAAGAAATTAGCCAAAGCAAAAACATTAGACCAATGATAATAGCGACTGCTAAACCTATCTTTCCGATATATTTGGTAGAAATATATATTTGGTGCTTGATATATGCATATTGCCATAACCATGCAGTAACAAGTAACAGCATTATGTAACGCAGCCACGCAAAACGATACCATGCAAAGTAAGGTAAACCATGGATTATAATGATATTCCCCAATATATTAAATATTAGGGCAAAGAGCAAGATTCCAACAATAATCCATGCTTGCCACAATAGTGATTTAGATAATATAGGTAATTGTTGGCGATTAACGAATAGAGTTAGTCCAAATACAGCAATGCTTAAAAATAACAATGTACTGCAAACATACGAAAGCACGAAGTACTTATCTATAGCCAAGATGACATTAGAATAGAACTCTGTTTGTGCTAAAATAGCAAACATACAATAGATGGACATTGCCACCGCTGCAAAAAGAGATGAAGTTTTGAGAGATAGTTTCATAGTTGTAATTAGTTTATGTTTATTTATTAAAATTCGTTGCAAAGATAATTCTTTTTTGTGAAATAACCAAATCTTCAAGGTATTTTAGGCAAAGTATTAGTCATCTGTCTTTTTATCTCTTGGATTAGGTCCGAACTCATTCCCCTCTTGTTGCGCTGGCAAAACATAGAGAAGCAAGAAATACAATGGGATTAATATGAACCACCATGATTTACCTCTATCGTGACATCTTCTAACCATCGTAGCAATGTACACCCAAAGCGCAGCGAGCATTACTATGCAATAAAGTATTGTAACAAGGGCACTCATTTCAATATCTTTATTGGCAGGAATAGCTACAAAGTTGCAAATAAAGGTTACAAGCCAATACTCCGTTCGGGTGGCTCGTCCTTTGAATGAAAATATATTGTTTTTGCGCTTTGGCTCCGTTCTATGCTCTGCTTGCGTTGTGCACTCTGATTCTTTTACAAGAGTTTTTTCGTCAGAATCATTATAATCTTTTTCGTTCGACATAAAAGGTAGTTATAATATTTTACTTATAGTCCTGCTTTTTTAGAACCCTCAATTCGTTTCTTAAATCTACTATCATAGAAGTGATGATACATCATCCTGATGATTGTTTTCCTGATAGTTGCATTATCCACAGATGTCACATCCAAGCAACTACCGCTATAATGATAGTAGAAACGCCATTCAATGTCATCCTCATCCGTTGATTTAACAAACTTTAAGACCATTCTATTACCAAATTGTGTTGCAAAAGGCATACCAATGGCTAATATAGGCATCGTATAGTCCCTTGAAGATAATGTTTTGTCTATCAAATCACCATACCAATTCTCGATTTCTTTTATTGCATCACTTTCAGTAAATGTTGTTCCTGGTTCGTATTCTTCTGTATAGAAATAATGTCCAGTGTGTTCTTTCCACCACTCATTGACTTCTGCTTTGGTGTCGAATAGTACATAACCTGTCCCCCAATGATTTTGGAAACAATGGTTAATTTTGTAATGATGCTCTTTTAGAAATTGTATTTTTGCACTTAAAGCATCTTTCGTATCTGGGTAGTAATAGCGTCCCATTAGAGTATGAGTATTAGAGTCTTGGATCCAAAACAGGGCGTATAGACTGCTTATACTCTATTTTGTTACAACCTCCGTAAACTCCTCTTTGGTCAAAACGGAATTGACTTGCGTAACCAGGCATTCCAGTTTCTAAGGTACTAGACCAATATTGACCATTGGTAGATGCAACTATATTTATGTCAATATTTGATGCTGGCAAAAATATACTATTCCCATTTCTTCCGTATACTTGGATACCGAATGAATAAGGAGAATGGCATGGACCAAATCTATTACTCAAAAGTTCTTCAATTTCTTGGTAGGTTGGCAAACGCCACCCTTTGCCAAGCATTTGTCCTGCCAAATCTAATCCATTCTTGAGTTTTGTTGCTTCTGCCCAAGTATATATACTACCAGACCTTTCGGGTGAACTTGCTCCTAAATTTCTGTCACCCCACATTACAGATAATCCTAAATTAATTGCTTTCATATATTGCTAATGTTTAATAAATTCTATCTAATTTTATCATCCTCTGTTTAGTCTATTCAAAAAAAATCATTACTATGCTTAATTGAATCCAAAATAACTTATTAGATATTCTTTTATTGCTGCTGCAATATTAAGATGGATTCTATCACCTCCCTTTATAATTTCATCATCCGAATATTGCAAATAGCCGCTTCGTATTCGTTGGGCATCTTCCACAACTCGACTCCACCACCTTTCTGGAGAGGAATAATTTCTTCTTTGTAATTTTATCACATCTGATAAAATAGCGAAATCAATAACTTGGCTTTCAGGTAACGAAAATAAATGAACTTTTTCTTCTAATAATCGTATTCCGCCATTCATTAGTAGTTTTAATCGTTCCTCTATTGCGCACTGATTCAACGAAGTTCCCTTAGTTAAGCAATAATAAGCTAAACGAGCTGAATGTCCGTGAACAAGTTTCTCGTAACTAATAATAGAGAAAATGGCTCCAGCCATATAATAATCTTTGACACTATCAAGTTGCGATAAATGAGAGCAGGTGTAATGATATAATTCAAGTAATTGGTTGCGACTACTTGGAATGCCATACATGCTTAAAGATTTTAGAGTCTGTGTAATTAATTGGTTTATCATAGTAAGTAAAATATTTTGCTTAAATTCATCTTTAATATAAAGATCCTAATCTACTTATATTAACCTATTTCATATACCTTGAGAGATTAGAAATGAACTACATATTCATTGGAAAATGTATTTTTTACACTCTTGTATCTTGTGCCATAGAGCAGTCCATTACCTCTAATAATGCTGAGAAACTGAGCAGAAACATTGACAAGTAAAACACCCTTCGCTTCACCATTATCCCCCTTGAAAATGCACATATCTCCATGTCCTAACGCACTTGTATAGCCATCTGCTATAGAAATATAAGCACTCCCATCTAGGTCAGCACCAGGAAATAGATTGTCATCATCACATACACCTCGCATTGCCATAACGGGAACGCCACATACCTTTAGTGTACTCAAAACATTTTTTACATAAGAATCAAAATTTATCATTTTTTGATATTTTTTTTGCATAGGAACTCCCAACTATGCTAATTATTAGGTCAAGTATAGGCATAAAATAAAAAGCGTGGAGTCCGACTGTTGTCGTTCCACCCTTAGAGGCTCTCGCATTGCCCAGAATAATAGAACCGACAACGCGAAGCCCACGCCGATATGTACGCACACGCACGCAACCATTTAAGGCACGAGCGCATAGGATATACACATCCCGAGGACATCTATCGTTGCTAAGTCCTGATTATTCTTGAAATTTGCGAGATTTCTAAGGGTCAGAACAGAGCGTCAATACACGCCTTTTAAATATGTCTGCAACCCTAGCCGACGACGTGCAGACAGCCCCGGCGTGGAATTGCGGGTGCAAATATACAACATTTTTTTGATATGACCAAATAAAAGTCCCTTTTAGGGTGATTTTTGTTTAACGGATGAGTTGATAGTATAAAGTTTTTAGGAATGGAGTAAACAATTTTAGGATTTTAGTCAACCTTTTCAGTAACAGAGTTAACTTTTTTAGGAAGTCAATCTTAACAAACGGCACTTTTTGCGGGCAGGGAGTTGATGCGCTCCTCTCTCGGTCATCTCTCGGAGTTCTCTCGGTAAAATTAGGCAAGGTATAAGAGAGGGGAAAGAGACGACAATATTAATAAAACGCACTTTTTTGACAAAATAAGTCAAATAAGGTACTATAGGCGGTCGTGCCTACCCTGTACGGCACTACCCTATAGCCATTCGGCTGCGTGACCGCGAGGGTCGCGCCATTCTATGTATTGCGTCTATTCCTCAGAGTGGGGACTCTTCGGGCGCAATACTCGAAGTGCCATTCAAGGCACTTCTTCACCTTGGTCTTTGGCACGCGAGGGATTGGTAAGGTACAAAGGGAAGGAATATTAAGAAAAGTACTTTTTTGAGTTATAAACGATGTGGGGATAAACATAATCGCCACTTGTGCAAAACACAAATGGCGATTGATGAGTATAAGTGTATTAAGATCTTTTGACAGCAGTCGGTTAGTCTTTCTTCACTGGGGTTTTAGGGAAGATTACCCAGAAAGCCAAAGCAACGACCAAAGCGAATCCAGCGAAGATATACCAACTGGTTCTCCAACCTGCCCATACCTCCATTGGACCTGCTGCGATAACAGACTCTGCATTCACAAAGTGGTTCACAATTGCTTGCGCAGCCAATGTTCCAATTGTAGCACCAAAGCCGTTGGTCATCATCACAAACAATCCTTGTGCGCTGGAGCGTTGGCTTGGGTTGGTCTCTTGATCCACATACAACGAACCAGAGATATTGAAGAAGTCAAATGCAAAGCCATAGACGATACAGCTTAATACGAACAAGATCACGCCTGGCATACCAGGGTTACCTGCGCCGAAGAAACCGAAACGCAATACCCACGCCAGCATAGCCATCAGCATTACTGACTTGATACCAAACTTCTTCAAGAAGAATGGGATGAACAAGATACACAATGCCTCGCAGATTTGCGAGATAGAGATCAAGATATTAGCATGTTGTACGCCAAAAGTATCAGCAAACTCCTCAATCGCTCCGAAGCTGGTAATGAATGGGTTAGCGTAGCCGTTGGTTATTTGCAAGCACATACCGAGTAGCATAGAGAAGATGAAGAATACTGCCATTTTCTTTTGTTTGAACAAAGCGAATGACTCCAATCCGAGTGCCTCTACGAGCGACTTATTCTCCACATGACCTTTCACTGGGCACTTAGGCAAAGTGAGAGAGTAGATGGCGAGAATAATACTGAGCGCACCGCTGACGATGAATTGCTTAGGAGTAGCTTGGAAACCGCACAAGTCCACGATCCACATCGTAACGATGAAGCCCACGGTACCGAGTACGCGGATAGGTGGGAACGCCTTCACGGTGTCGAGGTTGGCTTGTGTCAATGCGGTATAAGCCACCGAGTTACTGAGCGCGAGGGTAGGCATGAAGAATGCTACCGAAGCGGTGTAGAGCGAGAAGAGGGTAGAGAAAACTACGCCGTCGCCTGCCATGAGTCCGTAGGCGCCTGTAGCAATCATAAAGGTACCTGCCAATGCGTGGCAGAGACTCAATGCCTTCTCTGCAGGAATCCAGCGGTCAGCCACAATACCCATCAATGCGGGCATAAAGAGGCTTACGATACCCTGGATGGAATAGAACCAGCCGATATTGGTAGCCATACCGTGCGTAGCGAGGTAGGTACCCATAGATGTTAAATACGCTCCCCAAACGGCAAATTCGAGGAAGTTCATGACGGTTAGTCGAAGTTTGATGTTCTTCATATTGTTGATTTTTTAGATTGTTTGCTATTTGTTATTTCTTTTCGCCTGCAAAGTTACGATTAATTTTCGAATTGAGCAAATTATTGTACGGATTTTGTTGCCTTGATGGTGTTTTCAAATATGGTTGTCAGTTGTTGGGCAATCACTTGCGGTGCGAAATGTGCTTGGCAGTCTTGTGCGATTGCTTGTCTATCGTAGTGGCTCTTGTTGTTAGCCATTTGCAGGATTGCTGCGGATAAGGCATCTACATCATCCACAGGAAAGAGCAAGCCATTGCCCTCGTGGATACATTCGCGTATTCCTCCGCAAATAGATGCTACTACAGGCAGTCCACATGCCAGAGCTTCTAATACTGCAACGGAGAAGTTTTCGCCTCGCGATGGAAAAACAAACATGTCGCTCTCTTGCAGCATCTGTACTATCTCTGCCTTGTTCTTTGGCCCTGCTAATAGGATATGTGCTTGCAGGCTATAGGCGTTTATTTGCTGCTGCAAACGCTCTTTTTGTTTTCCGCCTCCAATGATGATTGCTTGCCAATGCTCAGGTAATTGGTCTTTTATGTTGTATAGCGCATCTATGAGCAGGTCGAATCCCTTGCCATATACCAATCTGCCCGTACTCACTATCTTGAGCGATGAGGTGTGATTTGTTTTAGGGGTATAATCAAACTCTTTGCCTACCATGTTATGCACCACCTGAATACGTCTTTTCAATG
The DNA here is from genome assembly GCA_045660925.1 of Paludibacteraceae bacterium. Classification (GTDB taxonomy): domain Bacteria; phylum Bacteroidota; class Bacteroidia; order Bacteroidales; family Paludibacteraceae; genus Colicola. The sequence continues at coordinate 58,760 of JAZREU010000070.1, read as the reverse complement.
GCGCATTGAATTCTTCGATGTTTCTCTTCAGAGGCTCAGAGACCGCCAATAGTTGATCTACCTGCGGGTAGGTCTTATTCACCATACACCTTATATTATTAGGTATAGGGCGAATGTTGAGTGCGCTCCAATGTTCTATTCCCACCAATGGAATATGGTATTTGTTTCTCAGATGCACTGCCATCTGTGTGCATCTCAGGTAATGCGAATATAGTATATCGGGTGTGCCATGGATAGCCACTGCACGCTGATATATTCTATCCATCTGCCACGCAAATAGACGGTCTTTGATTCCCGCGGGCAGGAAGAATAGCAGAGCGTAGGGGATGAGGAACATGTTGTATGCACGAATGCCACCTTTCTCTACGATGTTCACTCCTATCTTTCGCCAATAGAATCGAAAGCGTGTATCTACGCTTAATATCACCACCTGATGCCCCAATTGGCTCAGTGCTTCGGCTTGGTCTTTCTCGAAGCAACCCCACGTGGGCTCTTGCTTGGAGGGATAGCCTCGGGCTATAACGAAAATCTTCATGCTCTATCTGAGAATCTTTTTACGTAATACATCCAAGTACCCATGACCATATTTTAGGTCGGGTTCCACATAATTGCCTTCAGCCCACTCATTCCACGACATTAGGAATACTATCTTGTGTTCATCTTGCTTATGCTCTATAATATCAAGTACTTGCTCTATTTGTTTTTCAAACACTGCAGGTGTACTATTGGTATAGACACGTGCTTTCTTTCCGCTGCGGGCTGTTCTGTCCCAGTTGGGGAGTAGGGTAGGATACACATTTTCTTGTTTATCTTCTTCGGTGTACAACCATTGGTTTATTTTCCTTTGGTCGCATTTGGAGATGGGGTGATACTTAAAGAGGCGAATCATGATACCTCTCCAGCAGATATCCCACAAAGACCTGCAATACAGGTCTGCTCTGTGAAAACCGCGACTATTGATAGCTGCAAAGCCTTTTGAGAGCACTTCTGCATAGAGCTGCGGTGCTTGATTAGGTATGCGCTTGGTCAGAAGATCTTTTGTTCGTACTGATGCGTAGGATATATTATGTTGCAATCCCACGAAGTGAATACCTTCCAGTCCATTTTCTTTTGCCAATGTTTGCCATATCTCCACAAATCGCTGTGCATCAGGAATATCCAATGGACTCCATATTAGGAATAGTGGTTTATTATCCACTGTGATATAGCGTTTGTCTTGTAGTGCGGGCAGTACGTCATAGAAATGCAATTTGTATTCTTCTTCGTTATACACCATTTCCATCAGTGTCCTTTCTTTTTGCTGTCTTGTTCCTGCCTCCCAATGTTTGTTGGTCCAGCTATGATTAGCCCATCCTAAGCAGAAGGGGAAATCAGGTTTGCCAGTTTGCAGCACCTCCTGAAACGGACGCTCTAATAGTTTTTTCTCGTGGCTAAACCAATAGTGCCAATAGCAGAATCCTTCTATGCCTGCTTCGCGTGCCATCTGTGCTTGCTGTTCGCGCACTTCAGGTAGTCGCAAATCGTAGAAACCTAAGTCGGCAGGTACGCGTGGTTGATAGTGCCCTTTGAACAATGGTTTCGCTTTGGCTACATTGGTCCATTCGGTGAAGCCTTTTCCCCACCACAGATCGTTCTCTGGTATGGGGTGGTATTGTGGTAGATAGAAAGCTATTACGCGGGCTTTTGGCTGTATGGCTGAGTTCATATGTTGTTTCATCTGAGTTGTTTAATAATTTTGGCAGGGACACCTGCTACGATACAATATGCGGGAATATCTTTGGTTATTACACTATTGGCAGCGATAATACTTCCTTTTCCTATCGTTACATTGGGCATAATCATTGCCCCCTCTCCAATCCATACATTATCTTCTATTACGACAGGTCCGTTGCTAATCAACTCTCTTTTGCCAGGTGCTATGTCCATGATGTTATCTATAGATCCCCCATGAGCATTGTCGGTAATCAAAACGCGTGGCCCTGTCAATACATTATTGCCAATGGCAACCTTATTGATGGCAGTGATATGTGACTGAGAGCCAATACTACAATTCTCACCGATAGAAATTTCTGGCGAAAACATTTGCTTTGTAGGGAGATAAAATGAATATGCTGTTAATCGACCATAATCGCCTACATGCGAGTTGTTACCGATGGATATATATTTTTCACCGATATAGGTTGTATTTATGCCTAATGTACAACCCTTTCCCAATGACTTAAAATAGCGAGACTTATACCCTGCAAAGAGGTATGTTTTAATTCTTAGCCACTTCTCTCGCACGCATTGGGGACATATAAATGACAGTGCTCTACCTATCAAAAACAATAGATTCTTCATTTCAGTACGATGTTTTTGTAAAATTCATATACATATTTTGCATGTTGTTCTGTAGAGTATAACGTTGCAGCCGTTTTTTGCCCTCGCAGTATCATGCTTTCGTATGTCTCGATGTGTTTGTGGGTGACATCAATCATATGTTGTACCAACGAATCGCGTGTCGTATATCGCAATCCGATTTCCTCTCCTGTGATTTCTTTACCAATATCAAATTGCTCTTTAGTGCCTGCTGTATCATTGCCTATGACAAGACAGCCAGAAAACATAGCTTCTGCTGTGATTCTTCCAAAACCTTCGGATATGGAAGGAATGATGATGGCTGTTGCTTCTCTATATAGGGATAATATATCATCTCTCATACCTAAAAATACAACGTGGTCTGTAATTTGGTGTTGTGATATTTTATCCTGTACTAATTTCACATATTGATTCGTTCCGCTACCAGCGATATGTAGCGGGATTGGAGATGCGGTTCTCTTATAGTAATCAGCATAGGCATCAATCAAAAACAGAATTCCTTTGGCTTGTTCGATTCTTCCTGCAAACAGAAAATATGGTTTCTTGTTTTTCTGGTAGTATAATTCTTTTTCTGGAAGAATACCATTGTATATAACTGCCGACTGAGACCAAGTGTTTAATGCATGATGTTTTTGTATGTCTTTGGTAATGCAAATGGTATATGAATTGGGGTGTCTATAGCGATGCAATTGAAGCCTTTTAGATGGAAAATAGTGGAAATTAAAGTCTAAATCGGCATATTCGCGTATGTGCCATACGTGTGGTATATTTAGCAAACGAGCCACGTAATACCCTATAGCAGTAACACTTACATTTGTGTGAATAATGTCTGGATTGAAGTGCTTACTTATTTTTAGCAGTTGAATACATGACAAACTATTGATAATGATACCATAAATCAGTCGTGGAATATAGAGAACAATGTCTATGCAACTTGATTTTTTAGGTGGATAGATAGACAATCTATAGGGATATTTTAGTGCTATGCACGTGATGCCTGCTTGTTGCAGGACGTGATACAAACCATTATTATCGGGTAGTATGACAAGCGGATCAATACCATATGGGATTAATCCTTTTAACATCTGGAGAAACGATTTACTACCTCCGCCATGTGTTGTGGTGCTTGATGTAACAAACAAAACTCTCATGATATTCTTATTTGTTGATCTTCTTTTGGTTTGTTATCCAGCGATGTTGTGTAGAATATGATTTGCAGCATCAGAAAAATCAATACTATATCATATGTCTCAAAAAAGGACATGACAAACAATACCGCTAATATGACTACGGAAACAGTAGCTGAATATGTCTTTGCTTTCATGGCTGATTTAATCGTGTAAATGACTACACCGATAAAGGTAAAGCACAGTATGCAACCGCCTTGTAGCATGAGCATCAACCACAGGTTGTGTGGACCAGAACCTCCTAAATGCTCCACAAACCATTCCGAACCTTTTATTCCATATCCAATAATAGGACTATGAACTATTTCATCAACCGCATTGCTCCACAGTGTTGTTCGTCGGCTAAATGTAGTGTCTTTATTTAGTGTGTTTTCGATAAAATTAGTGGCGAAAGAGAAATCTTCAATGCTATTTCCTAACCACACAAACAAAATAAATATAGTAATATAGGCTATGCAAAATGTAGTCAGCCACAACAGAGGACGCTTTATCATTCTATGGAAGAGGATATAGATGGTCACGATAAGAATACCGACAGAGGAGGTCATTGAGCCGATAAAGATAACGGAAAATAGCGATACAGCTATCAGCGTAAAAAGGCTGACATAGCCTTTCTGTGTATGAAAAGTGTATATCGAATGAGTGGCAATTCCCAAAAGGCATACGCAACCTATTTGATTGTAATTGCCAAATAAATAACGTATTGGACTACCCATACCTTCCCATTCTTCATCCACCCACAAACCTTCTGGATACAGGACAAGTAATATTGCATTAAGGTATATTAGTCCCCCTAATAGTATGCTCATCCATTTCAAGTGTTGCTGAAAATTGGTTTGCCAAAAATATCGCCCCAAAAGCAGAAACATACCCACATGCAACCACCATAGGAAAGGCGTAAAGCCTACATTATGCGGATGAATGTACGTAAGACATAGCAGAATCATCCACCATAGGTTGATGTAAATACTATAGCGTTTGATCTGTATTTTTTGCTGAATGCAAGGGATGAAGAGTATCAAAAAGAATAGTACTTCCAATGCTTGCATTGCGCGAGTAGCGATATATGAGATACCTGTTTTGGGAACACTAATCAATATAATAACAAAGACTACTGCATATATCAGTATTTGCCAGAATGATGATATGATATTCTTGTTATTTTCCATTTCTGTGCATTAAACGATGAGATAATTGGCAAATATATTCTTTCTCTTCTTTATTCAACGATGTGGCATATATACTTACTAAACCGATAATAATAGAGCCAATAATGGTAATCAATATCCTATATGGGATATGCAGCTGACTGGTTATCGCATAGCAGGTCACGCTCATGGCTATGCTGGGTACCGCAATCCGAATAAATACATGTTTTATGAATGGCAACATCTCAATCCCTGCAATCCACTTCATCAATGGTAATCGCAGTAGCGATGTACCTAATTCGATCGCTATATAACACCACATGATGGACGCAGCGGGCATTCCCCAATGCAGGCACAACCAGCCTGCTGCAATGACCAGCAATTTGAGTGTGTAAAACACTAAACTGTATATCCGTATGTTTCCTATCGCTTGGTTGGCGGAGGTCAAGCCTACTGAAATTTGGTCGCAGAGCGAAGCAATCAGCAAGAATCTACAAAACATAGCAGCATCTGCGGGTACATTGCCCAGCCAAACTTGTAATATCGTATCCATTTCTGCTATCAGTGGTATAGCCACCAAGGCAAGCAACAGGTATGAGTACTTACTCGCATATTCACATAGGCGAATCATCTGCTCTCTATCGCCTCTACCCTCTGCTTTCATGATTTGGGGGTTGAGTGCATTCAGTATAGAGACAGATATGAATTGCACCGCACCAAGCACCTGCTGAGCCACACCATATGCTGCGTTGATGATTGTACCGAAAAAGGAATTCAGTACTACCGCTATGCCTTGATTCCGAACAACTACACACCCCGCTGAATAGGTGGTCCAACCCGCAAAATAACCCAATTCTCTCAGCAAACGCCTATCCAGTTCTCGCCAACGAGGAATATGAAATTCTGGAAAGTTAATTGATGCGTATATGCTGAACGCCAACAGGTTAAAAAGCGCAATACCACTCATGAAAACCGAATAACTGATAAGGCGGTCGTATGCAATATGCGATAATGCAATAGCAATCAGCAATTTTAGTACACCATCTATCACATCCACTATGGAGATATACACGATATTCTCTCGTGCAATAAATAGTGCTCGTATGGGGGCTGTGATAAAGCTCAGTACCAGCAATACAACGGCGGCATTATACACAAACCACGCTGCGGATAGGCGTTCGAGGGGGATATTCAAAAAGTCATGGGTAACCCACGCACCAATACTACATAACACCACAGCCATCAACATGGCGAGTGCGATATGCAAGAGCATACTATTTCCGAAAATATGCCGAATCTTTTGTGGGTCATTCTTGCCGTGATAGACCGATAGAAAACGCTGTGTAGTAGTCACTAACGCATTCGTGACGAATGATAGCATGGCAATCACGCCTGCCACCAACATGTATATGCCATAATCACTCTGCCCCAATGCATTCAATATCAATCGGGTGGAGTACAATGACAAGCACACATTGATGATTGTGCGTGTATATTGCGCCAATGTATTTACTATGATTCGTTGCGAACTGGTCATCTAATCTCTATCCAATACCCAATATCCAATATCCAATACCCAATATCCAATATCCAATACCCAATATCCTCTAATCTCTCCTGAATATATCCCTCGTATATACTTTCTCTTTCACATCCTCCAGACACGCATCATAGCGGTTGGCGATGATGGCTTGTGATTGTGCTTTGAATTGCTCTAAGTCGTTCACTACCACCGAACCGAAGAATGTGCTACCATCCGTCAGGGTAGGCTCGTAGATGATGACCTGTGCGCCTTTGGCTTTCACGCGTTTCATGATACCTTGTATGCTTGATTGGCGGAAGTTGTCGGAGTTCGACTTCATCGTCAGGCGATACACGCCTATCACGCACTTGTGCTCCTCTTGTGCATTATACTGACCATTGTTGTAGTAGTCGTAATATCCAGCTTTAGCCAGTACGCGGTCGGCGATGAAGTCCTTGCGTGTGCGGTTGCTTTCCACAATCGCCTCGATCAAGTTCTCTGGCACATCCTGATAGTTCGCCAATAGTTGCTTTGTGTCTTTTGGCAGACAGTAGCCACCATAGCCGAACGATGGGTTGTTGTAGTGTGTGCCGATACGTGGGTCAAGACATACGCCATTGATGATAGATTGTGTATCCAGACCTTTCATCTCGGCGTAGGTGTCCAACTCGTTGAAGTAACTCACGCGTAGCGCCAGATAGGTATTGGCAAACAGTTTCACTGCCTCTGCCTCCGTGAAACCCATAAACAGGGTGTCCACATCGGGCTTCAGTGCACCCTCTTGCAGTAGTGCTGCAAACTGTTTGGCTGCCTCCACCAATCGTGGATTATGTGGGTCGGTACCCACAATAATCCGCGAGGGGTATAGGTTGTCGTATAGTGCTTTCGACTCACGCAAGAACTCGGGCGAGAAGAGGATGTTCTCCGTGCCAAATTTCTTACGCACACTTTCTGTGTAGCCCACAGGAATAGTGGATTTGATTACCATGATCGCTTGGGGATTGATGCGCAACACTTGTTCGATGACCGACTCTACTGCCGATGTGTCGAAGTAGTTCTTCTGACTATCGTAGTTCGTTGGTGCTGCTATCACCACATACTCTGCTTTTTTGTACGCCTTTTCGGCATCCAACGTGGCGGTTAAGTTTAACTGCTTTTCCGCTAAATACTTCTCGATGTATTCATCTTGTATGGGCGATTGGCGACGATTGATCATCTCCACTTTCTCGGGTACGATATCTACAGCCAGCACTTCGTGGTGTTGTGCCAGCAGTGTTGCTATCGATAGTCCCACATATCCCGTTCCTGCTACTGCTATTGTCATATTCACTTTGTTTTTATGTTTGTGGCTCACTTGTGAGCGGTAGTGTCGGCTGCGCCGAGGACGTGTGCCGTTGGCAGGTTGTGCGCCTGTGGCGGGTTATAATCAAGACTCTACACCGCTGCGTAGCAGCCTTAACCCATGCGTTGCATGCTCACCCGCACAAAGTGCCTCAACCGCGAATCCTACAATCGTCCGTCAATCATTTTGCGATCTACAAAGTTCTTCACGTCGAAGACTACAGCCCCTTGGTCTTTGTATTTCTTGAAGTCGAAGGTCATGAATTGGTTGTGGCTTACGCATGCAATCACGGCTTGGTATTGCTTATCGGGGTCAATAGCAGCGATCAGTTCTTTGTCGTATTCATGTTTCACTACCTCTGCGCTTGCCCATGGGTCATAGAGGTCCACTTTGCAGCCGAAGTCTTCCAATTCGTTAGCGATATCCACTACCTTGGTGTTGCGGCAGTCAGGGCAGTTCTCTTTGAAGGTCACACCGAGGATCAGCACGTTGGAATCTTTAATCTTGTGGTCTTTCTGAATCATGAGTTTCAGCACTTTATCTGCGATAAACTTAGCGATAGAGTTGTTCACTGCGCGACCAGAGAGGATCACCTGTGGTGCGTAGCCCAATGCTTTGGCTTTGTGTGCCAAGTAGTATGGATCGACAGAGATGCAGTGTCCACCTACCAGTCCTGGGCGGTATTTCAGGAAGTTCCATTTGGAGCCTGCTGCTTCGATGACGTCGTTGGTGTCGATACCTACGCGGTCGCAGATGAGTGCGAGTTCGTTCATGAAGGAGATATTCACGTCGCGTTGGCTGTTCTCTACGGCTTTAGCTGCCTCTGCCACTTTCATGTTTGGTGCTTTGTGTGTACCGTTCTCAAGGATGCTGTTGTATATAGCGTCCACGAGGTCTGCTATCTCTGGTGTAGAACCAGAGGTGATTTTTTTGATTTTGGTCAGCGTGTTCACTTTATCACCTGGGTTGATACGTTCTGGCGAGTAACCGCAGAAGAAGTCCACATTGAATTTCAAACCGCTGTGTTTCTCCAATACAGGCACGCAGTCCTCTTCGGTGCAACCTGGATAAACGGTTGATTCGTAGATTACGAGGTCGCCTTTCTGTAGTGTTTTGCCGATGGTCTCACTGGCTTTGAGTAGTGGTGTGAGGTCGGGGTTGTTGAAGGTGTCGATTGGAGTAGGAACAGTGACGATGTAGGTGTTCACTTGTTTCAGGTCTTCTGGATTGCTGGTGAAGGTCAGACCGATCTTTTTTGTTGTTTCGTAGGCGTCGCGTGCTTGTTTCATGCCTACGAGGTCTGCTTCGAGTGTGTGGTCTTCGCCTCGGTTGAGTTCGTCCACGCGTGCTTGGTAGATGTCGAAACCGATCACGCGGTATTTCTTACCATACTCAATTGCCAATGGCAATCCTACATAACCCAGTCCAATGACTGCAATAATTCTGTCGTTCAAATTCATGTTTTTATTGTTTTTATTGTTTATATGCTGTGTTTGTTTTGTGCTGTATTGTGTTTGTATCGTGTTATTCTTTTGTATCGAGCGCGCGTCCTCGCGCAAAATGCGTGCAAAATTACTACTTTTTTTTTATTTATACAAATAAAACGGGAGAAATGTGCAAAGATTAGGTGATAATATATGTTTTTTTCTTTCAGATAACAATAATTGGCAAGAGGTGTAATCTGTATAATCAAGTGGTAGAGTTCTTAAGTTTGTATATTGATGATTGCTTCTTTTTGATGTGTCGTAGTTGTTGAGAAGTTTTCCGTTTTGGAAAACTTTTTTTTGTTTGTAAAAGTAAATTTGATTAATAATCTGTGAATTAGGTTTTTGATTTGTATAACTTATTTATATTGTTGAAAACTTTTTTTTCCAAAATGTTTGTAGAATTCAAATAAATGCAGTACCTTTGTTGCCGAAAATGTTATAACTATGAAATATTCAGTAAATAGTAGCAAATTATTTGAAGGCATTGAGGAAATCATTGCCAATGTGGTGTTGGAAGATGGCGTGCATATCTTACGGTTGAAATCAACAGAAAAAACGAACCTATACGAAGTTGTAGGTAATACTGCTGTTAAAGCAGATGAACCTTTGCTTGAGACTCAACTGTTAGAAGGAATGACTGTTCGAGTCAATCTTGAACAGTCACGCCAATTAATAGATAGATATAAAGAAGAAGCAAAGAAAGCTTGGGATAGAGCTGAAGTGTACAAACAAAAATATGAAGATAGCGAGTGTGAGAAAGAACGCATGCGGAGAGACTATGAAGAAGACCTTCGCCTTAAAGATGAGGAAATAATTAAGTTAAAAGCCCAACTGGAATTTGCTAAAGATAATCCGACAAATGTGACTTATATACAAGGGGGACAATACAATAATAATAGTTCTACAGATAAGCGTTCGCAGGTAGCTATTCAGGAAATGAAGGTAGAGAATGGAGGGGTAGGAGTACAGGCAAGTGAGGTTGTATCAGATGACCCAAATGAAGAAGTACCAGTTGCAAATACTACAGAAGAAATAAAGATATGTCAATATATAGTTCAAGATAAGATAAAGAATCATACCACATACGGAAGGACAGAAGAAGAGCGAATAGATACTTACAATAGAATAATATATCGCGAATCTCAAAAGCCTTTTCCTAAATTTGCTAAGTTTCTTAAATCAGAAAATGACTGTGGCAATATGAGTTATAGAACAGAAGACTATCAAACTATATATGATCATTTTGTTGAGTGTTATGGCGACTTACATGCAAACTATACTTCTTTCCGCAATGCATGTCATGGGATGATGAATGGCAAATCAAATGGTTTTTTCTGGAAACCCCATCCATAGGAAGTAGTTTTTGAAAACTGAGCATAAACTGTTGAGAAACTGACATAAAACTGAGATAAAACTGACTTTGTTTATTCAACAATCTGCAAGATCTGCGGATTGTTGTTTTTTTTTGTACTTTTGCAGCGTGATTGGTTTGCAGCGAGTGGATTCGCTGAGGCAATCACAGAGTATATAACCGAAAATTTAGCTGTATAATAATTGCTTGAATGGTCGACAGCGTGATTCCTCAGTCTATTCAAGCAAGAAAGGGAATCTAAGTTTTTGCTAAATTTTCTATTTATGAAAAATTATAGAAATTTTGCTTCTCGCCAAGAGAGTAGTGTGGAGATGCAAGTGGGTAAACAACCCAAAAAGAACAAGCAAATGGTGGCATGCGAATGGGTGTATGAAACCTATGGCACGAGTTTACGATTTGACGACGTGGCAAAGAAACCACAAGTATTAGAGTTGAGAAACAGCAACGATATGGTGGGACATTGGCGCTATGTGGAGAACCAAGAACTCTGTGACATGGTAATAGAATGCAACCAAAGCACAGGTGTCAACATTAGTGACAAGGAAATCAAAACTATCCTTGGGTCGAGTAAGTACATTAGACATGTACACCCACTACGCGAGTATGTGAATAACTTAGAGCCCTGGACAGGATTCGATTGGATTGACCAAGTAGCAGTACAAGTAACCCTAAAAGACCCTACACGCACCGACCTATGGAAACGATGCTTCAAGAAATGGTTCGTGGCAATGGTCGCCAGTTGGCTGGATGACGAAGTGGTGAATCACACCGTATTGGTACTGATTGGCAAACAAGGTTGTGGCAAGACTACTTGGTTGGAACAACTGCTTCCGCCAGAAATACGGCAGTATGGCTGCAAGATGACCAGCTTTCAATCTATGAACAAAGACCAACGTCTGCGATTGGCCAGTTGTGCGTTGCTAAACATGGACGAGTTGGAGGCAATGGGCAAGCATGAGATGAACGTAATCAAATCAGTCATCACGACCCGAATGATTACTGAAAGACGCGCCTATCGTTGGGATGATGAGAGTTTTGCACGCCTGGCAAGCTTCTGCGGAAGTACGAATAGTCGTCAGTTCTTAAACGACCCAACAGGGTCGCGTAGGTGGCTGCCATTCGAGGTAGAACGTATTCAAGATCCATACAATAGGCATGTTCCTACTGAAGACATAATCTATCGTGGCATGTATGCACAAGCAAAAAGTTTGATTGATAATGGCTATCAGTATTGGTTTGACGCGGAGGAGATAGCCGAAATGGAAGAGCATAACGATGAATATCGTTTGATGTCCACCGAGGAGGAGTTGGTACCCCTACTGTTTGCTGTACCTGCTGAAGGTAGAGGAGAGTTTATGTCGAACTCAGAGATTCAGGCGTGCCTGATGGAGACATTCACGATTAAGTCTGCCTTAGATAAAGGACGCATATCCTCAACCCTACGGAAGATGGGTTTTGAAAGTGGTAACATACGCGTGGGAGGACAGAAAACACGTGGATGGTACGTCTCTAAACGGACTGTAGATGAAATAAGATCATTCAAGAAAACACATTGCTAAGGAACGGATGGAACAGGCGGAACGGCATTTTTATAAGAAATATAACTATGTGAATTGAGAGATACATTAGTAGTATATGTATTATGTATTTTTGTAAAGAGTGCTGTTCCAGTGTTCCACAGTACCAGAAAGAATAGGTAATTATGAATTTAGAATTTAGAATTATGAAAGCGAAGATGTTAGTACCGATAGATAAGGTAAAAGGTACCATCGCTGCGGGATACTACGCACGAGTGGTATATGGCAAACAGATAATACAACGTTGTCCTGTACGCAAAAAGAAACCCACAGATAAACAATTAGCCGCACGCAAGTGGTTTGCAGAGAACTTGGCAGGAAATAAATGGCAGGAAACAGCAAGTGGTAAGCGAGTGGTAACCGAATGGTATGCGAAGGGACGGGGGAAATCTGTTTAATGTTTAATGATTAAAGTTAATGATTAAAAGCAAGGATTATTATGGCTAAAGTAAAATTAATAGCAGGCATAATGAGCCTGCATGGGAAAATAGGTGGCTACTGCTATCGTACCTACAAAAATGGAACAATCACACTGAGTAGGATGCCACGCAAGAGTGATACCCCCACGAGTGAAGCACAAAAGCGTCAGCGTGAACGATTTGGCAGCGTTGCACGGAAAGTCAATGAAGTGATGAAAAATCCTACGCAACGCGAGGTAATGGAAATGCTATACAAAAAACAAAGACGGAAAAACGAAACTTTGCGCGGATTTGTCTTTCGTCAACTAAATGGCTTGTACCCCAATGAAAGCATGTAGTAAATACGAATTGGCGCAAGCCGCAGGTGTGAGTACAGAGACCTTCCGAAGGTGGCTGAGAACAGATAAGCCCTTCTTTGAGGCACATGGTATCAATCCGAAAGCCAAAGTGTTACCTCCCGTCGTGGTGAAATACATTTGCGAGAAATACTGCATCGATTTGCCTCCGTAGAGGTTACACCTAAATCGGTTTAGATTTGGGTTTATTCCCACGCAAACGGGTTTATTCCCACGCAAACGAGAATAAACACACAGCACCAGCCAAAAAAGCAGTACCTTTGTACCAGATTCGAATCCGCAGTGGTATTATAGACCGCTGATAACCAAAGTATAACCATAAAATAAAACAAAGGTATTATGAGCAAGATTAGACCAATCTCTATCATTCAATCAATGAGTGGAAAGGTGTGTGAGCATAGCGATATGTACTTTCGCACCAACAAACAAACGCAGGTAGTATATACGGGCAGGATCTGTAACCCAAGAGATGCAGAACTGACTGAAGCGCAGTTGCGTGCCAAAGAGCGATTTGCGAAGGTATCCGCAGCAGTGGATGAGTTGCTGAGCGACCAAGCAGAACGCATCAAGTGGCAGGCGAAATACCTCAAGCAGCACAAAATAGGTTCGCTGAAGGGGTATGTGTTCGGTAAAATCAATCATCTCTACGACGCGAACGGAGAGAAAATTCAAAATTCTTAATTCAAAATTAATTATGGCTGGAAGTATTTTTTATTTAGCACCCGTGGAGAATGCATCGGGTAAGATCTTCGGTAAGAAACAAATGTTTGTGGCAGTACGCCGTGTGTGGGGTAAACGCAAGAAAGGTTGCAGTGTGACAGGAGAGCGCGACTTGGTTAATCATCCTGTGACAGAGGACGAAATGAACCGTCAGGCACGTTTTGGTGCTATCTGCAAAGCTACTATTCTGCGTTTGGCAGATCCTACCAAGAAAACGCAAGATCAGATGGCCTTCAAGGAGCAAACCGAGTACAAGACCCTGCGCCAGTATGTGTGGCACCAATGTGCTGCGGAGTACGACAAAGAGTAAGCAGGATTCGTGACAACGACAATTTTCAAAGAAAGTGCGGAGTAATCTGCACTTTTTTTTGTGTATATGAAATATTTTTACTATCTTTGCGCCCTGTTTTGTGCCTATGGGTACCGTAAACGAAATATAAGTAACGTAAAAATATGAAAAATTTCAAACTGTGGAATAGGATTGGCGGATGGATAGTGTTTGCTATCGCTGCTGCCACCTATCTTTTGACAATGGAGCCAACAGCCTCCTTTTGGGACTGTGGTGAGTTTATCGTTAGTGCACACAAACTGGATGTAGGTCATCCACCTGGAGCACCATTCTTCATGCTTTTGGGGCACTTCTTCTCCCTCTTTGCCAGCGACACCGCTCATGTAGCTATGTGCGTGAATGCCCTCTCAGCCTTGGCTTCGGCGTTTACTATCTTGTTCCTCTTCTGGACCATCACCGCACTCGGACGTAAGTTAATGCGACCCGATACCTTGGCAAAAGGGATAGGGTTGTTAGGCGCAGGGTTGGTAGGCGCGTTGGCATACACGTTCTCGGATACCTTCTGGTTCTCAGCGGTGGAAGGTGAGGTATATGCGCTCTCCTCTTTGTTTACGGCAGTCGTGTTCTGGCTTATCCTGAAATGGGACGAACATGCCGACGAGGATGGTTCGGATAAGTGGCTGATTCTCATAGCTTATCTGATGGGTCTGAGTATCGGTACCCACCTCTTGAACTTGTTGACAATACCCGCGATAGTATTGGTATATTACTTCCGCCGTCACACGTTCTCATGGAAAGGCGTATGCGCTGCTTTTGCCGTATCGGTGGCTATATTGGCTGTGATATTGTACGGCATTATCCCAGGAGTACCAACGATAGCAGGATGGTTTGAGTTGCTGTTTACCAATGGATTAGGCTGTCCATTCAATACAGGTCTGGCAGTCTATCTCGTACTGATGGCAGGCGCATTGGTATGGGCAATATGGGAGAGTTACACCATTATCGAACAAGAAACGACCATCAACACCCGCACGATTATCTCGTTCGTACTGGCGATGGCGCTGGCAGGTGTGCCATTTATAAAGGAGAGCGCTGTGATTGGCATTGTGCTGATAATCACTATGTTGGTGGTTCTCTTTGTGAAGAAGGACGTCATCCCTGCGCGTTGGTTGAATACGATAGCGATGATGGTGACGGTAGTGGTGATTGGCTATGCCAGCTATGCGGCTATTGTGATTCGTTCGAGTGCAGATACACCTATGGATCAGAACTCACCCGACAATGTCTTCTCGCTGAAGTACTACCTCAACCGCGAGCAATATGGCGACACACCATTGTTCTACGGACAGACCTACAACGCGCCTGTAAAATTAGAGGTGAAGGGTAATATGTGTATTCCTGTAGAGAAACAGGGTAGTGCACAATATGCTCCTGCACCAAAGGTAGAGGGCGAGAAAGACCGCTATGTAATAACTGGTTACAAGACCAACTATGAGTACATGGACGAGTTTAAGATGCTCTTCCCACGTATGCACTCTGCGCAAGCGCACCATGTGGATGCGTATAAGTCGTGGGCTGATGTGAAGGGTAAGAAGATTCGCTATGACTATTGCGGACAACCGAAGACAGAGTATTGCCCTACCTTTGGCGAGAACCTGAAGTTCTTCTTCCGTTATCAGGTGAACTTTATGTACTGGCGCTACTTCATGTGGAACTTCGCAGGTCGCCAAAACGATATTCAGTCGCATGGCGAGCTGACCAAAGGCAACTGGATCTCGGGTATCCCATTCATCGACAATATGATGCTCGGCGACCAAAGTATGTTGCCATCCGAATTGCGCAATAATAAGGGGCATAACGTATATTATTTCCTCCCACTTATCCTTGGCTTGATAGGTCTATGCTGGCAACTGAGCAAGCGTCTGAATAAAGGTGAGAAGAAAGAGGGTTATCGTTCGTTTGCAATAGTATTCCTGTTGTTCTTCTTGACAGGTTTGGCCATTGTGGTGTATCTGAATCAGACACCTTATCAACCTCGCGAGCGCGACTATGCGTATGCTGGATCGTTCTATGCGTTCTGCATCTGGATTGGTCTGGGTGTGATGGCACTGATAGATATGCTCAACCGCCTGACCACCTCATCTGCAAGTCGTGTGGTAGCCTCTATTGCCGTAGTGCTGGTGACACTACTTGTGCCAGCACAAATGGCATCGCAGAACTGGGACGACCACGATCGTTCGAACCGCTATGCAGCACGCGATTTCGGGGCTAACTACCTGAAGAGTTGCGATGAGCAGGCTATCATCTTCTGCAACGGCGATAACGATACCTTCCCATTGTGGTACAACATAGAAGTAGAGGAGGAGCGCGATGATGTGCGTGCATGCAACCTCTCATACCTGCAGACCGAGTGGTATATCAGCCAAATGAAACGGCCCTACTACAACTCTCCTGGCTTGCCTATCTCATGGGATGAGAAGGACTATATGCCTGGAAAGAACGAAGTGGTATGGGTGGAGAACCGTCTGAACGCACCGTTAGAGGTGAAGAAGGCCTTCCAATTCTTGCACTCGACCGACCCACGCACCAAACGTGATGGCGAAGAGTATATTCCGACTGATCAATTGTATGTATTCGCTCCTGATAGCCAGAAGATTATGTTTAAGAAAGCGCGTCGATATACTCGTTCGGAAATGATGGTCATGGAGATGCTTTCAACCAACGAATGGCAGCGTCAAATGTATTTTGCAGTCACTATTGGCAATGATTACCATTTGGGTCTTGACCCATATCTGGAGCTCACAGGTCTGGCATACCGCATTACCCCAGAGCGTAGCGAAGACGGACAGCCACGCGTGAATACGGAGGTGATGTACGACAATATGCTGCATAAGTTCAAGTATGGCAATATGAATATACCCGGTATCTATATCGATGAGAACACGATGCGTATGTGCCGTACCCACCGTATGATGTTTATGGAGCTCATCGAAGCACTCTACAAGGAGGGCAAACGCGACAAGTGTCTGGAAGTGCTGGATTTTGCAGAGGAGATGTTGCCTGGATATAATATCCCATATGACTATACATCGGCTTCGATGGCAGTCTATTACTATGAATTGGGCGAGATAGAGAAGGCAAATACCATCATGACAAAGGTGGCTGACAACTGTGCAGAGTATTTGGCATGGGGGGCATCGTTGCCAAAAGAACACCGAACATCTGCTCAAAGCACAGTCGGACATCAGATGCAAGTGTTGAGATATGTGCTCCAAAACTTTGAACGTTACGAGCAAAACGAATTGTTTGACCATTATTACAATATCTTTGTGCAATATGCATCAGTACGATAACATACCTGTTTTGCTGCTGACGGGCTATTTGGGCAGTGGCAAGACTACACTTCTGAATAGGATATTGACCAATCGCCGCGGCATACGCTTCGCGGTGATTGTCAATGATATAGGCGAAGTGAATATCGATGCTGAATTGATACAGAAGGGCGGAGTAGTGGCGCAAGCGGACGACAACCTCATTGCCCTGCAAAACGGCTGTATCTGTTGCTCGCTGAAGATGGACTTGGTGGAACAACTGCGTGATTTGTGTACAGTGACAGTTGCCGGCAACCAGCATCCGGAAACCAACGGCTCGGTAGTCGCAAGCAACAGGGCTGCTTTCGACTATATCGTGATAGAGGCATCGGGCATTTGTGAGCCAGCACCTATCGCACAAACCATTTGCTCGTATCCGAGTCTCGTTGCCTCATCGCCTAATAGCCCATCGCCCAAACTGGATGCTGTGGTGACCGTGGTGGATGCGCTGAGAATGAGGGATGAGTTTCTGGAGAAGTTGTCGGGAGTCGGGAATCCGGAATCCGATGTAGAACAGGGAGACCTGTCGAAACTGGTGATAGAGCAGATAGAGTTCTGTAACCTTATATTACTTAATAAGGTGTCTATGGTGAGCGCAGAGGAGCGAGAGCATGTGCGTGCGATAATTCGCGCCATTCAACCTAAAGCGAAGATTATAGACTGCGACTACTGTGATGTGCCATTTGGTGAGATACTGGATACGGAACTCTTTGATTTTGAACAGGTGGCGACTTCCGCTACATGGATTCAGAAGGTGGAGGGCGACGTAGAAGAGCATCATCATGAGCACGAGCATGAGGCGACCGGAGACCGGTGCCCGGAATGCCATCATCACCACGAACATCATCATGAGCACCATCATGAGTGCGACGACCCACATTGCCATTGCCACAATCATGGCGATGAATATGGGATAAGTACGTTTGTGTATTATCGTCGTCGCCCATTCGATCTCAATCGCTTTGATGAGTTTGTGGCACGTTATTGGGATAAGGGTATCATCCGATGCAAGGGAATGTGCTATTTCGAGGAGGAGTATGACATGTGCTACCTCTTTGAGCAGGCAGGTAAGCAGTTTGACCTCAAACAAGCAGGTAAGTTTTATGCCACAATGCCTCAAGAGGAACTAATGCCAATCATGGCGCGCGACCCTATGCTCCAACGCGATTGGGATGAACAGTATGGCGACCGTATGCAAAAACTGGTCTTCATAGGACAACACATGGATGAGCATGCTATCGTGGAGGCACTGGATGCGTGCTTAGTATAAACAAGAAAAATATAGGACAACTATATAATAGGTAACTCTTAATTATTAACAATTTAATTATTAGTCGGTATGAAGAAAATGTTTACACTTCTCATGGCGAGTGTGGTAGCGCTATCAATGTTGGCGGTTACCCCTGTTGAATTAGGCAAGAAAGTAGATCCTACAGGACATGCTACCGAATTTGCTAACAAAAAACTGATGCACAACAAGCAAGTTGCTAAGGTATTAGGTATGGACAAAGTGGAGCGCAAAGCAGCTCCTGCTACCCAAACAGCTCCTATTGCAAAAGCACAAAAAGAGGAAATAACATTGAATTACGATGCTTTTGCAGGTATGATGTACTACGAAGAAGAAGGTCAATGGTGGATTGGTCTCAGCTGCGACGACTGGTCACGCAATGAGTATGGTCACAACCTCAACCTGGAGTGGAATGCACCTGCTGATAACCCATGCGGTACATTCACTACTGAGGATTTTGACTATGAATACTCCCATTTGACAACACCATTTAGCTTTGGTTCTATCCACTTCTCAGAGATTACTATGACGCTTTCTTACGAGAAAGTAAGCGCAAACTTGGAGCGTTACGCGTTAACTGCAACGCTTGTGGGCGAAGATGGCAATACTTATTATGTCAATGCTAAACATGAGGAGATTATAGCCAAAGGACAAGTAGAAGCCTATATTGAAGATGCTACTTTGACGCAAGAGGATTGGAGCTTTATCGTTGAAGGTAAAAACGAAGATTTAGATATCAAACTTGCTATTAACAACATGGATGTGATTGGCACCTACGGCTTGAATATGGTAGATTGGGATAACAGCAAGATTGCTTACAAAGGCACTACTATTACCCCTATTACTTTTAAGGCTGTTGTTAATTTGGCTTCTCATACCGAGACAGGTACATTGGCATATGTGACCGAAATCAATATGATGGGCAATGATACGGTAGATTATCATCTTATTCTTGCAGCTCCACTACCTGCACCAACTGATACTATCGAATTGACAGCAATCGACTTGGAGGTAGATGATTCATATGCTTTGTGGTTTGGTAGTGTGGATTTCTATGCAACTACCCCAGAGTTCTCTATTCGCGGTGGCTGGCAAGCAGAATTAGCGGAAGAAGGTACCTATACGGCTGCTATCTTCTTGGATGACGCGTTTATGAATACAATCACCAGTCTCAATGCTGAAGTGACTGTAACTCTGGATAAAGATAACAACTGGGCTATCGAAGGTAGCATGCTGGGCAATGACAACAAGGTTTACAATTTGCACCTCTCACGCACTATCCCTGAGCAGAAGGACACTATAGTTGTGGCTTTTGAGAAATCTGCACAAGCGAAGTACTATCCTCATTTGGATAATGACATCCAAATCTTCAATGAGAACGAACAATATCGTGCTTCTATCAATGTGGCTGGCGTAGAGTTGGGAGGCGAGTTTGACGAGGAGTATATCAACGCATTCTTTAGCTATCTTGAAGCTCAAGATGGAACTCCTATCACAGTGGCTGAGATAAAGGACGGTAAACTCTACCAAGTAGATGATACCACCAAGATTGAAGCTGACTATGTAACCTTTGAGGGTATCCTCTACCAAGTTCGTTTGTGGTATGTGGCTCCAACGCCAACAGAGACTGTGAAACTCGACATCAAAGATGCTGAGATGATTATTGACTTTGAGTACAACCAAGCATATAACCTCGTAGGATATACCGACGATATGCAAACTGCTTTCGTGGTGACAGTTTACGCTACTTCAAAGGATGATGTTGCGGGTACTTTTGTTAATGATGGTATGTTTGGTAAATTTGGCGAGGGACAATTTGACTTTGACGCAAGTAATAGTTATGTAGGCAAATACAATGCTGCATTTGAGTCCTATGACTTGTACTACATCCAAAAAGGTCAGTTTACTGTTACGCTCGATGAAGAAGATAATCTCACCCTTACTGCTTCTGTAGTATGCGAAGACGCTATCCAATACGATGTGACATTGACTTCTAAATACGAAGAACCACACATAGAGTTCGACGCTGAAGAAGGACCTGTAGATCGCGTGTATGGCGCTGATGCTGAAGTTATTATCAATGACTTTACCGAAGATTATGGCTTGGTGTCTATGCAAATTATCGATAATGTAGTTGGTGATGTGACTGCTCTTTACTTCGTACTAACTGAGCCTGATGCAGAGACTATTATTCCTGAAGGTACATATGAAATTAATAGCACTTGGTTCGATGGTACTGTATTGGCAAGTACAGGTATGGAGTGGGATGGTAGTGTGATACCTTCTTACTACGCACGTTATATAGATGGTTGGGTGGCAGAGCCATTCTACTTCTTCCAAGAGGGTAGTGTGGTTGTAACTAAAAACGAAAATGGCGTGTTGAGCATTGAGATCAATGCTGTTAACTCTTGTGGCGTTCCTGTGCATATTGTTTATGGTACATTGCCAGACGGTGTTGAGAACATCAATGTGAATGTAGAAGGTGTTCAAAAGCAAATCATCGATGGTCAACTCTATATCCTTCGCGATGGCAAAGCATTCAATGTAATGGGTGCACAAGTGAGATAATCGCTAAAAAATGAATAGTAAAAGGGGGAAATTTGTATGATTTCCCTCTTTTTTTTTGTCAGTTCCGAAAAAAAATACTACCTTTGTTGCGATTTACTTAAAAACACTATGTGTATGAAGAAGATTTTTACTATGTTCTATTCGTTTGTGATAGCAACAATGCTTATTGCTGCTCCCCAAACCAAGCTTACGCTTCTATCGCCAGATGCTGATGCGAAGTTGCACCCTCAAGTGTTGCACGCACTGACCCATGACCTCAGCAAACGCGCTTTGCCTGCTAACCATGAAATGGATCGCAAAGCACCTCAACATCGCCTTGCACCTATTGCTAAGACAACAATGGAGACCATCAACCTTACTGCAGATGGTTTTCTCGTTGGTCCTGAGTATGAGGTTGCTACGGGGGAATGGTATATCGTCTTGGAAGCACAAGGATATACTTTCCGCTTCTGCTGGTTCGGCGAGGAGAATAACTATTGCGGTACCTATGCGTTTGAAGATATGAGCATGGAATACTCATGGGGCTGGTATCAATCTGCTGACATGTTCTACGAGATTTA
Source organism: Paludibacteraceae bacterium (assembly GCA_045660925.1). Lineage (GTDB taxonomy): Bacteria > Bacteroidota > Bacteroidia > Bacteroidales > Paludibacteraceae > Colicola. The sequence goes on along the minus strand of JAZREU010000070.1, from coordinate 37,196 downwards.
TTATGCGGACGTCACTATGACTATCACCGAGAAAGTAGAGGGCAGTCTCAAACAAATCGTCTTGGACGCTACTATCTTGGACACCAATGATAATACCTACGAGGTGCATGCGGTGCATAGCGTTTTTGATCCTAAAAGCATAGTGGAGACCCACCTGGACAATAGTACTGTGACCATGGACTTTGGATACTATCTATTGGAAGGAAGCAACGATAATATGTCAGTGAAGTTGGGTGTTATCTCTGATGCAATTGAGGGCGAATATACCCAAGCAAGTTTCGATATGAACCAAACCAAGATTATCTATAATGGGGTAGAGCAGAAGATGATGCAAACCAATATGATGGTAGGTTTGAGCGAGTTGGAGAATGGGGCTTTGGGCTATCAGGCAACATTGCATTTCTATAATCAAGATACCGTGCTGCACAAGGTGTTGATGACTGTGCCATTGCCAGCAGCGAAAGATACGATTCATGTGGAATGCCATAACTTGTATGTAGATGAGTCATTCTCCGATTATGGCTTTATGATGGTTGGTGGCTCTAATGCGGATTACGATATTTTTGCTATGTATGAGGGCTTCTATGCGGAAGCAGGTGTGTATGAGAATATTGCATTGACTGTAACTGACAAGAAGACTTGGTTGGACTGCTTTTCTATCCGTGGTACATTGACCATGACTGAGGCAGCCGATGGTTGGGAAGTGCATATTGAGGCATATTGCGATGACTATAACTGGTATTCTGTTGATATGAACTATGAGGTGCCAGTGCCTACGAAAACTGTGAAAGTAGAATTTGAAAACAGTGCTTTGGCAAGCTTCCGAGCAGATCAATTGAATATGATTCAACTCATTCAGTATGCAGATGATTATGAGGCGTCTATTACCATTTATAATACTGGTTTGGGTGAGTCCTTTGATATGGAGAAAGTGTTGTTGGATTATACCGAGTTTTATGATTGGACTGTGGAGTCAAGTGTGGAGATTGCAGATGTTAAGGGTGTGCTGAACCAACGTGGCGATACCACAGTGATCAATGCCAGCTATATAGGTTTCAATGCTGTGCAGTACGATGTGGAATTTTGGTACACGGTTCCAGAACCAGTTGATACGGTGGAGATTGAGATGCCTGTGAAGTTTAGTAATGCTTTGCAAGATGGCTATTATATCTTATCTTCCTATACTCCAGATAATTCCATCTTCATTTCGTTGAGCCCAATGACTGATGGAGATGTAGCAGGCACATTCATCAACGATGGTATGTTTGGTAAGTTTGGTGCAGAAGATGGCCGTTATGATTTCTATAGTGGTAATACCTTTATCTATGTAGAGGAAGATTGGCAAAACTACACCATTGAGAAGGGAGAGCTGGTGGTTGAGCATGCTAAGGATGGAAGCATCTTAGCAGAGGCTAAGTTCATCGCTCGCAATGGGGTGTACTACCATGTAAAAATGACGGCTGAATACAATACGCATCTTGATTTTGATGAGCCAGAGGAGATTATTGATCGTGTTTATACCACAGAAGATAATGTGACTATAGATGACCAAACCGAGATGAATGGTTATATCTACCTTGCCCTGACAGCGGCAGATGGTTCGGATATGGCGGCATTCTTCTTCTATGTAGAGGAAGCAGATGAGGATATCATCGTGCCTGCAGGCGTATATCCAATTGACTCTTCGGAGGAGTATGGAACAGTACTCGCTAACCCAGGCGTACAAGGTGATGGCGTGTGGCCATCGTTCTACGCTCGCATGATGGAGGATGGCTCGCTGATTACACCGCTGTGGTTGCTTGTTGGTGGTACGGTAGAGGTGACCAAAGATGAGGCAGGTAATGTTCATTTGGAGGTGAATGCCTATAACTCATATGAAGTGCCTGTGCATATTATTTATGACGGTTCGGGTACGGGTGTTGAGAATGTGGAAGCAGTCACCCACACCGATTGGCACAAGCGAATCACGGACGGACAAGTGATGATTATCCGTGGTGATGAAACGTATAATATATTAGGTACGCGCGTGCGCTAAGGAAGTGAACAATAATCCCCCTGACTGACAATATGGTCTATCAGGGGGATTGCTTTTTTTTGACAGAACGAATATTTTTTTCAGAAAACGTTTGCATATATCAAAAAAAAGTAGTAATTTTGCACTCGCATTGGTTAATTTTAATGTTTTACTCTTAAATTATTAGTCTGTATGAAGAAAATTTTTACACTTTTCATGGCGACTGTAGTGGCAATCTCAATGATGGCTTTGCCACAAAATCTAAACATGGCAGGTAAGAAAGCGAAGCCTGCAAGTCAAGAACAATTCGTGGCTAAGAATTCTGTTCAAGCCAAATCATTGGAGATGGCTAAAGAGCAGATGCTTCAACGTGATTTCAAGCGTGCTGATGTAGCAAAGAAGCAATTACCAGCACCTGTAGCTGCTACCGCAAAGAAAGTAGCAACTCAAACCGCGGGTGAGACTATCGAACTTCATTTTGATGGCTTTTCAGTAGAGCCAGAGTATTCAGAGGAGTATCAAGAGTGGTATATGGCCTGCGCCCAAGATGGCTGGATTGTGCGTTTCGACTACTATTCAGAGGAACTTTATGGTACATTTACCACAGAGGATTTTGAAATGTATTATTCCTATATGTATGACCCATATGGTGAATGGATCGACTATGTGGATATTACCATGACTATATCTGAGAATTATGTGAACGAGTACTTGACAGAGATATTATTGGATGCAATGATTTTGGGTACCGATGATAATACTTATCACGTGACTTGTAAGCATAACGTCTTTACACCAAAGGCTCAAATAGATTTGGGTGTGGTCGCAGATGCTACCTTGACATATGATGATGTGGAGGGTGTGTTCGTTATCAATGGTGCTAATGAGCAAGTAGAGTTGGAACTCAACGTAAATGCTACATGGCCTATAGGTCGTTTCACCAAAGGTGAGTTTAATTTGGATCAAACCAAGGTTGTTAGCAATGGTGTAGATGAAGAATTGTTATCAGCAGAATTGACTATCACAACTGCTAAGAACGATGCAAATGTACCATGCTATTATGCTGAGTTCTCCTACTATAACCAAGATACTGTATTGAACAATGTGGTAGTATGGGCTCCAATACCAGAACCAACAGAGACAGTGGAGATAGAAATCAACAACCTCAGTGTTGACGACTCTTGGGCTGCGTACATGGGTTGGGTATATGTGTTAGGCGCTAATGCAGAATACGAGATTGAGGCTGGTGTAGCTGCTTTAGAAGCTGCTGAAGGTACATATACAGGAGAAGATGTGATGGTATATGTGATTGATATGGCTACTGGTGGCAACGTAGAAAATGTCTATGCAGAAGTAACAATGACCTACGATGAAGAGTTAGGCTGGGTGGCTTATATTGAGGCACTTTGCACGGATGGAAAACTCTATAAGATTAATATGAAGTATGAGATTCCTACTCCTACCAAAACTGTGACCTTGCATTTTGAGACATGTGCGCAAGCTTCTTTCTATCCTGATTTGCAAAACGACTTGTATTTGGCTAATGGTGCGGACGGCTATTTTGTTTCTTTGGATATATATAATGTACCATTCGGTGGTGAGTTTACATTGGATAACATGGATACCTATTATACCCAAATCTATGATTCAGTTAATGATGTATTGGTAAATATAGCAGACGTACACGGAACTATTGACCAAATCAATGATACTACTATCATGAAAGCGCAAGTGATTGGTTTTGATGCTGTGCTCTATGATATCGTATTGTGGTATGCTGTACCTACTCCAACTCATGTAGTAGAGTTTGATGTTGAGGCTGAATTTGTTAATGCGTTGGATGAGAGTGGTTACTATCAATTGGCTGGTTTCTCTCCAGATGGAGCATATTACGTAGCTCTTGCACCTGTTACCAGTGAGATCGCAGGTACTTATGGCAATGACGGCTTGTTCGCAAAGTTTGGTGCGGAAGGTGGCTATCACGACTTCTACGGCAACGAAACTTATTTGGCAAAAGTCGATCCAGAGACCCAAGAGGTGTTGTATTATGCTTCTGTAGATAAAGGTACTATGGTAGTGGAGATGGATGAGAATAACAACATTACCGCTGAAGTATCAATCATCTGTAGCGATGCTGTACAGTATAACATCACTATGACTTCTGTATATGACGTTCCTCACTTGGAGTATGACGCAGAGGAGGGTGACGTAGATCACGTTTATACTGCTGCTGACCAATTGGAGTTGTATGACTATGTGGCTGACTATGGCGAGATTGATATGTATGTCACTTCTGCTGATAATTCTACTATGTTCTCTATGATATTCTATGTGTATGAGACAGATCCAGATATCATGATTCCAGTAGGCACCTACAATATCGAGGATACATATGATTATTTCACCGTTCAATCCAGCCCAGGTGTGTCAAATGGTACAGTATATCCATCATTCTTCGCAAGCAATATGGTGTATGATGAGATGGAGGACACATGGTACTTGTCCACTCCAATTCACTTCATAGTTAATGGTACAGTGGAAGTAAGCAAGAACGAAGATGCAACCTTGCATATTGAGGTGAATGCTGTGAACTCATATGGTGTGGCAATCCATGTGGTATATGATGGCTCTACAACCAGCATTGAGAATGTGAATGTAGAGGATGTCGTAGGCGTAAAGAAAATGGTACAAGACGGTCAACTCTATATCATTCGCGATGGTAAAGCATTCAACATGATGGGTGCACAAGTGAAATAAGATATAGTTGAATAACTGAGGAAGGCATGCGAGAGCGTGCCTTCTTTTTATTCACAAATATTTATTTTTATACCTAAAAATTTGCATATTCACAAAATTTTAATTACCTTTGCACTCCAAACATATCTTATTAATATATTTAATTCTAACTTTTATGAAGAAATTATTCACTATTCTTATGGCTACTGTTGTGGCAGTGTCGGTATCTGCGTTGCCAATCAAGAGGATTGCTGCGAAGCAAGAGGCTGAAAAACAGCAGATAAACTTATCCGATTTTGAGAAGGAGCGCACAGCTGTGTCACAAGCCGAAGATGAGGCAAAGGTGGCTTTAGAGATGCAAGGTAAAAAAATGGCACCTCAAGCAAAGGCTGCCAGTCAAGACTTTGTCGAACTCTACTATGATGACATGGCTCGAGGTCCTGAATACTATGAAGATACAAAAACATGGGATGTGGGACTCACATGCTATGACGAGAGTAAACCCGCTTATGGACATATCATTCAACTCAACTGGAAGGCACCAAAGGATGACTTTACGGGCACTTTTACTACCGAAGATTTTGATCCTGACTACACATGGGCTGTCACGAATACTTGTATGGGGTACATACTTTTTGACGATATTACGATGACGATTTCATATGAAGAGGTGAGCGAAAATGAGACCTTGGTCGTCCTTAAAGCCAAAATGACGGGTAGTGATGGCTATGGTAAATATGCTTTTGATGTACATGCGGAGAAAAGAGTTATTAATGCTATCGATCATGTGACGGTAGCTACTGTGGATGTAATCATTGAGGAATATGTAAACGGTTTTTCAATCTTCGGCAGCAATGATGACCTGCAACTGGATCTGTTAATATCAACATACCAAGACGTGGTTGGCAGCTTCGACCTCAATAGCGTGGATGTTAAAAATAGTAAAATCATCTATCAGGGCACTGAGATTGTCCCCGTGAAATTGGAGTGTACCATTACAATCAATGGTAAAGGTAATGGCTGGGAGTATGTTGGCGAACTATTTGTGATTGGTAGCGACTATATGGAATATACTATTTCCTTCACTGGTCCACTGCCCGAACCTGTTGACACAGTAGAAATAACTTGTCTGAATTTGAAAACCGATTGGATGGATACACGAATCACATTCCAAGCAAGCAACTCTGTATATGACATCGCAGGTTCTTGGGTGGCTAATGAGATTGAGCCAGGCACATATTCGGGTGCGGATGCCTATGTGAGTATGTCCAACAAACAAACCTCAGGTACTTACTTTACTAAGGCTACCGCCATCGTCGTGTCGGGTAGCCATAAAGAAGGCTGGGTGCTTGATGTCAAGATGGTTGATGATGATAATATCCTCTACCTGATGAACTTATCTTGGAATGTACCTGTCATTACAGATACTATTGTTATTGCATTTGACAAGTCTGCAAAGGCAATGTTCTATCCAGATTATGGCAATGACCTACAATTGTACAACCAAAATGAGAAATACTACGCTTCGTTGAATGTGGCAGGACTCCTCCCTGGCGATTCGTTTACGGAAGATGAACTCTTCTCTATGTACTCTGGTGTGGGGATCGTAAACGAAAACGGCGAATATGTGCTTGTTGACTATGCGTTTGTGCAAAACGGTTTGCTCTCTCAAGTAGAAGATACTACGAAGATGTATGCTGAGTATATTACTTTTGACGGCAAGTTGTACCAAATAAACTTGTGGCATGCTGTGCCTGAGACACCTGTAGCAGAAGAGGATTTAGTCTATACGAATGCTGATTTTGTTAATACTATTGTAGATGGTGGTTACTATAGCTTGATAGGCTTTTCTGCTGACTCTTTGACTGCATTTAAGGCATCTGTCTATGCTGCTTCTGAAGATGACATAGCGGGCACATATGTGAATGACGGTATGTTTGGCTTGTTTGGTGAGGGACAATATGAGTTTGCTGGAGCGGACACCTATTTTGATGTGTATAATCCAACAACGAAAGAACACCGTTTTATCTATGCTGATAAAGGAGAATTGACTGTTACGATGGACGAAGAGAAGAATATCGTTCTAACGGGTTGGATTATAGGCGATGATGCTGTGAAATACAACCTAACGATGACATCTAAGTTCGAACGCCCTCACCTCTATTATGATACAGAGGATACACCTGTTGATCGCTTGTTCACAGGTAACGACAAGGTGATAATCAATGATTATACACTGCAATGGGGACCTATCTATTTTGAGGTCATTTCAGAAGAATATCTTGATATCTTGAACTTCCAACTCTTGGTGGAGGAGGCAGATCCTGTAACGATATTGCCAGAGGGCGTTTATCCTATCACAAATATAGGTGACTACAACACGGTAGTAGCTGGTACTGGTGTTGATCCATGGAGTGGTCAAGTTGCTCCTGGTCTCTATGCTGCTGTGACAGATGTATCTGGTGGTAGCTTGGCATCGCCTCTCTATTTCCTGGTGGATGGTACGGTAGAGGTGACAAATAACAATGGTTCGTTGTACATCGAAGTGAATGCCGTCAATTCCTACGATGTGCCTGTGCATATCATCTATGATGCATCAGCCACAGGTGTAGAGAATAATATCGTGGAAGATGTAGTGGGTACTTCAAAGAGGCTGATAGATGGTCAACTCTATATTATCCGCGATGGCAAAATTTACAACGCAATGGGTGCACTGGTGAAATAATAGCATGAATACTCCTATAAATTTATGTTTTTTTGTCCAAAAGTTTGTACATTCCAAAAAAAAAACGTAACTTTGCGGGTCAAATATAGTGCTACCTTTGCGCAAAAGGGAGATTATAAATAAGATTTTGTTACAATTAACTTTAATATTAACCAAAAAATTCATTGATTTATGAAGAAATTTACTCTTTTTATTGCTCTTGTAGTAATGAGTGCAATGTCGTATGCGTTCCAACTTGAAGGAAGCAATGCGCAAGATCAAGTTACCAACCTCACCGCTACAGGTCTTGAGACAAAACTTGAAAGTGATGGTTCATACACTCTCCAAGGTCTTGCCGTTGTTAATGGTGATGAGTCTAACCTGATGGATTTCATGTTGTGCGTATATCCAACAGATGGTTATACCGACGCATTCCTCAATGGTTGGTCAGTAATGATCTTTGGTGCTCCAACTCCAGGCGCATTCGTAGATAATGGTGATGGTACATTCACTTACACTGCTCAAATTGAGGATACCTTCGGTGATGGTACTGTATATAACATCAATATGTCAGGTACTATCAAGACAATCGAAGGTCCAGAGTACATGGAGTTAGACGATCAAATCACTAACTTGACCATCGATCTCGAAAATATGCAACTAATTGGTGGTCCAAGTGAGAACTTCGAGATTGAAGTAGTTCTTGGACTCGGAGAGGATAACTTCGATGGTACATTTACATTGTCAAGCGAGAGCTCTGTAAGTATCAGAGGTACTGATGCTGAGTTTGTTGAGGGTTATGTTTATGACATTAATCTTGATGCTTCATCTGCTGTAGCTGTAGTTAAGGTTAATTGGGATGGTATGTACTATGCATTTACTCTCACAATGACTGCTGCTCCTGCTGAGGCAACTGTGGTAGTAGTAGAGGACGCTGCTGTTGAAGTAGAGAAACATCTCCTCTTCGAAGATACATATGACTACTCACTCAAGATGACTGGCAACTGGACCAACGAAGCTGATGGTATCACTTACCCAGTATCGGTTGAGGTTCCTGTTTACTATCCAGAGGCAACTGAGCCATTTAGCATGCTCTCAACTGTTACCGTAGGTGGTTGGGGTGACAACGACCCATGGCTGGGCTTCGGTGAAGGCGAACTCACTGTTACTACTGTTGGCAATACCGTTACCGCAACGGGTGTCGTTTCAGACTGGTCTGGTCTTGCAATTGATATCACCATTTCTGGTGAGTTGAAGGGTGACGGCACAGGTCTTGAGAATACTACCGTAACTGTTAAGTCTGTTAAGACTATCAAGAACGGTCAACTCATCATCAACCGCGATGGCAAAGAGTACAACGCTCAAGGTGCTATCTTGAAATAAGTTTATAGATTATAGTTAAGAAAAAGTGGCGTAGCCACAAAATACCAGCTTTTAAGGTCTAAACTATAAAACCTACTCCCCAAAAAAATGGGCTTCCTCTCAGAGGGAGCCTATTTTTATCCGCTCTTTGCCTGATGCCTTTTTATGTCCAAAATACATATTCTAACACTTTTTTTGCTGAAAAATTTGCATATTCTGCAACTTTTTACTACCTTTGTAGGCGTATTTGATATTTTTTGTGGAACTGACCTTTACTGAAAGGTCGTATTTGTTTTTTTAGTGTATGAAACAACTGATGTTAATCTTTTTTACATTACTGATTTCTCTGTTCAGTTTTGCAGACAATTCAGTAGTCATCACCGCTGGAGATAATGCGTCTTATTCGGCAGGTGATGCCCTTATCGTGAATGGACTATCTGCCGAAGAATTGGGTATCAATGGCGAGATGACCCTTACGGTGTATTGGGATGGTACAGGCGGTGCTGCTGCGGGTTATGCGGCTACACTTAGTCATAATGATGCTGCTATTGGTTTTTGTGATGAAGGACTGATGGTTAGCAAAAATGCGGATGCCATCATCACGATTACAGGCACAATGAGTGGCTCTTCTTCCCAAACCTATAGCATAGATGTGCAAGTCGGTCCAAAGCAACCCTCTACTATTCATCTTGAAGGTGTCATTACGGAAACTATCGTGGATCGCTTCGAGCCCACAGACCTTGTTGTGTCTGCCCGAGCTGCTGGATATAGTTTCTCCATCACACTGTTTAAAGGTTTGAGCAAGAAATACGGCGAGTACAATGCCAACTCAATCTTTGTAACCATCAACGGCGATGTTGCAGACTTGAAAGAAAACACCGCTCTCAATTACTACCAAGATGGGGAACTGGCTGTCATAGATGCCACCTTTGTAAGTGGTATTGATACCCTCGTTGTCACCTTGTCTGGAGCACCATATGTGGCTCCAGAAGATGTTATGCCTACAGACACACTTTCTTATACGCTATATGGCGCCACTGTGGGCAAATCATCTGGATTCAACACCGTCATGGGTAAGAATGACGAGATAGAACTCAAGATTCAAGTGCCCAATGGCGATTGGCTCGAAGGTGTAACCCATGAGAGTTTCTCCTACGGCTCTTACCTCAAAGTGGCAGGAGAAAAACTAACCATAGTTCGAGGCAACTTGAAAGTGGTGCAAGAGGGCGACATCAAGACTGCCACTATCGGTGTACTCGCCTCTAACCATGTGTGGTACAATATTACAGCCACTACAGCCACAACTGAATCTACCAACTTGGAGAATATACCTCATGAAGACCGACTGGGCAAAAAGTACCTCAAAGAAGGTCAGTTAATCATCTATTGTGATGGGGTGGAGTATAGCATTCAGGGAATGAAACGTTGATAACCTTATATATTGATTAATAACTCTAAAAACGTATGAAAAAGATTTTTACTTTTCTATTGCTCGCTTGCTTGTCGTTGACAGCTGTTGCACAGACAGCCACAACGATGCCACAAGCAAAGAAGGCGCTCATGGCAAAAGAGCGTTTGAGCAACACTCTGCAATCATTGCACCAACCTGCTCGTGAGCAAGTTAAACGCGTAGCTCTACAACCAACAGAATGGGCTGCAACCAATGTATCCGCAGTTAAAGCACCAGCTGAACTCAATGGGCTTGACACTACAGAAGTGTTCTTCACCTCTTTCTACGAAGACCCACTCTATATTCCAGAAGAAAAAGTGGTGAGTCGTCGTGGGGATACCATAATTGTGGGAGGTGACTGGATTATCTCCTTGGTTAATGAACGCTACCAATTTAACTTTGACTTTTATGGAGGTACTCCTTTAAGTCCTGCTGGTACATACACTATTGAGAATATGGAAGTAGATTTCTCTACTTGCTTCCATCCAGAAGCGCCAAACAAGACTTCTTACTATCAGTCTTGCGACATGACTATTACTGAGGAAAGTCTTGATGCTGGGTATGTCAAATACGTCTTAGAAGCAGTTATTGTTTCTACGCTGGGTATCGGTGGTGAAGTCAATGGTATCTTCAAGGTATATGCTGAGCACACCGTATTGCGAGCTGCTACCAAACTGGATGTGGCTATCCTTGATTGCGTACTTGAACCAGATGCCGATCGCTTCCGTATCTATGGTCAAAACGACACCATGGATGTAGATCTCACTTTCTTTACCGAAACAGGTGTTGAGGGATATTATTCAGAAAAATTGATGGATACAGAGAACTACAAACTCGTTTACAAAGGCAAGTCCTACGAGATTGTACAATTCGAAGGTATGCTTGTTAGCGCGGAGACCAAAACGGGCGGTATGGCATATGTGTTTATGTATGAGGCATTGACTACAGAGGCTATTCTCTTCAATATTGCTATGGAGGCGCCTATTCTGCCCACCGACACTGTAGAAATCTCATGCTACAATATGCAGGTAGATGACTCGTGGGGTATAAGTGATGCCACTATCATTGTTACAGCAAGCAATGCTGAGTACGAAATCTTGGCTGCTTATAATGACAATACAATTAAGACTCCTATGGTATATCCAACAGGAAGTTCTGGTGTTGAACTGACCGACTTGCGCACAGGTCAAGTGATTAATGCTATGCAATGCAACCTTTCTATCACGGGTAATAAATTGCAAGGCTATCAAGTGGAAATAAAGATGTTCGGTTCGGACTACAAACAATATAATATCCATCTCCTCTATGAGGAACCAGAGGTTAAGGAAACTGTTGTTCTTGATTTCCAAAATTCTGCTAAAGCCATGTACTACATTGACAACCTTGGCTTGAAGGAATTGCAATTGGCTAATTTCAATGGTGAGTATTCTGTATCCTTCGATATTCTCAATATTGATCAAATAATGGGTGGCGAATTTGAGAAATCAGACTTGTTTGAAGAGCAAACATTCATCGTTCAACATGTGAATGAAGATGGCAATGTATATGATGCACCTGTGCAATTTGCAGAGATTGGCGGTAAAGTATGGCAAGAGAATGGCAAAACTTTCCTCACAGCATCTATACTTGGCTTTAACTCTGTACAATATGAGATTTCTATGTTCTACGAATTGCCAACTCCTACAGAGACTGTTACTTATACCTTTGATGGTATGGGCAATGATGTGGTAGATTTCACCAATGCAGTTGGAACATCAGGCATCTTCATTTTGGATGCTATGAGCGCCGATGGTATGTTGATGGCAAAGGTGAATGTAGAGCGCATCACCACAAAGAGCGTGGAGGGTACATTCTATAACGATGGTCTATTTGACCACACCGACTTTTATCCAACAGATACATGGGTGAAGGTTTGGAACGCTACTACTAAATCATACGATGAGTATTCTGTACAAAAGGGTACGATGACTGTTGAGGTAGAAAACAATGTGCTCACCGCAGTTGCTTCGTTCATTTGTGATAATGCTGTGCAATATGACCTCACATTCGTGACTAAATATGAACGCGAACACATAGGATTCGATTCAGAAGAAGGCGAAGTGGATTATACGTATGCACCTGATTCATACTATGAGTTTACGACCGATTATGTAGAGAGCCACAACCAATTATACTTTGATATTTTAGCTCCTGATAATTCTAATGTAACAGCGATGGTATTCTTCGTTGATCATATGGATGATGAAATCACTATTCCAGAGGGAGTTTATCCTATCAATGGTTCTATGGAACTCGGAACAGTATATGCAAGCCCTGGCGTTGCGGTAGGTGGTGGTCCTATTCAATCGTATTTCTGCTACACATATGTAGAGGGTGATGGTATTTACTTTGACGAAGAAGGTCTCTACTGCCTTGTAGATGGTACTGTGACTGTAGAGAAAGTGGACGGCAAACTCAAAATAGAGGTAGATGCTGTGAACTCATACGATGTACCAGTGAAGTTGCATTACAACGCTGCAGAAACAGCTGTAGAGAATGTTACTACCGACAAGACCAATGTAGCAAAACGCATTGTTAATGGTCAACTCGTCATCATTCGCAATGGCGAAACATACAACGCTACTGGTGCACTGGTAAAATAAATTTAGTCCAACTAATTTAATTAGTCTAACTAATCTAATTAGTCTAACGACTAAGACTATACTCTCCAAATAAAAAACAGCGTGGTCATTCAACCACGCTGTTTTCATATCTAATTCCTTGTTCGTTACGCACTATTCACGCACTATTCACGCACAATACACGCACAATACACGCACTATTCCGATACCTTGCAGCCAAGAACGTTATACCATTGCCCTTGCTTATGTATCAATAGTTGCCCATTTTGTAATACTTTTCGGCAATGGGTAATAGGGGAGGGGGCAAAGGTGTCCTCCATTCCTGACTCCACCGAGAAGTCATATAGCGCCGTGGCAGTCACAGTTGTTCCGTTATAGGTTGTAAATAGGAGCGATATATTACCAGCTTCATCTAAGATCATCTCACCCGTATTCATGCGCCATGTATGAATAGGTGTGATAATATCCTGTTGTAAGTCGGAAGAAAGGGCATATACTAATCGTGAGCCACCAAAACTCTCTTCTTCATCCACCCGATAACCTGCGGTGATACTTCCCCATTCCGTGCCATCTTGAATAGGGTAGGTACCTGCTGATAATACATCGGTCTGTGAATTGACATAGACTAATCCTACCTGTTTGCAGATGCCCGCATAGGTTTTCATGGTTTTTGTGGATGAAAAGGTGAACTCCAATAGATTGTTGGATATCTTTTTTACTCGCACGCTATCAAAGGTAATGTTTGCATTAGGGCCTTTGCCCTCTGTTATACCATAGGGCTCGTATTGTTCGCCACCTTCTGTGCCGGCTACCAAGGGCACTTGCTCTGCGTTGATAATAGGTCGCTTGTCCAGTGGTGTGAGATAGGCTACGATGCAGCAGTTCTCTGCAGCCCAGTCGTTGCTGACGGTATAGCTGGTGGAATAGGTATATGATTGGTCTTTGACTTCTACTATATCACCAAAAGTAGCGGTTACGAAGTCACGTACCACACGACTGTGCATATACTCTTGCCAATCGTCTCGCTTCCAGGTGGTGATTTGGTCTGCTTGCTCACTGACCAATCTGTTCTCCTTGATAAGGATAGTTAATAAATACTTTTCTATTTCCGCATTTGCCACTTGTCCATTCACTGTTATATCTAACTGTCTGCTATAGGTATCAAAATGGTGATCTATTACGACAGATGCTTCTGATAGTGTGTCTTCCTCTGTGTTTAAGATGTATAAATCGTTAACTGCGCTTAGTATCAATCGACCATTCTGTTCTGAGCGATTAATCATTACGCTTGGTACACTATTGATACTATATGCTTGAGCAATCTCATTGCTCTCTGTGATGGTATATTCGTCGGTGCCATATACTGCGTGATGGCTCACCCAAATATAAGGAGTCGTTTGACGATTGAGAAAATGAATGATTTCTCGCATACCCATAGGGCACTGATTGCAGTTTTCGCTCGTGAAGTGCTCCATGAGGAACTTGCGTGGAAAAAATGTCGGCACAACCTGTGCCGACATTTTCATAACTGCTAAAAGCAGTACTATTACAAGCGTTCTGTTCATTACTTGCTAATCACGCGACCTTGCATGTCGTATTCTACATCGTCGATACGAATAATGAATTGTCCTTCACGTACAAGTTTCTCTACATGTGCTTTGTCAAATACAACATTATCTACTGCGGTTGGCAACTCACATGTAACTTTGTAATTCTTACCATTATCCAACTTGCCCTCTACTACAAAACTACCATTCTCTTCAACTGTCATAGTACCACTTGTAATACGCCAGATATGGCAAAGGTCCTTCATTGTGGAAGCCAAGTAGTATGCCATGTGTGAACCACTGAAGGATTGCGCTACAAGATCCACAGTACCAGTAGTGAAAGTATTGAGTTCATTACCGTCTGCAAACTCTAAAGTGCCAGTAGGAAGAACAGATTCTGTTGTGTTGAACTCCAAATAAACCACCAGTTTCACAGGACCATAATAATCAGAACGAGTCGAGTTTGCTGCTACAAGTTCAACAGCCAACTTGTCGTCAGCAGGTTTGCTAAGTTCTAAGTTGTCGAAACTGAGTTTGGTAGCATTGGTAGGTTCTGTGTTCTCGGTGATACCAAATGGCAAGTACTCTTTGCCACCTGTGGTGCCTGCTACGAGTGGAGTCTCCTCGGCGTTGATGATAGGTTTCTTTGTCAGTGGAGTGATATAAGCTACGATATTGCAGTTCTCTGCTACCCATTGATCAGAAACAGTGTAAGTAAATGTCTTGCTATATGCTTGGTTCTCCACTTTAACGGTATCGCCCAATTGACTAACTGTGAGCAAATCACGTACTACACATGGGTGCATAAACTCTTTGTAACCGTTAGTTTTCCAAGACCAATAATAATCAGCTTGTTTACCAATCAAACCATTCTCTTTGATCAGAACGGAGAGCAAATACTCGGTAACATCTGTATTAGCCACTTGACCACTAACTGTGACATTGAGTTCGCGTGTCTCTGCATTGTAGATGTGGTCAATCACCACTGATGCCTCTGCCTCTGTTTCGCATTTGCTGGCGATAGTTTCTGCCATACCATCTTCTGTCAAATTTCCAGGGTGGAAAGCAATGGCTGTTCCCATAACTTTTGTACGATTTATAGCCATATTAGGTGCACCATTTACACCGCAAGCAGCACCAATCTTCGAACTCTCTGGGATGGTGTATTCATCGTTGTTATAGCCATAGTGGTGACTTACCCAAATACATGGAGTGGTTGTGAGATAGGTGGTATAATCCACAATACTATACATACCATATGGGCAATAACCACATTGGTCGCCTGTAAAGTGCTCAATGAGGTATTTACGAGGGAATGAAGTAGGCACTTCTTGTGCAGATACGCATACAGCCACTAAAAGCAGGAGAGAGAGAAAAATCTTTTTCATATCTTTTATAATTTAACTAATATTATTGTTTGATAATTTTTTTGCCATTAACAATATAAATGCCTGCTGGTAACTCGCTGAGTTCGTTGGTAGGCATACGCTGTCCAAGCAGGTTGTAGATGGTGTTGTCGGTAGGAACCACTACTACATCTTCTACAGCTGTACCAGCATAATTATAAACTATGGTAAGGGTGATAACAGGATTAACACCATCGTTAAAGGCATAAGTAATAGTCTCTTCACCAATAGCGAGTGGAGTATAGTGGGTAAACCAGCTACGCATTGTCTCCATGCTTCCTACCACAAAAGACAGTTCTTGTTGTTCCTCTCCATTGCCTGGAATGCAATTGCCACCAGCACAAAATTGGTCGATAATTCCTGTAGCAGAGCGAGTGATGTTCACGGTGATGTTCTCAGACTCATCAGAGTACATAACACCTTCTACACCCATTTCGGCTTCTTCTAAATCTTCGTCGTATTCGTAATCGGTGACAACAATAGTTGTGTCTTTGGTAATCTTTGTCTCAACCAGATCATCCTCTACCCATTTCTCAATAGTCAAATGGAATGAGGCATGCATTACCATTGCCATACAGAACAAAACAGAAGTAATAAAAATTTTCTTCATACTTGTAATTATTTAATTGTTATTTTTGTTTCTTTCACTTGTACTACCACACCTGCAATACTCAATACGCTGACTACATTGCAGTTCTCTGTTACCACTTTCTCTGGTAGGGTATATTGATATGTTTGGTGGCTTGTTTCACCAATATTGATTGTACATTTATCGCCCCACAGAGGTGAGATGCTTGCACGTAGCAAGTGGTTGTGTATGTATGTATCGTTGGTAGTATTGTCTGGCATTTTCTGTTTACCCACAATATTATCCTCTGTTAGCCATACTTGTAGTGTTGTCTCTATAGGGGTGGATGTTTGGTTGTTGATATGCACTGTGACATCCATATTCTTGTTCGCATCGCAGACTATTTCTTGTTCTATACTAACTTGCAATGCCTCGCGCGAAGCTTGGCTCAACAAGGTAGCCCACTTGTCTTCGGTATAGAAATATCCAGCACCTTCTCCACTGGTATTCAGCATATTCACGTTGCCAGTAGGGAAAGGAGTGGTATTAGTACCGCCCATTTTGACATAGATGCTATCTGCTTCAGGGCAAGTGTAATTCACAGATTGATTACTACCATAGCGTGTGTTAGGATTCGTTTCAGGGTGCATAACTACTACCACCAGTTCTTCTTGATATTGCTCTTTTAGTCTGTGTGCCACTTCAGCAGCATTCGGACAGTTGACGCAGCGCCAACCAGAATACTCAATCAGTAGCGAGGTGCGCTTGATTAGTGATGTGTCAGCAGGTGTGAAAATCTCCAGTACCTGTTCGCCCTGAGGAATAACTTGGCAAGCGGTCAGCAGGGAACCAAGAAGAAAGAGCAAGGAACAAAAACTAATTTGTATATTCGATTTCATAAACTTAAACTAAATTACCTTACTTTATTACCTTACCATGTGAAATTATAGGTGAGAGATATACCCTCTTGTTTGGGAACATAGCGACATACACCACCCGAGCAATTAAATCCTTCACGTGTCTTAGTGTAACCCACCATCACGCGGTGGGCACCATGCGTATAGGTAGCTGCTACGGTGTAGAAATGTTCGTTGGTTTGCTCGTGTGCATAGCCGATGTTGTACATCCATTGTCCTGAAATAACCAATTGTCTCCACAAACTGAGTTCATACAATGCTGCTATCCATTGACCCTCGTCTTGCTTGGTGTAGAGGTATTGCAGTTCCGCGCGCATTTGTACGTTCTTAGTGGTGGCATATTTGGCTTCCACTACGCCAATACCCGAACGAATTAGGTCGCCGTGACCTTCTACCACTTGCTTGTTGTAGGTCTGATACATAGCCATAGCGCCGATATACCATTGTTTGTCAATCTTCTTGTTTAGTTCCAGATTGACATCGGTGTAATAGGGCACTTCGCTCATGCCAAACCACTTCTCGCCTGTTCCGCGAATATGTGAAGCATTGAGTTTGAGGGTTGTGCCATACTTGCCACCCATAGCCGTACCACGCTTCCATGTATAGCGAATCTCACCTTGGAAAGCCCACTCATCTGCCGTTTTGTGTGTGCCGTAAGGATAAAGTGCTGCCAGCATATAAGTGTGCTGGGTAGCAAATGGTGGCATATGATTGATGGTACCTGCCATATTGTTGCTGGCGCGATCCGAGCGGAATGACATATTGTTGGAGCGTTTGGCTTGTGCCATGATAGCCATACCTTTTTTACTATAACTCAGTGAGAGTAGCAATGCCTCGCCGTGCTTGTAACTATAGTTGTTGAGGATTGTAGGATCGTTGGCTTTGTAGGCATATTCTACCAGAGCATTCCAGCCTTGCATTTGCAATTGCGCACGCACGCTACCTGCACCCACCCACGCGGGCAGCTTATAATAGTAGTCGTATTTGCCTTCAGGCTTGATGACCGTGTTAAAGATAATGGTGTCTTGTTGTTGGTACTTGCTCACATAACTACCACCGATAGTGAGGTTGGCTCCTGCCTCTTGCAACTGTGGAATCCACTCTTGTAGTCCTAATTCGAGGTTTGCGCCAATGACAGCATCTTGCTTGTAGTTCCAGCCCCAAGCATGGTCATCATAGCAGTTCCAGTAGCGGCGTTGTTTGCCACCTAAAGCGGTGAAATAAATTCCTTTATAGGGCGTGGCTTCAATCTTACCGCCGCGCAAGGCATTATCCACACCCAAAGCGCGGTCCTCGTATAAGCGCAAAACTAAACCGCTGCCAAACTGACCATAGACATCACCAACAGTAATCTTTCCCCAGTCAAAAGTAGCCGCCAAATGCAGGTGACTGAGACCATATCCACCAAAGTCCTCGTCGTAGCCAAGCATAGGCCACTCGGTGAGCTCGGAACGTGTGATGAGTTCTAAACCGCGGAAACTGCTTCCGGCTTCCGGCTTCTGGTCTCCAGATTGATGATCCCAACGTACACCCAAGTCGAGGTAGGAGTTGCTGAGGTAATACCCCTTATCTATGGTAGGAACAGGCGCCAGTGCTTCGTGCTGAATACCGCCTACTACATATACTGTGTCCTGTTGCGCCCACAACATGGTAGGCACAGCCCACAACATAAGTCCCAATATCCAATAAATCTTTTTCATCTACTTTATTGTAGTGCGTTATAGATGTCCTCTTCTCCACCATCGGTATAGCCCGCATGGTTATAAACAATCTTGCCCTTGCCGTCAAGTACAAAAACATGAGGTACATTTTGCACATTCATGGCGCGTTTGAAATCGCCATTAGGGTCAAGCAACACTTCGTACTCCCAGCCAAAGCCGTCCACCAATGGTTTTACGCGGTTGGCGTCTTGCGCTTGGTCAATGCTGACAATGATCATCTTCACACCCGTCTCATCTTGCCAGTCAGGATAGACCTCATGAATGGCTTTGAGCTCGCGTAAGCATGGCTTGCACCATGTAGCCCAGAAAGAAATGATGATAGGGTTGCCATCGTTGCTGATTTCACCTGTTTGAATAGCTTTGCCGTCTATATCTTGGAGACGAACATTAGGAAGTTGTGCGTGTAAGTGGAATGCACAAATCGCGAAAATTGCGAGGAGTAAAATCTTTTTCATACGTAAATGTTTTTGCTAAAATCGCTACAAAGGTACAATAAAAAAAGCAAATATGCAAGAAAAATTATAGAAAGTTTACTTTCTATATGATTTTTGCATGTTTGGTGATGCTATTTTTCCTTGATACAAGCTAAATTAAGTCTTCGATAATGCGATTTAAGATGTGGAAACCTCTGGTGGTAGCTATCAATTGATTGTCGTGCTCCGTAAGCATACCTTGTTGTATGTATGGATATGCTTTGTCCATGCGTATTTGGTTTTTAGCTACGCCTTTAGAGGTGCGTAATGCCAGCATTATGTGCTCTATATGGCGTTGTTCTTCGCTTAATGTTTCTATTTCAGGTTGTAGAGTGTGGGTCAGTGATTGTCGTATGTAGGTGTTTATATCGTTGATATTCCATTGTCTTCTGGCGCAATTGTAACTATGTGCGCCTGCTCCCAAGCCAATGTATGGGGTGTCGTTCCAGTAATTAGAATTGTGCTTCGACTCTTTTCCGTCACGGGCGAAATTGCTTACTTCGTAGTGCTTGAAACCATTATTTGTCAGTTGTTGAACTAAGAAATCGTACATTTGTAGTTCTATCTCCTCGTCTATAGCCTCTATTTTTCCCTGTGTGAGCATGCGTGTGAGAAGTGTGTCTTCTTCATAAATCAAGCCATAGGTAGATATATGCTGTATGTCTAATTGCAGTGCGGTGCTTATGTCTTTCTGCCATTGCTTCATAGTTTGTGATGGTAGGGCATACATAAGATCAATGGATATGTTATCAAATCCTGCATTTTGTGCGATAGATACGGCTTGTTTTGCCTGTGTGGCTGTATGGCGTCTGCCGATAAGTTGTAGTAGATTGTCGTCAAATGTCTGTATCCCGATGCTCAGTCGGTTGATACCCATTGCGCGCCATGCGCTGACCTTTTCTGTTGTAATATCACCTGGATTGGCCTCTATTGTACACTCTGTTGGTATTATGAGAGAGTGGGGGGAGTTGATGCACGAGTCTATTATTCTTTTCAAGTCATTTGTTTCCAACGTGCTTGGTGTGCCTCCACCTATATATATGGTGTGTATCTCTTCGGTCAGTTCTTGCTGGCGGTCATGCCATTCCGCAAGCAGTGCCTCTACGTATTGTGCTCTTTTATCTAATTGCGTGGTAGAAAAAAAATCGCAATACTTGCATCTGCTTTTACAAAAAGGGATATGTATGTATAAGCCTGCCATAGTGATGAAATATACCGCAAAAGTACGAAAAAAAATGTAAATAAACAAAAAAATGCACTTTTTTTGAGAAAAATAGCATTTTTTTTCAAAAATATTTGGTCATGTGCAAATTTTGTTGTACCTTTGCACCCGCTTTCGGAAAGGAAGTATGACATAAGGTCACGGTGCTATCGTCTAGTGGCCTAGGACAACGGCCTCTCACGCCGTAAACCGGGGTTCGAGTCCCCGTAGCACTACCAAGAAACGACTATCCTACTCAGGATAGTCGTTGGTTATATTATTGGATTGATTGCATCTAATAAATCGCTTAATGTATCTTTCTAATGTGGACCTATTGGTGCGTAAGCGGCGAATAATTTGGCATTGTCTCATTCCTTTTGCTAATGCATTTCGAATGTAAGCATCGTGGCGGTATAACCGAAAATAGATAGGGTTAGTGAGTGATCCCTTAGGACGTCCAAGCTGTTTCCCCTCTGTTCGTATCCGTGCTAAAGCCTCTTTTGTGCGTTGAGAGATGAGATTACGTTCAATCTCGGCAGATAACCCAAACGCAAAAGCTAATACTTTACTTTGTATGTCATCGCCCAATCGGTAGCCGTCCTTGATGGTCCAAACAAAACATTCTTTGGACATGCAGATACTTAGAATCTCCATGATCATGTACAAACTGCGTCCCAACCGAGACAACTCACTACAAATGATAATGTCACCTTTTTTGGTTTTTCGCAGTAATCTACCTAATTGCCGTTTGTTGTAACTCTTTGTGCCTGAGATTGTTTCTTCTATCCATCCATCGATTGAAAGATGTTCTTGTTCGCAGAAACGTTGAATTTCAAATCGCTGGTTCTCGATCGTCTGCTTGTCGGAACTTACGCGAATATACCCATAAATCATAGTTTTTTGCCCTAAAGTTAAGCAAAAAATATGATATGAACAAATTTATGAAAAAATATATGAAAAAATTAATTTTCGATTTCGTTTAATTCTAACCAACGCATCTCGGCTGTATCCAGTTCTTCTTGTAGCGTTTTATATCTTGCAGAGGCTTTGGTAATTTCATCAGGGGTAGTAGCACCCCCAGAAAGGAGTATTTCTAATTGCTGTTTTTCCTCCTCGAGAAGTGGTATTTGTTTTTCCAGTTCTTCCAACTCCTTTTTCTCCTTAAAACTCAGACGGTGCTTCTGTTCGGTTTTTACTTTTTTATTCTCCTGAGGCGCGGCAGGGAGTTGATTGCCACGCAAGTTGTTGGATTTAGTTGTTGATGTTGTTGTATTTTTGTTTCCTTCTTCTTTCATCTCCAACCGATACTGCGTGTAGTTGCCAGGGAAGTCTTGCACTTTGCCCTGTCCGTGGAAGACGAAGATATGATCCACCACGCGGTCCATAAAGTAGCGGTCGTGGCTGATGACAATCAGGCAACCCTGAAACTTCTGCAGGTAATCTTCCAGTACATTTAGGGTAGGGATATCCAGGTCGTTGGTGGGTTCGTCCAGAATGAGGAAGTTGGGGCTGCGCATGAGCACGGTGCAGAGGTGCAGACGCTGGCGTTCGCCGCCAGAGAGCTTACCTACAAAATCGTATTGCTGGCTGGGCGAGAAGAGAAACATTTGTAGGAACTGGCTGGCAGTCATCTTTTGTCCATTGCCTAAGTCCACTACTTCGGCGATGTCGCGCACCAAATCAATGACTTTCTTGCCCTCATCAAACTTCAGTCCTGTTTGTGCATAGTAGCCAAAGCGAACGGTACTACCGATGTCCCATGTACCGCTATCGGCTGGCACTTCGCCCAGCAGCAGTTTGATGAAGGTGGACTTGCCCGTTCCGTTGTTGCCAATGATACCTAATTTCTCGTAGCGCGAGAAGACATAGTGGAAGTGCTGTAGTATGACTTTCTCCTCGCCTGTAGTGGGTGAAATGAAGGTTTTGCACACATCTTTGGCTTCGAAAATTTTGTTGCCTATATAGCCCGATTTGACGGCTAATTGCACTTCTACATCGTTGCGTTGTTGTTTGGCTTTCTTCTCCAGTTCGTAGAAGTTGTCGATGCGGTATTGGGCTTTGTGTGCGCGTGCTTGTGGCATGCGTCGCATCCATTCCAGTTCGGTGCGGTAGAGGTTGCGTGCTTTCTCTACTTCGGCTTGCTGCGCTTCGAGTCGTTCGGCGCGTTTCTCTATGTAGTAGGCGTAGTTGCCGTGGTAGGTGTAGAGGTTGTGCTCATCGAGTTCGAAGATGTCGGTGCATACGCTGTCGAGGAAATAGCGGTCGTGGGTAACCATGAGAATAGTGATGGCTTTTTCGCCTCTTGTTGTACGATTTCTCAGGTATTCCTCCAACCAGACTACTGTTTCAAGGTCGAGGTGGTTGGTGGGCTCATCGAGCAGGAGGATGTCGGGCTCGTCGTCTAATACTTGTTGGAGTAGCAGTTTCTTTTGTTGTCCGCCGCTGAGTTTTTTGAAGTCCTCGCTTTTAATCTCTAAACTATAGCCCGTCTTGCGGGCGTCCTCTAAACTCTCAACCGTGATGTGCTGTGGCAGGTATTTGACTTTGAGGTCTTTGCGCCAGGTGATTTTGCCATTGTCGTAGTCGGTTTTGCCCATGAGGATGTCGAGCAGTGTACTCTTGCCGATGCCATTGCGTGCAATGAGGGCAATGCGTTGCCCTTTGTTCACAGCGAAACTGATATTGCTGAACAATACCTTAGACCCTACGGATTTTGTAAGGTTCTCTACTAATAAATATGGTGTAACTGCTGCCATTTCCCTCGTCTCTAAACACTAAACAGTAGCGAAGCGTTCACTAAACTACTTAATCGTATCTTCTGGTAATGTCAATGTGTACAAAATTGCTTCTGCTTGGCGTAGGGCGGTACGTTTCTTTTGTCCTGCGGCGTATAGGAAGGCTTCAGCGGTGACTATGCGACCATGGACTTGGTCAAGGCGCGTGAGGCTGACATAGGGTCCGCCCATCGCTTCGCCGTTCAGGATTTTCCATAATCCGCGAACCTCTGTGGCTGAAGTGCTGTCATTCACCATGACGGTGCGCATCTGAGGTGGCATCACCTTGTATTCGGTGCCCATAAATGCCCCCTCCACGCTGCCTTTCACTACGCGACTGAGTACTTCATCGCGTTTCTGATTGAGGTATGCGAGGGTGAAAGTGTTGGCATCGGTATAGGGGTAACTATATATAATAAGGTCGCGGCGCATAGGACCTTTGTTGTTGCAGCACCATGTGAGGCGCACTTCGCTGGCTACAGCAGTGGGGCGACGCAGACTATAGGTAGTCGCTCCGCCCAATGTGGTGTCCATAATAACGATATAGTCTTCTGGAATCAGCATGTCGTAGCCTTGTGCTTGCAGTATGGCGCGTGCCTCTTTGTTGGTGCTAGCACGGTAGAACTTGGTTTGGCGCTTAATCTCTTGATTGACAAACCAATCGCGAACCTCCATACCATGCGCCAACCAATACTCAACAAAAGCTTCTTCGGAGGGCGATTGTATGCGATAGATGGCTTGTGGGGTGGACCAATAGTCGTTAGAAATTTTGGCCTTGAGTTGGGTGTATTTTTGTGGATTGATGTCCACGAATAGGATATTACGTGTGGGCTTGAACATATCGTCAAACTGTGCGGTAGGCACATGTGCCAAACGAAAATAGGGTTCCACTTGTGGCATGCAAGGCATATCGGCAGCCATGATGGCTTCTACCAAATCGTATAGGCCTGCTATAGGTTTGGTATAGCCCGACGCTTCGTTCACGAGCTTGTGTTGGGCTATCTCGTTGAGTTGATCTTGCGTGAGTGCTTGGTTGTTCATCACTACGAGGCATTCGTAGATGGAACCTGTAGCTGAGGTCAGGATACGACCGTTGTTATTGCTTTTGCTCTTGCCACAACCGACAAACAGGATTATTGCTGCTGCGAACAATAGTCCGCGATGGATGATGTGTGTAGTTTTCATATTGATATGCTATTTTGCCTGCAAAGGTACATTAAGGTCATTCCCGTGGAATGACCTTAATCGTATTATGATTTAGAACGGCGTGATGTCATCATCTAACTGCGCTCCGTTTGGGTCTGAATAGATATTCATCTTGCTTTGCACAGTTGTGGTGGCTTGTGCGGAAGGTGTAACAGAATCGTAGATGCTTTCATCGAATGCCTCATTCTCATTTTGGAACTTAGCATACTTGCCTATGAAACGCATCCATACCTCATCCGTAGCACCATTACGGTGCTTGGCTACGATGATCTGACCCAGTCCACGCAGGTCCTTACCTGTCTTATCATCATTATAGATACGATAATACTCAGGGCGGTGGATGAAACATACCATATCCGCATCCTGCTCAATAGCACCCGACTCGCGCAAGTCGGAGAGTTGCGGCTTCTTGCCCTCCACATTGCTATTGCTGCTGTCGCGTTTCTCCACGTTACGGTTCAGCTGACTCAGCGCAATCACAGGTATGTCCAACTCCTTGGCAATCCATTTCAGACGGCGCGAGATGATACTCACCTCCTGCTCACGGCTACCAAAGTTAGCTCCATTCGCGTTCATGAGTTGCAGATAGTCAATGATGATGAGTTCCACCTTCTTCTCGCGCACCAGTTTGCGCGCCTTACTCTGCAATTCAAAGATACTTAGACCTGGCGTGTCGTCAATATAGAGAGGCGCACCGATGAGTTCGTTAATCTTGCTCTCCATCTTGTTCCACTCCTGATTGGTGAGACGTCCGTTCTTGATCTTATCACCCTCAATCTCGCAAACATTCATAATCAGACGGTTAACCAATTGCACATTGGACATCTCCAGAGAGAACATCGCCACTGGGCGTTTGAAGTTCACCGCTATATTCTTCGCCATGGAGAGTACGAAGGCAGTCTTACCCATAGCAGGACGGGCTGCGATGATGATAAGGTCGGATTTTTGCCAACCTGAAGTAATCTTGTCCAGTTCGGTGATACCGCTTGGTACACCCGAAATATTGCCCTCGTTCTTAGCTGCTTTGCGCATGCGCTCAAACGCTTCTTCTATTACAGGGTCAATCTGCGTGACATCGCGTTTCTGTGCGCGCTGTGAAATTTCGAAGATACTACCCTCAGCCTCATGAAGTAGCACATCTACGTCTTGTGTCTCGTCATAGCCCTTCTCCTCTATCTGGCATGCTACGGAGATGAGATCGCGCGCGGTAGCTTTTTGTGCCACTATCTGCGCGTGGTAGCGCAAGTGTGCAGCCGATGCTACACGGCGTGTGAGCTCGCTTAGGCGTATCACACCGCCAGCCTTCTCAAGGTCGCCTTGCGCCTTGAGTTGCTCCACCACTGATAGTAGGTCAATAGGCGCATCTTTGGCAGCGAGCGCACGAATAGCCTCGAAAATACAGGCATTGCTATCGGCATAGAAAGACTCAGGACGCAGCAAGTCTGCAATCGTAGCATAAGCATCTTTCTCTATCATTAGAGCACCCAATACAGACTCTTCAAGTTCGGGTGCCTGTGGTGGTAGTTTACCCATCTCGTTGGCTCCTACTTTTGGGATTGCAGTAGTGGACTTGCGTTTATTGCTTGTTGTTGCCATAATGTTTCAGTAGGTCATATGCAGCGGTGAAACTGCTAATTTCGTTGTTGAGCACACGCTGTTCGGCTTGCGCAATGAGTGGTTCCATCGTTTCGGATTTGTAGAAATTATCCAGCAGGTTCTGGTTGATAGTTTCATACATCCAGTATTTGGCTTGCTGTGTGCGCAGATGGTCAAGGTATCCATTCTCGCGAGTGAAACGAATATAATCTTCCACCATCTTCCATACGCGTCGGATACCATTGCCCTCAATAGCGGAGCATGTCTCTGCGTAGGGCTTCCATCCTGAATCGGTCGGCGGGAAAAGCGCCAGTGCGTTCTTGAAACTCACGCGTGCTGCCTCTGCTCGTTCTACATTTGCTCCATCGCATTTGTTGATGGCTATACCATCTGCCATCTCCATAATACCACGTTTGATACCTTGCAGCTCATCGCCTGTACCCGTCACTTGCAGTAGGAGGAAGAAGTCCACCATGGAGTGTGCTGCTGTCTCCGACTGACCTACGCCCACCGTCTCTACGATAATCGTGTCGAAACCAGCCGCCTCACATAGCACGATTGTCTCGCGTGTCTTGCGTGCTACACCTCCCAGACTGCCTGCCGACGGACTGGGGCGAATAAAGGCATTCGCCTCCACGGAGAGGTGGTTCATACGGGTCTTGTCGCCAAGGATACTTCCCTTGCTACGTTCAGAAGAAGGATCAATAGCCAGCACAGCCAAGTGCTTGCCTTGCTGGCATAGCATGGTGCCCAATGCTTCGATGAAGGTGGATTTACCTGCACCTGGTACACCAGTGATACCCAGTCGGATGGCGTTGCCAGCGTAGGGTAGGCAGCGCTCGATGACCTGTTGCGCAATGGCTTGGTCACTGGGCAGGTTGCTCTCAATGAGAGTGACTGCCTGACTGAGCAATCGCATGTCGCCACGCAAAATTCCCTCCACATACTCATCCGCCGTGAGCACTTGTTTTCGACGACGAAAGGTGGCATACGGATTCACACTGGGCAGGTTCTCTACACCTGCGTTCACCGTCAGCCCTTTGTATTCAGCACTATTCTCTGGGTGTTTCATTATTCCACGGTCCAATGTAGGGTGATATTGATAATTGGGTTTTGTGGGTCGTTGGTGATGAGTGTGATGACGCGTGAGAAGTGCGCTGGGCTTTCTACATCAATCGTATTGATCTCCAACTTGATGTCAGACTTGCGACCTCCCTTGATAGATGCTTTCGGTGCTACGATCGTGATGTTTTTATCGTTATTTACGATGCGTCTTACACTTAGCGCATTGACGCCCACATTGGTGAGGGGAATCTTGGATGAAAGTTTTTGACCCATACCCAATGTACCTACTTGGATAGTGCGCTCTATTTCTACGATAGGAGCTTGCTGACGTTGCTCTACGGTCAGTATAGAGAAATCTTCTTTGATATTCGCTGAGATATTGATAGCATAGGTGTTAGAAATCTCTTTTTGTCCGTTTACTATCACATATGCTTTCGCTGTGACAGGGCCTAAGTATGGAGCCAAGTCACTTTTCATGGTGAATTGCAATTTGCCAGTCTCACCTTTGCGTACGGTGGTAGCAGTAACGCTGGATTCAATATAAGTCTCCTCCAATAGCAAGTCAACGGTAAGATCTTGCTCGGTCAAGTTGGTATATTCAATCTCCACCAGTTTGGTCTTGCCTTGATAGATAGAACCGAAATTCGCTGTCTTGCGTTTGAGTGATAATTCACCCATCTTAACAGGATAGTCATCTACGGGTTGCACTGGCTTTGCGATTACTTCGCCCTTGATATACAATTTTGTAGTAGGCTCATTGGCATTGCTGGTAACGGTCACTGTTTTTTGGAAACGACCAGGGCGTCCTGCAGGATTATATGTTACGGTTATCTCTCCCGTTTGTCCTGGTTCAATAGGTTCGCGTGTCCACTTAGGTGTGGTGCAACCGCAACTGGCACGCACGTTGCTCAATACCAGAGGAGTCATACCTTCGTTTTTGAAGGTAAAAACAGTGGTTACGCGACCATCTGCCTCATTGATTTTGCCGAAGTCGTGAGTGGTCTTGTCAAAAGTGATTACTGGGGTTTGTCCCATTGCAGCTATTGATAAAAATAATGTGACTGCAATACTAAATAATTTCTTCATTGTTGTACTTTTATTTGATAGTTGTTATTATTATTCGTTCACTAACGAGGCGCAGTCGCATTTCATCTCCACGCCATCAATCTTGGTTACATTCACGGTGTTGATTCCGCTAATCTTGCGCAGCTTCATACACATCTTGCCCAGCTTCTCCATATCATACATCTTGGCCTCTATTTCGCATGTGAAGTTTTTACTCTCGGATGTCACATGCAAATCGCTGAAATTAATACGATATTCATCACTCATTACTTGTAATATGCGCATCATCACGCCCATAGTGTCTGTACCTTTGATATATAGATTTACGACTTTTGCAATGGTGGTGTTTGCTATATTGATGTTTCCGCTCAGTCCCTCTTGCTTACGGAAGTACTTTTTGAGACCATCTTTTGCCTTAGCCGTCACTACTATGTTCAGCCATTCGGGTTCGGGCTTTTGCTTGTCAGATGTCAATATCTCCACCTGATCGCCACTCTGCAAGATATAGCCAATAGTGCGTGTTGTGCGATTCACGTTGGCTCCGATGCAGTGTTCGCCTAACTGCGTGTGGAGCTGGTATGCCAGGTCGAGAACGGTTGCTCCTTGTGCCAAAGTGCGTATATCACCGCGAGGCGTGAAGACGAATACCTCATGATGGTACAGGTTGAGCTTGAAAGTGTCTAAGAAGGCGATTGCGTCAGGATCTGGGTTTGCCAAGACATCCTTAATCTCGCGGAGCCATTTATCCAACTCGTTCTCGCTCTCACCTCCAGCCTTGTATCGCCAATGTGCAGCCAAACCGTGTTCTGCTAACTCGTGCATACGCTCAGTGCGGATTTGCACTTCTACCCATTGCCCATGATTGCCCATGACGGTGACATGTAGAGCTTCATATCCATTGGCTTTTGGGGTAGATATCCAGTCACGAATACGCTCTGGGTGAGGGCGGTAAATCTCGGTGACACCAGAATATATCATCCAGCATTGGTCTTTCTCGGAGAATTGCGAATTGGGTTCAAAGACGATACGTGCAGCCAATAAGTCGTACACCTGCTCAAATGGGATACCTTTGGTGACCATCTTCTTGTAAATCGAATATATAGATTTGGTGCGGGCATAAAGTTTAAATTCATATCCCATCATGGTCAGGTGTTTGCGAATAGGGGCTGCAAACTCCTCAAAGTTCTCGTGTTGCTTCTCCTGGACGGCATGCAATTTAGCCTCAATCTCCCTATACAAGTCAGGATGCTCATATTTGAAACTCAGATCCTCTAATTCGGTCTTAATAGGGAAGAGACCTAATCTGTGCGCCATAGGTGCATAGATATATTGTGTCTCAATGGCAATCTTACGCTGCTTCTCTGGGCGCTGCGCCGCCAATGTGCGCATGTTATGAAGGCGGTCTGCCAACTTGATGAGCATTACGCGAATATCGTCCGACATAGTCAGTAGCAGTTTGCGTACGTTTTCCGCTTGCTTTACAGCTTGATCTACAAATACGCCACCCGAGATTTTTGTCAGACCAACTACGATACTGGCTATCTTATCACCAAATTGATGGGCGATATCTTCGGCGGTGTATTCCGTATCTTCTACCACATCGTGGAGCAACGCGGCGCAGATACTGGTACTACCTAATCCTATCTCGCGTACCACAATACGTGCTACGGATAGCGGATGCATCATGTATGGTTCACCCGATAAGCGACGAACACCACCATGCGCCTGCTTTGCCAAATGATAAGCGCGTGTGATGAGCTCTACTTTTTGGTGGTGACGTGTACGAGCATAATCGGCTAAAAGGGCTTGAAATTCGCTCTCAATCAGCTGCTCTTCTTGTTCTGTAAAATCGCTAACTACCATAACTACTGCTTGTTATTGATTGCGCAAATTCGCACAAACACAATTTAGCCGACAAAGGTACAACATTTTTTGAATATATGCAAATAGAAGTGTGTTTTTTTTGAAAAAAACAAATGCATATAAAACATATCACTTTTATTTGCACAAATGAGAAAAAATACGTACCTTTGCACGTTTTTTGTAAATCAGGTGATGAATATGGAAAATAAAAGAGGAAAAATGTGGCAAAACTGCTGGCGTATGCTTTGTCTATTGTTGGCATTCCCCTTGATGTCTTTTACTGTGGTGATTGATGCTGGGCATGGTGGGCATGACGCTGGTGCAATTGGGTTAAAAAAAGGTGTTAAGGAGAAGGATTTAAATCTATCTGTCGCTAAGCAGTTGGCGACTAAGATTAGGGAGAAGTACCCTGAGATAAAAGTGATATTGACCCGCGAAACGGATGTCTTTTTGCCTTTGCAGCAACGAGCAGATATTGCCAATAAGAATCACGCTAATTTGTTTATCAGTATCCATACCAATGCAGCCGAGAGTCGTAGTGCTCGCGGAGCAGAGACTTTTATCTTGGGTACCGAACGCATGGAGGATAACTTAGACGTGGCTATGCGCGAAAATGCAGTGATGAAGTTGGAGGAAGATCAGACTGTGTATCAGGGGTTTGATCCTAATTCGGTAGAGAGTTATATCCTATTCGAATTGATGCAAAATGAGTATATGGATAACAGTTTATATTTTGCTGAATTGGTTCAAGATCAGTTTGTAGGTACCCTGCAGCGTGCGAATCGGGGTGTGCGACAAGCTGCTTTCTGGGTATTGCTCAAGTCGGCATGCCCAAGCGTGTTGGTCGAGATGGGATTCTTGAGCAACGCAGAAGAAGAGTTGTGGCTGTCAAGTACTGCTGGAAAACAAGGAATAGTTAACGGCATCTTTCATGCTTTCGAAACATATTACAAGAAATGAAATACTCAAGAGAATTAAAAGTAGGTGTCCTCGCATTAGTATGCATGGGGATTTTGTATTTTGGATTTAATTTCCTAAAAGGGATTAATATCTTCTCACCAACCAAAAATTATGTTGGTGTTTTTGATAGAGTGAATGGACTTACCGCTCAAGCTCCTGTATATATCAAGGGGTATAAGGTGGGCTTGGTAGAGAGCATTCAGTATGACTTTAAGTGTTCTCCTGCTTTCACCGTCAATGTGACTATAGACAAGGCTATTGAACTACCCAGAGGAACACAGATGGCTTTGGTGGCGGACGGTCTGTTAGGCGGAGGCGCTATTGAATTGCAACTGCCCGCATTGATGAATCGTGCGATGCCTTATCAGAATGGTGATACCTTGCCTACGCAGATTGTGCCAGGGTTGATGGATAACCTGCAATCGGGTATTTTAGCTCATTTGGACAGTCTCTTGGCAACTGCAAACACATTGCTCACAGGGTTGAATGACGAGTTGAGTGAAGGTAGTCTGCATTCTTCTATACAAAATATAGAGCGTATTACTGATAATTTGACAATAAGCAGTCGCGATATTCGTGCGCTGACTCATCAACAACTGCCAGCGTTAGTTGAAAAAGTGGATACAGCTATGAATGGTGTGCAAGCCATAGTGGATGATGTGAAAAAGGCAGAGATAGATCAAACAATCCAATCGCTCAATACTACCATCCAATCACTGCAAGAAGCTTTGGCGTCTGACCAAGGTACATTAGGGCTGTTGCTCAATGATGCAAAACTCTATCAAAACCTGAATACTACACTATTAGATTTGGATAGCGTGGTACTAAATGTGGACTCAGTGGTGAGCTCAATCAAAGCTCGTCCATTTATACAAAAGAAATTGGTGAAAAGAAAGTAATTTTTCGAATTTCTAAATTACAGAATAATGTTAAAAAACTCTAACCGAAAACTAATCAGTAGGTTAGAGTTTTTTTGTGAAACAACACTATGTGGAACGGGTGTAGGGGTGTGTTTTGAGTTTCAATTGGTTAGGTGTTGATAAGTTTTGTAAATGATTGACAATCAGTTGTGTTTGTGTAAGTTGCTGAATAATTGATAGATAGAGAACTATGAGTAAAATGGCAAAATCAAAGGATTTGGTGGAATGAAAAAAAAGCAGTACCTTTGCACCCGATTTCGGAAAGGAGTCGCTTTTTTTTGCCCCTTTTGAAACGCTATTTAAGATATTCCATGCAACAAGAATTGAACATACAATGGGCTCAGTGCCAACAGATTTTGCGCGATAACCTCTCGCAAAGTGCGTACCAGACGTGGTTCGCTCCGCTGTTGGCGTTGCAGTATGACAATCAGGTATTGGTCTTGCAGGTGAAGAGCCAATTTATCGTGGAATATATTGAGGAAAATTATTTGGATTTACTCTCGCGCGTATTAAGAAAGGTTTTTGGTCCACAAGTGCAATTAGAGTATCGTATCACAGTGGCTGGCAGTACAATTGATGTGCCCAGTGAACCATTTAAGGAGCCTATAAGTGTGCGTAAGGAAACTTTTGTAAATGCGCGTGAAATAGCGGATGAGTGGGATAGTCAACTAAATGAGCAATATACATTTGATAATTTTATTAAGGGTGAGCCCAATAAGTTGGCACGTGCTGCAGCCATAGAGATAGCAAAGAACCCAGGTAAGACTATCTTCAATCCGTTATTCTTGTTTGGTGGTAGCGGAGTGGGTAAGACGCACTTGGCATACGCTATTGGAAATGAGGTGTGCCGACTGAATCCACAGATGCGTGTGCTCTATGTAACAGCCAATACCTTCAAACTGCAATTCCAAGATGCTCGTACAAGAAACCAAATACCTGACTTTTTGATGTTTTATCAATCGGTGGATGTGTTGATTGTGGATGATATTCAGTATTTCTCGGATTTGAAAGGTACGCAAGATACATTCTTCCAGATATTCAACTACTTGCACCAGAGCCACAAGCAATTGATTCTTACTTCGGATCGCACTCCTATGGAATTACGTGGAATACAAGAGCGATTGCTATCAAGATTTAGATGGGGCTTAGCTGCTGAGATTACGCGTCCAGACTATCCATTGCGTCGTGATATATTGAGTTATCATATAAAGAGAGATGGCATTAAACTAAGCGAGGATATTGTAGAATATATAGCGTCGAATGTATCGGAAAATGTGCGCGATTTAGAAGGTGTATTGGCAAGTATGTTGGCATATTCCACCCTCATGGATAGCGAAATCAATATAGCGTTGGCTGAGAAAGTAGTAGGTCGTTTGGTGGAATTGCATCCAAAAACTTATCTGCCGATGGATATCATAGCAAAGGTGTGCGAACTCCTGAAAGTGCCAGAGCAAGTAATAACAGCCAAGACCAGACAACGAGATGCCGTCAAGGCACGCAATATCGTAATGCTTCTCATTAAGAAATACACTGATAGTTCGTTGGCGGAGATAGGAAAATACGTACATCGTGATCATGCTACTGTAGCGCACTCGCTCAACACAATGGAAGCACAAATGGGATACGATGCAGTACTCAGACAAGAAGTAGCATCTATCGAACGTGCGCTGGGTAGATAACTACTATCAACATGATTCTAATCATTATAATCACTCTCATAGAATGCTATGGGGGTGATTTTTTTGATGTTTTTAGTAAAATAATTTGCTTACGTGCAAAAAAAAGCGTAACTTTGCACGTTAATTTGAAAAATATACCGTAATTTGAAAAACTATTAGATATGAAACGTACTTTACTATTTCTTTTCTGCAGTATGTTCGTGTTTGCGATGACTGCTAAAACTGTTACTCCTGCAGCCTCGTTGCCTGCATATTATGAAGATCTTCAGGGTAAATCTGGTAAATCTCTTTTTGATGCGGTGCATGTGGTGGCAAAAGAGGGTTATTCTTCGTTAGGCTACAAAGGCTTATGGACAGCTTATAAGACAACTGATGTCCGTGAAAATGGCAAGATATGGGATATGTATAGCGATTGTAGTTGGACTGCGGGATCTGACCAATGTGGTAGTTATAGCAATGAGTGCGATTGCTATAATCGTGAGCACTCTATTCCAAAATCATGGTTTGGTGGTTCTGAGAGTCAGCCAGGATGCGATATTTTTCATATTGTGCCTACCGATGGTTATGTGAATAACAAGCGTAGCAACCATGCTTTTGGCGAAGTATCAAGTGTCAGTTATACTTATGACGGCGCTAAATTAGGCTCTGCTAAAAGTATTACTATTACTGGCGGAAATACCATCGCTGGTAATAATGGCAATACGGTTTCATGTTCAGGTACCGTCTTCGAACCACGCGATGAGTACAAAGGTGATTTCGCTCGTGGCTATTTCGGCACAATGATCAAATGGGCAAATGGTGATTATCAATCATTTACAAATGGAGATGGTAGCAAGATTTTCTCTTCTAACTATTCTACAGGCGCTTTCGGATTAACCAAATATGGCGTGGCGCTTCTCATGAAATGGCACCGCCAAGATCCTGTGTCTAAAAAGGAAATTGATCGTAACAATGGTATCCAACAGACCCAAGGTAACCGTAATCCATTTATCGACTATCCTTACCTTGCTGAGTATATTTGGGGTGAGAAAGCGGGAGAAACTCTTAATCTGAATGACCTAATCACGGCATATGATTCGCGCTTCGTTCTTGGAGAGAGTAATGGTTATCTCAAGGGTGGTAGTACTGTTGACCCTGAAACCAAATGTACCATCACCTGGCTTGTGAATGGCAAACCATATACGGCAGGAAGTCCTACTACCTCTGTTAATGAGGGTGGGGTGGTTTCTGCTATTCCTACCGCACCCGAATCATGCGATGAGATTAGTAATCAATTTGTTGGCTGGAGCGAATATGTGATCAGTGGTACTACCGATGATATGCCAGAGGATCTTTTCTCTACAGCTGATGATGCGCCAGACATCATGCAAAATACTACCTTCCATGCGGTCTTTGCACAAATAGAAGCAGTTACAACATATGCTTCTGCTGATGCGATGACCTATCAATTGACGCTTAATGATACAGAAGGTTGGACACTCTCTGGATTGAACAAACAATCTGATTATTGGAAGATGATTAGTGGCTCATATGCAGAATCTCCTTCGCTTGATGCAAGCCAAATAAGTGGCATAAAAATTAATATGCGTACGTGGGGTGGTGCTTCGTATAAGACAATAGAGTTCTCTGTCGCAGGTAAGAAACTGGGTGAGTTAACTGCCAGCAACAACAAACTCAATGATTATACATGGACACCAACTACTACAGTTTCTGCTGTTGGATCTGTACGCTTCTCCAGTCCTACATGCACAGATAATGAAGGTCCAGCTTTTAGTAGTATTACAATTGATCTGAAAGGTCCTTCAACTACCTATTATTATTCTCGTTACATCACCTCTTGCGAAGGAACATCTACGGATAATATAGAACTCAACGAGCCAACTAAGAAAGGCAATAAGATTCTGCGCGATGGACAATTGGTGATTGAGTATGATGGTGTATATTACAACACTTTAGGACAACAACTATAAAACTATTACTACACCACTGTTCACATGAACTTATCCGAACAAATACGCCAACTCTGCAAAGAGAAGAATGCTATCATTATGGCGCATTATTACCAGCGCCCTGAGATTCAAGATGTCGCTCATTTCGTAGGCGATTCGCTGGCTTTGGCACAAGTGGCTGCCAAGACCGATGCCGACATCATCGTGATGTGCGGTGTACACTTCATGGCAGAGACAGCCAAAATCCTTTGTCCTAACAAGAAAGTGCTTATCCCTGCTCCAGAGGCAGGTTGCTCATTGGCAGACAGCTGCAAGGCAGCAGATTTGGCAGCATGGAAGGCAGAGTACCCCGATCATATCGTCGTATCGTATGTCAATACCAGTGCTGCTGTAAAGGCACTCACCGATGTGGTAGTGACCAGTAGCAACGCCTTGAAGATCGTGAAGCAATTGCCTGAAGATCAACCCATTCTCTTTGGTCCAGACCAAAACCTTGGCGGCTATATCAACCGCATGACGGGCAGAAAGATGGAATTGTGGAATGGCGGATGCCATGTGCACGCTCGCTTCTCCGAAGAAGCATTGCTCCAACTCAAGGAGCAATACCCAAATGCAAAAGTCCTTGCTCATCCTGAGTGCAAATCCACTATCTTGCAGCATGCCGATGTCATTGGTTCCACCCAAGCACTGCTCAATTATGCTATTGCCAATAGCTCGTTAGAGCGTCCTATATCCAATAGCGAAGCATCCCATATCCAGTATATCGTAGCTACAGAGAGTGGTATTCTTCACGAGATGCAGAAGGCATGCCCTGAGTTGGAATTTATTGCTTTGCCAGCAGAGAATGGGGCATGCAACGAATGCGAATATATGCGTATGTGCACGCTGCAAAATCTCCACGATTGCTTGCTCAACGAGAGTAACGAGATTGTTGTGGACGAAGCGATAGCTAAAGACGCCATCCGTCCTATCCAACGCATGTTGGAGATGAGTTGATAGGTTATTTGGAACGACGGGCAAGCGAGAATTGGTACTCCAATCCACCTTCCTGACGATTGACTGCGGTGATTTTTCCTCCATGGAAGATCACCGCATGTTTTACAATGGAGAGTCCTAATCCAGTACCACCTGCCTTTCGACTACGCCCTTTGTCCACGCGGTAGAAACGCTCAAAGATATGCGCCAATGCTTCAGCAGGTACACCCTGACCATTGTCAGAAATACTAAAATATAGATTAGCAGGGTCTTGATTCGTGAGTTGAATACTGATCTCTGCTTTATCCACATAGTTGATAGCATTATCCACAATATTGTGAAAAATAGAGTACAACAATGTATAGTTACCCGAGATAATCAAATGTTTAGGTATATTGTGCGTAATGGTTGCTCCTGCTTGCAT
>JAZREU010000069.1:0-19816 GCA_045660925.1 Paludibacteraceae bacterium | reverse complement strand
ATTCTGATCAGGGTTGGCATTACCAACACGCTCACTACCAATGTGCATTACGTGAACATGGTATCATACAGAGTATGTCACGGAAAGGTAACTGTTTGGACAACTCCGTTATGGAGAACTTTTTTGGACTGTTGAAGAATGGGTTTTATTATGTGAATCAGTTTAGTGATGAGCAAAACTTTTTGAAAGCTTTGGCAGAATACATTAGGTACTATAATAATGATCGCATCAAACTGCGTCTTAATATGAGTCCTGTCCAGTATAGACAAAATTACAAGAACCACATGTCAACCAACATGCATACTATTAACAATATTTACTAACCCTGTCCAACAAAATGGGGTCACCTCAGCATAATATACCCTTTAGACCTCTAACATCTTAAAACCCATTATATTTATCAAACTATGGCAGAAATCAAACTCGACCATCCCATTGCGGAACTTCATGGTGCTCTCAGCAAGCGCAGCAATATTGTCAATCGTCAAAAGAAATATCGTATCAACGGTCGTGTCATTCACGAAGGAAAGCAGGAATCCTATGCTATTCAGAATCCTCGCGACTGGAAGAAAACTCCTGCTCAAGGTGCCGAACTCGCCAACCAGATATGTTGGCAAGAGGCATGCCGTCGTACTGCTCAAATTCTGCAAGCAGCCCAACCCGACGGACCAACCAAGCAACAACTCTTCGAACGCCGTATCAATCAAATCCCCGATTACTACACTTTAGACGATGCTCGCACATTGTTAGAGGATTACCGTCGCCGTTATGAGGCTCAACTGCCCAACATGCGTGGCAAGCATCCCGATGCTCAAGCGCCCATTGATCCCCATACTGGTAAGGGCAAGCAATACTCCCAATTTCCAGCCTTCATCCGCGCCATGATCTACCACCAACTGAGGGCAAAATAATCCTGCTTCTACATTATTGTTGTTCACCATCTGCATACTATATATTATCATTACCAATTACAGTCCGTTTGCCAATAAAAATGCACCCAAAAGTAAACTTTCGTACAATTTTATTGCAAATGTGCATTTTTTGTTGTACCTTTGCACCCCAATTGTAAATTGGGGAAGTGTCGGTATAAGCCAAAAGATAAGATTTTGAAAACAACCTACCACATATCGTGTCTAATCTGTCTCTGCATAATCATCTTATGCAGCACAACCGCCATACAAGCAGCAGAGAAATCTGTTCCTACTATTATGCGCACATGGCAACTAAACCCATGGACAGGTATTGCGGATACCTTGTCTATGGTGGATACGTCCTATATGCATTTGCCTATGCGAGATGCGCTGAATGACTATTCTATATCCAACACCACCAATTCGAATCTTATCTCCCCTACCCAATCGCGTATTTACTTCGATCGCGATAGGAGAGTTGACTTTATCTTCGCTGACGCTTACGCACCATATATCATAGCACCTAAGAATGTAAAGTTCTATCACACTACTACCCCATACTCGTCTATAGGTTATAAAAAGGGGTTTGTGACCGACCTTGATCAGAATGATATTCGTTTTATGTTCACAGGTAACGTGACACGGCGCACCAATTTAGGAATGACCATTGACTACCTAAATTCCTACGGACGCTTTGCTTCGCAGGAAGGTAAGACAGTATTTGGTTCTGTTTTTGGAAGTTACAACGGTGACCATTATTCATCACAGGCTGCCTTCACATGGAATACGCTGAGTAACTTTGAGAACGGCGGTCTAATGAATCCAAGCGATTTGCAAGGAACTCTCAAACCACAAGATATGCCAGTAAAAATGCAAGGTATGTCTGCATTCCGTTATCTATCGGGGTATCTAAATCATTACTATAGCATTTGCGTAGAGCGCGAACGCAGAGTAAATTATCGCGAACGCGATGAAGATGGCAATTGGGTAAAAAAAGACTCTATAAAAATTGAGTATGTACCTGTAACGACTTTCCGCCATGTGTTTGAAACCGTGGATGCCACAAAACGTTACGTGGAGAAACGTGCTAATCAAGGGTTTTATCCCAATTATTATCGAAGTATGGACATTACTAAAGATACTGCTGCATGCTTGACAATTAGAAATACCCTATCTGCTACTTTTGAAGAAGAGTTTAATACGTGGCTAAAATTCGGAGCAACGGTATATGCAATGAACGAAGTGCAACGTCATGTATCGCCGATTGGAGTATCCGTATCCATACCTGATGTAGAAAACACACTATTCGGCAACCCAATCACTTTGTTACCAGATACTACATTTTATATGGTTCCAGATACACTTTTTGGACAACGCTGGACCAATAATACCTATATTGGAGCTGCCTTATATAAAAATCAAGGTAAATATATCCACTATGGATTTGACGGAAACGTCTGCTTGCTTGGTTACAAGTTTGGCGAATTTCAGGTAAATGGACATTTAGACGCAGGCTTCCGTTTGGGCAAAGACTCTATGATACTTACTGCTACCGCATATATCAAAAACGAAACTCCTGATTTCTATTTACAGCACTATCGCAGCAATCACTATCAGTGGAACAACAATTTCAATAAGACCTACCGACTTTACGTGAGTGGTGAGATTACGTATCCTACCAAATGGATAAAACCAAAACTGAATGTAGCGTTTGAGAACATCACACAATTTATCTATTTTGATGAAGAAGGGATGCCTCAACAGGTGGATGGTAGTATTCAAGTGTTTGCTGCTGACTTACAATTGAATTTCAACACTCCATGGGTCAACATGGACAATAGCATAGTGTATCAACACTCATCTTCTACATTCCTACCATTACCTACCTTAACAATGTATAACAACCTCTATTATCACGGCACATGGGTAAAAGCATTAGACGTACAGATTGGAGTGGATATGCGCTTCTTTACCAAGTATTATGCCCCTGTACTCAATCCCGCTTTGGGGCAGTTCTGCATACAGGACAAGGAGCAAGTGGGTAACTACCCCGTGATGAATGTATATGCCAACTTCTACGTGAAGCATATACGACTAAAATTATTCGCTCAATATCAGCACTTTAACGCATCGTTTATGAACAAGCAATATTTTTCAATGCCTGGCTACCCAATGGCGCCCGATATGTTCCGCGCTGGATTGTCATGGCACTTTTACAAATAACCTCTACCTTTACACGACATATGCAACAAACACCTAACTTACATACTATTATCGCTTATGCCCGCGAAGAAGCTGGTCGCTTGGGTAATGTGGAAATTATGCCTGACCATTTTATGTTGGGTATTCTGCGTTTGAGCGCAGGAAAAGCATTTGAATTATTGATGCAAGCGGGTATGGATCCTGTAGAATGCAAACGCAAGATCGATGAGCGCTTGCACCAAACAGAATCTACCCAAACGCAAAAACTATCACGTGCCAGCGAGCGCATAATACGATTAACAGGCATTGAGGCGCGCAACTATCAGGCAGAGACATGTGGTTCCGTACACTTGCTTATGGCATTGCTCCGTGACCGCATCAACTTCCCCGCCATGTATCTGGAGCAACAGCACGGCATTGACTATGAATGCATTGAGCGCCTCTACCCCAAACCAGACCCGCTGCCACAAGGGGAACTTACCCTTGACGAACAGCCACAAGAGCGAGAGACGACTATCCATATCTTCGGCCCTGACATGGGTAGCAGCAAAAAGCAGAAAGGTAAGACGGACACTCCTGCCCTCACCAAGTACGGACGCGACCTGACCGCACAAGCAAAGAATGGCGAACTGGACCCCGTTGTCGGACGCCAAATAGAGATTGACCGCGTGATACAAATCCTATCACGTCGCAAAAAGAACAACCCTATCCTCATTGGCGAGTCTGGTGTGGGTAAATCCGCTATCGTGGAAGGGTTGGCACTGCGCATTGTAGCACAAGAGATTCCTGCTTTAGAAAGTAAACGCATAATCTCGCTTGACATAGCTTCTATGGTGGCTGGCACCACCTACCGCGGTCAATTTGAGGAGCGAATCAAAACAGTAATCAAAGAGTTGAACGACCATCCAGAGATTATCCTTTTCATCGACGAGATACACACCCTCATGGGGGCTGGCAACGCACAAGGCTCTTTAGATGCTGCTAACATACTCAAACCCGCCTTGGCGCGTGGCGAAGTACAATGCATAGGTGCTACTACCATCAGCGAATATCGCACCAGCATCGAGAAAGATGGTGCATTGGAACGCCGATTCCAAAAAGTGACTGTGCAACCCACCAGCAACGACGAGACATACACCATCCTCACACGCCTGAGCGAAACCTACGGCCAGTTCCACCACGTGCAATATACCCAAGAGGCATTGCGTGCGTGCGTAAACCTTACTGATAGACATATCACTGACCGCCAATTCCCTGACAAAGCTATTGATGCTATGGATGAAGTAGGCGCTTGTATAGGCAAAA
Organism: Paludibacteraceae bacterium; assembly: GCA_045660925.1. GTDB lineage: Bacteria > Bacteroidota > Bacteroidia > Bacteroidales > Paludibacteraceae > Colicola. The sequence goes on along the minus strand of JAZREU010000069.1, from coordinate 15,398 downwards.
AGACCACAGAACAACCTACCACCATTACTGAAGCTGATGTAGCACGTGTGGTCAGTCAGATGTCGGGCGTACCTGTACAACGCGTGGCACAAGCCGAAGGCGAACAACTACGCCAAATGGCAAACGTATTACAGCAACGCGTGATAGGCCAAGAAGAGGCTGTGCAGAAAGTAGTGAAAGCTATTCAACGTTCGCGTATGGGACTGCGAGACCCTCGCAAACCTATCGGCACATTCTTCTTGCTCGGTCCCACAGGTGTCGGCAAAACACACTTGGCGCAATGCTTAGCAGAGGAGATGTTCGGAAATCGAAACGCGATTATACGCTTTGACATGTCTGAATACATGGAGAAGCACACCGTCAGTCTGCTGGTAGGAGCACCTCCTGGATATGTAGCACACGAAGATGGTGGCAAACTCACGGAGGCGGTACGACGCAAACCATATTCGATTGTGCTATTTGACGAGATAGAGAAAGCGCATCCTGACATCTTCAACGTGTTGCTGCAAGTCATGGACGAAGGACGACTGACAGATCGTCAGGGACATATTGTGGACTTCAAGAACACTATCATTATCCTCACCAGCAATGTCGGTACGCGCCAATTGAGCGAATTTGGAGCAGGTATTGGCTTTGGCGCTGATAGTCTGGATGATAAAGCGACAGAGCGCATGCTCACTAAGGCGCTGCAACGCACTTTCCCGCTTGAGTTTGTCAATCGCCTGGATGACATTATCGTGTTTCATCCGCTCAATGACGAAGCTTTGGCACAGATATTGTGGCTCGAATTGCGCCCATTACAGGCACGTCTCGAGGCTATGGGTTACCGTTTGGAACTTAGTGATGGGACATGCCAGCAGATTCTTCGCCTTGCTCGCGACAAGCAATATGGAGCACGCCCCCTCAAACGAGCTATACAAACGCTGATAGAAGATCCACTGACAGACAAACTGTTGGCAGGCGAAATAGAAAATAAAATTATAAACATATAACATTATGGCAAAAGAGATTACAGATGCTAACTTCCAAGAGTTGTTGGCAGAGGGAAAACCCCTCGTAGTAGATTTTTGGGCACCTTGGTGTGGTCCATGCAAGATGATTTCTCCCATCTTTGATGAGTTGGCAGAAGAGTACGAAGGTCGCATCATCGCAGGCAAAGTGAATGTAGATGAGAACGACGACACCTGCGCTGCATATGGCATTATGAACATCCCTACCATCCTTTTCTTCAAGGGCGGAGAGTTGGTTCATCGCCAAGTAGGTGCCATTCGCAAACCTGACTTGCAAAAGCTTTTTGAAGAACTTTTGTAATAATTTTACAGATTTTTGCAAAAATATTTGCACAAGTCAAAAAAAAGCAGTACTTTTGCACCCAAATTGCCTTTGTAGGCACAATTTTGTGTGCCTACACGGGTAATTTCTCATGTGTAAACATTGAAAACAATGTAAAAATTAACCCAAACTTCATGAGTTTGGGTTGAGAGGAAGAATTGCGGTCGCCCCAAAGACGCCGAAAAGGCGTCGTTCATGCGACAAGCGCATTCCGACGAGGTCTGGTAGCTCAGCTGGATAGAGCAACAGCCTTCTAAGCTGTGGGTCTCGGGTTCGAATCCCGACCGGATCACAAGGCATCATCGCCTTTCAATATTAATTATTAATTATTAATTATTAACTATTAACTGTACATGCGTCAGTTAAAAATTACAAAATCCATCACCAACCGCGAATCTGCCTCGCTTGACAAGTATTTGCAGGAGATTGGTCGCGAACCGCTGATTCCAGTTGATGAAGAAGTAGAATTAGCTCGAAGAATCCGTCATGGAGATCGAGCTGCTTTGGAGAAACTTGTAAAAGCAAACCTACGATTTGTTGTTTCAGTAGCAAAACAGTACCAAAATCAAGGATTGAGCCTTCCTGACCTTATTGACGAAGGCAACCTTGGGCTTATTAAAGCAGCAGAAAAATTTGATGAAACACGTGGTTTCAAGTTTATCTCCTATGCCGTGTGGTGGATTCGCCAATCAATCTTACAGGCATTGGCAGAGCAATCGCGCATTGTGCGACTACCACTAAATCAGGTAGGATCGCTCAATAAAATCAACAAGGCATACCAGCGTTTCGAACAAGAACACGAACGTAAGCCAAGCGCTGATGAATTAGCAGAGTTATTGGATATCCCTGTTGACAAAATTGCGGATACCCTAAAAATGTCAGGAAGACAAGTCAGCGTGGATGCTCCATTCGTGGAGGGAGAAGACAATAGTCTTATAGATGTGATGGTCAATGAAGACTCCCCAAATGCGGATCACACTCTTATCAACGAGTCGCTTGCTCGCGAGATTGACCGAGCATTAGCAACACTCACTCCTCGAGAGGCTGATATCATTCGTAAATTTTTTGGTATTAGTGTACCAGAAAAAACGTTAGAAGAAATTGGTATTGAACTGAATCTGACACGCGAACGTGTTCGTCAAATTAAAGAAAAAGCAATACGCAGACTCAAATCAAGTTCAAGAAGTAAAATACTCAAAACCTATTTGGGCTAATTTCTTTATAACAACACATACCTGCAAAACGTGCTAAAGGGGCTGCCAAGGCAGTCCCTTTTTGTTGACGTCTATCTTTTTGCAGTTGTCAAATCACAAACCAGAATATCGTTTGATTTATTGGCTTCGCACATTTGTAAATAGCATAGCCAAAATGTTTGCATTTCGGGTGGGGTGTGCTGCAAAAACTCTTCTGTTCCGTGTGCAGAGACACGTCCGATCACTTTCTCCACTGTAATTTGGTATGTATCCATTGCAGGTACGTAAGCTGGGTCTTCCCCTTGTTCGGAAAGCACACTACGGACTATATTCGTATCTTCTAAACGTGATAGCAATTGTTGAACCAATCGAATAGGCAAATGATTATTCGATGCCATTTCAAGAGCGGTCTGAGGTTGTGTGCCTTGTTCAAAACGTCGGATAATTACAGATAATAGATAGAGCATTACATAATCTTTGTAGCGACGCGAGATTGTTTCTAAATCGCGTTCGTATGCAAATAGATCGTTGTTTTGAATAGCAAAGGCGAGCACAGATCCAATGAGCAATAACCAACAAGTGATGTGCAACCAGATTAGTATCAATGGCAGTGCTGAAAAAGCACCATAGACCACGCTCATACGGGTGAAGAGCATAACCAAAGATACGCTGAACATCTGTACCAATTGAAATAATGTACCCATGATTATACCTGGAATAACGGCAGCTACGAAGCGCACTTTTGTATTAGGAATAGCAATGAATATCCATGTGAAAACACCTGATGCCACTACAAATGGTAATAACCGAAGCAATACGCGACGAAGCGGTTCTATTGCTTGCATTACGCCTACAAGGGATTGGGTTGAATTGAGGAAAATGGATATACCCGATGTGACGATAATCATCACAGGAATTAACAACAATACTACCATATAGTTGGTCAGTCGTCTGCCGAATGAGCGAGATGTCTTTACATTCCATATGTTATTAAACGAACGCTCCAGCATGTTGAAGAAAGCATACACTGCCCAGATCAGCACAACTAGTCCAATACCTAAAAACAGACCATCGCGTGCTGTTTCGAGGTAACGCTCTACCCATTCCATAATAATGGGTACGATATTGGCTTCTGCTAAAAAGGTCGTAGATAATCTCTCTTTGAGCAGTTCTTCAAATCCAAAACCTCGTGCAATAGCAAATACGCCTGCAATCATCGGCACAAAAGCAAAGAGTAAGGAGAAAGATAGCGAATTAGCGCGCACATTAAGTGCCTTATCCTTAAAACCACGACCTACGAGGATTATCGTTTGCAAAATACGATAACCCAAGCGCTTCTTTGGGTCTTGGGTTGCCATATGGGGTTGGCGCCAAAGATCGTATTGAATAAACTCTCGGAAATGCTGAAATCGTTGTTTCATAAGTGTGGTGTAGCGGTTGTATAGTTACAATGTGAAGTAGTTGTAGTTTATTGGAGAGATGTAGTGAGTTCTTCTACAGCCTTTTTAGTTATATCATCATCGCGCTCAAAGAGCGGGAAAAATCCTTCGTCATTCAGTATATTACGCACAATATACGCATTCACCAAACGCACCAACAGCGGTTTGGATTTCGCCAATTGCTCTGGGTTAGGATCCACGCCCTTCTCCTTAGCAAATGCTACAAACTCAGGTAACCAGTTGGCTTGCAGTAAGTGCTTCTCCAGCGATTGCCAATCTTTGTATTTACTCAGTTCCTTGCGATGGCGGTCGGTATATTGGTATGCAAACTGGTATGTATATGCACGATTGGCTACGATATTAAAGTATGGAGTATTGAGCGTTGTATCACGACCGACAAACACGTCTGGCATAATACCTCCGCCTCCTCGTACTACGCGGCCTTTCTTTGTATAATATACGGTGGAATCGGAGAAATGCACACTATCAGCCGAATAAAACTCACCGTGTTCAAAACGATCTAACAGATCCATTGCGTAGTCTTCGCCTTCGCCCAACTTGTATGGTTTTTGGATACTGCGTCCTGAGGGCGTGTAATAACGCGCCACGGTTAAGCGAATGGCACTACCGTCTGCAAAAGGCAATTGTTGTTGTACTAATCCCTTGCCAAACGAGCGACGACCAATGATCGTAGCACGGTCGTTATCCTGCATAGCTCCCGCAAAAATCTCACTAGCGGAAGCCGAGAAATTGTCTATAAGTACAACTAGTTTCTCTCGTTGGAATCGGCCTGATCCATTGGCTCTTGCTTCGTAGCGAGGATATGCACGACCTTCAGAATAAACAATCATATCGCCTTTGCTGAGGAACTCATTCGCCATCTTAATGGCTTGGTCCATATATCCGCCCGAGTTCTCACGCAAGTCCACGATGTAGCAAGTTGCTCCTTGTCCTTTCAGCGATGCCAAGGCAGCAATAAATTCGTCGTAGGTATTCTCGCCAAAGCGATTCACGCGTACAAAACCTATCTTTTCTCCCTTTTCTTCGATGATAAACTTCGCATCCACTGAATGTACAGGTATATCGCCACGCGTGATGGTGAAGTCATAAATCTCATCCGAACCATTGCGTTTCACACCAATCTTCACCTCGGTGCCTTTGGGTCCACGCAGTGCGTGCATCACTTTTTCGTTGGTGATGGTTTTGCCTGTGAAGTTTGAGTCATTTACCATCACAATCTTATCGCCTGCTAATACGCCCATGCCTTCGCATGGACCACCCGAGATGACTGCCACCACTTGCACGGTATCGTTTTGAATAGAAAATTGTACTCCTATACCCGAAAAAGAGGCTGAAAGTTCCGAATTCACCATCTCTAAATCCTCTTTTGGGATATAAGCGGAGTGCGGATCAAGGCGTTTGATAATCTCTTTGGTTACCTCTTCGGTGATGCTATCAAGATTAATTTCGTCCACATAACCCGTTTGAATCAAACTAAGTACTTGATCGATCTTGGATTCGGGTTGTTGAAATAGTTGTCCATTTTGGATGTAAAAGCGCTGTGCATTCACTTTATTAGACACAGCATTACCAATCAGAAAGCCCAAGAGTAGGCAAACGATGGTCAGGGTTGGAAATAAATACTTTTTCATAGTTCTTTTTTTCGATTAAGGAACAAGGAATAAGGAGTAAAGATTTATATGTATTTGTCTGATTAGTCGAAACTTACTTGTCTTGATTCTTAGCTCCTTGCTCTTGGTTCAATTATTATTCTTGGTCTGGTAAAAATTCTACTACTACGCCTGCTCTTTCGAGGAGTTCTACACCATCCATGATACGATACTTCTCGCCATACACCACGCGCTTGATACCCGATTGAATGATAAGTTTTGCACATTCCATACATGGCGAAGCAGTTACATAGAGCGTTGCCCCCTCGCTGCTATTATTACTACGTGCTACTTTAGTCAGCGCATTGGCTTCGGCGTGCAGTACGTAGGGTTTGGAAACATTATTCTCATCCTCGCATACGTTCTCAAAGCCACTGGGTGTGCCATTGTAGCCATCGGAGATAATCATCTGGTCTTTGACTAAGATTGCTCCTACTTTGCGTCGCACGCAATAACTATTCTCTGACCATGTACGCGCCATGCGCATATATAGATAATCGCGTTTTGTTTCTTTATTCATAAACAAACTATTTAATCAATTCTTTTGCAAACTCAGGAATGTTTACTCCATCAAAAGTGCCTGAAGTCATCATCAAAAGCGCGGTGTTTTCGTACTTAATGGAACGAAGGCGTTGTTGCAACAGTTGGCTGTCGGTAAAGACCTCCACATTTTCTGTGCCAAAGGCACTGCGCACTTCTTCTGCTGTGATAGGCGTCAAGCGTTTGTGTTCAATCACTTTTGGGTTGAAATACACCAATGCCACATCCGCATTTGCCATACATCCCTCATATTGTGGCAAGAAGTCTGCCATCAGACTAGAGAATGTGTGCAACTCCATGGCTGCTACCAACTGTTTTTCGGGGTAGCGCTCGCGCACAGCATTCACCGTTGCACGTAGTTTGCTTGGAGAGTGGGCGAAGTCCTTGTACGCTACGTTGTAGCGTTGACCGCTTGCGCTGTTAGAAGTTAGATCGCCGTTGGCTATTGGATCGCTTGCGCTGTTAGAATCTTCGGTGGTGGCAATGAGTTCTAAGCGGTTGCTTGCACCTGTAAAGGTAGAAATCGTGCGGTAGAAATCATCCAACGATACACCTATCTGTTGGCATGCCAATGCTGCGGCTTGCAGGTTCTCCATATTGTGGCGACCGAAGATCTTCAAAGGCGATGAGGTGATTGGGCGATTAGACGATAAGGCATTGGGATTATATGCCTCGTAGGGAAGTTGCTTTATATCTGGTCGTACGTGAGATGCTATCTCGCACAAGTTAGTGTCATGTTTGTAGTAGATGAATGTGCCATTTTCTTCGATTCCATCCACGAACTTACGGAAAGTGTCCACATATCCATCAAAAGTGGGGAATACATTGATATGGTCCCATGCTATACCTGTGAGTATCGCCACATGAGGGTGATACCACAAGAATTTAGAGCGCAAATCCAGAGGTGAAGTTAGGTACTCATCGCCCTCAAACACCGCATACTTAGCCGTGTCGGAGAGACGCACCATGCGTTCGAAGCCCTCGATTTGAGCACCTACCATATAATCGGCTTCGATGCCCAAGTGTTGCAAGACATACAGAATCATGGAGGTGGTGCTTGTCTTGCCGTGACTACCGCCTACAACGATACGGATCTTATTCTTGGTCTGCTCGTACAGGTACTCGGGGAAAGAGTATATCTTGATGCCCAACTCGCGTGCGCGCACCAACTCGGGGTTATCTTCGCGCGCGTGCATACCTAATATAATGGCATCAATATCGCTGGTTATTTTCTCAGGATGCCAGCCCATCTCTTCGGGCAGCAACCCTGCTTTCTCTAGATGTGTGCGAGCAGGGTCGAAGATCTCGTCATCCGACCCTGTCACTACATATCCTGCTTTGGTAGCCACCGTCATAGCCAAGTTGTGCATGGCGGCTCCACCTATTGCTATAAAGTGTATTCTCATATATCTTTGGTTCCTTAGTCTACAATTCCGGTAATTAGGCTACAAAGGTAGTGAATTATTTTGAGTTATGCAAGAAAATAGCGAAGTTTTCGCTATTTTCGTTTTAGAGGTTGCATTCAGCAAAGTATTATTTAGTGTTTAGTAGGAAATTGTTCCGCAATTTTCAATGCGACATTGATGCCGTCCAATGCAGAGGAAGTAATTCCGCCTGCGTAACCCGCACCTTCACCACAGGGGTAAAGATAAGGTATGGAGATGGATTGTAGTGTTTCAGGATCACGAGGCAGACGTACAGCACTACTGCTACGGCTCTCTACACCAAGGATAACTGCCTCATTGGTCAAGAAACCACGGTACTTGCGGTCGAAATCGCGGAAGCCCTGCTGCAAGCGTTTGCCGATATGCTCGGGTAGCCATTGGTCAAGGCGACTGGACACCATGCCAGGCAGATAACTACACGCAGGTAGCGTCTTGCTGGCTTTGCCTTCTACGAAATCGCTCAGGCGTTGGGCAGGAGCCAGAGAAGGTTCGCCACCGTGTTCATATGCCAACTGCTCCAAATACCGTTGAAATGCAAGACCTTGGAGTCCTGTGGCAAACTCCCTTCCCTTAGCGGGGTCCCCGATGACGCCTGCGTCATGGGGTGCATTCAGGGAGGGGATAGGGAGGGTCTGAAGGTCCTCGGGACGAATCTCCACCACCATACCCGAATTGGCGAATGGAGAGTTCCGGTGGCTGGCAGACATACCATTGACCACGCAGCTATTCAGTGCACTGCCCGCAGGGACGATATGTCCGCCTGGACACATACAGAAGGAATATACACCGCGCCCTTGCACCTGTGTTACCAATGAATACGAGGCATTGCCCACCAACTGGATAAGTTCGGGCGATGGATCGTGGTACATCAGTTTATTGATCAGCACCTGTGGGTGCTCCGCGCGTACGCCCATAGCAAAACCTTTGGTTGCCAAGGCAACACCATTGGCATGCAGCATGTGGTAGGTGTCGTGGGCGGAGTGACCTATTGCCAATATTAGGCCTAATATTGGCTTGCGGTTATCGGTTATTGGATATTGGCTATTGGCGATGAGGTTGCGGAAGAGTTGTTCATCCACGCAGGTTGAGAAGTGAATCTCGCCACCGTGTTCGATGATGCACTCGCGCATGCGGCGGATGATAGTGGGCAGTTTGTCGCTACCGATATGGGCATGCGCTTCGTACAATAGGCGGTCGTCGCCACCGAAATGGTGGAAGAGTTCCATGACGCGTTGCATATTGCCGCGCTTTTTGCTGCGTGAGAAGAGTTTGCCATCGGAGAAAGTACCTGCGCCGCCTTCGCCGAAGCAGTAATTGGACTCCGCATTCAGTCCTTGGTTGCGGTTGAGGATAGCGATATCCTTCTTGCGCTCGGCGACTTCTTTGCCGCGTTCGTAGATGATAGGTTTGATACCTTTTTCAATGAGGGTCAAAGCGGCAAACAAGCCCGCAGGACCTGCACCGATGATAGCCACACTATGCTCGGCGTTATGCACATCTTGGAAATGCGGTGGTTCGTAGAGCGGGATGGGTGCGTCTTTAGGCAGCGGTGCGCCTTGCTCATCGGTGAGCACGGTAAGATGGACCTTGAGCTGCTTTTGGCGAGCATCAATAGAACGCTTTACGACGCGGTAGCGTTGCTCCGCGTCGTAAGCTTTCTCAGGGGATAATATGAGGGTATTTTGGTTCACTGCGTTCACGTTTATGGCTTCGCGAAAATGATTCGCATCGCTCATGAAAATGGTTCGCTATGCTCACGTTTTGGGTTTCACGTATTTTACGTCGAAGACCGTTTTCGCACTTTAGGTGCCATTTTCGTCGAAGACCACTTAAGTCGCTTTGCGACTACTTCTTGAGCGCTTCCATGATCTTGTTCTCGATCTCTTCGGCGAGGTCTGGGTTGTCGCGGAGAACGTTCTTAGCCGCATCGCGACCTTGAGCGAGTTTGTTGCCCTCGTAGCTATACCATGAACCAGACTTGGTCAAGATACCTTTCTCTACACCCATATCTACGATCTCGCCTACGCGAGAGATACCCTCGTTGAACATGAGGTCGAACTCTGCTTTCTTGAATGGAGGTGCTACCTTGTTCTTGATGACCTTCACGCGTACTTGGTTACCGATAATCTCGTCGCCGTCCTTGATAGCGCTTGCCTTGCGGATGTCGAGGCGAACCGAAGCGTAGAACTTCAGCGCGTTACCGCCGGTGGTAGTCTCTGGGTTGCCGAACATCACGCCGATTTTCTCGCGGAGTTGGTTGATGAAGATGCAGGTGGTGTTGGTCTTGTTGATAGTAGCGGTGAGTTTGCGGAGCGCTTGGGACATTAATCGTGCTTGCAAGCCCACGCGGTTGTCGCCCATATCGCCTTCGATCTCAGCTTTTGGAGTAAGGGCTGCCACAGAGTCGATGACTACCAAGTCCACCGCAGCGCTACGGATAAGTTCGTCTGCGATGTCGAGGGCTTGCTCGCCGCAGTCAGGTTGCGCAATGAGCAGGTTGTCGGTATCCACGCCGAGTTTCTCTGCATAGAAGCGGTCAAAAGCGTGCTCTGCATCGATGATAGCAGCGATACCGCCTTGCTTCTGCACCTCAGCCATAGCGTGGATGGCGAGGGTCGTTTTACCAGAAGACTCAGGACCATAAATCTCTACCACGCGACCGCGAGGATAACCGCCTACGCCAAGCGCGATGTTCAAACCTACTGAACCAGAGGGGATTACTGGTACATCTCCTATCTTATCGTCGCGCAATTTCATGATGGCGCCTTTGCCAAAATCTTTATCGATTTTTGCCATTGCCAATTGCAATGCTTTCAGTTTCTCTGGTGAGGGCATTTTCTTTTCTTCAGCCATAGTAGTATAAATGTTTTAAGGGTTAAACAGTTTCAAAGTTTCACGCGCCGTTGGCACTTGTTTCAATATTTCAAGAGTTTTAAGGGTGCGTTATCGAACGCGAGTGCAAAGGTAGTGTTTTTTTTGCATTTATGCAAATAGTAATTGCTTTTTTCTATATCTTTATGCTTCTTCCTTCAAAAATCCTGCAATCATATCAATGCAAAAAGTAATTATTGTTGCCGAAGCTAAACTGATAATTAAAGTTAAAAATACGTTCATACGTGTGCGATTTTTAAGTGGTTAAACATTGTGGGGGCTATAGGCAATTGGGTATTGGGTATTGGCAATTGGCTGTAGTTTCCCGAAATCGGGTGCAAAATTACTATGTTAAACTGTCAAAACTTGTCATGAGCTCAAAAAATGTTATTATTTTTCAATAAAAAGTGTTTTTTTAGCATCTTTTTCGTTTTTTGATGCTACAACATTCCAAAAACACAAATTTTTAATGTGGTTACCTTGAATATGTTTTGATTTTTTTGGTAGTTTCAATATTTTATTGTATCTTTGCAGCGAAAATATCTATATTAGGATTAAATAGAACACAAAAACAGTAATAAGATGATATACAAACTGACTTTCTCGTGCGATGAGGTTGATGATTTCCGTCGCGTATATGAAGCTGATAGCGATGCTACTTTTTTGGATTTGCATCATGCTATTTTAAATAGTGTTGGCTACGATAATGATCAAATGACTTCCTTTTATATGTGCAACGAGCGCTGGGAAAAAGGACAAGAAGTGACACTCGTAGAGATGGGAAGTAATTTTGAATACGACAACATGGTAATGGAATCTACGCCATTGAGCGACTTGTTGGAAGAGCGTGGACAGCGTTTGATTTATGTGTTTGACCCTATGTTCGAACGTTATTTCTTCGGACGTGTTGCCGAAGTGATGTCTGGACATATTCAGGGGGTAACGTGCGTGGAGTCCATTGGTGTAGCGCCAATGCAATTGCAAAAAGAAGATTCTGCAATTGCTGCAAAAAGCAAGGGTAACGAGTGGGATATAGATGATGAATTTTACGGAGATAGCCAATACGATGATGGAGACTTAGATTTTGAAGGTTATCAAGATTTGAGTTTTGACGACGGATCGATGTTTTAGGACCATACAACTATCGTATAGAGGTTAGAGAAATGAGGTTGGTAGTTGTGATAGGTGCTACTGGTGTGGGCAAAACGGCTCATGCTATAGAGCTGGCAAAGCAATATAATTGCCCTATTGTAAGTGCCGATTCTCGACAGATTTATCGCGATTTGCCTATTGGTACTGCAGCTCCCACGGTAGAAGAGCAGGCTGGTATTCCCCACTATTTCGTGGGTTGTAAAGATTTGGATGAGATATATAGTGCGGGGCAGTATGCTCGTGATTGCCGTACGCTGCTGCATGAATTGTTTACCAAACACGAAATAGTAGTGATGGTTGGTGGTAGTATGATGTATGTGGATGCGGTTTGCCATGGTATAGATGATATACCAGAAATACCCGCATCTCTTCGTGAAGAAGTGCGAAAAGAGTATCAGGAGAAAGGCATCGAGTGGTTGCAGCATGAAGTACAACAATCGGACCCCACATATTGGCAACAAGTGGATCAGCAAAATCCACAACGTCTGATGCATTGTGTTGAAGTATGCAGAGCCAGTGGTCAACCATATTCCAGTTTTCGTAAACGTGAGAAGCAAAATGCAGATAGTAGTAGCCCACTGCCCTTTGACATAGAATACGTGCTGGTAGAGCGTCCGCGAGAAGAGTTGTATGCCCGAATCAATTTGCGTGTAGAGCAAATGATAAAACAAGGCCTGCAGGAAGAGGCTAAGAAAGCTTTTGAGAAATTACATATCCCGTTGGATGGAGCCATAGAGCTGGATTATTCTACGTTGCCCAATAGCATCAATACTGTCGGGTACAAAGAACTGCTTCGGTATTTTCGTGGAGAATGGACTCTCCAACGTGCGATAGAAATGATACAACAAAACTCGCGACACTATGCCAAACGACAACTGACATGGTGGAGAAAGAGTTTGTCCAATCAATAAGATTATGAACAAGAAAATTATAGTATGTATTGCGTGTGCGCTCATAGTTATAGGGTGCAAACGAGTGAGTGTGGATTTCACCTTCTCGCCTACAGAACCGCGGGCAGGACAAGCGGTGAAATTCACGAATAATAGTAGTGCTGGTGAAAGTTGGAACTGGGATTTTGGGGATAATATCACAAGTGTATTGAAAAATCCGAGCCATACATTCAAAAAGCCAGGTACTTATGTAGTTACTTTAATGGTGGATAGTGCTAAATACAATACGTGTAGCCATACCGTAGTGGTATATGATACTGTTCCTACGTTCACAGCATCAACGGATTCAATATGCCATTTTACAGATGTTACACTGACGGCTAATGTGTATAATCCGTATAGTCATTATGTATCCTATGAGTGGGTATTACCTCAAGGTTGTCATTTAGTATCAGGAGCGTTGGATAGCAAATCTGTGGTGGTGTATTTTGAAAATTTTGGCAAGACAGTGTCCGTCTCTCTAAATATCAAAATAGATGGTAAACCTTATTCGAAGACTATTGAATTTAACATACATGAGACTAAAGCGCCTGCAATAGTGATGCAACGAACCAATAATGTTGTGGCAAGGCAACGTATTATCCATGAGCGTTGGGAGCCTGTACAAGAAAATCGGCTGGAGGAGAATGTGACATTGCTTCACAATACCAACGACACTGTTGTTACGTTCAATGGGGTAACTTTTTATGCTAATCAAATGGCTACGATATTCCCTGATTACACGATACGTCGTTTGCAGATTGATGCAAACGAACAAAAATGGTATATTACTACCGATGATGGCTTGTTTGTTGCCAATTTCCAAGGAGAGGATATCGTGTGCATTGATGCCGAAGCAACGGGTGGTTTGTTTGTAGATGCATCTCGTAATTTGGTATTTTGGGCTACTCCTGCGGGCTTAAAGGCTATGGCATTGGTAAAAAGCAAGAAGAATCAATTCTCTACTACTCCTATATTGTGTAACGAACTCAGCGATATTGACCGCATTGTAGTCAATAATCATTTACAATAAATCATGCAGCCTCAGTATATTTTTGAAACCAGTTGGGAGGTATGCAATCGTGTGGGGGGCATCTATGCTGTTCTCTCTACGCGTGCAGCTTCCATGCAAGCAGAACATAAAGACAAAGTCATCTTCTTTGGTCCTGACTTCGGTGATCACTCCAATCTCACCTTCAAGGAGAGCAAGACCTTATTGAAAGGTTGGCGCCCCAAAGGTGTGCGCGTAGGTCGTTGGTTGGTACCTGGCAAACCTATTGCTGTGCTCCTTAGGTGGGATGAGTTATGGGCGGCGAAAGACGACATCTTCGGACGTATGTGGGAGAAGTTTGGTGTCCAAAGCCATGCGGCATATGGTGATTATGATGAGAGTTGCCTCTTTGCCTACGCTGTCGGACAAGTAGCAGAGAGTCTCTACCGTCATCTTGATATGCCTACTACCGTCATGCATTGCAACGAGTGGCAAACAGCTTTCACCATCCTCTATCTGCGTGAGCATTGCCCAGCTATCGGTACGCTCTTTACGACCCATGCCACCAGCATTGGTCGTAGTATTGCAGGCAACAACAAGCCGTTGTATGACTGCTTCGATGCATTCCAAGGTGACCAGATGGCTGGGGAACTTAACATGGTCAGCAAGCACTCGGCAGAGAAAAAAGCCGCACACCTGTGCGACTGTTTTACCACGGTCAGCGACCTTACCGCGCGTGAGTGTAAGCAACTCCTTGACAAACCCGTGGATATCGTCACCCCAAATGGCTTTGAGCAGGGCTTTGTACCACAGGGTAAAGAGTTTGATGCCGCACGCAAGCGTGCACGTAACACCTTAATATCCCTCGCACGTGCAAAGGGTATTGATGCCCAATCCACCGATATGCTCATAGGTACCGCTGGTCGATATGAGTGGAAAAACAAAGGCATTGATGTCTTCCTCGAATCCCTCACCCGCCTTGGAGAAATCCAACAGCGAAGCAATCCGACTTCCGACAGCGAAGCGATCCGACATCTGACAGCGCAGCAATCTATCATCGCCTTCGTCATGATTCCTTACTTGGAGCGTGAGGACTTTACCGTGGGCAATGTACATGTTATTTTCGTGCCTACCTACCTCAATGGCAACGATGGTGTACTCAATCTCCCATATTATGATTTGCTCATCGGTCTTGACTTGACCGTCTTCCCAAGCTACTACGAGCCATGGGGATATACCCCTCTGGAGAGTATGGCTTTTCATGTGCCTACTATCACCACCAGCCTGAGTGGCTATGGCGTATGGTGCGAGGAGCAGGGATGTACAACGATTGATAAAGGTGTGGCGGTTATTTATCGCAACGATAGCAATACCGATGATGTGATTCAACATATTGTGAATACGATTGCGTATTACCTCTCGCTCACTCCCCGCAAGGTGACAGCAGCTCGCAAGGCAGCAGTTGAACTAGCCCTCAAAGCCGAGTGGCAACATTTCTTCCCCTACTACCGCGAAGCTTACAGCATCGCCCTGAAGAAAGCCTCCGCCCGTCAATAAGGACATAACGGATATATACCGTTAAAGGTATAATACATATAATAGGGAGCGCTAACAGCGCTCCCTTATTCATCCCCGCCTTTATACTTTACTCCCTACACAGGTTTAGTCAGTGCGGAGTTCTTAGCCGCAAGGGCACTGTCTTATACTGAAATAGGTTTACTCATAAAATGAACAAAAAGTATCAATTATTAAGATTCAAGTTTTATGAAGCGAACAGTAAATTATTACTCTCAGTCATTCAAACAACAAGTTGTTGAAGACTATTTTGCATCAGGT
>JAZREU010000068.1:0-11173 GCA_045660925.1 Paludibacteraceae bacterium | reverse complement strand
CTTCTTGGCATATGCCAATGTCTGGGCTGGCAATATCCGCCCTGAGGAGATATTGCAACGTACTAAGTCTGATCCTCACTCACTTGGAATGTGGCGTGTGAATGGCGCTTTGCCACATATCGGCGCTTGGTACGAAGCATGGAATGTAACACCCGAATCACCTATGTATCTTGAACCACAAAAACGAGTTTCAATATGGTAAAACACATTGTATTTTTTCGTCTATTAGACGAGGCTGAGGGCAAGACCAAACTGGAGAATGCCCAGATTATTCGTGACGGATTGCTCGCATTGCGCGAGAAGATTGATGTATTGGTGGACGAGACGGTGGGCATCAATATCCCTAACGCCAAGAACACCGACCACGATATTTGCCTAACTTGCACCTTCCGCACATGGGAAGACTTGGATGCGTATGCTACACACCCCGAGCACGTGAAAGTGGCACAGTATATCGGCAAGTGCAAAGCAGCGCGCAGCGCTGTGGATTACGAGGAATAATAAGCCACTGCTATTGGGCAATATACTATGTACAGCATAGGTACATAGGTACAAAAAAAAGAGCGCGATATCACATCGAACTCTTTTTTCATTATGAAAAACACTATTTATTAAATAACACAATTACTTGCGCTTTGTCTATCATTATACAAATACCATGCCAAACTCGCCACTCAATAGTTAAAAAAGATTGTTTTATTTATCCTCTTCCATATTCACCAACTTGTACCCCTTGCCATGTACACTTAATATCTTAATGACACTATCTTTGCCCACATAATTACGCAAATGGTTGATATATACACTCAGAGAACGAGCATTAAAATACGTATCATCGCCCCACAAACTCATCAATATCCGATTACGCTCTACCAGTTTTCCCATGTTCTGACTCAGCATCAGCAATAGGTCATTCTCGCGCGTACTCAATCGCCTATCACCCAACACTTGGCGTACAGAATCAAAATGCACACCGCCTAAATCAAACTCCACCTCAGCAGATTGATTGGTGATACGAAACCTACGTAATATAGCTTCAATCTTGCAAATCAAAATGTCCATTGTAAATGGTTTGGTAACATAATCATCACACCCCAATTGATAGCCACGAATAATATCATCACGATCGCTACGCGCACTCAATACAATAATCGGAATATGATTGCCACCATCACGAATAGCCTTGATAAGTTGTAAACCTGACATCTGAGGCATCATAATATCAGTGATTACCATATCATAATGCTTCTTAGCCATAATCTCCAAAGCCTCCTTACCATTTGGGGCTGTATCTACCAAATAATCCTTACTCCTCAGATAGTCCGACAATAGAGTGCTGAGATTAATATCATCTTCTACAAGCAGTATTTGATTCTTTGTTGTCATGATTACATGTGAATAATTATTGCAAAAGACGATTAACAAATACCGTGCCAAAATCAGCTAAATATAAAAATTATGCATATTTCTATTCTGATGGATAATAAAGTAGCAATAAAACATAATTTTCGTCATTTTTTCTTGCCAATATGCTTTTTTTATTGTAACTTTGCAGCGTAAAACGCTCTACTCATGTCAAGAAAAGTATTATTGCTATTCACGGGCGGTACCATTTCTATGGTACGCGATGCACAGACAGGTGCACTGCATCCTGCTGACATTCAAACATTCAAAACCTTTGTGCCCGAATTGTTTGCAGGCGACATACAGGTTGAAATGATTCCTTTTGAGCCATTGCTGGATTCGTCCGACCTCAATCCCGATAATTGGCGTCAAATGGCACAAATAGTGCACCAACACTACGATGCCTACGATGGGTTTGTCATCCTCCATGGTACCGACACCATGGCATATTCAGCATCAGCATTGAGCTTTATGTTGGAGAATCTGTGCAAACCAGTAGTATTTACAGGCAGTCAGTTACCTGTGGGCGTGTTGCGATCAGATGCTAAAGAGAACCTGCTGACAGCCATCGAAATTGCTGCTGCATATGATACTGATGACAAAGCCATTGTGCCAGAGGTAACACTATATATGGATGGAGAATTGTATCGCGGTAATCGCGCCACCAAACGCAACGCAGAGCATTTCTCCGCATTCAACTCCTATAACTACCCCGCGCTCGCACGCGCAGGGGTGCACATCACCTATCATCGCCAACTCATACAACCCGTAGGCAACACCGCACGCGGACTGCATGTATATGAGAACTTCGACACACGCGTAGCTATCCTCAAACTCTTTCCTGGTATCACCGAAGAGGTTGTGGCTGCGGTCTTAGACATACCTAACCTGCGAGGAGTGGTATTAGAGACCTTTGGATCGGGCAACGCACCTACACACAATTGGTTATACGAACGCCTACGAAACGCAGTAGAAAGAGGAATAGTAATCGTAAATAAAACCCAATGCAATACAGGATCCGTCACCATGGGACAATATGCGGTTAGTCTCAACCTAATGAAAGCAGGAGTCATCTCTGGCTACGATATCACCACCGAAGCCCTACTAACAAAGATGATGCACGTATTAGGCGAATATGGTGAAGAACTGGATAAAGTAAAAAAAATGCTATCCGCTTCACTCAACGGAGAAATGACAATAGGATAGTTTATGTTTGGTATTAAAATATATATATGAATATGAAAAATCTACAACCACAAGCAGTATGGAACTATTTCCATAGTTTGACACAAATCCCCCGTCCATCGGGAAAGAAAGAAGAAGTATCTGCATTCTTAGCAAATTTCGGTCATTCACTCGATTTAGAAACCGTAGTAGATAATATTGGCAACGTAATTATCCGTAAGCCTGCCAGTCCTGGCTACGAAAACCACCCTGGCGTAATTCTGCAAGGCCACATGGATATGGTACCACAAAAGAATAACGATACCATTTTTGACTTTGAGAAAGATCCCATCGAAGCATATATCGACGGAGAATGGGTCACAGCCAAAGGTACTACGCTCGGAGCAGATAACGGTATTGGCGTAGCCACAGCTATGGCAATATTGGCAGACAAAAACGCAGTACACCCACCACTGGAGATGTTGGTGACTGTAGATGAGGAAACGGGTATGTATGGTGCCTTTGCATTGGAAGGCGGTATGCTGCAAGGCAAGACATTGCTCAATCTCGACTCCGAAGCAGAGGGCGAATTGTATGTAGGATGCGCAGGCGGTGTGGATACTACTGCTAGGTTTGCATACACTCCTGTAGAAGTAGAAGAAGGCGATGTGGCTATCAAGGTGAGCATCACTGGCTGCAAGGGCGGTCACTCGGGTTGCGATATTCATCTACAACGCGCCAATGCCAACAAACTATTGTTCCGTTTCTTGAAAGAGGCTGTTGCTAACTATGAAGCACGTTTGGCAAGTGTAGAAGGTGGCAGTTTACGTAATGCTATCCCACGTGAGGCATCTGCTATAATAACCGTTCCCGCTGAAGGAGTGGACGATATTATGGATTTGGTGGCAGAGTGCGAAAACCTGTTTGTTGCCGAATATGATGGCGTAGAAGACAATATCCATCTAACTACAGAAGAAATAGAATGCCCTGCAACAGAGTTGCCAGAAGACGTACAAGACTTCCTTATTCATGCTATTATCGCCTGCCCTCATGGTGTATTTCGCGTGATACCTGAAATGCCAGATGTGGTAGAAACCAGCAACAATCTCGCAATGCTAACCACCAATGATAATTGTGTCACTGTATATTGTTTAACTCGCTCATCCGTAGAATCGCGCAAAGAGGAATTGCAAGAGATTATCCACTCTGTATTTGCTATGGCAGGCGCAGAAGTGGAGTTCTCAGGTTCGTACCCAGGCTGGAAACCAAACCTCAAAAGTAATATCTTGGAAGTAATGAAGACTACTTACCAAACGAATTATGGTGTAGAGCCACGCGTGATTATTATCCATGCTGGATTGGAGTGTGGTATCATCGGTCGCAATTACCCAGGCATGGATATGATCTCCTTTGGTCCAACCATCAAGTATCCCCACTCTCCAGATGAGCGCGTGAATATTGCCAGTGTGGCGAAATTCTATGACTTTTTATTAGCTACACTCAAAGCATTATAATACTACATCATGCGCTATATCTCACCTTCTCTTCTGGCAGCTGACTTCGGCAATCTGCAACGCGAATGCGAAATGATTAATCGCAGCACCGCAGAATGGTTACATATTGATGTCATGGATGGAGTATTCGTGCCGAACATCTCATTTGGCTTTCCCGTGATGAAGGCTGTAGCCAAACATTGCACCAAGCCATTGGACGTACACCTCATGATTACCGAACCAGAGAAGTACGTAGAACGCTTTTGCAAAGCAGGAGCATTCAGCGTGGGCTTTCATATCGAAGCTACCACAGACCCCATGAAAGCGATTCGAATTATCAGAGACCAAGGGGTACGCACATGCCTGACTATCAATCCTAAAACGGATATTCACCAGCTCGACCCATTCTTAGCAGAGGTGGATATGGTACTACTTATGTCGGTGGAAGCGGGCTATGGTGGGCAATCCTTTATCCCAGAATCGTTAGAGCGCCTACGCTATCTGCGACAAGCAATTGATACACGCGGACTGAATACACTCATCGAAGTGGATGGCGGTATCAACACCAAAAATGCTGCATCGCTATGGGAGGCAGGTGCCGACATCCTCGTAGCAGGCAGTGCCGTCTTCCAAGCTAAAGACCCAATTGCTACCATACAACAGATGAAACAATGAGATGGATAGCAGCACATACTTGGTTGCTGCTATTGATACCATTAGTGGTGGGTATATGCCTATGTTATTATACGAGTATCC
This sequence comes from Paludibacteraceae bacterium, assembly GCA_045660925.1. Classification (GTDB taxonomy): domain Bacteria; phylum Bacteroidota; class Bacteroidia; order Bacteroidales; family Paludibacteraceae; genus Colicola. The sequence goes on along the minus strand of JAZREU010000068.1, from coordinate 6,356 downwards.
CTATTAACCTGTTGGAAGATACTCAGGTAGATTACCTCCACCATGATACTATCCTTCGCCTGCATATCATCAGCGAAGGACAAAACCGCAACAAGACGATCCGATATACTGCCCAAAATCAAGATAATAGCAAACTATTGCTTTACATACAAAAGGATAGTCTGCCTCTACCCAAAAGCGGAGATATACTACTTGTGCAGACCACAGTCAAACAAGGAGAGATGTTGGGCGATTTCGATTATGGGCAGTACCTCCGCATGCAAGGAATAGTAGGCTCTGCATGGGCTAATCGCCAAAATTGGCAAGTGATTGGACACCAACCTCCGAAAGGGTTACGCGCCACGGCCGAACGATGCCAACTATGGCTACACAACCGCTACATCCAATTGGGTATTCACGAGCCAGAATTAGGCATCCTATCCGCTCTTACATTGGGCTATCGAGAAGAACTCAATAGCGAGGTACAACAGAGTTTTTCTACCGCAGGAGCTATGCATATATTAGCTGTCAGCGGATTGCATACGGGCATCGTTTGGGGATTAATCGTATGGATACTCACCTTAGGTGGTCTATGCAAGCCCATGTACGAACAGCGAGTATGGCAACACCTTTTGACCATCATTACCTTAGCAGCACTATGGTCCTATGCCTTCATCACTGGTCTAAGCCCATCTGTCATGCGTAGCGCGCTGATGGTAACAATCATCGAAATAGGATGGCTATTACAACGCAATTCGCTGAGCATAAACAATCTATCAGCTGCTGCTGTAATCATACTACTTATCAATCCACTGGCATTATGGAGCGTGAGTTTTCAACTCAGTTTTGCAGCAGTAGCATCAATACTCACCATCGGCAATTGGATGCAAAAGCACATGATTATTCACGGTAAAATAGGGCAATATATAGCTGGACTACTCATTGTATCTTTGGCTGCGCAAATAGGAACGCTACCTTTATCGCTGCATTATTTCGGACAAACAAGCAACTATTTTGCACTGACCAACTTAGTGGTCATACCCGTCGCCTTTATATTACTACTTCTCGGTTTTGGAGCATTAACAATGTCATGGTGTATTGTAGGAGAATGGTTAGGCGAAGCAGCACAATGGAGCACCCATGCACTACGAATGTTCGTACAATGGATTGAACAACTACCCTACTCTACCACACATATCCACTTGACTGCCACCTCCACTATATTATGCTATGGAGCCATCTTATGCACCATACTGATGCTACGCAGCGAGAAAGTTAAATGGTGGTGGCTTATCGGAGTAATCGGGTGCGCAATCGGAATAGTACTAATGAATAGATAATAATTGGCAAGTAGCAATAAAAACAGCAAAAAATCAGAATATGCAACAATACAGTTTAGTAGAACTATGCGAACATATCAATGATGTTCTTAGCACGGAATTACAACCATCATATTGGGTACGTGCGGAGATAGCATCTCTCACTGATCGTGGACATTGCTACATCGAACTGATAGAGAAAGCCACTAACAAAAGCATCGCTGCCAAGATGCGCGCGACCTGTTGGAGCCATGTGTATCACTTATTAGCGGCCTACTTTGCCCATGAGACAGGACAAACACTATCGGTTGGAATGCAAGTCCTGCTACAAGTGGAAGTAAGTTTTCACGCCACATATGGTCTTAGCCTCAACATCATTGGCATAGACCCCACCTTTACCATAGGCGATCTGGCTCGACAACGACAACAAACGATTCTGCGCCTCCAAGAAGATGGAGTAATGGAAATGCAAAAAGCCATAACAATACCACTACTCCCCCGCCGTATAGCAGTCATTTCAGCAGCAGACGCTGCTGGGTTTGGAGATTTCTGTCATCAACTGAAGAACAATAGTGGCGGATTTCTATTCCACATACACCTATTCCCTGCTATCATGCAAGGCGAACTATCACCACATTCAATCATACAAGCCCTATCAGAGATTGCACGAGCGATAGACAACTATGATCTGGTAGTCATCGTTCGAGGCGGAGGCGCCACTACCGACCTACGCAATTTCGATGACTATATCTTAGCCAGTCATTGTGCTCAATTTCCACTACCTATCATAGCTGGTATTGGGCATACACGTGACGTCAGTATCGTGGATATGGTTGTACATACCAGTGTAAAAACACCTACAGCAGCAGCCGAATGGCTCATCAACGCAATGCAAAAGCAAGCCGATATACTAAGCGAATTAAACCTACGCCTACAACGTACCGCACAACAAGCCATCCTACTACAACACCATCGATTAGACACCTTATGGCAATCACTACGCTTTGCCACCCAACAACGAATACACAAACAGCGTACACAACTTCAACTATGGGAAAAAACAATAGCACTCCACTCCCCAGAACGCATCTATCGCATGGGATATAGCTTAACCATTAGCAACGGAAAGATTGTTCGAAGCAAACACGATGTGAAGATTGGCGAAGAAATACAAACGCATACAGCTGATGGCACAATCCGATCACAAGTAAAATCACAAGAATGAAAAAAAAGAAGATAATATTATTTCTACTCACGTCCGAACAATGGTTAGGCATTGTAATCTTAGCATTATTAGCAGGTATCATCCTCTTCCTGCTGCATCGCTTTCAACCATCTATCCAAGAACCTACAGAACCCATTAGCGACTCGCTACGTACCGCTTTTACACAACACCAAGCAGAGCAAGACAGCATACGCAAAGCCCAATGGAAAAAGAAATACCCACGCGATACCATAGCTATCCACATGCAACTTTTCGATCCTAACACCGCTGATAGTAGCACACTCGTACACCTCGGACTAAAACCGTGGCAAGCTACTAATATGCTCAAGTATCGTGCAAAAGGAGGACGCTATCGAAAAGCAGAGGATATGAAAAAACTATATGGTATGACCGACAGCATGTATAACACGCTTTTGCCATATATCATGATCGACACCATAGCCATACATCGCTATCGAGATAGTGTACGACAAAGTATGCAACACAGTATACGAGATAGTACCATGACGGATTCACTGCCTACATATATCAGTCCTAAACGCGATACTATTCTCAACCTTCGAACTGCCGATACCACCGAACTGAACATGATTCGTGGAATAGGCAACTATCGTGCGCAACAAATCATACGCTATCGCGAGCAATTAGGTGGATTCACTTCCGTAGAACAATTGCGAGAAATCAAAGCACTACAACCTTTGTTTACAGACAGTCTATCCGCAGATTCTTTATTATCACATTTCTTTTTAGATAGTATAATAGTAGAACCCTTGCGGGTCAATCAAGCACGCCCCGAGATACTACAACGACATCCTTATCTCACCTTCGAACAGGCGAAAGCCATCTACGAACTACGGCGCTCAAAAATTCGCCTCAAGCATATAGACCAGCTAAAAACGTTGGATTGTCTTACTCCCAACGACCTGAACCGACTATCACCCTATCTCAATTTCGACAAGCCACAATCTCACCGTTGATATATAGAAAGGATGCGATCTTTCGACCGCATCCTTTCTATAATACAAGTACTTTTACGGAGTTATCATATCTACTTCAGCGCCCATAGGTGTGTAACATTTAGAGTGCATTTGGAGCACAAAAAAACACTGGCGCAAAGTGATTAATAAAAATCGTACCCCATTGGAGTACGATTTTTATTTTCGGACCACTCCTACAAGTGGGAGTCGGCCTACGCTTATTACTCAGCAGCTTCTGTAGCAGGAGCCTCAACAGGTGCTTCTGCCTTTGGAGCAGCCTTCTTACCAGCACGACGGGTGGTCTTCTTAGCAGCTGCCTTAGGAGCCTTAAGCATATTCTCGTTGTAGTCAACGAGCTCGATGATAGCCATCTCAGCAGCATCACCAAGACGGAAACCTGTGCGGAGGATACGAGTGTAACCACCTGGACGGTTAGCGATCTTCTCAGCTACATTTTGGAAGAGCTCGGTAACAACGGTTTTTTGTTTGAGTTTAGCGAAAACAAGACGACGATTAGCCGTTGTATCCTCTTTCGCATGGGTCAGCAATGGCTCTACGTACATGCGGAGAGCTTTTGCCTTAGCCAAAGTGGTCGAAATACGCTTGTGCATAATGAGCGAGCAAGCCATGTTAGAAAGCATAGCATGACGGTGCGCAGCTTTACGACCAAGATGATTGAATTTCTTATTATGTCTCATTTTTGTTCTTTTTTTGAGTCAGGAGCAAGGAGCCAAGAATAAAGACTTATTACCTTCGTCTAAACAGTCGGCACTAATTTGTCTTGGTTCTTTGTTCCTTGTTCTTTGTTCATTAATTAATCATTAAGTTTGTATCTGCTAATATCCATACCGAACGCGAGTCCATTCTTCTCAAGCAGTTCGTCCAACTCTGTAAGAGATTTCTTACCAAAATTGCGGAACTTCAAGAGATCAGAGCGATGGTATTTTACCAATTGACCCAATGTATCTACCTCGGCAGCCTTCAAGCAGTTGAGAGCGCGTACTGATAGATCCATATCTTGGAGTTTTTGGTTGAGCAATTGACGCATACGCAAATGTTCCTCATCGAATACATTCTCTACTGGCTTCACATGATCCTCAATGATAATACGCTCATCAGAGAACAACATGAAGTGGTAGATTAATAATTTAGCAGCTTCGGTAAGTGCATTCTTAGGCGTGATAGAACCGTCTGTAAGAATCTCGAGTGTGAGTTTCTCATAGTCGGTGCGTTGCTCTACACGATAAGGATCAATGCTATATTTCACATTGCGGATAGGAGTGTAAATGCTATCAATAGCCAATACACCTATCGCATCGTTAGCCTGACGGTTCTCATCAGCGGAAACATAGCCACGACCTTTGTTAATCGTTATATCTATCTCAAAATCGGCACTCTCATCCATCTCAGCGAGGAGCAAGTCAGGATTGAGAACATCGAATACCTGCAAGTAACTATTCAACTCTCCAGCAAGAAGAGTACTGTTACCCTTAACGTGCATACGGATAGTCTCACCTTCAGCATCGATTCCTTCTTTGCGGATGAAGCGAACTTGTTTGAGATTCAAAATAAGATTGGTAACATCGGTGATAACACCAGGGATAGTAGCAAATTCATGATCAATACCATTGATCTTAATCGAACAGATAGCAAAGCCCTCAAGCGAACCGATGAGTACGCGACGAATAGCATTACCAACTGTAATACCATAACCTGGCTCGAGCGGACGGAATTCAAAAACTCCACGCTTGTTGCTCGAATCCAACATGATTACCTTATCAGGTTTAATAAAATCTAATATTGCCATGAATTTAATTTTTATTTAGAGTACAACTCGACGATTAATTGCTCCTTAATATTCTCCGGAATATCCTCACGTTGTGGGATATTGAGGTATTTACCAGCTTTCTCTGTTTCATTCCACTCAAGCCAACTGTATTTGCTGTGGTTGAAACCATCCAAAGAAGCAGCAATTACTTCCAGCGATTTCGCTTTTTCACGAACAGCAACTACTTGTCCTGGTTTTACCTCATATGAAGGAATATTCACTACCTTACCATCAACTGTGATGTGGCAGTGGCTTACCAATTGACGAGCAGCAGCACGTGTAGGAGCAATACCGAGACGATATACGATATTATCTAAGCGGGACTCGAGCAGTTGCAAGAGGATCTCACCAGTAATACCTTTGATACGTGAAGCCTTAGCAAAAAGGAGGCGGAATTGACGCTCCAAAACACCATAAGTGTATTTAGCTTTTTGCTTTTCAGCGAGCTGAGTACCATACTCAGACATTTTTTTGCGGCGGTTAACGCCGTGTTGACCTGGAGCGTAGTTACGACGATCAAGCACTTTGTCAGGACCGAAGATAGCCTCTCCGAAACGACGTGCGATACGTGATTTTGGTCCAATATATCTTGCCATTTTCTTAAGATTTTAATTGTTAAAAAATTATACACGACGACGTTTAGGAGGACGGCAACCATTGTGAGGCATAGGAGTAACGTCAACAATTTCAGTTACCGCAATACCTGCGTTTGCGCAAGCGCGGATAGCGCTCTCACGACCTTGTCCAGGACCTTTAACATACGCTTTTACCTTGCGCAAGCCGAGATCAAAAGCGACCTTTGCGCAATCCTCAGCAGCAGTTTGTGCTGCATATGGAGTATTCTTTTTAGAGCCACGGAAGCCCATTTTACCTGCAGATGACCAAGAGATAACTTGACCTTGACCATTAGCGAGGGTTACGATTACATTGTTGAAAGAAGACATCACGTGAAGTTGACCAACACCGTCAATCTTTACGACGCGCTTCTTAGCTGCAACAGTTTTCTTTGCCATAATTGATAGATATTA
>JAZREU010000067.1:0-28968 GCA_045660925.1 Paludibacteraceae bacterium | reverse complement strand
ATTACGGAGATCAAGTAATGAATAAGAAAGAATGCATGGAGTTCTTATCTACACGCAATCAACCAGCCTACGAGACTTTCAAAAGTGGTTACAAGTGCACTCAAGCTGCTTGGGGACTTTTTGGCGCTGGTGTAGGTGTGGATGTCGTTGGCACGGTGTTGATGACCTTTGGACTAGAAGGAAAAAACGATGCAATGTTCTTTTCGGGTGCTAGTTGTGTGATTGCCGGAGGTTTGGCGGTAATAGCTTCTATACCGACTATTTTTATTGGATATGCGCGCTTGAATAGAGGTATAGATATGTTTAATATGTCGCAAGCCGCTGCTACATCTCAGGCATATTGGACCATTCAAGGTAGTCAGGATGGCCTAGGGTTGGCATTGCACTTCTAATGTGACTCCGATTAATACTTGCACAGATCCATAACAAATCAGTACTTTTGTAGCGAAAATATTGATATCTATGGAACACAAATCTTGTCCTCGCTGTGGTGCTGCGTTTATCTGTCAGCACGAGAATCCCGCTAAATGCCAATGTGCAGGCGTGGAACTCTCTCCTGCTGCTCGTGCACATTTGGCGGCGCAATACCCCAACCAATGCCTCTGCCGCAACTGCCTCATCGAATTGGGGAAGTATAATTAATGGGAACTATATACGAGTAGACACTACAACAAAAAAATCAATGAATGGTGTCAACAAGTATATAAATTCCTAATTAATTCCTTTCATTCTGTAAAAAAACACTAAAAAGCGCAAATAATGCGCTTTTTATTTGCATAGTCCAATAAAAAACACTACCTTTGCACCGCATTCAGTGTAAGGGAAGCAGGTGAGAGTCCTGCACAGTCCCGCTGCTGTGATTCGCAATCCGATGTTCAAATTCTTATAAGTCACTGGTTCTTAGCGAACTGGGAAGGCTGAACAAAAGGAGCGATAAGTCAGAAGACCTGCTGCGTGCCACATACAAAGACCGCCTATCGGCTGAAGGAAGTCAGATCGTTGCACTGTCAGACCGCGACTATGTCGCTGAAAGATTCCAGAATCCGACAGTTTGCAAAGCAAACGTTCCGACAACTACGGAGTAGTGATCCGACTTCCGACAACAAAGTGGTCTGATGTATGTGAGTTGAACGCTCTCGGGGAATCGAGCCAACGACAATGACGCAAAGGTTTTCAATATTATCTATGGTACGCTTATACGCGTATAGGTATTTGATAGATATATCAAGTACCCATTTGTTGTGTCCGATGGTCAGTGTGTTTCTTGGGAGCATAAACGCTTATCCACACACCCCCGACCATCACCCTGCCATGTTACTTCGCATTTGGGAAAATCCGAAGTAGATGGTTGGGAGGTGTGGTTAATACTTTGCCTTTCGCCTCTTCGCCTAATTGCGAGAGAAACGAGCAAATAATATTAACCCTTTTAACAACAAACCAACATGAAGAAATCTATTTTTCTTTCGGCACTTTGCCTGATGAATGTAGCCCTCTCAGCACAGGACTACGAGTTACGAACCCTGACCTTCGAGGATGCAGATGCGCAGTTTACGCCTTACACCCTTGACTATGCCAACAAGACCATCAACACATGGTCTGACCTCGTGGACGATGCCCAGTACAACGGCACCCTTACCTACACGGCAGGTGGCGTTTACACATGGTGCGATGCACACAACACCCTGCTAACCCACAGTTTTACAGCACCTTATTGGAATGGCGGACACGCCATCTCCAATTTCACCAATCCTGGCTACGCACCCGAAGATTTACCTGCTACCGCCTACGGTTGGTACGAGATTCAGTTTGCTACGCTGCAAGGTGGCAACAATGGTTCCAAGAACTTCTGTGTGCACAACGGCTATGTAGATGATTACAACGCTGCGTACACTTCCTACCAAACCATTCGTTTTGCAGATGGCAAGGCACGAGTGATTGACCATATGTATGTCACGAATATCTGCTATTTGCTCAATTCGTTGGTGTATGGCGACGGTTTTAATCCTCCAGCTAACGATACAACGACTTTCCATATTGTGGCTATTGGTCAAGACTCCAACGGCCATGAGATTAGCCGTACTACTTTTGCACTCTACCAAGGCAAAGATAGTGTAGTGACTACTTGGCAGAAGTGGGATCTTTCGGTCTTGGGCGAAGTGGTATCAGTTGGTTTTAATCTTGTAGGTTCAGCCGATTTGTATGGCGATTGGGGATTGAATGCCCCTGGCTATTTCGCTTATGACGATGTTGCCGTCCGCTTCCCCAAAGACGACACCGCTCTACCACATCTCTCCACCCTTCAAGGGGGAGCTGGAGGGGGGCTCAATAGCCAAAAAATCCTCCACAATGGTCAGTTGTATATTCACCAAAATGGCAAGACCTACACCCTTATGGGACAAGAGTTGTAATCGGTTACTCTTATAAAAGAATCACTCCTCTTGCACAAATTAGCGCAAGAGGAGTATTATTTTTATCGTGTCATGTTCCACGCTCAACAAAATCTCTATAAATAGTACCTTTTACAACACCAATAACGCCGAAATAGTCGTCAAGATTACCTCCAGATTACTGAAAACAACATACCCAACAGCCACACTTCCTGTTCCACCAACGAGCAACCAGCGAGCAGCATCCAAACGCATCGCTAATCGCTCCAGCATGGTATATCTACGCAAGCTCTCTTGCAATTCGCTACTGGGTAAAGGCATAAGATTAATCTGACGAATCGTATCCGCCATAAACGCCTCATTATCTTTCACTTGAGGCGCACTTGCACGTAATACCTTTTTTATTTTATAATCTGTTATCATATTCGTCTTGTATATTCATTTTATTATTAAACCGTCAAGCAATTCCGAGAGCGCTCGCGGGAGTTGATGCGAGTGCAAGTTGTTGATGTTGTTTTTAATATTCTTTCAATATCGCCTTCAGCTTCTTCCTGGCTCGAAACAGCATGACCGCTATATTGCTTTCCGTTATTTCCGTTATCCTGCTAATCTCTCGAATACTTTTTTCCTCCAGATAATATAGTATCACCACCACTTTCTCTTGTTTAGGCAACTGGTCAATCGCCTGATACAGTGGCTCATAGCGAAACGCTGAATCAACCTGCTCACTGGCTACTTCCGTATCAATACTTTCATAGTTCTCTACTGCCACGCGATGGGTATTCCAGTACTTATTCTGCTCGTTAAGATATTCATTATACGCAATACGAAACACCCAAGTCTGCAAAGCCGACTTCTGCTCAAAAGTAGCACAATGCAAGTATGCTTTCAATATAGCTTCTTGCGCCAGATCATTTGCCAGTTCTTCATCGCCGTGAGTCAGCACAAGCAGGAATCGCCGAAGGGACTCCTGTATGCCGCCAATGGCGGAAATAAACTGCTGCTTATCCATAAAATGATGAAAAACAAGTGATCTAATCTCGAAAATTCTTCATTTTGTTTGGGTTACCAATGCGCTCAGCGCATTCCTCTAACCTAAACAAAAGATATCCTGAATTGACGATAATTGACATCAAAATTGACAATAATTGTCTTTAATAGAAAGTCAGACAAACGCAGTTTACGCTTTTTCAGCAAGCTCTTTTTCTTCTTTCTCAATCTCTTTCTTGAGATAATTCTTTGACACAAAGAATATCACTAAGAATGCTACACCAATAGTCAGCAGCAAACCGCCAATGATAACAGCCTTATTCACTGTAGCAAACACTCCATAGAGCAACACAAACAATCCTACCAGTGATGATAAAGCACCATACTCCAGATGTTTCAACACTGCCATTTTGGTAGTCTTCTTTTTGCTGTCAGACTCATTCAACATCTCAGCCATTGCTTTGAAGTCAATGTTTGCGCTTTCGCTCTTCTCAATCATCTGAGAGATAAGTTTGCTGTGCTCCTCTACTTTGTGACGACGATTTTTGAGATACATAATTACACCCGTCAAAATAATTGCAGGTATTCCACCAAAAAGTAACAACACTCCAAAAATTGGAACTAACCCATGCATAAATGAATCTAACATACTTCTAAAAATTTAATAAGTTTAACAAATCGTTTTCCGTCGCTTCTTTACGACTACACTCATTAGACAAATGAGAAAAAGAAAATATTACAAACAACTGTCATTTTTTTTACTTTATCGTTCACCGCCACATTTACTGAAGATTCAGCGCACGGAGCGAAAGCGAAGGAGCGGTAGCAATTTATTTCGAAGAACCTGTCTCCTCCCTTGTAGGGAGGTTGGGAGGGTCAAAAGATTTATTTAGATTTCTGCGCTTAAGCGCAAGGAGTTCAAAAAAACACTGAAAACACGTCATTTTGCCTATGTCATGTTCCACGCTCCTCAAAAATATTCAATTCTCAAGGCGTTATATTGCCATTAAAATACTCGTAAAGCTTTGTCCCTGAGCGAGTTCCGAGCAAATCAATCCACTCTTCCAATTTTGCACTTCTAGCGCGAGCCACTGAGCCAAAGCGTTGCAGAATCTTTTGCTTAGTAACCGCTCCAACTCCTTGAATATCATCAAGTTCGCTCTTTGTTTGTGCCTTGCTACGCTTCTTTTTGTGGTAACTAATCGCAAATCTATGCACCTCATCCTGTATCTCCACCATCAAACGGAACACTTCGTCCGTCACTTTCATGCCAAACTCCTTCACGGGCACTCCATAGAGTAGGGTATTTGTCCTATGCTTATTATCCTTCTTCAATCCAGCTATTGGAATCTGCAAACCTAACTCTCCTTCCACTACCTCACGGATGGCACTCATCTGCCCCAATCCACCATCCGCAATAATCAGGTCGGGTAGGGGACTACCTTCTTCCATCAATCTTGTATATCTTCTCCTCACAACCTCCCTCATACTCGCGTAGTCATCGGGACCTTCCACAGTCTTGATCTCAAATTTCTTATACTCGCTCTTGCATGCTCTACCTTTCTTAAACACCACACAACCTGCGACCGCATTGCTACCTTGCGTATTCGAGTTATCAAAACTATCTATCCACATCGGCAGGGTAGGCAGACCCAACAAACTTTGCAACCCACCCAAGATACGAGCAGCTCGTCGGTCAGGATTCAGCTTATCATCCTGTTTTATTCGGTCTTTCTTATACTGCTGCACATTCTGCATCGCCAGATCCAATAGCTTCTTTTTATCGCCTCCCAAAGCGATATTCACATGCAGATTTTCATCAATTATCTCCGGAATAAACGGAACAATCACCTCCCTCGTCACACTACCCAACTGCTCTCGCAATTCGTAAATACCCATCGCCAAAATCTCTTCTCTAGTCTCGTCCAGTTGCTTCTTATACTCAATCGTCTGCCCCTGCACAATACTTCCCCTGTGCACATGCAACATACTGATATACACGTTTTGCCCCATTTCATCGTAACCAAACACATCCACATCACCCGCGTGCGAGTTCGTGATAATAGTCTTACTCGTAAATTGTTCGATGAAATCGAGCTTTTCTTTCAATCTTCCTGCCTCCTCATACCGCATCTCCATAGCAGCTTGCATCATGTCAGCCTCAATCTGTTTGCTTATCTCATGCGCATCACCCTTAATAATCTTTCGCGCTGCCTCTATATATTCCGCATACTGTTCTTTACTCACTTTTGCCTCACAAATACCACAGCAATTACCCAAATGATACTTCAGACACACGCGATATTTCCCCATTTCAACGCTACTTTTCGTCATCTGCGTATTACATGTACGAATAGGGTAGAGCTTGTGTATTAACTCCAAAACCAAGTCCAAACTATAACTAAAGGTATAAGGGCCATAATAATCCCCTATACCTTTAATAATCTTTCGCGTTTTAAATATCCGCGGATAATCTTCACGCGTTATGCAAATACTCGGATAACTCTTTCCGTCTTTCAGCAGGATATTATAATGCGGTTGATACTGTTTGATCAAGTTATTCTCCAACAGAAAAGCATCTTGTTCACTATCAACAACCACATATTTTATATCAGCAATATGCTTTACCAGTTGTTGCGTCTTAAACCGATCCTGCTCTTTATGGAAATAACTGCTTACCCTCCGCTTCAGATTCTTTGCCTTACCCACATATATCACTTCCCCTACTTCGTTGAAGTATTGGTACACCCCAGGCGCCTCTGGCAACCGCTGGAGTATCTCCTGTATATGCGGATATTTAGACATTTATTCCGATAAAATCGGAGCAAATTAGCAACTCAGCAAGCTACTAATCTCCACATCTTCTCCGATAGCTTTTCTGCCATTCAAGAAGTCCAACTCAATAATAAAGTTGATATACACTTTCTTTACATTGAACTTTCTTACCAACTCCAAGGCTGCTGCCATAGAGCCACCGGTTGCCAACAAATCGTCATGCAAAAGCACCACATCATCCTCATTCAATGCATCTGCGTGAATTTGAATAGTATCTACTCCATATTCCTTTGCATAGCTCACCTCTATTGTTTCTGCTGGCAACTTACCTGGTTTACGAACAGGTACAAACCCTGCACCCAAATCCATTGCTACAGCAGGACCCAGTATAAATCCTCTTGATTCAATACCTACCACCTTAGTGATCCCGTATGCACGATACAAATTTACAATCTCATCTTTCATCCATTTCAAATACTCTGGATTACTCAATACGGTAGTAATGTCTTTAAAAATAATTCCCTCTACAGGAAAATCCTTTACATCGCGAATAGCCGCGAGCACTTCTTCGTGTTTCATATCTTTTATTTATTATTAATTATCTTACTATTTTTAGCAAAAATGTCTTATGTTCCACGTGAAACATAATTCAAAATTCTTAATTCAAAATTATCTTTATCTACCCATCAACACCAACAACACACTCACATCATTTGGACTAACGCCTGGTATTCGGCTTGCCTCTCCAATTGTATTGGGCTGAATACGGATTAGTTTTTGTCTGGCTTCTGTACTCAGTGATTGTACGCTATTGTAGTCAAAGTCTTTTGGCAGTCGGATATTATCCAATCTATGCAGTTTGTCTGCTGCCAATTTCTCTCGTTCGATATATCCTTTGTATTTAATATTGATCTCTGTGCTTTCTACTATCTCTTCTTTTCTTGCACCAAGCGACTCTATTTTCTCTTTCAGTTCTGCCACTTCTCCTGCTAATCCCATTATCGTGATATTAGGGCGAGATACAATATCTATCAATTTGCATGTCTGTTGCAAATCGCCATAGCCCATTCTATTCAAATAAGCATTAATGTCCTTTGCTTTGATAGATGTGTTACGCAGTAGTTCTGTAAGTGCAGCCTCTCCTTCTTGTTTTTTCTTCAATAGTCCAAGGCGATAATCATCAGCCAAACCTAACTGATAACTGCGCTCCGTCAATCGAGCATCTGCATTATCTTGACGCAAAAGAATACGATATTCTGCTCTCGAAGTAAACATTCGATATGGTTCGTCTACTCCCTTATTCGCAAGATCATCTATTAGCACGCCAATATAACTCTCGTCTCTTGCCAAAGTAAATGGCGCTCCGCCTGTGATATTCTGATGTGCATTGATACCTGCTACCAAACCCTGACCTGCCGCCTCTTCATAGCCCGTAGTGCCATTGATCTGACCTGCAAAGAATAGATTCTTCACAAGTTTTGTCTCCAGTGTATGTAGCAATTGGGTAGGGTCAAAAAAGTCATATTCTATTGCATATCCTGGTCGGTAGAGAACTATGTTCTCTAAACCCTTTACTGTCTTCAATGCTTGCCATTGAATTTGCCAGGGTAGGGAAGAGGAGAAACCGTTGATATAATACTCATTCGAATCTACTCCCTCTGGTTCCAAGAACAGTTGATGCATATCCTTGTCAGCAAAAGTGACAATCTTCGTCTCAATACTTGGGCAATATCTTGGACCTATACTTTGTATTTGTCCATTATATAATGGCGAATCTGCCAATCCACTACGCAATACATCATGTGTCTGCGTATTCGTATAAGTGATCCAGCAACTCATCTGTTTCAGCTGTCGCTGTACTGTATCCAAATACGAAAATTGGTGATTATCATCGTCACCCAACTGTTCGGTCAGTTGCGAGAAATCAATACTTCTCTTGTCCACACGCGCAGGCGTACCTGTCTTCATTCTATCTGTAGCAAATCCCAATTGACGCAACTGCTCGGTTATACCATAACTACTTGGCTCGGATGTTCTACCACCTTCTATCTGCGTCTTACCAAAGTGCAACAGACCATTCAAGAAAGTACCATTGGTCAAGATTACTGCCTTCGCTTGCATCTCAACACCCAGCAATGTCTTCACACCTCTCACTTCTCCATCTTTGATCACTAACTCCATTACGGTATCTTGCCAAATATCCAAATTCGAAGTAGTACTCAAAATCTTCACCCACTCCTCGATAAAGCACTTTCTGTCGCTTTGACTACGCGGACTCCACATCGCAGGACCTTTGCTACGATTGAGCATACGGAATTGAATGGCGCTCCTATCCGTCACAATACCCATCTGTCCACCCATAGCGTCTATCTCTCTGACTATCTGACCTTTAGCTATTCCTCCAACCGCAGGATTACAACTCATCTGACCAATCTTATTCATATCCATTGTGATGAGCAATGTCTTGCTACCCATACGAGCAGCAGCACTGGCTGCCTCACAGCCCGCATGTCCTGCACCTACTACAATAATATCGTACTTAAATTCCATATAATCAATTACTTATCTCCCAATTACTCTATTCCTATGCTTCCATCTTCCTTGTCCACTAAAGCTACTTTTTCCTATCGTTCGTTGTGGTGGCAGAAAGGCATCTTCTAAGTGTGTTAACTCTTTTACTTCATATGTATTAGGATCCATTGTAATACCAATAATATCAAATCGTGGAACCAACTCTATCTGATGAAATTTGATATACGCATTTGCAGCTGCAGCCATCCTTCGGCGTTTCAATTCATCCACATACTCCTCTGGGCGTTTACCTCCAAAAGAAGTTGTTCTTGTCTTCACCTCCACGAAAGCAATCTCCTTCTTGCTCACAGCTATCACGTCCATCTCCAGATGCCCGAACTTCCAGTTGGTATCCACCACCCGAAATCCCTTCTTTCGCATGGTTTCAACGGCAATTTGCTCACCTTTCTGTCCTATGATATTATGCTCTGCCATTATCCTTGCATTTTATTCACACGAGCTGCATCCAATCGCAGCATGATGGCTAGTAATATTGTGAAGCCCCATAATGATGAACCTCCATAACTGAAGAAAGGTAACGGAATGCCAATCACAGGCAACAATCCCAGTACCATACCAATGTTAATTGTCACATGGAACAACAATATACCTGCCACACAATATGCATAGATCATACTAAACTTATCTCGCTGTCTTTCAGCGATATAGATAATCCTTAGTATCAATGCTAAATATAGCAGCAATAATCCCGCAGAACCTATAAATCCCCATTCCTCACCCACGGTACAGAAGATAAAATCGGTATCTTGCTCAGGCACGAACTTCAGTTTGGTTTGCGTACCTTGCAAAAATCCTTTACCCGTCGTCTGTCCCGAACCAATAGCAATCAATGATTGATTCACATTATACCCCGCTCCGTGAGGATCATCCTTCATACCCAATAGCACTTCAATACGCACCCGTTGGTGGCGTTGAAGAATATTATGGAAAGCATAGTCACATCCTTGGCAAAGTAGGGTAGAAACCATCACAAAACCCACTATCCAACCCATACTGCTTTTGCGTTGCTTTACTGCTTGTACCAACAGATAAATGGCTACATACACTAAACTGGCTATCGCTACATAATTAAAATTAACCGATACCCAGATATTGATCAGCAATCCTATTCCATAGCATACTGCCACTCCCAATGCCATAATAATAGCCGAGCGCATATCTTTCTCCTTGCCTATCAATAATCCTAATACAATAGTATGAATCAAAATAGTGCTTATCAATATTCCTAAATTACCTGTTCCAAACGGTAATGCCATCTCGCCAAACCGAATCACCAATATAAAGAGCAATATACTCACCACTCCCCAACTCAGTACATATCCCGTCATACCTTGGCGATAGAATGCTAATAGGAAGGAGATAAACACCAATGCCGAACCCGTCTCGCGTTGCGCTACCATGATAATCAACATGGGCACTCCCATTAGTAAGAAAGGTACGGTCAAATCTCGCAAATCTCGCACTCTGTAGCCGTATCTACTCATGTATTTGGCTATAGCCATCGCCGTGAAACATTTGGCAAACTCTGCGGGTTGCAAGCTTATCGGACCTATCGTCAGCCATGATAACGACCCCTTGATATTTCTCGCTAAAAAAGGTGTAACTAACAACAATAAAATCATTACACCATAGAAGATATATCCCAACACATCGTAGGCCTTCTCCTCTATCATCAATATGATTCCACCCATCACAACGGCCGTAGCCAGCCATACCAACTGCTTTCCTGCACGGTTGGAGAAATCCCAAATACTCGTTTGGTCAAACGAATAACTTGAACCATAGATGTTCAGCCACCCAAACAACGCAATCACGAGGAACAATACGATTGTCCACCAGTCAATACCTGATATGATACTTCTGTTATTCCTCATTCTGTTTATCTATCAAATTTGCATTTGCCAAGCGCTCAAACAGCTCATTTCTGCTGATTTCACCCGTCAGATATTGTTCCATCACGAGTGTAGCAATAGGGCATGCCCATGTGGCTCCAAAGCCTGCATTTTCAACCGCTACCGCTACAGCTATTTGTGGATTGTCCATTGGCGCAAAACCGATGAACAGAGCGTGATCTTCGCCATGTGGATTCTGCACAGTACCCGTCTTGCCACACATTTGCAGTTCTGGGATATTGTACCTGCGTCCTGTACCTTCGGTCATCACACGCGCCATACCACGATGCACTACATCAAAATGCACCGAATCGACCAATGTAATATGAATATCCGATTTCATCGAGTCATTTCGATTAAAATGCGGAGTTATATAATGCCCCTTATTGGCTATAGCAGCTGCCTGGTTAGCCAATTGCAAAGGTGTAACCAATATCTCTCCTTGTCCTATGGATAGCGAACGAATTGTGATGGCTTTCCATCCTTTTTGTCCATAAACTCTATTGTAGAACTCTGTGGAAGGCAGATAACCTTTCGCTTGTTCTCTGATGTCCGTATTCGTAAATCGTTCGCCTAAGCCGAAACTGGCTATTATTTCTCTCCAATCGTTATAGTGTTCCTTGAAGCGTACATGCCCATCTTCGTAACCATCTTGCTGTAGCATATCACGGTAAAGTGCCCAGAAGTATGGATTGCAACTCTGCTCTATACCCTCTTCCAAATCCACAGGATTGCCATGGTCGTGCGTACATTTGATAGGCGTAGATGTTTGTCCATTGCATGGATATTTCGTATTGGGCGTTACACATCCTTCCTGCAGTGCAGCTAAGGCCTGTAGAATCTTAAATGTAGAACCAGGAGCATATTGCGCTTGGGTAGCCCTATTCATCAATGGTTTATGGGAATCATCCAATAATTGCTGATAGTTAGCAGAACGTTCTTTACCTACTAATCGTCTTGGATCCCAATTAGGAGCACTCACCATAGCTATTATTTCGCCAGTCTGTGGTTCAATTGCCACAATACTACCTACTTTATTTTGCATCAATTGTTCCGCCAGCTGCTGCGTCGCCCTATCAATACTCAAGTGTAAATCTGTACCTGCTTCGGCTGGTTGGTCTAATAATCCATTCTGATATGATCCTTGTAAACGCCCGCGCGAGTCACGCATAAATACTTCTACTCCTTTTAGTCCACGCAATTCTTTCTCGTATGTTCGCTCGATTCCATCGCGTCCAGAATAGTCGCCTTTCTTGTAGTAAATATCCTGTTTTATATCATTATTATTGACTTCACCCACGCTACCTAATACGTGTGATGCAATAGGATGTGTATAGTCGCGTAGCGTACGGATTCTAATATCGATACCTGGATATTTATATTTCTCTTGTTGCAGTGGTGCTATCTCCTCTTGGCTTAGATTTGGCAAGAATATCTGTGGTGTATATTGGGAGTACCCTCTGTTTTTCTTGCGGTTGGTCATGTTTTGCATGCGTATTTCGAACGAGTCACGTGTTATGCGGAGTGAGTTGCAAAACCCGAGCGTATCAAACGGCTCTTGCTTCATCTCGCGCACAATCATGGTCACTTCATAGACAGGCTGATTGGCTACCAGCAGTTCGCCATTGCGGTCGTATATGAGCCCGCGTGAGGGGTATATCGTTTGGCGCAATTGGGCGTTATTGTCGGCTTTGGCTTGAGTGGACTGATCGACTATCTGTAACATAAATAGGCGAATGATATACAATAGCACCACTACAATTGCGATGCCTCCGATGAGATACTTACGCCTATATAGTGTGTCATTAATCATATTATCGCTTTAGGTATTCGTATCCCAATATAATGCTTAGGGTCATAGCACTACTAATGAGCGTTTGTAGGAGGACAATCCACCAGAATTGTATGTTCCATGCCTCCAACGAAAACACGATGAAATGGTGTAAAATAGTCAAAATGACGATACATTTAGTGTATTCTATTCGTCCGATTGTTTGAATAGACATGCTATCTTTAATACGCTCCACATCTTGTACTGCATTGTTAAGTAGAAGCGGACGTACAAAACTCAGTGCCACACATGCCGCGATATGTATGCCAAGCGATGAATGCCATATATCCATCACCAGTCCAACGCATAGACCTATTAACATCTCTGCCCAATTCGGAATACGAACAGGCAAATTGATGAGAAATAGAACATACATCATTATTATTCCCCAGCTACCTATATGGAGATGGTCAAATAGTAGTACTTGCAATGCAAGTATCAATAACAATCGTCCTATTTCTCGAATGAAAGTCATTTATTTTGTTTCTTGATAGGGTGTAAGATTTCTTATTACTTGTACATATTTGATAGTCTTGTAGTCGGTTGCTATGTGAAGTTTCGTGCGATGATAGTTGTCGTGTTCGGTCATTTCTGTTTCTGCTACTGTTCCCACAATTATGCCCTCTGGGAATACATCGGTGAGTCCGCTTGTAACGACAGTATCTCCCACGTTTACTGTTACATGTCGTGATATATCTTCCAACTCCACTTCATCATAACGCATACCCTTCCACAGTGTGCGACCTATGTAGTTATTAGTCTTTAACCTACAACTCAAGTTCATTCCCACATGTATGATGGGAACTACTAACGCGTATTTTTCTTCCACAGCACTCACTATTCCCACTACACCATCTTTACTCACCACGCCCATATCAACCTGGATACTATCACGCAGTCCTTTATTGATGGTCAAGTAGTTGTGCTGTTTGTGGGTAGTGAGATGAATGACCTTGGCGGGTATGTATTCCCAATCTAAATGCGAATATACATACTGACTATCGCGTTCTACTACTGCTTCTAATTGATTGGCTTGTGCTATCAATTGATCTCTTAGCTCTGCATTTTCCTCAGCCAGTCGTTGGTTGTCTTGTTGCAGACGAAAGTAATCCCCGATAATGGTCATTATATTCTCTGTACTTGCTGCCAGTCTGTTGGCTGATGACCACACCGCACTATGCTGATATGGGTGTGTGGTGGTTATCAGTATAAACGCAACAACTTCCAGCATCAGAAAGATTAGGAAGTTGCTATATCGTGCTATAAACTGTAGCAGGTTGCGCATTTCTTATCGAGTCTTATCGAATCAAGAAGCCAAAGTTGTGTACGTTTTTGAGTGCCACACCTGTTCCGCGTGCCACAGCGTGTAGTGGATCTTCTGCCACGTGGAATGGGATAGTGATTTTGTCTGTCAATCGTTTGCTCAATCCGTGGAGTAATGCACCACCACCCGTGAGGTAAATGCCGCGTTTCACAATGTCGGCATACAACTCACTTGGGGTTGCCTCCAGGGCTTGGAGAATAGCGCTTTCAATCTTAGCGATACTCTTGTCCATGCAGTGAGCAATCTCTTGATAACTGATAGGTACTTGCATAGGCAATGCAGTCACTTTGTTTGGACCGATTACCATATAATCTTCGGGAGCTTCTTCCAGTTCAGGCAAAGCGGAACCTACTTGCATCTTGATGCGCTCTGCGGTTGGCTCATCAATGCGCAGATTGTGTGTACGACCCATATATTCCACGATGTCGCGGTTCAGGTCATCACCTGCAATCTTGATGGATTTGTTGGCTACGATTCCGCCCAAAGACATCACAGCAATCTCTGTGGTACCACCACCTATATCTACCACCATGCAGCCCTCTGGTTGTTCCACATCAATACCCATACCGATAGCAGCAGCCATTGGTTCATATATCATATATACCTCGCGTGCGCCTGCGTGCTCACTACTGTCGCGAACGGCACGTATCTCCACTTCTGTACTGCCAGATGGAATACATACCACCATGCGGATACTTGGTGTAAATAGGCGATTATGTTTAGGAATCATCTTAATCATGCCTCGAATCATCATCTCGCAGGCGTAGAAATCGGCGATCACACCATCACGCAGAGGGCGGACAGTACGAATCAAGTTGCCACCTTTACCAATCATCTGTTGAGCGCGACGCCCTACTGCAACCATTCTGTTATCGGCAGCGCTAATTGCCACTACAGAAGGCTCATCCACCACCACTTTGTCATCGCAAATAATGATGGTATTCGCTGTTCCAAGGTCAATAGCAATCTCTTGTGTAAAAGAAAAAAGTCCCATTATGTCTATATGTGTTAAAGGGTTTATATTATTATTACTTTCTTTAATTATTCCGTAGAGTGTAGTGTGACAATTTTACGTTTTAACATTTGGTTAATAGGTTTTTTATTCTCCTTCAACCCCGAATTAACAAAATCGTGCAAAGATACAACAAAAAATGCAAATTTGCAAGAAAAAATAACGGAAAGTTTTCTTTCTGTGTCATTTTGAGGGTAATTTGTTTTATCATAGTTTGTTCATTGATAAGGGAACAATGTTGTACTACGAGTTGCAAAGATACGACTTTTTACCAACATATGCAATAGTTGTGAAAAAAAAGTGTGGTAACCAAATTTAGTTACCACACTCGCGCTCCCTCAAGGACTTGAACCTTGGACCCCCTGATTAACAGTCAGATGCTCTAACCGACTGAGCTAAGGAAGCAGTATTTTTTGACTCCGAAAACCATGTCAGTTCCGAAATCGGGTGCAAAATTACTGCTTTTTTTTGATATGAGCAAGTTTTTTTGAAAAAAAATTACTATCTTTGCAAAAATTTTTGATTTTTACCCCCAAAATAGCACTTTTTGCCTATAAAATAGCAAATAATAACGCAAAAATATAAAATGAAACGAGTTTTAGGTTTAGGAAACGCATTGACCGATATCTTGCTACAAGTATCGGAAGGTGACTTGCGAGAAATTGGTGTTCCGAAAGGAAGTATGAATCTCATTGATGCAGAACAGTTAGAACGTATTCAGACGCGATTTATTTCCGTGCGTAAGCATCTTGTAGCAGGAGGTAGTGCGTCCAATACTGTTACTACGATTGCACAATTAGGTGGAAAAGCAGCTTTTATTGGTAAAATTGGAAACGATGAAGTAGGTAAGTTTTATCGAGAAGACTTGATTAAGAATAATGTCAAGCCGATTTTGCTTACTTCCTCCTTAATGTCAGGTTGTTGTATTGTTTTAATAACTCCTGATGGCGAGCGAACTTTTTGTACATATCTTGGTGCAGCAGCTGATCTTAAGGCTGAGGATATTCGAAAGGAAGCTTTTGTGGGATACGATATATGCCATGTGGAGGGGTATCTTGTGCAAGATCATGCGCTGATTGAGAAAGCTCTTTGTACTGCCAAAGAGCAAGGGTGTACTGTTTCTTTGGACTTAGCAAGTTATAATGTGGTGAATGAGAATCATCAATTCCTCAAAGACCTTATATATAAATATGTAGATATTGTTTTTGCTAATGAGGATGAATCGTTTGCTTACACTCACCTTAATCCTGAAGAGTCGGCGGAGAATATCGCTACTCAATGCGATATTGCTGTTGTAAAAGTCGGCAAACGTGGTTCATATGTACGCCAAGGTATTCAACTTCACCATATAGGTGCCATTACTTCCAATTGTCTTGATTCGACAGGTGCTGGCGATTTGTATGCAGGTGGATTCTTGCATGCGCTTTCCGATGGATTTGATCTTCGACGCTGTGGCGAGATAGGTACAATAGCAGCAGGACGTGTCGTTGAAATCGTAGGAACGAAGCTGTCAGAAGATACTTGGGATGAGATCAGACGTATTTGTGCTCTCTATCGTGGCTTTATGCATAAGCTGAAATTTTAACATCATAAATATACTAACTTTTAATATTTTTCAAATATGAAAATTTTGTACATTTTGTATCAATACCTAATTGGTTTTCCTTTAATTATTGTAGCGACATTATTTACCGCTCTATTTACGATTGTGTGTTTTCCTTGGAAAAATGGCAAGGCTCCTCGTGCAGTGCAGGTCTTTTGGTCGCGCAGTGTATTGTGGTTCTTGCTTGTTCCCATCAAAGTAACGGGCAAAGAGAATGTAAATCCTAAACAATCCTATGTGTTTGTAGCAAATCACCAATCCTTTTTGGATGTATTTGCTGTCTATGGATGGCTTCCTAATAACTTCAAGTGGCTCATGAAAAAGGAGTTACGAAAGGTGCCGTTTGTGGGTACTGCTTGTAAGGTCGCTGGACATATTTTTGTGGATCGTACTAATCCACGTGCTGCATTGCAGAGTATGGAATTAATAAAAAAAGAGTTGGTAGATGGTATATCCACTGTTATTTTTCCAGAGGGAACTCGAACGAAAACAGGTGAAATGGGGCGATTTAAGCAGGGTGCTTTCAAGATTGCAATGGATTTGAATCTTCCTGTGGTACCAATTTCATTGAGTGGTTTTTATGATGCTATGCCACGTAATCATTTTTATGTCTCTCCTCACGCGCGCGTGCATTTGAATATAGGTAAGCCCATTGATTTGTCACAGTTTGCAGACATCAATGAAGCAATGGAATACTTGCGTACTCAGGTACAACAAGGAATGAAAAAAAGAGTCGATTGACTCTTTTTTTTATTATGCACTTAAAATAAACTCAATTGTTCTTCCACTGGTTTACTATCCTCTGGTATTTCATTGGTGATAGTAAATGGTACATTTGCTACATTCTGTACTGCTGGAGTATCGTTGTTAGAAACGTCTTTTATCTCTTCCATTTCTCCATCTCCATCTTCCTCTTCAATAGTATCTTTCACTACTTCGGGTTCTGGTGTAACGTCTTCAATCGTTGCTATATCTAAAGTGGAGAAGCGTTTGCCTTTAGCTTTGGGTGATTTTGCTTCGATGAATTCGGACATATTTACATCTAAATCCATTCTCGTTTCGTCCACAAAATGGATACGGAATACTGCTTCTTCGCAATCTGAAAGTATGATGATTTTACTATCACTATTCTCACCCAGCATATTTTGCAGTTTTGGCTGTGCATCAAATAGGAATCTCTTACCATAGTAATATCCCAAATCTGCATTCCACATTGCTAATGACCACACTTTCTCACTATTGAATTTTTCAATACGCCAGATGTTTTGGTCAAAGTGAGCTGTCAAATCAAAATTAGTCAAGTAGTATCCGCCATTGTTGGTAATTACTAATATGCGGTCTTCTTCTACAAATTCACCAAGGTATGTTCCTTGTCCGTCGTAGTTCAGGCGTAATATATCAGGATCGAACCATACTTTGCGTCCACCCAAGGTGGAGTGACCTTTTTGCTTCAATGTAATGGATTTCACCTCATATTTTGTCAGCACATTGCCGCGTGCGGTACGACTCTTGATAGCCAATTCGCTCAGGTCCTTAATTACCTCCATTTTCTTTAGGTGTAATGCAGGCTTGAGCTGAATACGAATCACCTCTGCCTCACCATTCGGATTGGCTGTAAAATACATCACGCGCGAGTCTGCTTTGCCTTGAGTTAAGTCGTATTCTTTGTCGCGAGCCACACCCGTAACTGCGAAACGCTTCATGTAGTATATACCTTTTTTACCATCGCGATAAATGGCGTTGTATATAGTGCGTAGATCGTTTTTTCGGAAGATGTCAATATGGATAATGTCGCTTCCAACGAATACTTTGTCGGATACCTTCACTACTTTATATTTTCCGTTTTTGTGGAAAATGATTACCTCATCAATATCCGAACAATTGAATAGGTATTCATCTTTCTTCAATCCTGTTCCGATAAATCCTTCTGCGCGATTGATATATAGTTTTTCGTTGGCTTCAACCACCGTCTTGATATTGATGTTTGCGAAGTTGCGAACCTCTGTTCGACGCGGATACAGATGACCATACTTGTTCTTCAACTGTTCAAACCACGCTATTGTATAGTCATTAAGGTATTTGAGATTCTTGATAGTAGCTTTAATTTTTTTGTCAAGATCACGCATCAATTCATCAGCTTTCTTCGAGTCGAAGCGAGTGATGCGAATCATGCGAATTTCAAATAATCGCTCAATATCTTCTCGGCGGACTTCACGAATCAACTTTTCTTTCCAAGGTTCCAAAGCCTTATCTACAAAGGAAATCAGTTTTTCTTTGTCGGGAGCGGTTTCGTAGCCTTCATCTTTGTAGATGCGATTTTCGATAAAGATCTTCTCCAATGATGTGTAGAAATACTGCTCCTCTAATTCTGATTTGGCAATCTCCAACTCCCATTTGAGTAGGCCTTTGGTGTGCTCCACGGATAGGCGTAGCAATTCACCTATTGTTGTGAATATAGGTTTTTTATCTTGTACAACACAGCAGTTGGGCGATATATTTACTTCGCAATCCGTAAATGCGTACAATGCATCGATGGTTTTATCCGATGAACTACCTGGTGCCAATTGCACCTCTATACGTGCCTCTTCTGCCGTGAAATCATCCACCTTACGCACCTTAATCTTGCCTTTTTGCACAGCGCGCGTGATTGTTTCGATAATCTTGGTCGTAGTGGTTCCAAAGGGAATCTCTGTGATGATGAGTGTTTTGTTGTCGTCGGACTTTTGAATCTTTGCTCGAATACGTACCGCACCACCGCGTTCGCCATCGTTGTAGCGACTTACATCAATCTCACCTCCAGTTGGAAAATCTGGGTATAATTGGAATTCCTCACCGCGCAGATGTGCTAAAGCTGCATCGCATATCTCGCAAAAGTTATGAGGTAAAATCTTTGAGTTCAATCCCACTGCAATACCTTCTACGCCTTGTGCTAACAGCAATGGGAATTTGATAGGCAAGTGAATAGGTTCTTTTTTTCTACCATCATACGACATCATCCATTGCGTGGTTTTGGGGTTGAATACTGTATCCAACGCAAATTTACTCAGTCGTGCTTCTATATAACGAGGTGCTGCTGCACCATCACCCGTCAAGATGTTTCCCCAGTTTCCTTGGCAATTAATGAGCAGATTTTTTTGCCCCAATTGCACTAAGGCATCTCCAATGCTGGCATCGCCATGAGGGTGATATTGCATGGTTTGACCTACTATATTGGCTACCTTATTGTATTTGCCATCATCCACAGCCTTCATCGCATGCAGGATACGTCTCTGCACGGGTTTCAGACCATCTTCTATAGCAGGAACAGAACGGTCGAGTATCACATATGAAGCATAGTCCAAGAACCAATCTTGGTACATGTCTGTCAAATGCTGTTTGATAGCGTCGTTATATTCTGCCATAGCGTCGTGTTCTATAAGGTTTCTATACTTCCACTTCCACCCAATCCACGGGCAACGAAACGGGTGGAGATTTTTTTGCCACTCTCACCCTTATCTCTCGCGCAGTAGGGAATGTTGCTTGCAATTGTCGCTTGATGCGCCATGCTACATGCTCAATCAAGTTGGCTGGCTGTCTCATCTCTGCTGCCACAATATCCACTATCGCACGATAATCCAACGTGTCATGAATATCATCTGATTGAAGCCCTACAGGGTCATCTACAACAACAGAAACACCTACGCGAAAGGTGTTTCCTTCTCGCTTTTCTTCATCCAGTACACCATGATATGCATAGCACTGAATGTCACGAAAACGGATTGTCACAATTAGCTCAAACGCTTATTAATGAAGATGTAAGCAAACAGACCTGATACTTGAAGAGCTAATGCTGCTACCAATAGGCCATTTACTTGCACGCCGAAATAATATACTGCCAAGCAAAGCACGCCCAGCAAAACCAAAATTGCGCCTAAGTCTTTCAAAAGAGTGTTCATATTCTTGTATATATTAATTTGTTTTCACGGATTTCGCTACAAAGGTACAACAAATTTTCGACATAGCAAAATCTTTTTCTAAATTCTTATAAAAAAAACTATTATATCATGCGTTCTTTATCCGCCACATACCACCAGGCATTGATCTTACCACATCTTGCACCTCCAGCATCATGAGTTCTGACGACACAACGCTATAGGCTAATTTCGTTTCCATCACAATCTGGTTGATGTGTATTCCGTTTTCTGATTCGCGCAGTATGTCTAATAGTTGCTTTTGAGTGGTGCTTAGGTCATAAAGCATCTCTACCAGTGTGGTTTGTATTGTGTTGTTAGGGGTATGTTCCCACCGCATTGCAGCCACCAGATCATCGGTATTCTCTATGAGTTGTGCTTTGTGGTGTTTGATAAGTTTATTACATCCTGTGCTACAGTCATCATTCACCCTGCCGGGCACGCTAAACACGTCGCGATTGTAGTCTTGCGCCATTTGTGCAGTGATGAGGGAGCCACCCCTGTCTTTTGATTCTACCACCACTACGGCATCTGCTATGCCTGCAACAATACGGTTGCGAGCCACAAAATTAAATCGCTCGGGCTCTGTCTCTGTAGTGTATTCTGTTAAGATTCCACCTTTTTCCAATGCTCTGACTGCCACGTTACGATGCACTGCGGGATAGACTCTATCCAGCCCATGTGCAGGAATAATTATTGTAGGAATGCCTGATTCTATCGCAGTTTTATGTGCGATAACATCGATGCCGTATGCCAATCCGCTGACTATTGTCAAGTCGGGCACTTTTGCTGCCAAATCCAGCACAAATCGCCTGCACCAATCCTTGCCTCTTTCGCTGGGCATGCGTGTGCCTACTACACTGACTACATGCTTGGGATTCACATCCATATTACCTTTAGCATATAGCATTAATGGGGCATCCACGCATTGAGCTAAACGATATGGATAATTCTGATCTTTGTAATAATAGACATGAATACGATGTTTCTCTATAAAGTCGAGTTCTTTTTGAGCGCGTGCACACGCTTCTCTGTTGATCATCTCTGGGTGATGCTTTATGGCATCTGTCGCAGTATCATAGTTGTCTAATATGCTGCGCAATAACCGTTGCCGTGTGCGGTTACCCCATGTGATAGCTATCCTATTGAGCCATTCTTCTCTCATACCATATTTGTCGTATCATACATATTCCAACGCCTATCGCTACTCCTATGCAATCGGCTAACCAATCTATCCAATCGCCTGTGCGAGGATAGCAGAATTTTGCTTGCATAATCTCGATGAAACCGCCATAAAGTACAGGAAAAATGATTGTTATTCCCCTTGTCCAACCTTTGCTTATGCAGCTTCGCTGACAATCCCGAGACATCACTAACGTCAATAGAAGATACATCCCCACATGTATCCACTTATCTATACCATCAATAGGCGGTAGTATCGATATATTTGGTTTGCGCAACAAGCTCACGTATGCTATTGCGCCAATGACCAAAAAACTTTTCCAATATCTTATAATTTTCCGCCAAAGCATAGGTCGCCAGCATCACCTAAACCAGGTACGATGTATTTCTTTTCGTTGAGTATAGGGTCGATTACTGCGCACCACAGTGTGGCATGCTCTGGCATGTTAGCTTGCAGATGCTGTATGGCTTGTGGCGTGGCAAATGCGCATACCAGGTGCAGATGCTTTGGAGTGCCATGACTGAGAAGTGCTTTATAGGCTATTTCCATTGACATGCCAGTTGCCAGCATTGGGTCAACCAAAATCAGTGTCCTGTCTTCCAGCGACGGTGCTGCTAAGTATTCCGAAACGATTTCCAGTGTTGTGTTTCCATATTCGTCTTCTTTTTCTTTTCGATAAGCGCTAACAAAGGCATTCTCTGCGTGGTCAAACATATTGAGAAACCCTTGGTGTAATGGTAGTCCTGCCCGTAGGATAGTGCCTAATACAATTTTGTCTTGTGGCACTTGCATTTCTGCCATTGCTAATGGTGTTTGTATTTGTTCGGTAGCGTATGTTAGTTGGCGACTAATTTCTACCGCCATTATTTCTCCTATTCGTTCTATGTTCCGTCGAAACCGCATGCTGTCTTTTTGCACTTGTATGCTACGCATTTCTTTCAGATACTGGTTTAGCAACGAAGGTTGCTCTGATAGATTGATTACTTTCATGGGTACTTTATATTAAAAATGTGGCGCAAAGATACTGCTTTTTTTGCAGATATGCAAATTTATCCAAAACATTTCCCATTTTTAGGGAGCGTAGTAAATGACTCAAAATGTGTTCCAACCACATTGATTCAACAACAATTGCGCCCAAAACAACACATTGGGCGCTCAGGGATTTGTTAAAGACAATGGTTGTCAATGTGAGGTTTCTTTTAAAATTTGCATGTTTTACTCGTAACATTAAAGGACGTATACATTAAACACTTTTATGATCTTTTGGTTTATTATTGACATCTAGCAGATTGTCGCTCAATCGTGGTGCTCGCACCACTCACTCCGCACTACTATCTGCTCAATACTAACCTCAAAATCTTCATAAAGCAATTTATTAAAAGCAACCTCTGTCAATTATCGTTCAATTTGAGGGTACCCGAATAACATTCGGGGAAATGGACATAGAAAGACAAGGACTAATGCCAGACCACTGGCAAAAGCAAAACAAAATGAAGGGAGAGGAGAAAAAAGAGCGACACGATAAGCGTGCCGCTCTTGATGTTTATACAAAGGTTCTTATTGTATTGCTGTGGGTTATTTGACCTCTGCACCCATGATGGTGTAGGTCTTGCCGTCACGAAGGATGAGGATTTGTTGGTCGCGGAGGATCTTTTGCGCGCTATGATCGCTATCCGTTTGCATGTTGTCCACAGCAGTTTCCGTAGAAGGAATAATAGTCAATTCGAGTATTTCTTGATAGCACCATTCTTCATAGAAATAACTGCCACTTTCGGTGTAAACTATGCCATGCCATTCGAAGGAATCGTATGCTTCTTCAAGCAATACAACTGTCTCTGAAGGCTGAACCGTCAATTCTAAGGTGTAGATATTGTGGTAGATGTAGTCCTCTTCTTCTACTATTTCTACATATGTATAAGTACCCGCTTCTGTAATCTGCGTTCCTCTCCAATAATACTCATCTCCTTCGCAGATAGTTGCATCTTCAGTTGGGTGGTAGATAGTAGTGTCTTGTGGTTCGGAAGGAGGAGTATCTTCGAGGCATTGGATATACTTGAATGAGCCGAAGACCATATCCATTTGATAATCTTTGAGACTCTCACAAGGCACATAGAGATTGACATTGTAGTTTGTAAATGAATTCTCTTGTGCCTCAGGAGGTGTTGTCGGATAGCAGTAAATATCAAATAGTTTTTTGCATCCAGCAAAGGCATTATAACCAATACTTGTTACACTTTCAGGGATAGTAAGAGAAGAGATTTTTTCGCAATTGTAGAATGCACAACCGGAAATAGAAGTTACCGTATTAGGTATAACCACATCCTTTACTTCTTCTCCATTGATAAAGAGGTTCTTAGAGTAATAAGTAGGATTCGAAGAAAAACCACCAAACGCAATTTGGCACCAACTTGCTATATTGCCTGTGTAATTGATTTGCGTGAGAGAAGTACAATTATAGAAAGCATAATATCCAATCTCTCTTACGTTCTTACCGATAGTAACAGAAGCAAGAGTAGAGCATTCTTCGCAGAATCGTTCTGGTATATAGGTCACTTTATCGCCTATAACAAGTGTTTCAATTGGAGACGATGAAAATGGGGTGCAAGTATAGGAATTAGAATTCAAAATATCCCCTGTATTTATCGCATTCCAAGCAACAGTTTTCAAAGATGAACAATATGAGAAAGCATATCCCCCTATTGAACTTACATTTTCAGGAATAGTAATAGATGTTAGAGAAGAACAACCATTGAAAGCTCTTTCTCCCATGCTATACAGATTTTCTGGAAGAGTGATAGATGTTAAAGAAGAACAACCATTGAAAGCAGATGCTCCTATACTATACACATTTTCAGGAATAGTGATAGATGTAAGAGAGGTACAACCATTGAATGTATAATCGCCAATCATATTTACTTTCTCTGGAATTGTAATGGATTGAAGGTCGCTCATCTTGTAACATAATGAAGCAGGCAGTTTCTCTACATTTTCTGAAATAATAAAGGATGTTATTGAGCAACCTTCAAACTTTTGTTCTGGTTTATATACATCAGAATAACTATCGTAAGATAAAAAATCATTGCAATGGCGTGCATTCCATGTTATAGAAGTAAGAGCGGAACAATCATAAAAAACTCGATCTCCAATATAAGTGACATCTTCAGGAATCGTTATAGAAGTAAGTGATGAGCAATCCATGAAAGCATAATCATAGATACTTATCAAACTATTGTTAAGGGTCACAGAAGTAAGAGCGGAGCAATTAAAGAATGTGCTATTTTCAATAGCCAGTACACTATCTGGTATTACGATAGATGTAAGAGCAGAGCAGTCTCTGAATGCTTCCTCTCCAATAGTTATGACGCTCTTGCCAATAGTGGCAGAGGTAAGAGAAGAGCAATAAGAGAAAGCGTGCTCACCAATAGTCTTCACATTGTTACCGATAACGGCAGAGGTAAGAGCGGAGCAACGACTGAAAGCATAAGTGCCAATATTCTGTACGCTTTCGGGAATAACAACTGAGGTTAGATTTTCCATGTAATAGCAGAGATGGTCTGGGATATATTCTACATTATCTCCGAAAACAAACGATGTTATTTGTGAACGCACTCCTCCGAATAAATCGTAAATAGGTAGTGATGCTCCAAGCCAAGAACCTCCTCCCCATCTTACTTGCTCTACATGCTTCGCATTCCAGACGATGGAGGTAAGAAGTGAACAGCTTCCGAAGCAAGAAGCTTCTACGGTAGTTACGCTTTCTGGGATGGTTATAGAAGTCAGTGTCTTGCAATTAGAGAAACCAGCCATATGAGTGACAGGACCATCAAAAGTCATGATACCTTGCCCAAATTCATATACATTACTAATTAAGTTTGCACCAAAGTCAACTGTTTCTGAAGGTGTAATAATATCGCCGTCAATAGTTGTGTAGAATATTTTATTTCCTCCACACTCTTCTGCGATAAACTCACCTACTTGTTCTGACCATGCTGAATTTTCAAACAAATACTTTGTACCACAAGGGATATAGCATGTTGGAGCAGAAGTAAATACCTCGTTACCCACTACTGGCGGTGTTATACATTTGACATCGACTACACCAAGAGCAGAACAGTTTGCGAAGGCTTGATTCTCAATCTGCTTTATTGAAACTGGAATAGTAATTGAAGTTAGGTTAGAACAATTTGAGAATGCACCCGCTTTGATAGTACTGACTGGTCCCTCAAAGGCTATAACACCTTGACCATTTTCATACACATTACTCATTATAGCAGCATCGAATGGATCGGAAATAGAAGGGTTGATTATTTGACCATTAGAAGTGGTATAGTATATTTTATAACCTCTAAGAGGTTCTTCTACAAAATGACTAACTTGTTTTGCCCAAGCTGAGTTTTCATATGCGCTTAGCGAACCATAAGGAACATAGCAAACGGGGTATGAAGATAGTGCATCGGATTGAACAGTTGGCGGTGTCATCGACTTTTGATAGATAGATTCAAGTGCCTCACAACCATAGAAGGCACTCCGCTCTATGCTTTCCACATGTTTGGGAAGAGTCAAGGATGTTAGTGTTGTACAATTATAGAATACACGTTCACCTATGGTTGTAACGGGTTCTGGGATTACCAAATCAGTTACTGCTTGACCATTGATAACTATATTTCTCTTTACGCTTTCTGCAAATCCATAGTCGTATAAATTACTATTAATGTAACTTTGGCAATACTCTTCAATTGATGGGGCAGTGATTGTGATGGTTTGGATTGAATAACTATTTGATAAAGATGTTTTTGTAAGACCCTCTATATTGTATGGCAATTGAATATAAGTAAGCGATGTGCATCCCGATAGTGCATATTCGCCCAAATACTTATTATTATCATGCAGCGAAATAGAACGGATATGGTAGCAATTGTAAAACGCGTAGTCACTAATACTATCAATATTTTCTGGAACAATTATATCGGTTATTTCATATACATCATTGATAGAAAGTATTCTTTTCGGTAGTATCAATGAAGCTTCATACAACTGGTCATTAACTTTTCGTTGCATATAGTCTTCAATACTCTTTATTTTCAGTGTTACTAATAGAGAAGCGGTACTACCGCCAAAAGCGCCCTCTCCAATGCTCGTGACGCTTTCGGGGATGGTGATAGAGGTGAGGGAAGAGCAACCATTGAAAGCATAATTTCCAATGTTTGTTACGCTATTTGGGATGGTAATAGAGGTGAGGGAGGAGCAACCTCTGAAAGCACTCTTTCCAATGTTTGTTACGCTATTAGGAATAACTATGGATTTAAGTTTATCCATTCCGTAACATAACTGTTGAGGTATAAATTCTACGTTATCGCCAAAAGCGAAAGAACTGATTTGCTCACGAGAATAATAAAATAGCATAGGATTCACATCATTCTCATAAAATTTTACATTGCAATTTATGGCATTCCATTCTACTGACTCAATAGCTGTACATTCGTAAAATGCTCTTCTACCTATATATTTTAGTCCTTCTCCAATGCGAACTGACTTAAGAGAAGAACAACCATTAAATGCATAAGATTTCACACTATCTACATTGTCAGGAATAACTATAGATTGAAGGTTTTTCATTCCATGACACAAATATGAAGGGATGGACTTTACGCTATCGCCAAAAGTGAAAGAGGTGATTTGAGATTGAATGTGACGAAAAGGAGCATTACCACTTTCTGTAATATTCTCATAATTAGTTGCATTCCAAACTATAGATGTAAGGGAGGAGCAACGATAGAACGCACCTACTGCAGTAGTTGGACCTGCATCAGGATCTCCAATACTTGTTACGCTATTAGGGATGGTGATGGAGGTGAGGGAAGAGCAACCGTAAAAAGCACTATATCCAATGCTTGTTACGCTATTTGGGATGGTAATAGAGGTGAGGGAGGAGCAACCATAGAAAGTACTCCCTCCTATACTCTTCAAACTATTGGACATAGCAATGGATGCAAGAGAAGAGCAACCATAAAAAGCACTCCCACCAATACTTGTTACGCTATTAGGGATAGTGATAGAGGTGAGCGAGGAGCAATCAGCAAAAGCACAATTTCCAATGTTTGTTACGCTGTTAGGGATAGTAATAGAGGTAAGATTAGAGCAATATTCGAAAGCACTTTCTCCAATGCTTGTTACACCTTCAGGAATAACGATAGACTGAAGATGTGTTATTCCGTAGCACAAATATGCAGGAATATGTTCTACATTATCACCAAAAGTGAAAGAAATGTTTGAAAATCCATTAAATGGTGCAGCATATGTATCGGAAAAATCTTTACAGTTAGTCGCATTCCACACTACAGATGTGAGGGAAGAGCAACCGTAAAAAGCATCCTCTCCAAAGCTCGTTACGCCCTTTGGGATAGTGATAGATGTGAGAACAGAGCAATCTCTAAAAGCCTCTTCTCCAATGACTGTTACGCTATTAGGAATGATGATAGATGCAAGGGAAGAGCAACCATAGAAAGCACTCCCACCAATACTTGTTACGCTTTCAGGGATGGTAATAGATGTGAGTTTATAGCATTGATAAAAAGCATAGTCTGCGATTACTCGAGTACTATCTTTAATTGTATAAGCCCCCGATAAGGACCGATTAACCTCAATCAAGCAATTATCGATGTACAAGGTACCATCATCCCAGTTGGATTTGTCATTATAAAAGCCTGTATTCTTGAAAGCATCATTACCAATACCCGTTACGCTCTCTGGGATTGTAATGGAAGTAATGGAGGAACAACCATAGAGAGCACTCCACCCAATACTTGTTACGCTATTAGGGATGGTGATGGAGGTGAGGGAAGAGCAACCATAAAAAGCACAGTATCCGATGTTCGTTACACTGTTAGGGATAGTAATAGAGGTAAGATTAGAGCAATTTTCGAAAGCATTTTCTCCAATACTTGTAACAGTGTAAGTGATGTTATTGTTGGTAATAGATGATGGAATGGTGATTTCTGTAAGTCCCGAGTAGTTTATATTAGATCTGTATTGATATGTGACTTCTGCCGTGTATGGAATAGTATCACTGGTAATGTAGTAGTACAAATCACCTGATTGGAAATCATATGCCCAAAGACTACTTGTGGTCAGGAGGGCCAGGAAAAGTAGTCCCCCTCTAACTCCCCCATGAAGGGTGGAGGATAAAACAGATAAAAGTTTTTTCATAACTGTTTGATTTTTAATTGTTAGTATTGTTGTTTGTTTATTCACAAAGGGTATAAAGACAGAAAAAGCGTGAACTTTTGTTCGCTTCATTTGAGTTTTTGAGGTCTTCGACTACCTTTATCTATCAAATTCTACGCAAAAGCCCACGCTGAATAGCGTGAGCGTCGATAGGCTTTTGCTTGATAGATAAAAAGTTTTTAAAAGTGTCGAAGTTTCAAAAACT
>JAZREU010000066.1:0-5146 GCA_045660925.1 Paludibacteraceae bacterium | reverse complement strand
AGGAGGAAAGACTATGTCAAGAATTGGTAAATTGCCTATCGCTATCCCTGCAGGTGTAACTGTAACAGTTAGCCCTGAGAACCTCGTGACTGTTAAAGGTCCTAAAGGTGAACTTCAACAACAAGTTAATCCTAACATCACTGTGACTGTAGAAGAGGGTGTATGCCACGTTACACGTCCAAACGATGAGAAGGAAAATCGTGCAATGCACGGCCTCTATCGCGCACTCATCAACAATATGGTTGTAGGTGTTAGCGAGGGTTATAAGAAAGTGCTCGAACTCGTCGGTGTAGGTTACCGCGTTGAAATGGCTGCGGGTATGCAAAATACTCTCAACTTCGCGCTCGGTTATACCCACCCAATCTACCTCCAACTCCCTAGCGAGGTTAAGGTAGAGACCAAGTCTGAGCGTAACCAAAACCCACTCGTTATTTTGGAATCTGCTGACAAGCAACTCATT
Source organism: Paludibacteraceae bacterium (assembly GCA_045660925.1). Classification (GTDB taxonomy): domain Bacteria; phylum Bacteroidota; class Bacteroidia; order Bacteroidales; family Paludibacteraceae; genus Colicola. The sequence goes on along the minus strand of JAZREU010000066.1, from coordinate 4,686 downwards.
GGCCAAGTATGCGCTAAGATTCGCTCGTTCCGCAAACCAGAGCCTTACAAAGGTAAAGGTGTTAAGTTCCAAGGTGAAGTTGTTCGTCGTAAAGCTGGTAAATCGGCTGGTAAATAATTAGAAAGGAATAAGTTATGAATCAGAAAATTGCAAGAAGACTTAAAATTAAAGCATCTATCCGTACTAAAGTTTCGGGTACCGCTGAGCGTCCTCGTCTGACTGTATTCCGTAGCAACAGCCAAATTTACGCTCAAGTTATCGACGATTTGCAAGGCAAAACTCTTGCTTCTGCATCTTCGCTCGCTATCAAAGATAAAATGACCAAAACTGAGAAAGCTGCTCAAGTAGGCAAACTCATCGCTGAGGCTGCTAAGGCTGCAGGCATCGAGGCTGTTGTATTTGACCGTAACGGCTACCTCTATCATGGTCGAGTTAAATCATTGGCAGACGCTGCCCGCGAGGCAGGTCTCAATTTCTAATAAACAAAGAGACTGTTATGAATCGAGTAAAATCAACCCAAGACTTGGAGCTCAAGGAGCGCCTCGTTGCTGTCAACCGCGTAACTAAGGTTACTAAGGGTGGACGTACATTCACATTTGCAGCCATCGTTGTTGTAGGAAATGAGGCTGGTATCGTAGGCTGGGGCCTTGGCAAAGCTGGTGAAGTTACCGCTGCTATCGCTAAGGGTACCGAGGCTGCTAAGAAAAACCTTATCCAAGTGCCTGTGCTCAAGGGTACTGTTCCTCACGAGCAATTCGCTAAATTTGGCGGAGCACGAGTTTATCTCCAACCTGCATCTCACGGTACCGGAGTAAAGGCCGGTGGTGCTATGCGTGCCGTTTTGGAGTCTGCTGGTGTAACTGACATCTTGGCAAAATCTAAAGGTTCTTCTAACCCTCACAACCTCGTTAAGGCTACTATCGCTGCTCTCGGCGAGATGCGTGATGCACGCACCGTAGCACAAAACCGTGGCGTGAGCTTATCTACTGTGTTTAACGGATAATAATTTGTGAAAATCATGGCAACTATTAAAATTCAAAAAGTACGCAGCGTTATTGGCTGCCCACAAGTGCAAAAGGATACAATGTTGGCTCTTGGTCTTCGCAAGATGAATGCCATCGTTGAGCATGAGGCTACTCCTGCTATCCTCGGTATGGTTAACAAAATTAAACACTTGGTTAAAGTTATTGACTAATTAATTAAATCGTAGCATTATGGAATTAAATAATTTAACGCCAGCTGCTGGTTCTGTAAAGACCGCAAAACGAATCGGACGTGGTCCAGGTTCTGGTCTTGGTGGAACTTCTACACGCGGTCACAAAGGTGCTAAGTCACGCTCTGGTTACTCCAAGAAAATTGGTTTCGAAGGTGGTCAGATGCCTATGCAACGCCGTTTGCCTAAGTTCGGCTTTAAGAACATCAACCGCGTTGAGTACAAAGCTATCAACCTTGCTACCCTGCAAGCTCTTGCTGAGGCTAAAGGCTTGGAGAAAATCGGTCTTATCGAATTGAATGAGGCTGGTTTCATCAACAAGACACAACTTGTTAAGATCCTTGGCAATGGTACTTTGACTGCAAAACTCACTGTAGAAGCAAACGCTTTCAGTAAATCTGCTGAGGCTGCTATTACAGCTGCTGGTGGTACTATCAACAAAATCTAATTAGTATGCGTAAGTTTATTGAGTTAATCAAAAATATCTGGAAGATCGAAGACCTCCGCAACCGTCTGTTGACCACGCTTTTGTTCGTGCTCATCTACCGTTTCGGATCATTCGTGGTTCTTCCAGGTATTGATCCTACAGCGTTGACCGCTCTTCGTGCTCAAACTGCTGGAGGTCTGATGGCTCTTCTTGATATGTTCTCTGGTGGTGCGTTCTCCAATGCGTCAATCTTTGCATTGGGTATCATGCCATACATCTCTGCATCTATCGTAATTCAGCTGCTCACTATCGCAGTGCCTTATTTCCAAAAGATGCAGAAAGAGGGCGAATCTGGCCGTCAGAAGATGAATCAGATCACTCGCTATTTGACTGTCGCTATTTTGCTCTTCCAGGGTCCAAGTTACTTGGTTAACCTTTCTGTGCAAATGGCGCAAGCTGGTCAAATGCTTGAGGTAGGATTCAACTGGTTCACTATCTCATCCACTATTCTCTTGTGTGCGGGCTCTATGTTCGTAATGTGGTTGGGTGAGCGTATCACCGATCGTGGTCTTGGTAATGGTATCTCCTTTATCATCCTCATTGGTATCATCGCTCGTTTCCCTGCTGCTATTATCCAAGAGTTCTCTTCTCGTCTCAATGATGCGGGTGGTGGTTTGATCGTGTTCATCCTCGAGATTGTTATCCTTCTCTTCGTGTTTGCATTCGCAATCTTGCTTGTACAAGGTACACGTCGTATTCCTGTGCAATATGCAAAACGTATGGTAGGTAACAAGCAATACGGTGGTGTACGCCAATACATCCCATTGAAAGTTAACTCAGCTAACGTGATGCCTATCATTTTTGCGCAAGCAATCATGTTTATTCCTATCGCGCTCGCTGGTTTCTCCAATGCTGAGAGTGCAGGTGCTTTCACTCGCGCTTTCATGGATAACGATGGTTTCTGGTACAACTTCGTATTTGCTCTGTTGATTATTGTTTTCACCTATTTTTACACTGCGATTATCATCAATCCTGTACAAATGGCCGAGAACCTCAAACTCAACAATGGTTTCATCCCTGGCGTTAAACCAGGTAAGAAGACCGCTGAGTATATCGACACCATTATGAACCGTTTGACATTGCCAGGCTCTTGCCTATTGGCAATCATCGCAATTTTGCCTGCTTTTGCACGTCTCTTTGGAGTTAGCATGAGTTTTGCGCAATTCTTCGGTGGTACATCACTCCTCATCATGGTGGGTGTAATCTTGGATACGCTACAACAAATTGAGAGTCATTTGCTCATGCGTCACTATGACGGATTCTTTGAGTCTGGCATGCGCATCAAAGGACGCTCAGGCGCAATGGCATATTAATACGAAATGATCTACCTCAAGACTGAAGAAGAGATAGAGCTCCTGCATCGCAGTAACGACTTGCTCGGAAGGACTTTGGCTGAAATAGCCAAAGTCATCCGACCAGGTGTTACTACTGCAGACCTCGACAAGGTGGCATACGAATTTATCTGTGATAATGGTGGTAAGCCATCATGTCTTGGATACGAAGGATTCCCTGCTACACTATGCACTTCGGTAAATGAGCAAGTAGTACATGGTATCCCCTCCAACAAGGTTATCCTCAAAGACGGTGATATTGTATCCATCGATACTGTGGTTGAACTTGGAGGCATGCACGCCGACTCTGCATACACTTTCCCAGTAGGAGAAGTGGCACCTGAGACACTGCAACTGATGCATACAACCAAAGAAGCACTTTATCTCGGTATAGAGCAGGCCATTACAGGTCGTCGCTTGGGGGATATAGGCTTCGCCATCCAGAACCACTGCGAAAAAAACGGCTACTCCGTTGTTCGCGAGTTTGTGGGACATGGCATTGGTCGTGACATGCACGAGGAACCAGAGGTGTGCAACTATGGTCGCCGTGGCAATGGACTGGTACTAAAATCTGGTATGGTACTTGCTATCGAACCTATGATTTGTCTTGGTCGTCGCCAAGTATTGCTTGAAGATGATGGTTGGACAGCTCGTACTATCGATCGCAAACCTGCTGCGCACTATGAGCACAGTGTATGCGTACGCAATGGCAAGGCAGAGATACTCTCTACATTCGACTATATTCAGCAAGTCTTAGGAGATCGTTTTATATAAAATATACCAATTAACTATTATGGCAAAACAAGATGCAATTGAAGTAGATGGAACAGTAACGGAGGCATTGTCCAACGCTATGTTTCGTGTCCAACTTGAAAGTGGTCATGTTATCATCGCCCACATCTCTGGTAAGATGCGTCAGCATTACATCAAGATTCTTCCTGGTGACCGTGTGAAGGTGGAGATGAGTCCATATGATCTTACCAAAGGACGTATTTCGTTCCGTTATAAATAAATTGAACGAATCCTTTATAATTTAACAAACTCTAAAACTCTATTAAAAATGAAAGTTAGAGCATCTGTAAAAAAGCGTAATGCAGACTGCAAATTAGTGCGTCGCAAAGGTCGCTTGTATGTAATTAACAAAAAAGAACCCAAAATGAAAATGCGTCAAGGATAAGCATTTCATAGAGGTAAACAATTAAAACAATATCCTTAAAGTAAATAATTATGGCTATAAGAATTGTCGGTGTAGATTTGCCACAAAACAAATGTGGAGAAGTCGGTTTGACTTATATCTACGGAATAGGTCGTTCAAGCGCAAAGAAAATCTTGGCAGAGGCAGGCGTTGACCCAAGCATCAAGGTACAAGATTGGACGGATGACCAAGCAGCTAAAATCCGTGAGATCATCGGTGCTAACTACAAAGTAGAAGGTGACCTCCGTTCTGAAACACAACTCAACATCAAACGATTGATGGATATCGGTTGCTACCGTGGTGTTCGTCACCGTATTGGTCTTCCAGTACGTGGTCAATCTACCAAAAACAATGCCCGCACGCGCAAGGGTAAAAAGAAAACCGTTGCTAACAAGAAGAAAGCAACTAAGTAATCAACCTGTTAATATCTATCAATTATGGCAAAGAAAACTGTTGCAGC
>JAZREU010000065.1:0-13006 GCA_045660925.1 Paludibacteraceae bacterium | reverse complement strand
CAATCTCACTTGAGCAAGCTCAGATTCGATTGTTCGTAAAAGTCTTTTGCGGAGAGAGGGGGATTCGAACCCCCGAAACCCTTTTGGAGTTTACACGCTTTCCAGGCGTGCCTCTTCAACCACTCGAGCATCTCTCCTTCGTCGCAACTGGCTTGCAAGAAGAAACTCGCCCTGCGAGTTTGGCTTGCCGCCGTTGCTCCTCTTAACTCGGGCTCACGAAGCCCTCGTTAGGTTTTCACGATTATCGGTCTTCGACCGACTATAATGTATATCTAAGAACACATTTATAGAATGGCAACCGCACACAAAATGGCGCAATACACCTTTCGACCCGCAAAGGTACAAAAAATATTTGATATATGCACTATAGTTTGCAATTTTTTTTTATTTTTTCACAATTTTATAACAAAAAGTTCCTTTGCATTGGCTGTTGTCACCTCATTTATATACTCTTGTGTGCTATTATACACTTCTGCCAAGCGTTCTACCACATAGCACATCCACCTGCTTTCGTTGCGTTTGCCACGATGTGGGACAGGTGCCATATAGGGTGCATCCGTTTCCAAAATCAAACGCTCCAATGGAATGTCCACTAAATGCTCTGCTAACTTACAATTCTTGAAAGTCAAAACACCTCCAATTCCCAAATAATATCCCATGTCTATCACCTGTTTAGCAACCTCACTACTGCCACTAAAACAGTGCATCACTCCCTTGACAGAAGGAAACTCACGCAATATCTTTAAGGTATCCTCCGTTGCATCACGACTATGAATCATCACAGGAAGTTGGTATTGCTCTGCCCAACGCATCTGCTCACGCAAAGCTTCGTATTGCTGCTCTTTGAACGTCACATCCCAATGGTAGTCTAAACCGATTTCGCCAATGGCAATAAGACCCTTATAGAATATGGTACGCTCCGCTATTGGATATGGGACTCCTTCTTGGCTCTTGGACATACGCGCATCCACAGCAGCCTTCAATATTTGCAACTGCTCCTGCCAATCATCTTTAACATTCTCAGGGTGCAAACCCAAAGCGGGAAATAAGTATTGAGGGTACTTATCACATACTTCCAAAACATCCTTCACCGAACTCTTATCTACACCTGGCACTAAAATAGCCTCTACACCATTTTGGCGTTGTTCCGCCAAAAAAGCGTCTAATCCTTCCGCATATTGCGGATCATCTATATGAGCATGAGTATCTATCATATTTTTATTCACTTCGTTATAGTTAATGACTGCGCGTTGAAGGATTCACATTGATGGATTCGCGTACATTCGCTACGCGTTAGGATACTGCTATCACCATAACTCAAGAAGCGAAAGTTATGCGAAAGGGCATAGTCATAAATCGTATGCCAATCTCCTCCCACAAATGCGCTAACAAGAAGCAATAAGGTGGATTTGGGTTGATGGAAATTGGTAATCAACTGATCTACAACGCGAAACTGATATCCTGGTTTAATCATTATCTGCGTCTCTGCATGTAGTATATCTTGCTCCATATCAGTCAAATAATCTAATATCGCTTGCAATGCTTCGTGCGTTGAAAGCATATGCGCGCTCTCATATGGTTCAAATTGAGTTACAGCAAGATGTGGAGTAGAATGATGCATCAGTTGCACGCCAAGGAAATAGAGACTCTCCAAGGTTCGCATGCTGGTCGTTCCAACAGCCACAATATGACCAAGGTTTTCAATAATAGTCTGAATGGTTGATTTTGGTACGGCGATAATCTCAGTATGCATGGTATGTTGGTTGGCATCTGCCACCTTGACTGGTTGAAAAGTGCCCGCGCCTACATGCAATGTCACCTCAGCCGTCCTTATTCCTTTTTGGCGCAAGCCATTGAGCACATTATCCGTGAAATGCAAACCTGCCGTAGGAGCAGCCACCGAACCTTTGATACGCGAATAGACCGTTTGGTAGGTCGTTTTATCGCTCTCTTCAGTCTTACGATTGAGATATGGCGGAATAGGCAGTTCACCTACTGCATCAAGGATTTCGGCAAAACTGCAGACAGACTGCATCGCGATTGGATATTGGACCACTTCGCTATTAGACTGCTTCGCTATTAGATTCCATGAGAAATGCACAGCAAAGGTATTGCCCGTTTGTTCACCTTTTTCGGCGAAGAGGATGATTTCTTTGCCAGAGGGCAGTTGCACGGGCAAGGACAATGCGCCCGTCTTCCACTTCTTAGCATTACCAATCATGCATTTCCATGTGCAACCTTCCGTACTTCCCAACGACAATTGATAATCATGTGGTATCAATGGCTCAAGACAGAAAACCTCTATACGAGCACCCATAGCTTGATTACCAGTTATACTGATTACTTTGTCGCTTACCGACTTATGAAACTCCAAACGCGCCTGTATCACGCGCGTGTTATTATATATAAGGAGTGAGTCTGCAGACAAGTGCTCTCCTATATGACAAAAGCAATCTTCCTTAATATTACCACCGTGATATACAAGCAACTTGCTTTGATCACGTTCTGCCAATGGATATTTGGCAATGCGTTCATCGGGCAGCGGGTAATTATAGTCTTCTATAAGGATTTCTTCCATGTCTTTCTATCACCACTAAATAGTACATACTGATTAAACAAACATTCTAAATCACCATTCATCAAACGAATACGTTTGGCTGGTCGCAAACCCACACACTTCAAAGCTTCTTCGTTGCTTGAAATCATCCACGCAGTTGCGCCACTAAACTGATGTTTCAAGGCTGTTCCTATATCTTGATACAACCGCATCACATCTTTGTCCTGCGACAAACGTTCGCCGTATGGTGGATTCATCATCACAAGCGCACCTTCGGTTTTCCCTTGTTCTGTTTTCAATTCTTGCACACGAATTTGCCTGACGTCAATATCTCTTTGCAAATTAGCGAATTGAACGTTCTTAAGAGCCGCCTGTACAGCATAGAATCCCGCATCCGATCCATAGATTTTATGATTGAACTCCCGCTCACGACTATCATCATTATACACGTCTTCAAAAAGTTCCGCATTAAAGTTCGCCCATTTCTCAAAAGCAAACCCTTTGCGATAGATACCTGGTGCAATATTGCGTGCTATCAACGCGGCCTCTATAAGTAATGTTCCAGAACCGCACATCGGATCATAAAAATCACTTTGTCCCGTCCAACCAGCATGCAGCAACATACCAGCAGCAAGCGCCTCGTTGATAGGAGCTTGCGTATTTGCTACTCGATAGCCACGCTTATGCAAGCTCTCTCCCGAACTATCAAGAGAGACTGTCACTTGATCTCCTGATATATGCACATTCAAATATAAATCTGGATTCGTCAACTGTACATTAGGACGTATCCCACCATGCTCTATCCACCAATCCACAATAGCATCTTTTACTCGATACGTGATAAATTGCGAATGACGAAATAGGTCTGAATATACCGTTGCATCTATCTGAAAGGTCGTTTTAGCTGTCATATACTGCGTCCAATCCACTTCTTTCACATGATTGTATATATCATCTGCTTGTTTAGCCTTAAAGGTAGCTATCGGCACCAATACACGCGATGCAGTACGCAAACAGAAATTAGCCATATAGAGCATACGCAGATTGCCTGTAAAAGCAACGGCTCGCCTTTGTATTTGTACATTGTTCGCACCCAACGCGACCAACTCCGTTGCAAGCACTTGCTCTAACCCCTTAAAGGTCTTTGCCAACATTGAAAATTCTTTGCTCATATTTTTTTATCTTTGATATATGCTTGTTTCGTTTGATGATTAAATAAATCTCGCTCCTTATCAACCAACCAGCCCCATTTATTGAAATATCTACACATATTAATGATATGTACACATAGCATTTTCAAAGATTTATAGGAGGCTCTTGTATGATGGTGAATCACACTTACATATGGAAAAAACACAGTTAAATAATTTCGATGAATACGACGGGTCAAATCTACATCTTCTGGATACATAAAGAACCGCTCATCAAATAATCGTACACTACGTACCGCTTCAGTGCGTAGTAGCATAAAGCATCCACTCAAATAAGGTACATTCATGATTTGATTATAGCCCGATTGACGCAACTCATAACACTCATTGCGTTTCTCCATCCAACAACGGGGCAAAAAACGACGACCAAAAACATCCCATGGAGTAGGCAACAATTTACATAGATATTGCAGTTCACCAGTAGGATACTCCACCTTGGGGCTAACCAATCCCACCTCTGGATAGTGCTGAATAAAATGCAACAAAGTATCAATCACATCGGGCATTAACTGTATATCTGGGTTTATTACTAAATGAAAAGGAATATCATCGTAAATACTTTCACGTATAGCGATATTGTGTGCTGCACCATATCCTAAATTCTTATTATTGAAGATATAGTTCACCTTATCCAATACCCATACTGACTCATGCTTAACAGGCGAATTATCTATCCAATAGACAGTATGAATATCCCTACATTCCAGCAGGGTTTGGGTCAATTGCTTTATTTGCTCCCAATTGGGTTGATATAGAACAATAGATACGTTTAACATCCTTCTGGTAAGAATTCGTTCAGCTTATCTTTGTATAACCTGACTATATTTTTTTCATCATATAATCGCCTTACCAATTCTCTTCCGTTCTGCCCAAAACTCCTTCTCTCCTCTACCGACAGAGATAACATGTGCATCATACAGGCAATAAGACTACTACTATTTTTAGGTTCACACAAAAAACCATTCGTTCCATCTATCACAATTTCTCTACAGCCTGGCACATTCGATGCTATAATTGGCTTTTCCATTGAGGCCGCTTCCAATAGTACACGAGATACTCCCTCACGATAAGAGGGCAATACCACACAATGCGATTGCTCTATATAAGGTTGCACATTCGAAGTTTCACCCACATATTTAATTGCGCCTGTCTGTTCCCACTCGCTCATTTGTTGGCTATTCACGCAAGCAGGATTATTGGCACCTAATTGCCCTAAAATCTTAAATTGTACTTTTGGATATTGTTTCTTTACCACTCTTGCCGCTTCCACAAACTCCCCTACTCCTTTATCCCAAAGAACACGTCCCACGAACAAAAAACAAAATGTTCCTTCTGGAGTAGTTGCTATAGATTTATATTTATCTAAGTTCACACCCTCACCATTCATGAGGCGAGTCTTGTATTGCGCCACAATATTTTCCTCCACAAAAAGCGTCTTGTCATCTTGATTAAGAAACCACACTTCTTTTGCGCCACGCAATGAAAACCGATACATACATTTAGCCACACGATTAATCCATCCTTTTCGAATAAAGGTATAGCCCAATCCAGTTATGATAGATATTTGAGGAGTTCGAGCCATACGAGCAGCCCAACCACCATAAATAGTAGGTTTGATTGTATAGTGAAAAATCAAATCAAATCGCTCACGTTTGTAAATCTTTTTCAATGTGTTCACTAAATGCAAATCTATAAAAATATTCATACCTTTGCAATCAATATCTACAGGTATCAAACGTATCTGATTTTGCTTTAACACTGTAATATCACTATCCTGGGGGGCTATGACTACTATCTCATACCCCTCACGCGCTAATTCTGTCATTACTCCCAATCGGAAGTTGCACATAGTCTGCAAACTATTGCCTACAAATGCTATTTTCCTCGACATGATATTTTGAGACTTTCTATTAATTGTTCTATTTCACTACTTGTTTTTTTCCAACTATATCGCTGTAAACGAAGAGACTGCCTACGAATCAAATCACTATGGTCTTTTTCTCTTACGAATTGCACAATAGTATTAGCAATATCATCAATACTGTAGGGGTTGAAATATAGGGCTGCATCTCCTGCCACCTCTGGCAATGATGCTTGATTACTCAATAACAACGGAATCTTATAGTAATAGGCTTCCAAAACAGGAATGCCAAACCCCTCACTTAACGAAGGAAAAATCAATCCTTTCGCATTCCTAAAATACTCAACCAATGCTTCTCCACTCAACCATCCTGTAAGTTGAATCATTTTTTTTGAACGATTCAGTTCTTCTATTTCACGTATCTGTACGGGGGTAAACATATTCGTATTTCCTACGATCACTATGCCAGTACCCTCTGGTAGATGATGATAACACTGCTTGACTGCTGCAATCAAACGAGATAGATTTTTATGCCCCCTTGAACTGCCCACATATAGTATATAATCCTGAAAATCAATCTGTATTGATGCTTTACGTTTATCCAAATTTTGATTTAACAAATGTTCCCATCCCTCATATATTACATGTATATTGCCACCATATCTATTCCCATGACATCTAATAATCTCGCCACGAGTATAATTAGATACCGCCACCACATGTTGAGCGCGTTGCAACCCCACCTTGACTACCATACGCAAATACCAGCGTTTCAACCTATTCATACGTCCTAATTGCTCTGGAAATTCCTCATAGATGAGGTCATGAACTACATATATGGCTGGCAAATGCAATGCTATTGGATACTGATTACTCGGAATAAATGCCGCATCGTAACACGTATGCCTTCGCATGTACGATGCAAATTGTATATCCCGCTTTGGACCTATTGGCGCAATATCCGCTTCTTCGATGGATATACCCTTTGCCAAAAATTGCAGACGATAGTCTTCAGGACATTCATGGGGTCGAACCAATAAGGTGTATTGATTCTTCTCGCTATCCAGATGCAACACAACATTCAATATATATTGCGTCAATCCGTCTATGCGACGTGATATAGTGGTACCATCTATTAGTATTCGTTTCATATATACCGTCTTATTAACATCTTGATTAAAAGCAAAACAGTCGAGTCAAATAATTGAAAGTGATTTTTGCACACGCACATCATGCGCCTAATAACACCGTATATAGGCATAGCCAAAAATGCTTCTATAATTTGTTGGTCGTCCGCTGTGAGTTGCTGCTTAAAATGCGCATAGAATGCCTCCACTCCTTGCAAATGAGTCTGGCTCACCAAAGGTACAGACCTATTTTGCCACATGAGAAGTATTTTCTTCCATATACTACCAGGAGCATTACCAGTTACATTGTTGGTATGTTGTCTATAGTACATCAACGATTGATGAATATAATGAACCTCACCTTGCGTTATGCCTAACAGCAGCAACACATGGTCATGCATGGCATAGTGCGCCAGTGGCTGGCATAGTAACTCCCGCATGCGAGCATTAAATAACGCCGAAGCACCTTGAATACCTGTGTTAAGAAATAAAGCTTGCCGCAACGTGCTGGGATAAGTCAGCGTATTTTTATCTGATATTATCCCTCGCTGGGCATTCCACAGATAAGCATTAGAATAGACTACCTGTGGTTGACTCTGCTCACACTGCTCCATCAAACGAACCATTATCTCCACCTTATCCGACAGCCAAATATCATCTTGATCACAAAACATGACAAAGGGTGCTGTAGAGCATCCTACCAGATGTATAAAATTACGTGCTACTCCCAAATGCGCCACATCATCCTCTATCAGCACAATACGATTATCCTCCTCTGCCAAGCTACGGATAATGGCCATAGTCGCATCAACAGATCCATCATCATGCACCAGCAAACGCCAATCCGTGTAAGATTGTGACATGATACTACGCACCTGCTCCTCCACAAAAGCCTCGCCATTATATGTCGCCATCAATATATCAACCATCCTTCCTGACACCTCGTAATGTATCAAACAATCTATATTTACTTATTATATAAGGAATCAAAGATGCTACCATATATTGTATGGTTTGCGATAATACGCTAAAAAAAGTATCTCCTATTATCTGCATCACTATGCTACACGATAGCAGTGCATACAACACCAATGCATACTGACTACCATCTTCGGATGTCTTGAAGAGGTAAGAAAAGAACACACCCAAGAAGATAGCAAATACGACTACTCCACACACACCAAAATCTTTGTAGAAAGGATAAAGGCAAGTATAGGTATTCGAACCAAACACGTACCTACCTATTTCCACCCTACTAAAAGGCAATATCGGATCTATCGGCTGTGTGCGACCACCATCTAACTTACCCTTGATGGCATAGTATAAACGAAACGTGTTCTCTCCGTATTTATCGGCACTTTCTGGCACGACATTCGTGTCTAAATTAGCCACGCTACTCGTCAGATATAGAGCCGAGAACTCTTTTACATCTGTAAAAGAACCACGTATGATTTGAATACACAAAAACGAGAGTATTAATATCACCCCGCCGATTGCTATATGGCGCAATTTCATCGCTTTTCGCTCTGTCAGAATAATTGCTGATGCCACAAACAATATCATCAAATTCATCTTACCCATGGAGATAAAGGCATAAAACAAATTTACCAAAAAAAGCAGTATCACTCGCCCTATATTCCTCTTATCCACCACATGCAATTCTATCAAATAACTGACCATCCAAAAGACCACAAAAAAACTGGTCGTTCTCACACCATTTACGCCTGACACATTGGCATCACGCAGAGCTGCAAAAGGATTGCCACCACTACTATGTAGCAGCACAACTATCATCTCCACAATCATAATCGGTAATGTACAAAGAGTAAAATAGTAGTATATATCTCTGGCTGTACTATTAGAATGAACTCCGTGCAGCAATGGTTTCACATAAATAGATTGAACACACCAACAGGCAAGACAAAAACTCACCATCCAAATTATTAGTATCTGAATCGTATCTTGATGCAGGGGATGTTTTCCGCCGTCAATAAGTATGTAGGCTCCAATACTGAGCAACCACACACCCGAAGACAAGACCGATGGCGCATACCACCGACCCCGACAAAAAAACACACTTACTACCAATAATAGTGCGCATATGACTATCAATGTAACCATATTTGCTGCAAAGTTACTGCTTTTTTTGCAGATACGCAAATTTTTTACTACCTTTGCACAAAATTTTGAATATGAAAGAACAGAACACCCATTATGTCTATCAGGAGCCAGCCATTGAGTTTGTGACGGTGGCGGTACAATTGTGCTTATACTTAGAGCAAACAGCAGAGCACGAAAGAGCAGATTTTATTGAGAAGATGCTTTGTATGTTGCCATTGCTATATCTCAAAGCACGTCGTGTTCCAAAAGCTACAGAAGAGTTAGATGGCTATTCCGAACGATTTGTTACGGAACAAGAATATGAAGACTTGCGCCAATTCATCGCGCAGAAATTAGGTTCAGACGATGCATACTTGGAGGTTTTCGTAGAGGATATGCGCTACTCGGATGAACCAATCACTGCGTTTATTTCGGAGAATATTGCAGATATATATCAAGAAGTAAAAGATTTGGCACGCAACTACCAAACGCGCGAGGAAGCTATCATGAATGATGCGTTGGTCAGTTGCTTAGAAGGTTTTGAACAGCATTGGGGTCAAAAGTTGCTCAATGTCCTACGTCCGTTACATTTGTTAAGTAATAGCGAAGAAAAAGACTTTTGATCAATATGAGCAGTTTTTTGCCTAATACTTTTGCACCGCATATTGACAAGGCTGCTATTCAAGCCCTGCCCTTAACTTTTTTTGAGGGTGAAGTCATTGTCGTAGATAAACCTGATATGGTAGCTGATGCTGCTGCTTATTTGCGCCAGCATACAGTGTTAGGCGTGGATACCGAAGCACGACCATCCTTCAAGCGTGGCGTACATTATCCTACAGCTTTGGTGCAAATCTCTACCCTTGAGCGTTGCTATCTCTTCCGCCTGACGCATGTGGGAATGCCCGTTGAAATCGCGGAAATTTTTGCTAGTTCTGACATCTGCAAGGTAGGTTTGGCGTTCAAAGATGACATCAATGGCTTGCGCAGAAGACGCGATTTCAAACCTGCCAACTGCATAGATTTGCAATCGATGGTCTGCAAATATGGTATCATGGAGATGGGATTGCAGAAGATTTTTGCCATTATCTTTGGCAAGAAAATCAGCAAAGCCCAGCAACTCACCAATTGGGAAAACTCGCACCTCACAGCCGAACAGGCACGCTATGCTTCTACCGATGCGTGGGCAACACTCAGTATATATTTGGCGTTACAACAGGTCAAACCCCTCTCCAAGCGCGCGGTGGAAGCACTCAAACGTATCGAGAAGGAAAAACAAATCCAACGCCAACAGGAAGCGATGGCAAAAAAACAACAAGAAAATGATAACAATACACCTCAAACCACATAAGGAAGAGTCTCTTCTTCGTTTCCACCCTTGGGTATTCTCGGGTGCTATTCGTAGTATTCAGTTAGATGCGGACTATCCACACGCACAACCACAAGAGGGCGAAGTGGTACAAGTTCTCGATTCCAACGGCAAAATCTTAGGCGTAGGTCATTATCAAGTGGGGTCTATTGCCGTGCGTATTTTGGCTTTTGGGGTGAGTGCATTGCCTCATGATTTTTGGCAAGAGCGTATCCGTGCAGCCTACGATGTTCGCAACTCCTTGGGATTGATTACAGCCAACAATAACACCTATCGCCTTGTACATGGCGAAGGTGACTTCTTGCCAGGACTCATCGTGGATGTCTATGCGGACACGGCAGTGATTCAAGCCCATTCCATCGGTATGCACTACCATCGTGAGGAGATTGCTCAGGCGATTATTTTATCGGTTCCACAGGTGGATAAGGTGTATTATAAGTCCGACGACACCTTGCCCCATAAGGCGCGTATTGATGGCGAACGCGTGGGTTACCTTATTGGTGCAGAAAAGGCCGATTTCAACGGTGATTTCTGGGCAAAAGAGAATGGACTTGACTTCCGTATCGACTGGCTACGCGGACAAAAGACTGGCTTCTTTATTGACCAGCGTGATAACCGCTCGCTGCTGGAGCATTATGCACAAGGCAAAGAGGTACTCAATATGTTCTGCTACACGGGTGGGTTCTCTGTGTATGCTTTGCGTGGTGGAGCGAAACTGGTGCACTCTGTGGATGTGAGTCAAAAGGCGATTGACTTGGTGCGCAGCAATGTAGCGCATAATTTTGGCGAAAATGCGTCACATGAGGCATATGCGGAAGAGGCATTTGAGTTCATGGCTAAGAATCAGAACAAGTATGATTTGATTGTGCTTGATCCTCCTGCTTTTGCCAAGCACCGCGATGCGGTTAAGAATGCACTGCGTGGTTATCAGCGCTTGAATGCCAAGGGCATACAAGCCATCCGTCCAAGTGGAATCTTGTTTACATTCTCATGCTCACAAGCGATAGATAAAGATATGTTCCGTTTGGCAGTCTTCTCTGCTGCTGCACAAGTAGGACGCAAAGTGCGTATCTTGCATCAGTTGCACCAGCCAGCCGACCACCCAATCAATATCTACCACCCAGAGGGTGAGTATCTGAAAGGATTGGTACTTCAAGTAGAGTAACAGATATTTATCCAAAAAAAAGTGCACTAACTTAATTAAAAATGCATTTTTTTCTAAAAAAATTTGCTCATGTGCATTTTTTATTGTACCTTTGCACGCTTTTTCGCGCGTTCGCGTACGACTCGCTGTGTGTAGGCGTCGTGAATAAAGTGATAAATAACTAATTATTAACAATTTAATTAACTAATCAAACATTATGTTAAATCATTACGAAGCCGCTTTCGTGTTGACTCCCGTTTTGTCTGAACCACAGATGAAGGAAGCGGTTGAAAAATTCGAGAAACTTCTCGTGGAGAATGGCGGTACCATTCTTAATCATGAGGAGTGGGGTTTGAAGAAATTGGCTTACCCTATCCAAGGCAAAACTACGGGATTCTACGCCTTGTTGCAATTTGATGTAGAACCTGAGGTTATTGCAAAGCTCGAGACAGCATTCCGTCGTGATGAGCGCGTATTGCGTTTCCTCACTACCCGTCTTGACAAGTACGCATTTGAGTATGCTCAAAAGCGTCGTAACGCAAATGTTAAACCAGTAGAACAAGAGGAGGCTTAATCATGGCACAAAATGACGAAATTCGCTATTTGACCCCAAAAACAAACGAGGCAAAGAAGAAAAAGTACTGCCGTTTCAAAAAGAGCGGTATCAAGTACATTGACTACAAAGATCCTGAGTTCTTGAAGAAGTTCTTGAATGAGCAAGGTAAGATCCTTCCACGTCGTATCACTGGTACAAGCTTGAAGTATCAACGCAAGGTGGCTCAAGCTGTTAAGAAAGCACGTCACTTGGCTCTTCTTCCATATGTAACCGATATGATGAAATAATTTGAGTCATTAACTATTTAATCAGAAAGGAAACATCATGGAAGTAATTTTGATTCAAGACGTAGCTAACTTGGGCTACAAGAACGATATCGTTAAGGTTAAAGACGGTTATGGTCGCAACTACTTGATTCCAAGTCGTTTGGCTGTTATCGCTAACGAGAGCAACCGCAAGCAACTCGCTGAGAACCTCAAGCAACAAGCTCACAAGATGGCTAAATTGCTCGCTGACGCTCAAGCATTGGCTGAGAAATTGGCTAACACTGTAGTTACTGTATCTGCTAAGGCTAACGAGGATGGCAAAATCTTCGGTACTATCACTACCGCTCAAGTGTCTGAGGCACTCGCTGCTCTTGGTATTGAGGTTGATAAGAAGATCATCACTATTGACGAGGCTGTGAAGACTCTTGGCGAGGCTACTGCTACTGCTAAACTTCACCGCGAGGTTAAGGCTGAAATTAAGTTGAACGTTGTTGCTGAATAAGCGCTAAAGAAAGGAAACAAAAGTATGAAAAAAGGAATTCATCCAGAGAGCTACCGCGTTGTAGTTTTCAAAGATATGTCTGATGGTACTCAATTCTTCAGTCGCTCTACAGCAAACACGAAGGACACCATCGAGATCGACGGCACTACCTATCCACTCATCAAGTTGGAGATTTCTAACACCAGTCACCCATTCTATACTGGTAAATCTAAACTTGTGGATACCGCAGGTCGTGTTGATAAGTTTATGTCTCGCTACGGCAACCGCCGCAAGTAATCATACAACAGCGAAAGGCGAGCTTCGGCTCGCCTTTTTT
>JAZREU010000064.1:0-9758 GCA_045660925.1 Paludibacteraceae bacterium | reverse complement strand
CCAACCGCTGAATTTATAATTCTCCTTTTGAGGTTCTGCTAGCGGCATAATTGTATCCCCATGTTTAACACTATCTACAGCGTAAAGTTCCCCGTCTATATAATAATTGACACAGAATTTTTTGTCCAAAACATACTCTTGTATGTCCCAAAAATCTTTCCAAACATCTGCTGTTTGATAAGCAGTCAATGTTCCTTTGGGAACAAATATAGTCGTGTTAACATATTGTGATTCTGTGAAGTCATTACCGCTATCAATAACTGGCGGATTTGTACACATAGAATAAATTCTAGAAATATTAGCACCTTCACAAAACATATTTTTTCCTATTTTCGTAACATTATTTCCTATTATTAATGTGTCAATAGAATCAAAGACATAACCTCTATTCGAATTGCTCATATCACGTCCCAAATAAACTTTTTCTAACGAGCATTCATAGAAGATATGACTCCAGCTATTACTAGAATAGGCAACATTGAGAGCATTTGTTGAATCTTCTATTTTTACATATTTTAATGAAGTACATCCATGAAAAGCGTAGCGACCTATTTCTTCAACGCTGTTAGGAATTGTAATATCAGTAATGCTACAGCAATCGCTGAACGCAAAGTTGCCAATTGTAGTAACACTATTAGGAATGGATATATTTGTAAGGTTAATACAGCCTTCGAATGCACTGCCTTCTATCACTTGTACATGATTTCCAATTATTGCACAAGTAAGATTAACACATGCATGGAATAGGGCTGATCTGATTACCGCAACGCTATCACTAATTATGACCGATTTCAAAGTAGATTTTTCCTCAAAAGGAGAATCATACAGACCTTCATAATGAGAAAATCGATAAGCAAGATTACGACCTATATGAAGCGATTCTAATGGGCAATCATGAAATAATCCATAATAATAATAGTCCCCCCCTTCATACTTTTTAAATTCGCCATATCCCATTGCCAGTTCAGTGTTTCCATCTTCTATGTGCAATTCTTTCAACGAAGTGCAACCTGCAAATGCATTATTATTTATGTTTGTTACACTTTTAGGAATGATGATGCTTTCTAATGTTCTGCAACCAGAAAATAACTCTTCTCCAATTGTTGTAACAAGGTTACCAATTGTTACTGATTTCAACTCCGTCTTTTGGTAAAATGGTGAATAATAGTAATCGTAGTAATAGTATGGATAATCGGATGATTCTTCATCTTCGATCTTATAAGTAAGATTACGCCCTAAATATAGTATTTCCAAAGGGCAACTTTTGAATAATCCGTAATGATAGTAATAGTAATAATAAGAAGAGTTTTGAACTTCGCGTTCTGTAGATGTATATGCATATGCCATTTCAAGATTTGTATCTCCGTCCTCAATGCGCAATTCCTTTAGCGAAGTGCATAGAGAGAAAGCCCCCTCACCTATACTTGTTACACTATTTGGAATGGTAATATTTGTTAGATTATTACATTCATAAAACGCATCCTCCCCAACCGTTATTATAGTACTAGGGATGATAATATTTGTAAGTTTATAGCATTGTAAAAAAGCCGTATCACCGATGGCTATTACGGTTAAATCTCTTGATTTGTAATTTACAATACTAGGAATTATTACATTACCAGTATATTTATTGTCACCATACGTGACTTCTGCTGTCAAATCTGTTGACGATAGAATATTGTAATATATTCCATCTACTTCAAAATCATAGGCATTTGCCATTACGCTGCCCAATAGCACCGCTATCGTTGTCAGCAAAAATTTAATTGTTTTCATATTTGTTTATTTAACCTAATTTAGAATTACCATCTACTATAGATTTACTAAGTTTGAAAATTGAATATAAATCTCTACCTATATGACTATTAGAGTCATCCATAAGTTTTTTTAATTCATTATTAGTTGCATTTTGTTTCTTTCCTTTATTAGGTGTGAAATCTCTTACATAACTACCTTCTTTATTCATGGTGTGTCTAAACTCATGAAATGGAATAAATAGACCTTCTATATTTTCTTGGCTTAACTCTATAAGCAAACTATCCAACTTCTTAAGATTATTCCAATAACTTACAGAACAAGGAGGCAAATGAATAAATCCATGTGCATAGCTTCCATTGGGTTCTGCTTGTAATTGTTCCCACACTTCATTAATTTGACATAGTAATTCCTTGGCACAATTAGTCAGTTGAATTTGTGCACTTTCGATAGATTCTTGTATCATCATAATTTTCTTCACCTACCACTCTCCCTGCTTCGGCATTAAAGTTAATACTATAGTTATGGATACAAAAAAAGACGTGGGAGAAACTTTCTTGCTTATCCCACGATCTGGCCTTCGCATTGCCTTTTACCAAGATAAGCAACTCAGCCAGCCCACGCCAATCGCGTATTATATAATGACATATGCGCAGTACCCTCACGGACACATTTTCGCATATAGGTATAATACACTCGGCATGGACGCTTCGTTGCGGTATCTTCTGGTAAATCAAAGTTGCGAAGTTCGATCGTAGAAGATAACGTTCAGAAAACGTCCTTTTTCCTGCTTTTCAATGAAACATTTTGTAGAAACAAATCTACAACATGCGACACTTGCAAAGCACGAAATCCATTATGTCTTGACCCACCCATCCCTTCGGGTTGGCTGAATCGGGTACAAAGGTAGTGAATTATTTTGGATTGAGCAAGAAAAATCGCCTTTTGGGGTGATTTTTCTGGTGTAGGGTGTATAGGGTAAGGTGAAAAGTGTAAGGATTATTTTTAAAGATATAAGTCAATGGTTTCAGAAAAGGAGTCAACCTTTTTAGGAATGAAGTCAACTCTTTCAGATGGCAATCTTAACAAAAAGCACCTTTTGCATTTCGGAGTTCTTTCGATGTTCCTTGGTTCTTATCTCGCCCAAGGGCTCGAACGATTATTCCTTCTTTGGTTCGTCCTTGGTCTTTGACGCGGAAGAAATAGGGAAGGTACAAAGGGAAGGTACAAAGGGAAGGAATCTTAATTTTAGGTATAAACTATAAGTGATGAGTCATAAAAAAATCGCCATCTGTGTTGGCAGATGGCGATGAAGTGGAAGGTTAGAAAGTGACCGTGAAGCCCGCATGGACATTGATGCCTGCTTGGGCATAGTACCAACAGCAGCGGCTACCATCGGTGAAGCGACTTGCTTCTGCGCCACCATTGTTGGCATACTTGGCATTGAAGATATTGTTGATTTGGCATAAGAGGCGGATGTCGGGGGCGTATGTTTTCTTACACCATTGTTGCATAGGCAACTGGTACTGGAGATTCAAATTCGTGGTAGAATACGCACGAAGCATGGCATTCTCGTCTTGGGTATTGTCCAGATACTGCTTGCTCACCACATTGGTTTGCACCGTTGCCGTAAAGCCTGCCACATCAAAAGTAAATAGAGAAGCAGCTGTGATAGTAGGCGAGAATGCAATGGTGGTAGTGCCTACTACAGAATCTTGTCCCGCCCAATTCCAGTTGTCTTGGTCGTCGTAAAGGTCGATATACTGGTGGTAATTGAGAATTTTGTTGCGTGATGCCACGAGGTTAGCGTCCCAACGCAGCCATTTGGTAATCTTCACGCCCGCCGTAATCTCGGCTCCCATACGGTAAGAATCTTTTACATTCTTGGTCTTGTATGCCCCTACATCGTTGTATTCGCCTGTGAGTACGAGTTGGTTGTCATAGTCCATGAAGTAGAGGTTGCCGCCGACAGCAAAGCGAGGATGGGAATAGGTATAGCCCAGTTCGTAGTCGTAGAGGCGTTCGGCATGAGGGAGTCCTGTGTATTCGCCTGTATAGGCATCGTAGAGGACATTCTCTTTGTAGTTATTGCGACTGGGTTCGCGGTTGGCGATAGCGAAAGAAGCAGCGAGCAGGTGACCGCGGTTTTGGTAGGTCAAGCCCGCTTTGGGATTGAAGAAATGGAAGTCCACCGAAAGCGGGAGATCGGTCATGTCTTCGTCGTTGAGACCATTGCGCTCGTAGCGGACATAGCGGTATTGAAGGTCGGCATAGAGCGAGAGTTTCTCTTGTGCGCGATGGATGATACGCCAGTTGGCTTTGGCATAGATATTTGCGTCAGTCTTGCGAGCGTTATTGCGGTAGTATTCGTAGTTGATAGGTATGATAAGCGAATCTTCGAGGTAGTGCAGTGTACCAAAGTGGTCGCCCAGATAGTAGTTGGCTGCACCGCCAAACTGCAAATCTACGGGCTCGGAGATGTATTTGGCAGAAAGTACACCGCCGAAGAAATGGTTGTCGAGTTGCTTGCGGTACATGCCGTAGGCTTTTCTATCCCCATTACCTATAGCCAATTGCCCATTGCCCAATAATCCCCAATAGGATAGTTTCTTGCGTTTGTATTGTTCGTAGTAGCCCGCGCCATGGGTGTAATGGGCAGTCGCAGAGAGTGACCATTGAGGAGTAAAGCGGTGGTTGATAGCCAATTGCGCATGTTGTTGCGCATAATTGTCGGTTTGATTGGGATAGTAGGCAGTAGAGTCTGATCCGTCAGCAGCTGTCGTTGTATATTCTCCTGCTGGGTTGTAGCGGCGGTCTGCTCCATTAATACCATATGCTGTATTATAGTCTACACCATCCCAACCCATGCCTGTCTTCTCGCTACCGCCAAAGAATCGGCCAACTACCTCTGTTTTAGCACCATACCAACCCAGGTCGCCGTAGTAGGAGTAGAGGTCGGAGGCAGTGCGGTAGAGAAAACCATCGGAGTTGACCTTGGAGAATCGGGCGTTGGCACGCCATTGGTTGGGCAGCACGATGTGGGCATTGATCATCTCGCGGAAGGTATTGTACATACCGCCGTTGAAGGAGATGGTAGCGGAGCTACGGTCGTGTGCGCTCTGCGCAGGTTGAGCGCCTTCGGCGGGTTGAGTCGGCTTTGCCGAGGTGGACATGTTGATACTGGCGCCAAAGGAGGCGCTACCGTTGGTGGAGGTACCAACACCGCGTTGGACATTGAGTGAGGACATGCTGCTAGCCATGTCGGTCATATTGACCCAGAAGACGGTTTGGCTCTCGCTATCGTTGAGCGGTACATCGTTGAGAGTCATGTTGATGCGGGTGTGGTCGGTTCCACGAATACGGAAATAGGTGTAGCCAACTCCCAGCCCATCGTCGCTGGTAGCCACGAGCGCAGGGGTAGAAGAAAGCAAGAAGGGGAGGTTTTGCCCCGTATTGCTTTGGTTGAGCTGATGCTGGATGAGCTCGGTGTGGTTGTTAGTGACTTGCGCCACTGGCGCGTTGATAGTGACCTCATCCAGTTCTTGGAAGAGGGTTGTGGTGTCTGTTTGCGCATGTGCAACGACACTTGCCGCCAATACGGCGGATACAAAGAAAGTGATTTTTTTCATACTTCCTTAGCAGCATTACCTGCCCAGGTTCAAAGGGTATAATCTCAGCCGTGAGAGGCACCCCTGTAGTTAATAATATAGTTAGCTAATATCCCATAAGCGCTCGGCTTGCACTTAGGGTGTATTATGCTGTTCGTCAGAACGGACTTGCCATAAATCCCTTAAAGTTTGTAAGAGAAGGTACACATCCATCCCCATTCGTGGTTCTTGTAATGAGGTAATGCACGTGTGCGAAGCAGGTTGTTGAGTCCGAAATCATATCCCGCTTGCAGACGATAGCGATCCCATTCGAAGCCACCACCAAGCCCGAACTGGACATTGGTACGGTAGAGTTGTTTCTCAATATATCGGTCGTGATCAGTGGTCTTTATTCCTTGCTCTTGAAGCCATTGTATGGTAGGTTGTGACATGCGGTTTTCTATAATATCGTAGTTGGTCAATCCAATTTGTAATTGAGGACCAGCATAGAAGAACATGTTGAGTTTTTTCCATAGCTTAATATTATAGTACGCGCGCACAGGGATAGTTAGTTGTAATTGTACAAGATGGTGGTTGATTAGTTCCACTTGCGTGTTTTCAGGCTTCATAGAACGCCAATGTTGTTCGTTGATACCATATGTCAGCGTAGCTAAGGCACCTGTTTGGATGCTAAAGCGATATGGCAGGTTGAAATCGATAGTAGCACCTACGCGTAAGCCATGTTGGTAGTGGGTAGTAGTATCTTGGTTGCGTTCGTCCCACTGCACGTAGCCCGCTTCTAAGCGCCAATCTGTAGAAAATTTGTAAGGTTCTGCCTTTTTCTTAGCGGTAGGGTCAAAAAACTCAGTGGTTTGCAAATCAGGTTGTTTCATTTGCGTTTCATTTTGAGCAATCGTATCTACACTACAAAAGAGAACACAAAATAGAATAAATATGCACAACTGTTTCATTCTTGCGTAAATATGGTTTATGTATCAACAATAAGCAAAATAAGGTAAAAAAATCTTATTTCGGCTTGCAAAGGTAGTAAAATATTAGCAAATATGCAATTTTTTCACAAAAAATATGCTTTTTCTTGCGAAAAATTTGCACAATTCAAAAAAAGGTAGTACCTTTGCAGCCGATTTCGACATTTGTGCACACGAAGCCTATCAAAAGGAATCAATTGTGCGACAAGTGTGTTTCGATAAGGTGCCATCGTCTATCGGTTAGGACAAGAGATTTTCATTCTCTAAAGCGGGGTTCGATTCCCCGTGGCACTACAACTAACATTAAAACATAAACTCATAAATTTAATAATAACAAGATGGCAAATCATAAATCATCTTTGAAGCGCATTCGCCAAACGGCAACCCGTAAGGCTCACAACCATTACTATGCAAAGACTACTCGCAACGCAGTTCGCGTATTGCGTGCAACAACTGACAAAGCAGCAGCAGAGGCTCTTCTTCCAAAGGTAAGTTCTATGTTGGATAAATTGGCAAAACGCAACATTATCCACCGTAACAAAGCTGCTAACTTGAAGTCAAGTTTGGCTTTGCATACCAACGCTCTCTAAGCAATTGATACACCACAATATAGTGGGGGCTACCGATAGGTAGTCCCCTTTTGTCGCGGAATATGAGGTGTAATATATGGAAAGAAGATAGCGGTATAGCAGAATACGTAAAACGGAGTGCATATATTGAATATGCACTCCGTTGTTGTATAGGATATGAAATCCTATGGTATAATTGATTAATCTTCGTCCTTTTGTGTTGCCTCGTACTCTTTGATGAGTTTGTCTTGTACATCACCTGGAACGAGCTCGTAGCTCTTGAAGCGCATGGTGAAGGTAGCACGACCACCCGTGAGACTTGACAAAGTAGTAGAGTAAGAAGCCATCTCCTTCAAAGGAACCAATGCCTTCAATGTGGTGAAGTTCTTCTCAGTCTCCATACCGAGCACCATACCACGGCGACCGTTGATGTCAGACATCACATCACCCATGATCTCGCTTGGTACGAATACCTCAACCTCGTAAACTGGCTCCAAGAGTTTTGGATTAGCGTTCTTGAAGGCCTCAGCGAAAGCATTACGTCCAGCAAGACGGAAGGAGATTTCGTTAGAATCTACTGGGTGCATCTTACCATCGTAGATAATAACGCGCACGTCGCGAGCGTAAGAACCAGTCAAAGGACCTTGCTCAATACGATCCATCAAACCTTTGAGGATAGCAGGGATAAAGCGTGCATCGATAGCACCACCGACAATAGAGTTAATAAGCACGAGTTTGCCGCCCCACTCGAGTGGAATCTCTTGTGTATCACGTACAGAAATACGATACTCTTGGTTGCCAAACTTGTAAACTTCCTTCACTGGCTCGCCCTCTACGTATGGCTCTACAATGAGGTGTACTTCACCGAATTGACCAGAACCACCAGATTGTTTCTTATGACGATAGTCAGCACGAGCAGACTTGGTGATAGTCTCACGATAAGGAATCTTAGGCTCCTCGAAGGTGATCATCATCTTATCGTTGTGCTCAAGACGCCATTTCAATGTGCGGAGGTGGAACTCTCC
Source organism: Paludibacteraceae bacterium (assembly GCA_045660925.1). Taxonomy (GTDB): domain Bacteria; phylum Bacteroidota; class Bacteroidia; order Bacteroidales; family Paludibacteraceae; genus Colicola. The sequence continues at coordinate 1,833 of JAZREU010000064.1, read as the reverse complement.
TTGACCAGAAACGATGACTTGTTTCAACTCCTTTGATTGCTCAACAACCCAAGTAGCATCCTCTTCGTGCATACGAGTGAGGAGGGCAGAGAGTTTCTCTGAATCAGCCTCGTTCACTGGCTTAATAGCACGGCGATACTTAGGATCAGGATAAGAGATAGCAGGATATTGATTCTCGCAATCTTTAGCATTCAATGTGTTGCCAGTGCGAGTGTCTTTCAGTTTAACAGTAGCAGCGATATCACCAGCAGATACTTCTTCTACAGGAACGCGGATGTTACCAGCCACAGAATAGAGTTGAGAGATACGCTCTTTGGTGCCACGATCAACGTTCAATACATCATCACCTGGGCGGAGTGTACCTTGCATTACTTTGAAATAGTTGACATCACCAATGTGAGGCTCAACAGAAGTCTTGAAGATGAATGCAGATGTAGGAGCAGCAGGATCTGGAGTTACTTCTTCTGCATTGACAGTCAATGGTTTTGGAGCATCAGCAACAGATGGAGTCATCTCGCCGAGGAAGCCCATGAGGCGACGGATACCCATATCCTTAAGACCGCTGGTGCAGATAACTGGGTACATGCTACCCTCTGCAAATACGGTTTGAAGACCACGCATAAGCTCGTCATCAGAGAGAGTACCTTGCTCGAAGTATTTGTCCATGATAGTCTCGTCGGACTCAGCAGCCCATTCGAGGAGTTGAGCGCGAATCTCTTCTACAGTAGCTTTCTCGCTCTCTGGGATGTCTTTTGCCTCTGGCGCACCACCTTCTGCTTTCCAAACAAGCATCTTGCCTTGGAGAACGTCGATAGCAGCGTTGAAGTCCTTACCTGCCTTGATAGGATATTGGAAGAGAGTACACTTGTTGCCGAATGTCTCTTTCAGTTCGTTGAAAGTACGCTCGAAATCAGCGTTTTCATGGTCGCACTTGTTGATAACGAAAGCGATCGGTTTCTTTGCTTTCTCAGCACGACGGAAGTTGTTCTGTGTACCTACCTCAACACCACCATTTGCGGTGAGTGTGATGATAGCAGTATCAGAAACGTGGAGGGCTGTGATAGCGCCACCGCAGAAGTCGTCTGCACCTGGGCAGTCGATAATATTGAGTTTCTTGTTGTTGAACTCGATGTTACATACTGAAGAAAAGACTGAATAGCCGTATTCTTTCTCTACTGGAAAATAGTCGCAGACGGTAGTTTGTGTTTCTACAGAACCACGACGCTTAATGACCCCGCACTCGAAGAGCATGGATTCCATAAGGGTAGTCTTACCCGAGCCACTGCCACCCATGAGGGCAATGTTCTTAATCTCGTTAGCTTGATAAACTTTAGCCATAATTGTGTTTATTAGATATAAGTTAGTATGTTTTTATGGTCAAATCGGCTTTTGCGGACAAAAACCGACGGCAAAGGTAAGAAAAATTTGCAAGATGTGCAAATTTTTGTGTAAAAAAAGTTTCAGAGTTTCAAAGTTTCAAAAGAGATGAGCGATTTTTTTGAGTGCGTCTTCCTCTTTGGCAGTCATTTGCGCTTTGGTTTCTGGGGTTTTGTCAGCTTGACCTGTGAGGTGAAGCAAACCGTGGATAATGATGCGATGAAGCTCGTGCAGGAATGTAGTGCCTACCTGTGCCGCATTGCTTTCAACCGTATCAAGCGAGATATAAATGTCGCCATTTACGCGTGTGCGCGTGCTATAATCGAAGGTAATTACGTCGGTATAGTAGTGGTGCTGGAGAAACTCTTGATTGACGGCAAGGATCTCCTCATCGTGGCAGAAGATGTAGTTGAGTTCGCCTGCGGAGTAGGCGTATTGGGCAGCGGTACTCTTGAT
>JAZREU010000063.1:0-28664 GCA_045660925.1 Paludibacteraceae bacterium | reverse complement strand
AAAACTGATTTGCATATCCTGGCTAAACATCTCATTGCTCTGTAGCAATTGTTGAGCTACTTGCAGTACTCCTACCGCAGCGACTATGCCCAATAAGCCCGCTAAGAGCGTAAGGAGCGTACTTTCTGCCAAAATCTGCTTGGTTATCACCCACGGACTGGCACCTATCGCACGGCGAATACCAATTTCCTTGGTACGTTCGCGTACAGTGACTAACATAATATTGCTCACACCTACCGCACCCGAAATCAATGTTCCTAAACCAATAAGCCATATCAATGCACTCAAACCCATAACGAGATATTTGAATGCTTTGAGCATTTCTTCCATGTTTTGAGTGTATATAGCACGGTTATCGTCGGGGGCAATACTATAGAGTTCTTTGATAATGGTCTTCAGTTCTTCCTCTACCATAGATACGGCTACATCTGGTTGAGCAGTTGCCATGATAAGGTGGATATTTTCGCCCAATTGGTATGCTTGTTGCAGCGTGGAAATAGGCCATTGCACTTGTTGGTCAGGGTGTCCGGATATATATACCTGTGTCTTACTCTTTTGTTTCACGCCCACAATGCGAAATTGCATGCTGCCTATATGCAGGAGTTTGCCTGTAGGATCGCCTCCCTCTGGAAAAAGTTTGGTGTAAATCTCATTGCCTATCACGCACACTTTGCGCTTTTCCGCCACATCTATATTGTTGATTTCGCGACCATAGAGCAAAGGGATATACATCATCACAGTATATTCGGAGGTAATGCCTATAATGTTATAACTATCGTGGAGATTGCCATAACGTACTTCCATTTTTCCGCCGAAACACATAGGTGCAATATCATCTGCATGCTTGGCTGCTTGGCGAATAGTGTGCATATCGCTACTATGAATAGCCCATGTGCGCCCTTTCTGCAAGCCCTTGTATGGTTTACTGGTACGGTCTGGAATCACGAAGCAGGAATTGGTGGCAAAACCAGATAGTTTGGAAGTTATACCACTCACAAGCGACTGACCAATACCAGCCAACACGAGCAACATCATCATGCCCCAAAAGACACCAAATCCCGTCAAGATACTGCGCGAGCGGTTCTTGCTAATCGTAGCCCATATTTCTTCAAAAAAATCCATATTATCTAAGTTCTAACAGCGTAGCGCTCTAACATCCAATTACTTATCTGCATTCATTGCCTCAATCGGTTTGATACGCATAGCGCGGTAGGCAGGGATAGCACCTGCTACTACACCGATTACGATTAATATCAGAGTGGCGACTATTACCGCCCAAGCATCCACAGAGGGGTTTACAAATACTGCGTTTTTGGTTTTGGACATAATAGCACCTACCAAGGACATTAAACCACTACCCAAAAGTACCCCAATAAAACCAAATATGCTGGTGATAGCCAATGACTCGCCCACGACCGATCACATGATAGTTGAAGGAGGTGCGCCCAACGCCTTGCGGATACCCAGTTCCTTAGTGCGTTCGCGAACAGACACGAGCATGATATTGCTCACGCCGACCGCACCCGAAACTAATGTACAAAGGCCTAATATCAATATTAACAATCGGATAGCACCCATGACACGCTGTTGCTCTTCCACAGACTCCTCTTGACTCCACACTCCAATACCAAAGGGGTCAGATTTATCAAACTGCATAGGACCAGCCAAGAGGGTTTTGACCTTGTTGTATATATCACGTGTACCAGAGGTCATGGTTAGCGACATCTTGTCGAACTTATGATTGGTGCTAAAAAGACTTTGGTGCGTAGAGAAAGGTATGTAGAGCGTTGCTCCATCCCAACGTTCCCCCCTGCCACAGACACCTACAACACGAAAACGCAGTTCTCCCACTTTGACGTATTCCCCCACAATCTGTTGTGCAGAAGTGCCTAAACTCTCCATTAAACGCTCATCTATCACGCCTATTTTCTCATGTTCACGGAGATCGCGTTCGTTGATAAAGCGCCCAGCCAGAATAGGTTTGTTGTGTATGCGCTGAAAATCACTTTCCACACCCGAAATATTGGCACTGACACTCTCTTTGCCATATACCACATCGCTGTGTCGAGCAGATACTCGAGAGAAAAGTTCCACTTCGGGCAAATGGCGGATAATATTTGCTTCTTTGTCGGTAAAACGAAGCATTCTATTAGTAGGAAGACCTTTATACGGCACAGAACGCCATTGTCCCCAAATATCTACTGAGTTGCTACGGCGCGAACCATAGTTGGCTTGCATGCCATTTTCCAAGCCGTTGCTTGCGCCCAAGAGGACAACCAAAATGAAGATTCCCCACACTACAGCAAAGCCCGTCATGGCCGTGCGGAACTTATTTTGCCGCAGTGATTCCCATATTTCGCGTAAGAGATCTCCCATTAGATAATACCGTCTTTGATTCGAATAATGCGTTGTGTAGCGTCCGCGATACTCTGTTCGTGGGTCACAATAATGGTGGTAATGCCCTCAGAATTAAGTTGTTTGAAAACATCCATCATCTCGACAGAGGTTTTAGAGTCTAAGGCGCCCGTTGGCTCGTCAGCTAATAGGATACGAGGGTTACCCACAATAGCACGAGCGATAGCCACGCGTTGACGCTGACCGCCCGACATCTCATGAGGCAGGTGGGTTGCCCAGTCTTTGAGCCCCATGCGCTCCAACTGCTCCATAGCACGCATATAGCGCTCTTTGCGAGGTACACCTTTGTAGTACAAGGGCAACGCTACATTCTCAACGGCATTCTTGAAATTTAGCAGATTGAAGCTCTGGAAGACAAAGCCAATCAACTCGTTGCGTAGGCGTGCGCCCTGCGTTTCGCTGAGATCTTTAATGAGGTGACCATCCAAATGATAAGAACCTTCATCGTAATTGTCCAATATACCCAAAATATTGAGCAATGTGGACTTGCCCGAACCAGACGAGCCCATAATGGACACCAACTCGCCTTTGTTGATATGCAAATCTATGCCCTTCAGCACATGCAACGCATTGGGAGTGCCGAGGTTGTAGGTCTTGTGTATGTTTTCTAAATGTATCATACGATTATCTATTTGTTGAGATTAGACAAAACAGGGTTGCCAAATATTACATAGGTATAAAACTTTTGCAAAATTACTACTTTTCTTTGAACTATGCAAATTATTTTACCCCCCCATTTTTTAACACTTTTTAACTAAGTAGTCGCAAATCGAAAGTTTTTTATTTCACCAAATAGTCCTTTAGTACTTGCCATTGCTCGGTGGCATCTTGCACGCCAAGGGCGTGGAGGGCTCGGAGTTTTTCTGGATCTTTCTCCAAACGACTGACGGGTCTGTTCTCCGATGGGCGAATGACAAACACCTCGCCCCGTTTTTCCAGTTCCAGTATCTGCTGAATACGAGCATTATACTTTTCATTGCGCTGCTCAATCGTTCGCAACAAGGCCTTATAGTGTGGAAAAACTAATCGGCATAGCGGTGCGATATGGTCGTTACGCACATAGTCCATCGGACGCGTTAGTACGATAATTACCCTGTTGCAGCCCAACTCCAAGCACTTATCTAGCGGGATATTATCTGCCAGTCCGCCGTCCAAGTACTTCTCGCCATTCCATTCTACGGGTTGGCAGATGATTGGTAGCGAAGCCGAAGCACGAATCACATCCATCTGCTTCCAAGTATCAGTGATACGCACATATTCCGCCTCACCCGTGCGCATGTTGGTAATGGTAGCATAGAACTCGGCAGGCGATTGCTCAAATGTCGCTTCGTCAAAAGGATCAAGTTCGCGAGGCAAGAGCCCGTAGGCAAAATCTTTGTTAATCATATTGCCCGTCGTGAGCCACGAGTACATACTGATATAGCGCTTTTCGCCCACATAGCGACAGTTATAACGAAGTACCCTTCCACGTTGCTGCGAGAGCAAATTCACGCCAAAAGTCACACCCGCAGAGGTACCACATACCACATCGGGCATGAAATGATTATCCATCATCACATCCAATACGCCTGCGGTATAGAGTCCGCGCATGCCACCACCTTCCAGTACAAGTCCTAATTTCATATAGCGTTGTTTATGTTAAAGTTGCAAAAAAAGCGCAGGGGTGCGCTTTTTTTGTTGTGTAGTATTGGGTAGAATTATGTAGTATTGTGTAGGGTTGAATTACCACTCTAGCAACACTTTGCCACATTGGCCGCTGCACATAATGTCGAAGCCCTTTTGGAAGTCGTCGAAGTGGAAGCGGTGGGTAATCACTGGACTCAGATCCAAACCACCTACCAGCATCTGCTCCATCTGATACCATGTCTCCCACATACGGCGACCTGTGATACCCTTGATAGTCAGCGCATTGAAGATTATGTCTGACCAGTTAACCTTCGTATCACTTGGCAATATACCCAATTGTGCGATATTCGCACCTTTGTACATATGCGCAATCATATCGTTGAACGCCGCAGGCGCACCCGACATCTCTAGACCAATATCAAAACCACGAATACCCAATTGCTTCATAGCGCCCTCTACGGTTTCGCCTTTTGAACCATTGACAGTGATGGTCGCTCCCATCTTCTTGGCAATCTCAAGGCGTTGCTCGTTCAGATCAGTCACAACGATATTCTTCGCTCCCGCATAGCGGCAGATACCTGCTGCCATCGTACCAATCAATCCAGCACCTGTGATAAGTACATCCTCGCCCAACAATGGGAACGCCAATGCGGTGTGCGTAGCATTGCCAAATGGGTCCATAATTGCTGCAAAGTCGTCTGGAATCTCAGGACGGATATGCACGATATTGCTCTCTGGAATAGTCACATATTCTGCAAAAGCACCATCTTTGCCAAAGATACCTACGGAGAGGCTATTCTCGCACACGTGTCCCATGCCACGACGGCAGTTACGGCAAGTGCCACAGACGATATGACCCTCGGCTGTCACACGATCACCTACCTTCACATTGCGCACACCAGGCCCTACTTCTACTGCTACACCCACGAACTCATGACCCATGATATAGGGTGGCGTGCAGTGGCTTTGCGACCACTCGTCCCACTTGTACATGTGCAAGTCCGTTCCGCAGATTGCAGCTTTGGTGACTTTGATAAGCACGTCGTTGACACCTACTTGAGGCATTGGCACCTCTTCCATCCAGAGCCCAGGCTCGGCATATCGTTTAACTAAGGCTTTCATTATAGTATTGTTTAGCAGTTGTTTAGCGGTTGTTTTATGGTTGTGTAGCAGTTGCTTAGCAGCTGTGTAGTAGTTGTACAATTCAATGCTATTCTACACTACCCTACACTATTTTTCAATTTGGCTGCAAAGGTAGTGAAAAATCACGAATTATGCAAGGGTTTATTGTAAAATATCTATTTGTTTTCGGTGTATGAGTTGAAATCAACTACACAATCTACAAAAGCAATTGGTCATGATTTGTTGAATTTTTGCTTACAACTCAATAATTGTAATTCCAGCTCCACCATGATCAGGATCACCATCATGGAAAGAAATGTCGCCTGATTTCAAGCGACGCATGCTTTTTTGACGTTCTGCCAAATAATCGCGTACCACTTGCTTTAACGCACCTGTACCTGTTCCATGAAGGATAGTCACCTGCTCTGCATTGACCATCAATGCGTCATCCACATAGGCAATCAACATCTCTAATGCCTCATCAACACGCAACCCACGGATATCCAACTCACGACTAAAGGACAATTTACGGCGACGTAATTCATCTGCCACATTGCTGCTAACCATTTTTGGTTTGGGCGTATTGCTCTCCTGAATCAACTTAGCAGGATTCTTTGTCAAGACCTTCAAGTCGCTCAAGTCACGCAGAACATTCTTTTGCTTTTCTGCCTTGGAGGATTCCTTTTTATCTCCCTTCCCTTTAGGGAGGAGTTGGGGGTAGGCCTGTACCTTCGTCTTCAGCGTCTCCACTTTCTGTCGAGCGGCTTGGGTAGCTTTCTTCTCAGCTTTTGCCTCTTTGATCTCACGGATAGTACGCTCAATAGTAGCATTGCTCTTACGTAGCAGATCGGCTGCTTCGGCATTTGCCTCCTCTAAAATGGCACGTTTCTTGGCTTTGATTCCTGCCATCTGCTCCTCATAGTGGGCAATTTTCTCCTCCAAATGTTTCTCCTTTTGACGGATATTTTGGCGTTTATTCTCCCAATAGCGTTTATCACGAGCAATATCTTGGAGATGCTTATCGTAATCAATATGCTCCTCGCCAACGATTTCGGTCGCCCGTTGGATAATGATTTCGGGCAAACCAATCTGACGAGCTATCTCCACAGCAAAACTACTACCAGCCTGCCCAATAGACAGTTGAAACAAAGGTTTGAGTTGTCCACGATCATAGAGCATCGCACCATTAATGATACCTTCAGTACGCTCTGCCAAATGCTTCAGATTACCATAGTGCGTTGTGACTACCCCAAAAGCACGTTGTTCATTGAGTTGTGAAAGAACAGCCTCTGCAATAGCACCTCCGATAAGCGGTTCGGTGCCCGTACCAAACTCATCAATGAGCAACAACGTATCAGCGTTGGCATTACGCACAAAGTACTTCATATTGCGAAGGTGAGATGAATAAGTGGAGAGGTTGTCTTCGATGGACTGTTCGTCACCGATATCTAACATTAGTCGGGTAAATATCCCCATCTGACTCGCCTCGTGCATCGGTACTGCCAATCCACATTGCAACATATATTGTAACAGCGCTACCGTCTTCAAACACACTGACTTACCACCGGCATTCGGTCCACTGATAACCAATATTCGCTTAGAGTTGTCAAGTGTGAGTGTAAGCGGGACCACAATCTTCCCCTGACGACGAAAATTCAGCAATAGCACAGGGTGGTAAGCCTCATGCCATCGGATTTGCGGACGATTATACACCTCTGGCACAATGGCATGGATATCCAATCCTAAGAGCGCTTTAGCACGCAAAAAATCCACCTCTGCCAAATAATCTTCTGTAGCAATAATAGAAGGTATGTCCGGACGAATATCAGCTGTGACAGCCATGAGAATGCGTATGCGTTCACGACGTTCTTCACCCTCAAGTTCACGTATGCGATTGTTGGCCTCAACCACTTGTTGCGGTTCGATAAAGACTGTCTTACCAGTAGCCGACTCATCATGTACTATACCACCTATCTTACGTTTATAAGCGGGAGGTACTGGTAACACTAACCTACCCTCGCGCATGGTAGGCGCAGCATCCTTATCCATGATACCATCTGCTTGCGCTTGGCGTAAAATAGCATTCAGTGCACGACTGACAGAACCCTGCGATGCAGTTATTTCTTTGCGAATACGAGCCAACTCGGGTGAAGCATTATCGCGCATTTTTCCATAGCGGTCAAGAATGCGGTCAATAGTAGTGATGATATGGCTCAACTGATTCCTTACTCCCAATTCTCGACTCAATAATGGGTATTTCACATTGTCCAGAGAAGCAAAAAATCGCTCCAGTTGAGCAGCATAGTCAAGCATTTTATTTAATGCGAACAGCTCCGACTCATCCATGAACAACCCCTCTACACCTATACGCGAAAGTGCTTCACGTAAATCGTAAATCTCGCCATGAGGAAAACTCAACGCAGAATCAGTAAGTAAATTCATCATCTCACGCAAACGATAAAGCAGCGATTGAACGGCTCTATAGTCTGACTGCCATTGCATTTGATCCACCTTCTCCTTGCCTAAGGACGATATACAACAACCCTTCAAGCTATCACGAACAACTTGAAAATCAATCTTCTGTTCTATATTCTGCGGATATATCACTTTCTTGACAAAACCTAAATTCTCCCTAACCTAACAAACGTATATCTTTCACTACTTGTGCACCTACTGCCTCGTTGATCTTACGCACCAAGTCATAACGTATTTCAAATAATTGCGACCGCAAACCCGCAGAATGGATATGCATATATAAAACACCATTCTGCATCTTGCTATCCCCCAAATACTGCACTATTGTTCTGCCCAACACATCTGGCAATAGAGCAATCACCTTGCGTTCCAACAAGGGTTGCTCCAGTTCCGAACCATGTATAAAATTGGCTATTAGTTCGCCTATTGGTCGAGCCTTATGAATCTCTCTATCCGACACTTATCTCAAATACAAGCGTTGCTGAGTTTTCAGAGGCGTACCAAATGGTATACCATTCAGTCGGTACAGACTTTTCATCTTAATACCATATTTCTGAGCTATACTCCACGCATCATCTCCTTCTCTAAAATAGCAATAAGGATATCTACGCTGAGCACGTTTCTTCTTTGGATACAGATACACCATATCTCCAGCCTTCAACTCACGTGTATCCAGCGCATCGTTATAGCGACGCAAAGTACGTTCATACATATTTAGGAAAAGCGCCAAAGATGCAAATGTCTCATTAGGTCCTGCAATGATATAGCGCACACCATTTTGACGACCTGATCGATGATTATGGAACAACTCCAGTTCTTCCATCGCTGGCAAATCGAGATCAGCAACGTTCTGCTGATTCGCCATAGACATATCTTTTCGCTCATCATCATCCAACTGTAGATTCTTTCTATTCACAGCACCAGAACGCACCAATCTACGGTCAAAGGTTATTCTGTTCAACTCATACAATTCGATAATATTGATCAACTTCTGTGGATATTTAGGATCGGTAGCATAGCCACACTCACGCAGCCCACGTGCCCAACCTTTATAGTTAGACACCGATAACTTAAATAAACTCTCATAACGCTTGCGTTTAAGAAAGAGGGAATGATCTTCATAAGAGTCGCGCACGCTGCTATACCTGCGAAAACATTCATTTGGTCTGTTATCGCTATGCTTATAAGTCCTTCCTGGCCAATCATCCGTACATTTGATGCCGAAGTGATTGTTGGCTTTCACGGCCAATTCCGATTTGCCTGCTCCCGATTCCAATAAGCCTTGCGCTAAGGTAATAGACGCAGGGATACCATGTTTGCGCTGTTGCTCAATGGCCAAATCACGGTACTGCTCTATATAATCCAAATACGCTTGATTTTTCGACTGCGCCATCAGTAAAAACGATAGGCACGACAAACTGAGTAGTAAAAATACCTTTTTCATACTTGTCCATAATTTCGCTGCAAAGTTACAACAAAAAAAGCACATGTGCAAGAAAAATAAAGAGAAAGTTGTGTATATGAAAAAAAAGTAGTAACTTTGCAGGCAAAATAAATTAGGTGAAATAGGCAATATCTCCATTATGTACAAACCAACTGACAAAATGAGTGACCTGATGGGGGCATCAGGAAAGAGTGCAAATGCTGACAACCAAGTGCTGCAATTGGTTCATCGTTTCGGCATTCCTTTGGGAGTGGGTGATAAGAGTATTGAACGTATTTGCCAAGAAAATGGTGTAGATTGTACTACCCTATTAGCAATTGTAAACTTCGCTATCAGTAGAGAAGTGCAGCAGCAGGATAATATACATGTGGATACATTGCGACAATACTTGGAAAATGCACATACATATTTCATGGATTTTCAACTGCCCCGTATTCGTCAAATGTTGCTCGAAGCCATAAATTTGGCTGGCAGTGATAACAAGATACCATTGCTGATTATTCGTTTCTATGATGAATATGTAGAAGAGATTCGAGCACATATACAGCATGAGAACAATTTCTCTTTCGAGCATCATGCAACTGACGATCAGCATATAGCAGCAAAGGCTATTGAACTAAAGAACCTTATCATCAAATACTATCCTCACAGCGAAAAAAATACGTTGCAAGCACAAGAGCAAAACCGTTTGCTATACGCTGTGCTCTATGACATATATAATTTTGAAAACGAACTGGCATTGCATTGCGCCATCGAGGATGAAATTATGTTACCCGCATTGGTACACGATCAAGCACAGACCCAAAATAAGCCTCATAAACCGAAAGGACAAGAGATAGAGGAACTATCACAACGTGAAAAAGATATACTCGTACAGATAGTAAAAGGAATGAGCAATAAGGAGATAGCTGATGCACTATTTTTATCCACACACACAGTTATGTCACACCGCAAAAATATCGTTAGAAAACTCAATATTCACTCTACTGCAGGGCTTACTATCTATGCCATCGTAAATGGTATTGTGAATATTGACAAGATAGATATTATTTAGTACTCATGTTACGTCGCGTACAAAAATATATTCGTGATAACAACTTGCTAAAAAGAGGCGATAAGGTTTTAGTCTGCGTGAGTGGCGGTGCAGATAGTATGGCTTTATGGGATGTGCTTTATCGAGGAGGATATGAGTGTATAGTTGCACATTGTAATTTTCATCTTCGAGGAGAAGAGAGCGACAGAGATGAAGCCTTTGTAAGAGCTGAAGTAATGAGGCGAAAAGGCGAAAAGGGGGAAATACATGTAAGAGATTTTGACACATTGTCATACGCCAAAACAAAAGGGATAAGCATTGAGATGGCTGCACGTGAATTACGTTATACATGGTTCGCCGAATTGGCAACTGCAGAACACTGCCAAGCAATAGCCGTGGCACACCATCAAAACGATCAAGCAGAGACTGTATTGCTCAACCTCAAGCGCGGAACGGGATTGCGTGGATTATGCGGTATGAGACCCCAAAGTGCAAACCCTATGGGTGGAGAAGCACCCGTAATTCGACCTTTGCTATGCACGACAAGGGATTATATCGAACATTATTTGCGAGATATACGCAAACTGACATGGGTGGACGACTCTACAAATACTAACATCTCATTTAAGAGAAATGCCATACGAGAGCAACTCTTATCTTACTCGAAAGCAGAAATAGAGCACATCGCAGCCACAGCAGAACATATGCAGGGATATGTAGATTGGTTAGAAGAGAGAGAGACAAACGCTGCTGGGAAAGTAAAATTATACGAACAACTGCGCGAATATCATTTTCCAGAAATAGAAAAAATATACGATGCATTACTCAAAAAAGAAAGCGGTAAAATATTCTATGCGCCTCGTCACAAAGCTATAATTAGAAAAGGAAAAGTAATAGTGGAAAGCATGGAAGGAGAAAAAAGATGAACAGATTCGGAATAATAGGCAAACCTTTAGAGCACTCCTATTCTGCGCAATATTTCAACCAGAGATTTGCAAAGGAGGGGATTGATGCTGATTATCAGTTATACGAAATTGATGACCTGACCAGTATCAACATACTCATTCAACAGCTATATGGATTCAATGTAACCTATCCATACAAACAATTGATTATGGAGCATTTACAAAGCATTGATCTTATAGCAAAAAAAATTGGAGCAGTGAACGTTGTGTGCCAAGGAAAGGGATACAATACCGATTGGATTGGATTTATGCGGAGCATCACACCCCACCTTACACCACACGACCGCCATGCACTGATTTTAGGAACGGGTGGAGTGAGCAAAGCCGTTCAGTACGCGCTGAACAAAATGGGTATTACATACACTATCGTTAGCCGTCAGAGATGCAACAATACAATAAACTACCAAGATCTATCGAAAGCAATCATGCAGATGAATACTATAATCATCAATTGTACACCATTAGGTATGTTGCCCGATGTGGATAGTTTGCCCGCAATCCCCTACCAGCACCTAAATACGACACACCTGCTCTACGATTGCGTATATAACCCCGCATGCACCGCATTTCTGCACCAAGGAGCAACACGTGGAGCACGCATCATCAATGGATTGCAAATGCTATACCAGCAAGCAGATGCTGCATGGGAAATATGGCAACAACAATAGTAACAACTAACTACTTACGATATGAAAAAACGCATTTTTAATTGTATCATCTTGGCATTAGGTTTTTGCTGCTATACCTTTGCTCAGACAGTGAAAGAAGGTGAAGCAGCTATGGTCTATCATATGCCTTTAACCCAATTGGCCATCACACTGGAATATGATGAAATAAGCATCGAACCAGGACCTTTCTTTTTGTATGCAACACGCTATTTAGGTGTCCGTGAGGTGGTTACAGAACCCACTACGAGATATGAATTGAAGACCGTTCGTATGACACCACATACTGTCATCGACCCTAAACGATGCTACAAGATTATAGGGGGGATAGAAGGTCAATACCTATCCTTCACACAAGACGGTTTACTATATGGATTCAACGTACCTGCCCCTATTATCGAACCTACCACATCTATCACAGTAGATATACCTATTGCTCCGACAGAAACGCTAATGCCACTACTCGAAGAGCAAATGATAGCCAGTTCTACAGCAAAAATGGCTGAGGGGGCTGCAAAACAGATATATCAAATTAGAGAGACACGTCTCAATATCTTGGCAGGAGATGTGGAACACGTGCCCGCAGATGGACAGGCATTACTATTGACTTTAGAGGAATTAAACAAGCAAGAACAAACTCTCACCGAACTATTTATCGGTAAGCGCATTGTTCGCACACTGACCAAAACTATCTACTATACACCAGGAAAAGATGTATCCTTGCGCACATTAGTACGCATATCACAATATGCTGGCATCGTAGCAACCGATGATTTGAGCGGTAAACCACTCAGAATAAGCATTACTGGTGAACGTCAATCACTACTGCCTTTAGATTCAAAGAAAAAAACGTCAGACGAACATTCACAACTCTACTACAATATTCCAGGTAGTGCATTTATTAGTATTGACTATGCAGGCAAAGTGATTGCAACTGCTACTATGCCTATCGCCCAGTATGGTATTGCCGTACCATTAGCAAAAAACATATTGTACACCGAAAAACTACCTCATATATATTTTAACACACAAACGGGCAATATTTTGTCTATACAACCATGAGAATAGCACGTATTATAACTACTATCTTTTTTTTCGGGTGCATTGTATCGCTTCACGCTCAAGAATTGCGGTGCACTGTCACTATCAATTCAGACCAAATACAAGGTAGTAACAAGTCTGCATTTACTACTTTGCAACAGTCTATTGAAGAATTTGTGAACAATTCTAAATGGACTGATATGACCTTCCAAGACAAAGAACGCATCGAATGTAGCATGATGTTGGTCGTTAAAAGCATAGAGAATGACATATACAAATGCGAATTTACATGCCAAAGCCGTCGCCCCGTATTCGGCACTGCTTACTCTACACCAGTACTGAATTTCCAAGATAATACATTCAGTTTCGCATATAAAGAATACGATCGTATGGATTTTCAGACCAGTACTTTCACATCTAATCTCACAGCACTCATTGCTTATTATTGCTACTTGATTATTGGTTACGATATGGACTCTTTCTCACGTCTGGGCGGAACACCTTATTTTCAGGCATGCGAAAATATTGTAACTATGGCGCAATCTGCATCTATAGATGAGTCGGAAGCAAAAGGATGGAAAGCCTTCGATAGCAACCGCAATCGCTACGCACTTATCAACAATCTAATGGACGAGGCTTTTAAGCCATATCGTAACTTTTGTTACGAATACCACCGCTTGGGTCTGGACGAAATGATTAATAATATAGCCAACGCACGTGCACGCATTGCGGAAGGATTGCCTGTGCTGAAAGAGGCTAATCGCGCCCGCCCTGCCACATTTGTGGTGGCTACATTCCTTGATGCTAAGAATGATGAGCTGGTGAACATCTTTGCAGGAGGTACTTCTGAAGAAAAGAAGAAAGTCTATGAATTACTCATAGATATTGACCCCACTCGCCAATCCATCTATGATGGTATCAATCGTAATCAATAAACTTTTACTGTACTATTCGGGAAAATATAGACCTTTTCACATGGGTGAGTAGTGGACTTTTGCAAGAACTTGCCCAATGGTCTATCCCGACCTATTTCCCTTTTATCGTATCAAATCCCTGCCCAAAGACACCACTTACGTTGGCTTGACTTACAAAAGCATTAGGATCAATAGATTTGATAATTTGAAAAATCAAATGGCTCTCTTGCTTACGTGCAAGCACAGTCACCACACGTATAGGTTGCTGACTATACCATCCCGTTCCGTCCAATACAGTCACTCCTCGATGTACTGTCTGGTTGATAGCCGTGGCAATCTCCGCATAGTTATTACTAAAGATAAAGAACTGCACCGACTGACGCATACGCGACATAATCCAGTCCAATGCTGCCGTATAACTTACCGTCATACATAGTCCATATAAGATACGCTTAATTTTGAAATCCACCACATCCATGCCCTCTACCATAAACTGCTCTGGAATAGGTAAAAAATAACTGCTTGCAATAATCACCGCATCACAAATAATCATCACTCGTCCCAACGACACGTCCTTATAGTGATTCACTATCATTGCCACAATATCCGTACCACCTGACGAACCATTATTGAGCATCACTATGCCCAAACTCATACCAAACACCACACCGCCAACGATACAAGCCGTGACTGGGTCTGCAATCAGTGGCTCCACTCGCATAGGTATTATCCTATACCAAAACGCTAATGCCAATGCACCCACCAAGGTTCGAATACAGAACTGCCAACCCACCGTAAGCATGGCTATCAGTAGCAATACTGCATTGATTGATAAGGTGCTCAACCACATTGGAATAGCCCCCCCATATTCCGCAAACAAATCAGGAAAGAGCCCCTGCGTAGCATAATAAATAATGGAGCAGATACCCGTCAATCCAGCACCCACAACATTGTGTGGTACGAAAATCCAATTGACCATCAAGGCAAAAGGAAACAATCCAAGAAAGATAAAAATATATTCTTTAATTACCTTTCCTATTGAGTATTGTATGTATCTTGAATAACTATCCATTTGTGTATAAAGGGTCTCATCATTTATTCATTGGGTCAAATCCTTGACCAAATACACCACGCACCTGACTTTGACTCACGAACGCATTTGGATCAATAGCATTCACTAAACGGAAGATTTTAGCCGACTCATATTGACGAGCAATCACTGTAATCACCTTACCTGGCTGTTTGGTATAACCACCTTGAGCCTCTAAGAATGTAACACCACGTGGCACTTGTGTCATAATTGCTTCGGCTATTTCATCGTATTTGCTACTAAAAATAAAGAACTGTACTGATTGGCGTGTGCGATTAAGTACCCAATCCACAGCAGTACCAGCCATGAAGGTATAGCAAAGACCAAAGAGAATCTTCTCCAAACCTCTACCAAATGGAAGCTCATGAATCTCTGGCAAGAAATAGGCACATAGAATAATGACAATATCGCATGCCATCAGCACGCGCCCCATAGGCAAATGCTTGTATTTATTCACGATCATTGCTACTATATCCACACCACCTGTACTGCCGTTATTAAGGAATACTACACCTAAGAAACAACCCATAAATAGACCACCGAGAATAACAGCCATAAATGGGTCAGAAACCACTGGTTCTGTAGGTATCTCTATGACTTTTAACCAAATAGTGTACCATAACACTCCCCATAGAGTACGCACACAGTAGCGCCATCCTACCGTAAAGTAAGCGGCTATCAGAAGCGCTAAATTACATACAAACGAACTCAACCAAATGGGCACAAAAGTATCTGTGGCAAAATAGATAATCTCACACAAACCTGTCAAACCACCGCCGACAATAGTATGTGGTACCAAAATCCAATTGACCGCTATCGCATACGGAATAGTGGAAACGATGATCATTATATACTCTTTGATAGCTATCAGCGGTTTCATGCGCTGATAGCCCTTGAGTTGCTCACGAATTTTTCCTTTTGACATATAATCTCTCGCCTTTTACCTATAATCTTTAATCTATAATCTTCAAACCATCAAAATCTCGCCACCAGATTTCTATCACCCCAACCATTATCTACGCGAGACACAGGTATCCAGAACTTGTTGGCTTTTACCCATTCCGCTGGATAAGCCGCTTTCTGACGGCTATATGGGTGATTCCACTCGTCTGCAACTACCTCATACTCAGGGTGTGGTGCGTTCACTAACACATTATCTTTCTTATCCACCTCGCCACGTTCTACCTCAGCAATCTCCTCACGGATAATGAGCAAAGCATCGATAAACTGATCCAACTCGTGCAAGCTCTCGCTCTCGGTAGGTTCTACCATCAGTGTGCCATGCACAGGGAAACTCAGCGTAGGCGCGTGATAACCAAAGTCCATCAATCGCTTCGCAATATCCGACTCGGTGATACCGATGCTATGGAACTGACGGCAATCCAAAATCAACTCATGACCGACTCTGCCGTTCACACCCATATACACAATGCCGTATGCATCTTTCAGTTTCTCTGCCATATAGTTCGCACTCACGATGGCTGCTGCTGTCGATTCGCGCAATCCCTCTTCGCCCATCATGCGGATATAGCCATAGGAGATGAGTGCCATGTTCGCATTGCCATACAACGCACTCGAAACACGATTCGTCTCTGCTTGTGGCATAGCGTCCACCAAGTGCGCTGCACAGCATATGGCACCTACACCGGGTCCACCACCGCCGTGAGGGCTGGCAAACGACTTGTGTAAATTCAGGTGACACACATCTGCACCAATAGTGCCAGGGTTGGTATAGCCAATCTGAGCATTCATGTTCGCACCGTCCATATACACTTGTCCGCCACACTCGTGTACTATCTGGCACATCTCGCGGATAGCCATCTCAAAGATACCATGAGTCGATGGATAGGTAATCATACAGCCAGCCAAGTTCTCCTGATGTTGCTCTGCTTTCTCGCGCCAGTCTTGGAGGTCGGTATTGCCATTCTCATCGCATTTCACCACCACAGGCACCATGCCTGCTTGTACGCATGACGCAGGGTTCGTTCCGTGCGCCGAAGCTGGAATCAACAATATATTGCGATGTCCTTCGCCTTTTTGCTCCAGATACTCGCGGATAGTCACCAGTCCTGCATACTCACCAGCTGCACCCGAAGTAGGTTGCAAGTTGCACGCTACGAAGCCTGTGATAGTAGCCAGCTGTTGCTCCAGATCTTCCATTACTTCCATATAACCAGCCACTTGCTCTGCTGGTGCCAATGGGTGAATACCCATATATCCGGGATAGGTAACAGGAATCATAGTAGCCGCAGGGTTGAGTTTCATCGTACACGAACCCAACGGAATCATCGTATGCGTCAAGCTAATATCCTTGCGGTCAAGGCGTTTGATATAGCGCATCATCTCGGTCTCTGTACGGTATTTCTGGAACACCTCTTCTTGCAGGTAATCCACCTCGCGAACACTATCTTCGTTAATTGCCCAAAGCCCTTCGAACGCATCTTCGCTATCCTCGTATTGCGCCATATTGCCCGATGCGTTTGCAAACACCTCAATCAGGTCATTCATATCATCCACGGTGACCGTCTCATCCAAACTCAGTCCAATCCAACCCTCCTCGTCATAATAGAGGTTAATACCCAACTCTTCAGCTGCTTCACGCACTGCTTCCACCCCATTCTCATGGCGAATCTTGAGCGTATCAAAGAACTCGGTGTTCTCTTGCTCATAGCCGTATGCCTGAAGCATCTCGCTCAGATACACGGACTTACCATGAATACCCTCGGCTATCTCACGAATACCTTCTGCACCGTGATATACGCCATACATACCTGCCATCACTGCCGACAATGCCTCTGCTGTACAGATATTCGAAGTCGCTTTCTCGCGTTTGATATGTTGCTCGCGTGTCTGAAGTGCCAAACGGAAAGCAGGCTTCTCATAGGTATCCTTACTCAGTCCGATGATACGACCTGGCATATCGCGTTTGTACTCCTCGCGGGTAGCCATATAGCCCGCTGTTGGACCACCAAAGCCCATTGGCAAACCAAAGCGTTGTGCAGTTCCGCACATAATATCTGCGTTCAGTGGTTTGAGCAGTGCCAGTGCCATGAGGTCGGCTATCACGCTCACCTTCATGCCTGCTGCATGGCAGTCGTCAATGAAAGCCGAATAGTCCTCAATCGAACCATCAGCATTAGGGCACTGCACGATAGCGCCAAAGAATGGACCATTCTCCGCCAGCCAATCGCTGGTCACGCAAGCGTAATCCACTAGTACGAGTTCGATATCTTGACCTTTAGCGCGCGTGCGCATTACATGTAAGGTATTAGCAAATATTTTCTTGTCCACCAATACCTTCTTCACCCCAGCTTTCACCATGTCGCGACTGCGTAGGTTACGCATCATGGTCACGGCTTCGGCAGCTGCTGTCGCTTCGTCCAACAGCGAGCAGTTGGCGAGTGGCAATCTTGTCAGGTCGCTAATCATCGTTTGATACACAAACAACGCCTCCAAACGTCCTTGGCTCACTTCTGCTTGGTAAGGGGTGTACGAGGTGTACCAAACGGGATTCTCCAATATATTGCGTTGAATCACTGCAGGAGTGATGGTGCCGTACCAACCACGTCCGATATACGAACGGTAGAGTTGATTCTTCTGCGCCATATCGTGCACCGTGTTCAGGTGCTCTTGCTCAGTGAGTGGCTCATCCAAGTCCAATGGCTCATCCAAAAGGATATCCGCTGGCATAGTTTGTGCGATGAGCTCATCTACACTTTTCACTCCGATTACATCCAACATCTGCTGTTGGTCTTGCTCTGTCAGACCAATATGTCTGCTTTTCAAGTAGTTAGTTTTCACAATATATTGTTTTTAGTGTTAATACTTATTTGCGGGTGCAAAGTTACTATTTTTTTTGAATATACACAAGTATATACTAAAAATTACGTGATATTTCCCCTATCAAAAATTCTACTATAATCACTTCACTGGCATATCTTGTAACCCCCATCCCGTAATTGTTGCCACGTATGGAATATAAGCATATGCAAACTTCTGATGCCCTACATAGTTAGGATGCATGCTGGCACCAAGATCTTCATCGGTAGATAGGTGCAAAGCTGGGCAGCACGCCATAAAATGAACATTAGGCATAGGACAGTTATTCACCATATTACGCATATAATCCAGCAAAGTACTATGTGCTTTGGAAGACACACACAAAACGGGATGATCTTCACCGTAATTATCCTTTATACTACGAATTAAGCGATAATATCCATCTCGAAACTTCTCGTAAGAGGGTTGCAAGGATACCGAGAAATCGTTACCACCCAAATAGATAAGCGTCATTGCAGGGCGGATATCCGATTCTTTGGCATTCCAACGAGTAGCCCGTGTAGAATCCATATCAAACGTTTGGAGATAACGATCGGGCATATGATAGCCGTCGAATTTAGAATTATAGTTGCGTGCAGCTCCCATGCCCGAATGTGCAATCACCACATAATCTGCATCAAAATAGCGAGATAGTATAGCAGGGAAAGAGCGAGAAGCATTCTCTGTTTCTGGTGAAAATCTTGCCAAACGACTATTATCATCTACGCCATAGCCACAGTCATAACTGGCTCCTATAAATTCCAATTGGCGTTTTTTGATAGGTTCTGCTTGTACAAAAGTACCTTTAGTATCCGTCATAAAAGCATGAATAGTCGTTTTTCCTTGCTCTCCTTCGGTGCGTTTTTGTACAATGACGGTATGCACTTTTTGTTTGGAATGTTTCAGATAAGCAGGATCAATCAGTTCGATGATTGTATCCACATTAGCCACCTCTATGATACGGTGTGGCGTATCACTCATTGGTGCATCAATCCACACATTGAAATAGTTATGCCGTGTAGCTGCCATTTCTGGTGTTATATCCCACTTAGTATCCGACACTCGCATAGCGAGCGACTTACCAGAAAAAGCGATGCGAAAATAGACTGCAGTCCAATCGAAAGATACATCCTCGCCTTCCACCATTGTACGCCCCACATAAGTCACACGCGAGTCAGAAGCTGGTATTATCTCAGCATAAATATCAATTGCCAGCAACACAACTGCTGCAAATAAAAAGTATTTTTTCATTTCTACAAACACTATTTTCTAACCTAAACTACTTAACTGGCATATCCTGCAATCCCCACCCCGTAATAGTAGCTATATAGGGGATAATTGAATAGGCTTTTTTTTGCTGCCCATTATAGTTTGGATGTACATCTGCGCCCAAATCTTCATCAGTATGGAGGTGTTGTGCAGGACAATAACCCAAATAGTGGATATTTTTCATATCGCAATTATTGACCAAATCACGCACATAATCAAACAAATACTCATGCGTCTTTGTTGCAACACACAATATCGGATGCTCATCACCATAATTCGCCTTAATATACGCAAAAAGACGATAGTAATGCTTACGGAAATCCTCGTATCTTGGTGCTAATGCAGTAGAAAAGTCGTTTGCCCCCAAATAAACGATAGTCATTGCAGGATGAAAATCCGATTTGGTAGCATCCCACCTATTTACCGCAGTAGAGTCTTCATCAAATGTTTGGAGATAACGATCTGGCATCCACCATCCTTTAAACTTAGAATTGTAGTTGCGAGCAATTCCCATACCAGAATGAGCAATCGACACATAATCCGCATCAAAATAGCGCGATACGATAGCTGCATACGAGCGAGAAGCATTTTCTGTTTCAGGACTAAAACGCTCCTTACTGCTCTTAGCGTCAACACCATATCCACATGTGTAACTATCACCTATAAACTCCAATTGACGTTCTTTCAACGCCTCTGCTGCAAAAAAATTTCCCTTAGCATCTGTCATAAACGCGTGAATGGTCGTTTTTCCCTGTTCACCTTCGGTGCGTTTTTGTACTATTACCTCATGCACACTACGACGAGATCTTTTTAAATATGCTGGATCTACTAACTCTATCACTGTATCATTGCCAAGTACTTCTATAATACGATGGGGGTCTTCGCTGGTAGGTGAATCTATCCATACGCTATAATAGTTATGACGTGTTGCTGCTTTTTCTGGCACAGAATCCCATTTCGTTTCTGATGCTCTCATGCACAATGAATTACCAGAAAAAGCGACGCGAAAATAGGTAGCAGTCCAATCGAATGAAACATCTGTACCTTCCACCATCGTTCGCCCTACATAAGTCACACGCATATCATTAGCGGGCATAGTTTCTGCAAAAAGAGAAATCGTTAGTAGCATTGCTGCTACAAATACAAGAGTTTTTTTCATAGGATTAAAATTAAGGACTTCAAGGTCACTAAGGACTTTTAGGTCATTACGCTTGTTAAAAAATATTTCTAAAAAAAGCAAAGGCGTAAAGCAAACTGCCTTGCGCCTCTACATATTAATTATTCGAATGCTCCCATTTGCAGCATAGCCACTTCCTTAGGGGTCAAGAAGCGATATTTACCTCGTGCCACATTCTTCTTAGTAAGTCCTGCAAACGATACACGATCAAGTTTCACTACGCGATAACCCACTTTCTCAAACATACGGCGTACTACGCGATTTTGACCAGAGTGAATTTCTATTCCTATATGCTTGCGATCTTCTTGAGGAAATTCCAAAGCATCTGGTGCTATCTTCTCATCATCTATCATCACGCCCGCACGAAGTGTGGTCTCGTCCAACTCCTCCAAATCGCGATCGAGAGTAACTGAATAAATTTTCTTTTTTCCGAATTTAGGATGCGTTAGCTTTGCTGCTAAATCGCCGTCGTTAGTAAGCAGCAATACACCTGTAGTATTACGATCCAAACGACCTACAGGATAAATACGTTCCGCACAAGCATTACGCACAATATCCAACACGGTATGACGTTCTTGAGGATCATCTGTAGTGGTAACTGTATTTTTAGGTTTATTGAGCAAGATATAGACCTTGCGTTCGCGACGAACGGGTTGATTATGGAACATAACCTTGTCGGTAGGCAATACTTTTGCTCCGAGATTATCAACGACTTCGCCATTTACCGTTATCACACCTGCAAGGATAAAATCGTCTGCTTCGCGACGTGAGCAAATACCAGCGTTTGCCAAATATTTATTCAAACGTATAGGTTTAGTTGGATCTTCGTAGGTCTTCACATATTCTTGGCGTTTACGTTGCGAATATACACCTGGATTATGCTTCCCCCTTGGTTTGAACTGACGTTCGCTCGTGTGTTCGCTATCTGGACGAAAAGACGAACGACGATTTTCTACTTTTTCTACACGCGTTGCACCTGCTGTGCGTGTGAAACGCTGGCGTTGACGACCACCTTCACGAGTAGGACGCTCTGCTGAGGCATTAAAACGAGGACGGATAGAGGCTCCGTCAGCTGAAAATTGTGCGCCATTACGCTCACGCGGATTCGCATCTTGCGAGTAGCCACCACGACGCGGGGTGCGATTGTTTGAATCAAACATAATAAAATCAATTGTAGTTTGGTTATACGTTATCTCAAGTCAAGATTTTGGTCTTCTTCAAAATATAGGCTCCGAGGGTTGCTCAGAGCCTATATTTGTTGGGATTAATAAAGGCATGTGCGTCTTCCGACGTATCACGCCGAATCGCCACACTTAAGCTTCTGCTGCTTGCTCTACAGCCAATTTACCACGATAATAGCCACAAGTTGGGCAGATTGTGTGATAAATGTAGTGAGCACCACAGTTTGGGCAAAGTGCCAATGCAGGCATTTTTGCTTTGTCATGAGTACGACGTTTCGCTTGTCTGGTGTGCGATTGTCTTCTTTTTGGATGTGCCATAATTTTTTATTGTTTTATTAGTTATTTTTAATTGTTATTCAGGGTTACCATTCTATTGTTCAGCCACGCAGAACGACTGTCCTTTATCATTTTCACCCATATATCATTCTTCATCATCCAATGTGGTGCAGAGGTGGTTTTGGAGAAGCGTATCCATTTCAGGATTACAACCACCATCTTGGTGACTATGCACCAATGGGAGATTAACTATGATCAATTCGTATGCTAACCATGCCAAGTCCAACTGCTTCGTTTCTTCCTCCAACTCCATATCCTCCTCATAGATATCTACATCCACATCCATCGTATCCAAACAGCGATCACAAGTCACCTGCACCTTACCCAAGATATCCATATCCACAGCAAAATCCTCTTCATGTAGAAACAAGCGAACCTTCACATCTACCATTCCACCCAACAACTCAGAATTTTCTATAGCAGAAAAATAAGAGTTATCTAATTGAAAATCAAAAAGATGCTCTCCTAACTCTAATGTATCAATCGATACAATATGTGCTGTTTTTTCACTCATTTATCCATAATCCTGCAAAACCAGCGTGCAAAGGTACTACAAAAAATGCAAATATGCAAGAAAAATCATAAAAAAATCATTTTTTTATTTATTTTTTCATGCAATAACATTGTTGCATTCATTTCATTAGTTATCGTAAACGATCAGCTGCGCGAACAAGTGCCTCGTCTTTCAGTATTCTGCGTGTAGCCATCATCGTCAGTACGATATTTATTGCTGGAATAGCAGCCCATAGATTGATATACCAATCAGCATCGGCAATCGTCATGCCATGAATAGCTTCGTAACCCTTCACCACAAACGCAGCATACAGTGCCACCAAGGCATAATAACCGATACAGAAAATCACATTCACGATATTCAGACGCGCTTGCAACAAACGATGCTTGAACAAGAAGATATTTACCAATGCCAGCAATGGAATAGCGATAGTCATTACCGCCAATGGCCACTTGTCGAACGCCAGCAGACTGACATAATCAGTCGCTTCAGGAGTTAGGAACTGTACAGGAGAGAAGAAGCACAACAGTGTGCCTAGAATAACTACCAACAAGAGGTAGAGGGTTTGAATACGTTGAATCATAAAAAACTATTTTTTTCATCCTATGCCCTATGATCTCTCGCGCTGGGCGCGTAGGAGGATATTATTCACATAACTGACATTGTTCATTGACCAATTGATATTTCTCGCCAGTAGCGGGGCAGGTAGCATAGCCATCCTGACCAAAGTGGAGTTTCTCGCCATGGCGACTCACCCACCCTACTCGGCGCGCTGGATTGCCTACCATCAGCGCAAAAGCAGGGACATCCTTCGTCACCACCGAGCCCGCGCCTATCAGGCAGTACTCGCCCAGCGAGTTACCACAGACAATAGTAGCATTAGCACCCACCGAAGCACCGCGACCAATCAAAGTGTCCTTATACTCATCCTTACGCGACACAGCCGAACGTGGGTTAATCACGTTGGTGAACACCATGCTGGGGCCCAAGAAGACATCATCGCCACAGCGAACGCCTGTGTAGATAGACACATTGTTTTGCACCTTGCAGTTGCGTCCCAGCACCACGCTTGGCGACACCACTACATTCTGACCGATATTGCAATCCTCACCTATCTGGCAACCCGACATAATATGCGAGAAATGCCAAATCTTAGTGCCCTTGCCAATCACACAATTGTCATCCACATAAGATGACTCATGAACAAAAACTCCATCCATAATCAAAAGAACGCTTTGAATACATCATTACCGTTAGCGAATATAAGCAGAGCGAGGAGTAACCAGAAGCCAATAGTGTTGGCAACCTCCAAGAACTTATCGCTGGGTTTCTTGCCTGTGATAATCTCCCACAATAGGAACAAGATATAACCTCCATCCAACGCTGGTATAGGCAAGAAGTTCATAAATGCCAATATCAAGCTCAAGAATGCCGTCATATGCCAGAACGAATGCCAGTTCCATACCGACTCAAACATATTGCTGATCGCGCCAAAACCGCCTACCGACTGTGCACCCTCCTTGGTAAACACCAGTCGGAACTGCTTGACATACATCACCAGCATATCCCAACCATACTTTATACCCGCAGGTATCGCCTCAAAGAATGAGTAATCGGTATGCTCAGGCGTATAGAATGCCGCCAATCCCTTGATATACACACCCATCATGGCTTGATCGCCTATGAACAAACGTGTGTGCATCAGTTCGCTCGCACGGTAGAAGTCCAGTGTCACACTATCGCATGGGTACTTCAGCAGTTCATTATCTATCTGCACACGGCAGAGACCCATCTGACCATTCACTCCCACAATGCTATCCCCTTTCTGTATGCCGCCAAACGATGCTGCACCGCCAGGTACCACCGAATCTACCACCAATGGCATGAAGTAGGACACCAACACGTAGTTGCGTTTCATGTAACCCTTGTCCGCACGCGCTTTCTCGCGCTCTACACGGTCAAAGTCGTTTTGCAATGCCAGATAGCGTTTGCCCAAATCCTCTGACATAGTCAAAGCCAACGTGTCTGCACCACGCTGTATCACGACATCGCGCTTGCCCTCCAAGATAATCCATTGTACGACATCAGACAACTCTTGGGGCTCTTCACCATTGATAGTCAATATCTTATCTTGTTGTTGGAACCCTTCGCTAATCATAATATCGGAGTAGTACAAGCCCGTATTAATTTGGCTGAGTGGCAATCGATCTTGTCCCCATGTGAAGAGTACCATGCCGAAAATGAGCAAGGCACCCACAAAGTTCACCAATATACCGCCAATAATGATACAGAGGCGTTGCCATACGTTCTTGCTTCGGAACTCCCATGGCTGTGGCTCAGTAGGCAGGTCGGTGGCGGACTTAGTCTCGTCCACCATACCTGCAATGGCACAATAGCCACCAAAAGGTACCCAACCCAGTCCCCACTCTGTATTATCGGGGTAACGACGCCAGTCATCCTCGGGCAAGGCGGCTAATTCCTCTTCGGTCATAGGACGATAGAGCATATTGCCCTTCTCATCTTTCTTCTCGTTGCCCATAGCGTCCAGCATAGGCACTGCCGCTGGCTCCACATTGGGTGCGAAGAACTTCACCTGCCACTTGCCGTTGATCTTCTTGGCACGGATTAGGGAAATCTTAGGATTGAAAAACATGTAGAACTTCTCCACGCGTACCTTAAATATACGCGCGAAGCAAAAATGCCCCAACTCGTGAATCACCACGAGGATACTAAGGGCAAGTATAAGTTGTAACCACTGCATTCGTGTTCGGCAATCTCGCGCATTGACTGACGCCTTGCGTCATTGGGCGCTCGATGCCTCCACTCTATCCTCGAAGCCACGAGCTTCTCGGATGTTTTCGAGGGAGACTCCTCCGTGCCGTCGGAGGGTTAATAGTTATTCTTACTTATTGATTCGTTCTTTTGCTATTCTGCGGACTTCTTTGTCGGTTTGTACATAGTCTTCGTATGTTGGTTCGACGATAAAGGTCGTCTTTGCCATTGTCTCGGCTATCACTTCCGACATCTGCAAGAAGCCACACTTGCCTTCGCGGAAAGCCAAGTTCACCACCTCGTTGGCAGCATTCAATATACAAGGCATATTGCCCCCCTTCGCTATGGAATCATATGCCAATTGCAGATTAGGGAATCGCTGCAAGTCTGGCTCCTCAAACGTCAGTTGCTTCGTGGCGAACAAGTCCAGTCGTGGCACATCGCTCTGCCAACGCTCAGGATACGTCAGCGCATACTGTATCGGCATACGCATATCGGGTGTACCCAATTGCGCCTTCACACTGCCATCCACAAACTGCACTGCCGAGTGCACCACCGATTGCGGATGTACCAGCACCTGTATCTTCTCCACAGGTATGTCAAACAGCCATCGTGCCTCAATCACCTCAAAGCCCTTATTCATCATGCTGGCAGAGTCTATGGTGATCTTCGCGCCCATCTCCCAGTTAGGGTGTTGGAGTGCCAGAGCCGCTGTCACATGCTGCATCTGTTCGTAAGTAAACGTGCGGAATGGTCCACCGCTGGCAGTAAGCAATAGTTTCTCTATACTATCATGGGACTCACCCACCAAACTCTGGAAGATAGCCGAGTGTTCGCTATCCACAGGCAGGATATCCACCTTGTGTCGCTGCGCCAAACGGCAGATAATCTCGCCTGCCACCACCAACGTTTCTTTGTTGGCCAAGGCGATGGTCTTCTTTGCTCGTATAGCTTCCATTGTAGGTCGCAGACCTGCATAGCCTACCATAGCTGCTACTACCACATCTATATTAGGCATGGTCACCATCTGAGCAATAGCGTCCATGCCTGCCATTACTTTTATAGGCAAATCACTGAGTGCATCACGCAAACGCGCGTAGCAACTCTCATCGGCTATACACACCACAGCAGGATTAAATTCCAACGCTTGTTGAATCAACAAATCCACACTACGGTGAGCAGACAACGCATACACCGAGAAGTGGTTCGGATGCTGACGCACCACATCCAGTGTCTGCGTACCTATACTGCCTGTACTGCCTAATATTGCAATTTGTTTCATACTGGGACGTAAAAAGATTAGAAAGCGATTACCTCTTCGGGGTTAATAGGTTTACCATTTTGCCAAAGTTCAAACCACAATTGATTCTCACCCATGATAGCAATGCTCTCACCTGCTTGCACCGTCTGACCTACTTGCTTCAACACCTTCTCTACACCGCGATATACCGACAGATAACTATCATGCTGTATCATCACACTATAGGTGTTGCCTATTTCGTAGTTGATACACACGATTGCTCCTGTGAGAACCGATGTCACATTCTCGTTATTAAGCGTCTGAACGGCAACACCATATCGCCTATCTTGCTCCGAAAACGACTGAACGATCACACCATGCGCTGGCCGAAAAAATGATAACACTGGCACCGTTGTTGCTATATTAAACAACTGCATATTATCCTTCTCCTTCGCTTCGAATTGTGCTATAAACTCTTCTGTCACCTGACTTTTGGCTTCTAACAATTCTTCACGCATGATAATTTGCATGGAGTCCAGCGTCTGCATCGTGTCGGTATGCACCTCGCCTGCTACCACTTGCTTGATCACATCTAAATATTGCCGTTGCAATTGCAAGGATGTTCCTAACGAATCAATACGTGCCGACTCTTTGATTAACCCTTGACGTATATCTTCGGAATAGCCTGGCAAGTAGTTTTTCATAGGAGTATAAAGTATCATCAAAGAAAAAAGTCCAAGAGTAAGGAAAAACATCACAGCCAGCACGATGAGCACAATCCACCCACTCAATCTTACATGCAGATGCTCCGTCAGTGTTCTCTCATCAAACACACTGATACGATACTTTTCTCCAAAGTGCTTCCAAATTCGTATTTTCTTCTTCTCTTCTACCAAAGCTCCTAATTCTTTTCTTATTTAAGTATTGTGCAACCCTCGCAAGGCTTCAATTGTTTGAAGAAGTCATTGCCCTTGTCATCCACCAAGATGAATGCTGGGAAGTTCTCCACCTCAATTTTCCAGATAGCTTCCATATCCAATTCTGGATACTCTACGCACTCTATCGACTTGATGTTCTCTTGTGCCAAGATAGCTGCTGGACCACCGATAGATCCCAAGTAGAAACCACCGTGCTTTTGGCAAGCGTTGGTCACGTCGATAGTACGGTTACCTTTAGCGAGCATGATGAGGCTACCGCCATGATCTTGGAACTCATCTACATATGGGTCCATACGACCAGCTGTGGTTGGACCCATAGAACCACAAGGCATACCCGCAGGAGTCTTAGCAGGACCTGCATAGTAAATTGGGTGATTCTTCAAGTATTCAGGCATACCTTCTCCTGCATCCAAACGCGCTTTAATCTTAGCGTGAGCAATGTCACGACCTACAATAATCGTACCATTCAAAGAGAGGCGTGTACCGATTGGGTATTGGCTTAGAAGCTTGCAAACATCTGCCATTGGTTGGTTGAGATCTACGCATACTGCATCGCCTTCGCCTGCTTGACGCAACTCCTCTGGAATCAACGAAGCTGGGTTATTGTCCATCTTCTCAATCCAAATAC
>JAZREU010000062.1:0-20505 GCA_045660925.1 Paludibacteraceae bacterium | reverse complement strand
ATATGTTTGTGTTTTTAGATCGCTGCGCTGTAGATCACTTCGTTGTAGATCGCTTTGCTGTAGATCGCTCGTTACACTCGCTGTGGATCGTTTCACTGTAGTCTACAGGCGCTCTGCGCCGATCTACAGGACGTAAGTCCGATCCACCATCTACAGGCGCCTTGCGCCGATCTACCATCTACCATCTACAGCCGCTAGCGGCGTTCTTATTTTACCAAATACTTACACGTTTCTCAGGAGCCAAGTACATAGGTGACTCCTCGGTTACATTCCATGCTTCGTACCAAGCGTTGATGTGTGGTAATGCGCCATTTACACGCCACATACCCAATGAGTGAGGGTCTGACTTCGTGCGTTGCAATACCTCCTCTGGGCGGATATTACCTGCCCACACATTGGCATATGCCAAGAAGAAGCGTTGCTCTGGCGTAAAGCCATCTTTCTCGCCTATAGCCTCTTCGCCTTTCGCCTTTTTCGCCTCTTGAGCATTTTGGAACGCCTGATATGCTACTTGCAATCCGCCATGGTCTGCGATATTCTCGCCCAAAGTGAACTTACCATTGGCATGTACGCCAGGTGCAACCTCGATGGCATTGAAATACTCTTCCATCACTTTCGTGCGCTCCTCAAAGCGTGCACGATCTTCTTCGGTCCACCAATTGATGAGGTTACCGTCCTTATCAAACTGACTACCTTGGTCGTCAAAGCCGTGGGTCATCTCGTGGCCAATCACCACGCCAATCGCACCGTAATTGAAAGCGTCGTCGGCGTTCATGTCAAAGAATGGATATTGCAAGATGCCTGCTGGGAAACAGATCTCGTTGGTGGCAGGGTTGTAGTATGCGTTCACCGTTTGTGGGGTCATAAACCATTTGTCCTTGTCCACTAGCTTGCCGAGGAAGGAGAGTGAATAGTCTTGCTCAAACTTTGCAGCGCGTTGGATATTAGCGTAATAAGTCAAACTTGGGTCAATCTCCAAAGCGGTATAGTCGCGCCATTTATCAGGATAGCCAATCTTCACGGTGAAAGTGGAGAGTTTCTCCATGGCCTTTGTTTTGGTCTCGTCGGACATCCACTCCAACGCTTGAATGCGCTCACCGAGTGCTACTTGCAAGTTTTTTACGAGGTCAAGCATACGCGCCTTGTTCTCCTCTGGGAAATACTTCTCCACATACATCACGCCCACGGCTTCGCCCAATGTGCCATTCACCATGGCTACCGCGCGTTTCCAGAGTGGGGTAGGTTCTTGGCGACCGCTCAAAGTGCGACCGTAGAACTCAAAGTTCTGCATGAAAATCTCCTCAGTGAGGAAGTCTGCACTGCCATCTATGACTTGCCATGTAAAGAGGGTCTTCATATCCTCGAGCGACTCCTCTTGGAGCATCTTGCCTGCCTCTTGGAGGTGGCGAATTTGACCTACTGATAGGCTGTCAGGTGCAATGTTCAAACCTGCGAAATATGCCTTCCAGTCCACCTCGGGAACGAGTTTTTGCAATTCCTCTACCGACATCTTATTATAATTAGCAATCGGATCGCGCAACTCTACATTGCTAAACGCTGCTTTCGCCAAGCGGGTCTCCAGTCGCAATACTGTAGCTGCTTTCTCGGCTGCATTGGCTTGACCGTATAGTTCAAACATCTTCTCTACGTGCTTGAGATACTCCGCACGAATATGTTGGGTGTGTTCGTCCTCATCCACATAATAATCCTTCTGACTGAGGGCAAAGCCCGCTTGGTACTCGTTGAGGATATTCATGCTCGAATTCATCGCATCGGCATCCACATACATTGCCCACAATCCGTAGTCCATTGCCTTGCCAAGCACCTCTGACCATTGTGCTTTATCTGTCACGTTCTCAATCTCTTGTAATACAGGTAATACAGGCGCAATACCCTCCGCATTACGGCGTGCGGTGTCCATAGATAGGTTATATACATCGCCAATCTTTTGTGGGATAGAGCCCATCTTGTGTTGCTTGGCTGCGATGTCTGCAATCAGGCCGTTTACTTGTTCTAAGTTGCTCAGTCCTAACTTGTCAAACGAACCAAAACGGCTATACTCGTTTGGTAATGGGTTGTTCTTCATCCATCCGCCACAAGCGTATTGGTAGAAGTCATTTTGTGCTACTGCGGTAGTGTCGAGGTTCTCGAGGTAGATACCTGTAGTTTGTTGCTTAGTACATGCTGTTAGTGCCATAAGCGTAAGAAAAAATACGATATTTTTGTTCATGTTTTAATAAAATTAAACGATTAAATACTCCGCAAAGGTACAAGATTTTTCTCAAATATACAAATTATTTGTTGCTTTTTTTGTGTATTTCAAAAAAAAGTAGTACTTTTGCACACCCTTAAAACTTTGAAACCCTTAAAACATTTTTAACTTATAACACACACACCATGGAATTACCTTTTGCTGAATCGTGGAAGATCAAGATGGTAGAACCCATCCGCAAATCCACACGCGCAGAGCGCGAACAATGGCTCAAAGAAGCCAAGAACAACATCTTTATGCTCCGCAGCGAGCAAGTTTACATTGACCTCTTGACTGACTCGGGTACAGGCGCTATGTCTGACCGCCAATGGGCCGCATTGATGCTTGGTGATGAGAGTTATTCGGGCAGTAAGTCGTTCTTTGAGTTGAAGGATACGATTACCCGCATCACTGGTTTTAACTATGTTATCCCAACCCACCAAGGTCGTGCAGCAGAGAATGTACTCTTCTCGCACCTTGTGAAAGAGGGACAAGTCATCCCTGGCAATGCGCACTTTGATACGACTAAGGGACATATTGAGGCGCGCAAGGCGCACGCTATTGATGTGACCATCAAGGAGGCGAAGGACACCCAATTGGAGATTCCATTCAAGGGTAATGTAGATCTGGAGCACTTGGAGCAAATCTTGAAGGATAACCCTGGCAATGTACCGTTTATGGTACTGACCGTAACGAACAACACCGTAGGTGGTCAGCCTGTATCGATGAAGAATATCCGCGAGACATGCGAGTTGTGTCATAAGTATGGTGTGCCTGTGAATATGGACTCTGCACGCTTTGCGGAGAATGCCTACTTTATCAAGACCCGCGAGGAGGGCTATGCGGATAAGAGTATTCAGGAGATTGCCAAGGAAATGTTCTCCTACGCGGATAGTATGACTATGTCTGCCAAGAAGGACGGAATTGTGAATATGGGCGGATTCATCGCTACTAATCGCGAGGATTGGTACGAAGGTTGCAAGCGCTATTGCATCCCATACGAGGGCTTTATCACGTATGGCGGTATGAATGGTCGCGATATGGCAGCTTTGGCCGTTGGATTGGAGGAAAATACGCAATTTGACATGCTGCAAACGCGTATTCATCAGGTGGAGTATTTAGCCGAATTACTCGATGAATACGGCATTCCTTACCAACGCCCTGCGGGTGGCCATGCTATCTTTGTGGATGCGGATAAGGTCTTGACTCATGTGCCTATAGAGGAGTTCCCTGCGCAGACACTGACTTGCGAGTTGTACTTGGAGGCAGGTATTCGTGCGTGCGAGATTGGATATATATTGGCTGATAGAGATCCAGTGACACGAGAGAACCGCTTCGGTGGACTGGACTTGGTACGCCTCTGTATCCCTCGCCGCGTATATACAGATAATCACATGAAAGTGATTGCAGCTGCGCTGAAGAATGTGTATGACCGCCGTGAGACGATTACACGCGGTTTGGCGATAACGAAAGAAGCACCGCTAATGCGCCATTTCACCGTTGAATTGGAGCGTTTGGGATGATTCTGTTTAGTGAACGCTTCGCTACTATTTAGGAGGCGGAACATATATTGTTAATAAGAAATAGCCACTTGTCGGGAGGACAAGTGGCTATTTTTGGGGTATGGGATATTGGGTATGGGGTATGGGGTATGGGGTATGGGGAAACGGATTATTTGATGATGGTGCGGGTGTAGTGTTTGGAGTTGTCGCGGAGGGTGACTTCGGCAATGTGTACACCTTGACCTACTGGCAATGATACTTGATTATAGAGCAAGTCGAGCGCCTTATGGGCAATGAGACGACCCGTAATATCGTATATGGTCACCGACTGAATAATATCGTTGGAGCAGACTGTGATATTGCCCGCTTGCTCAGAGTATGCCCAAACCATATTCTCTTGATCTTGGACAGAAGGAATATCTGTCTCGGTGTTCTCGCCGTTGGAAGTGCGGTCGGGACCAACGATATAATAGCGATTCTCGTGGTTCTGAGGCAATGGACGCTCAATAATCGTACCATCCATGATACGCACGCGCTCGCCCGTTAGGGCGTCATAGAAGTAACACTCTTTGTCCCAGTTCATGGTCAGATAGAACGCAAACTCTACCTGCTCGGTTCGGTAGTCGGGGTGTATCAGCATGGACATAGGCACTGTGTCTATGTTTTGACGCACATCAATCATCATAGGCACTTGGTTGGAGACCGTGTACATATTAATAGGTGTGGTCAAAATGTTGGCTGTCTCTACACCTGTAGATACGAAGAGTACATCCTCGTGGCTGAGGTAGGTGTCGGTGGCTTCTGGTGCGGCAAAGAGCATACATTGGGTTTGTCCGTTGGCGGTAGTCGCATAAATGGTCATACCCTGTGGCTCGTTAGTAGAAGCAGCCATGTGGCGTGCAGGGATATTCGCTGGTTGGTCGTCCGCCGCAGGCGCAGGAGTGTTTACCTTCAAATGCTCGTGCGACAAGCGCAACTGGATAGAGCGCGTGTCGCTGCTTTCTGCTTTGAGTTCCAACATGACAGAACGCATAGGGGCTAACAAGCCCGTGCCATTCGCCTCTATGGAGTAGAGGTTTTGCGCACTCCATGTGCTATTGTCAATGGTGTAGTATTTAGGAGCCAGTTTATCGGCATTGTCCGTGAGGAAAGCAGCCATGTCGATATACGCCATAGTAGGGTTACCGAACATAAACTGGCGGCTTGCCATATCGTTTTGCAGGGTGATGGTCATTACGCCATTGGTAGGGTTGAACGCCAGTTTCGAGGAGTGGGTAACGCTGACGCTCTGTCCTGAAGGATTGCCCTTGCTGTCGAAGTAGTTGTATGAGTTGTCGGGTTTGGGCAAGCGAACGATGATCTCGTCATCTTCTTCGCCATGGGAAGGTCCGAAGCCCAAGACTTGGAAGCCCGTACCCGGTAGCAGTTGTTCGCTGAGCGAGTTGGTTTGGGCAAAGAGGGCTTCTTGGGTGAGCGCAGGCGAAGAGGTGTTACCATTGTCGTGGTATATGGTAGCGCGTTGGTTGTAGAACGATTGCCAGAATACATATGGCGCACTGTAGGAGCGTGCTCCTGCGAACTCATGCACGACGAATGGATAATCGCTGTGTCCGTTTGTGCCACTGAGGCTGGTGTATTCCAGACTGCGGTTGGTGCTGCCATATGTTCCCTCGTGTGGCACATAGATGTCGCCTGTGTACATACCATTGAGTGGTGGTGCCATGGCGTTCCATTGGGCAGCCTGAATCTTCATATCCACAAAGGCGCGGTTGTAATGGAGCAAATGTTGGTTGTGGAGCATCGCGTCTACGGCAAAGTAAATATCGTTGCAGGCGTTGTGTGCGTAGTGGATATCCAGCGGATAGCAGTCTTCGGTGCCAATGCTGGGGTAAGGAATAGATATGTCCTCAATGTACGGAATAATGACATTGGTTTCAGCCAGTGGGGCGTGACCTATGTCCATGAGTGTGCCATCTTCTTTTACGCCGACCCAGTTATCGTCGTCGCCCCATTCGTTGGATACGGCACCTGTCCATTGTACGGTGTTGGGGACAATCATAACATAGAAATATACATATCCCACGCGGCAGTTGTCTTCATCGCCTCCGATATAGGCATGACCATCGCTGTCATAGAAGGACATACGCATGAGGTAGGTCTCGCCTGCTACCCAGTCGGTAGGGGTAGGCGCAATTTCTATGCTTTGGTTCGTGATTTCAATGAATTCCAACACATCGTGGATAGGATTGCGCAGGTCGAAACTAATGGTAGAGTCGTTGATATGCAAGGTGGAATACAATTGTGTTTCGCCAACAATGTCCACAATAGGGATTTCTATGGTATGGTGGTCTTTGGGTTCAGCGACACGCACGGTAGGCAACTGGAGGCGTTGTTTCGGTGTTTTGTCGTCCAATTCAATAGGGGAGATATTCAGTCCATACGCTGAGGAATCCGATACGACTTTTACCCATTTGGGTTCGTCGCAATCGTGCAGGGTGTAGGTTTCGCCATTAATGTTGACCGAGGCATCATCACCAATAGGATATACCCAATAGCGGGCTGTATCGGCAGAACCGAGATAGAACATCAGTTCGGATTGATACAAGGACAAGTGTCCGTCCTCGCACAGGCGAGAAATAAGGGCTTTATGCTCGGCAGAGAAGTCCTCATTGACCTCTAATCGTCTGTGGTCGCTGACTCGATAATTGGGGTTGGGTGATGAGTTGGTAGGTATTCGGCGCATGGCAGCAATCGCCTCTCGCAGTTGGTTGCGTGTGCAGCCATAGTGTAGGAGGAACTGCGCATTGGCGAAATCCTCTTCCTCATGTGTAACGCTTTTCTCCTCGCAGTAGGGGTCATCGAAATAATAGCCCCAAAGCCAGTCGGCATGGACATTGGCTTCGACGGTCTGCAATGAACCGCCGACACTGGTCGCCAAGGTGTTTTGCACTTTCACCTCCAGCAGGTGGAAGTCGTTGGCGCAGAGATTTTCCATACACTTAACACGCACGGACTCTTCGCCCTCGGTGCTGAGTTTGATATAGGTGTCTTGTGTGGCGTGGAGGGGTGTTCGCGAGGCGCAAGCCACATCGTCTAACTCGCGTGGACTGTGCGAGATACGCAATTCGTAGTTCTTGCCTTTCTCCAAGTGGGAGTGCATGACATGGTCTTCGGTGGCATGGTGGTCGATATTGGGGATAATATGAATGACATAGACAAACCACTTGCCCGTTACATTATCATAGATATAACATTTGCCGTTGCGTATTTTCTTTTCGATGAGTTGGTCGATATAGTCCCTGATACTGGTTTGAATCGTATCATTGGTAGCGTTAGGGATATATCGAGGGTGAGGTATGGTCACGGAACCATAAAGATTGTCGGAATGACCGATACTATCTTTGTAGTAGGCAGGTTCGTATATGGTGTCACCCTCTGCGCGAACGACAGGAGCGGTGAGCTGGATAGCCATAGTGTCTGAGTTGTTGAATATCTGATAGTAGGCGTACTTCTTTTTGTTGGTGTCGGTTTCGTTTGTGCTGTAGATATTGAGTTCGGAATAGTCCATGCGTACCACTACGGCAGTGCTGGTAGAAGCGGCATCGGTAAAGGACTCGCAGCCCATGGTAGCTTGGTAGGCAGCCAAAGGCAGTGGTGACACATACAGACAAATGTCATCCACCATAAAGTCGTTGCCGTCGCCACCCGTACCGAAGTTATAGAGGGATACGCGTGTCTCGGAATAGCTGTCCGTACTGTTGATAGGGAATACGACTTGGTGCCATGAGCCACCAGCGTTATTGGTACCTTTGTTGAGTTTGCCGACGAAATACACGCCTGCATCTTCCCATTCGGTGTATCCGTCTTCGGTCTGGTTGCGGCCTTGAATGTTACAACGGAATATAGGGTCGGAGCCGCTGTGCGAACTGCGCGCGGGGTTGCAGAGCCATATGGAGCAGTAGAGTGTTTGTCCTTCGCATATCTCGGCATCGGTGGAGATACTGGCCACCAATCCAGGCTCTTCGGTACCGTCCACATAGAGCGTGTAGCCATTATTGGCTCCTCCGTGGTTGGTCTGGTCTGCCCATGCAAGGTTCAGTTCGTTGACCAAGAAATACTCGCCATAGTATGGGATATTATTATCGCTGCGGTTCGAGTGCTGGTAGTATTTATCGGAACCGCCTAAATAGTTGTTGGGGTAATAGTAACCATAGGTGGACTCTCCCCAAGGTAGGTGTTGGTAGAGTTGGGTGTTAATTGTGCTGCTTGTTGCACCATCGTTGAAGTTGATCTCCTCCAAGAGTACATATTCCTCTGTCATGGTCTGACGCGAGATGATTTCGTGTGCCAGAGGACCGTGGGTGTTAATATCCACGAAGTTTACGATGAACTTGGCGATGAGTAGGTCTTTGCCTCCTGGCAATACGCCTGTTGCCTTGAGATAATACTCCTTGGTGCCTACATTGTCAGACTCGACAATCACATAGTCTTTGGTGGTATAGCTGACGGGGGTAATATTCCGTGTGCCCTCGTACCATTTGGCATTGCCACTGATACGACCGATTTTGGTTTGTGCTTCGTCGGTGTAATAGAAATAGTTGTTGTAGCAAGCTCGGGTGCGGTTGTGTCCAAAGTTAGGCACCAGATAGATATTGGTGTTGGTAGGCGCGGTATAGTGGTGCACCTCGAGGTATTCGCCTTCGGCAAGTGCCGCGAATGTATCTGCCATCTCGCTGGCAGGGCGCAGGTGCCACAGTTGGCGGTAGGAGAGCGTTGGCTCGATAATGGTGTCAATGCCACCGTATTCGTTCTTCAGGATTTCGTAATCCTTGTAGTTGCTGACATCGCATGCCATGATATGTGCCTTGCCGTCCGTCCAACCTTTAATGACAGGTGTTTTGGTATCCACGCTGGTGCAGTAGATACCATAGGAGTCGCCATAGGTATTGTTGATGTTATCACCCGTAGGGGTTGTGCTCCAAGTCGTTCGGTCGGAAGGAATGGCGTTATATACAGGGTTGCCACCTGTCTCATAGTCGTACCATCGTTTATATCCGTGGAACTCACGCGAGGGGAGGAGCAAATCGATTTCATCGCCCGGCAGGTAGTAGAGGGTTTGCTCAGCGGTGTGCACCAATTGTTCGGATTCATGGGAGAAAGGATGTGTGCCAAA
This sequence comes from Paludibacteraceae bacterium, assembly GCA_045660925.1. Lineage (GTDB taxonomy): Bacteria > Bacteroidota > Bacteroidia > Bacteroidales > Paludibacteraceae > Colicola. The sequence goes on along the minus strand of JAZREU010000062.1, from coordinate 11,579 downwards.
ATCGTGATTAGCGAAGCCCTTTTGCGGACGAAGTGTCATAGCACCCTCCTTGGCGCGTTGTGCCAAGTGTATCTCCACCGAGGCGTTGTAGTCTTCTTCCGCTATTGGTGCTGCTTCGCAGGTGTATGACACTTTGCACACCAAGCGTGCTTCACGGTAACGCTGAGAGTCGTTAGCGTCTGCTGTGATAGTCAGGTTGTTGGTGGTGAAGTTTTTTAATCGCGCCCAATTCACCGTTGTTTGGTCGGTCATGCTGAGAATCTCGAAGGAGGCCTTGGCGGTGTGGGTGGCAGTGTTAATCTCTTTGCCTAATTGCAGGGTCTCTTGCAGCGTGATGTCCATCTCTGCCAAGTGCGACTCGTTAGCCGTCACCACTTGATAGCCGTGTTGGTGGGTGCAAGTGAATTGGAAGTCGGTATCGCCTCCCGTTTTAGAGAAGGTGTATGACATAGGCGTAGCCGTGATTAGGAAGCGAGGCAGCGGTATCTTGTGGTATGCGTGGCGCATGAAGTTCATATAGACATGTTCTGTCTGCATATCCGTTTCGCCAAAAGCGGCTACCAACACATCTTCGTGATCAATCCAAACGCCGTCTTGTGTCATGTTCATCGGACTGGAGCCAATGGGGGTGATGGTGACATCATAAGTAGGCGTGGCAGTGCCTTCTACACGGGTATAGGAGACAGATAATAGTTCGCGATTGGTGATAGCTTCTGGGTCGTTGTAAATACCAGCCTGTCCGTAGGATTTGGTTTTATCTCCTGTGCTTGTCTTTTGCCACGAGAAAGACATGGTTCGGAGGTTGATGGGTTCGTTGGATACCGTTTTATCAATACTGATGGTGGAATAATCCTCTCCTTCGCGTGGGAGGCAGTAGAAATAGGTCTCAGCAGCTTGGCGCGTAACGGTGAATTGCAGGTGTTGCGCTTGTTGCGTAGCGTCTTCTGGAGTCTTGGCTAACACAAAGTGTTCGGGGTTGTCAATATTGAAAGCACCCACTAATCCTCCCTTTTCGACTTTCTTGGTCCATTGTTCGAGGGTAAGGAGGGTGCCATTATCTGTCGCGTTGGCGTTAGTCTTTCGCACCGTATTCCAAGTGCCTGCTTGGTTCGTTCGGCTTTGGTATCTGATGTAATAGTATTGGTTGCCTGTCTTGTAGTATAAGCGCCCTGTCGTTTCGTTGGAAACATTGGTTACCAAACCATTAGAGCCGAATTGGAAGGCAGAAGCCGTAGCAGCCAAAGATAGCGTACCTGTATTATTTCTAACTGTACAAACTAACCCTGCGTTTTTTCCTGCTTCGCTCGCAGCGACGCTCTTGAATGAGTATTGATTATTATTATTGACGGTTACGACCCACAAACATGCTTTTGTGGGGGCTGACATGGAAACGGCAGTGATGCCGTTGTTATTGGCATTGACCGCCAGGTAGTAGCTGTTGGAGGATATGGTAATGGTGTCACCGTTTTGTATTTGCGCAAAAGTGCTGCTGACCAGAGCGATTAAAGCGCAGAGGGTGAGGAGTATATGTTTTTTCATATGCTTAGGATTTAACAGAGTTAGCAATGTTGGTTTTCTTGCGCGAGAGAACGCGTTGTATGATGACATATATACATGCCATCAAAAGCAACGGAAAGACGGGCGCACCCACTGGCGATACCGCTTCGGAGTCGGTCGATCCTGTAGGCGGTACATACCCGCCGGATGTGGAGTCAGGGAAAGCGATGCCTGCCCGAGCTTGAGGCTGGAAGTCAGGAAGTACGGCACTATTCACATCTTTGTGGACAGACACAAACGAGCCAGTGCCCGTGACGGAATAAGCGTTCCAATCGTCGTATGAAGAGTTGGCGGTTGAAAACGAATGTACTTCTTTGGACGAAGTTAGTACGGAAAAAGGGGAGTTAGAGGGGGGTGAACTATAGTCTATACTTCCACTTTTCGTATAACTTTCTCTAAAAGAGAATCCTTTGTAAGAATTACTATAAGATTCCTCGTTATCAAACATGTTTTTATCAAATCAGAATAATCGGGCAAAGTTACGAAAAATAAGTGAGAATTGCAATTAAAACACCTAAATAAGCAATTTACCCCCCCCCATTTATTTTTATTTTGCAAAGTCGAAGTAGCAAAATGAGTGTTTCTTGATAAAAACATGGATTTTACTCGGCGAGAGCAACAATCCCACTTGCACCTTGTATCTTTCGTCACTTTCCCGATACATACCCGATACATACCCGACACATACCCGATACATACGTATATCCCATGAATACTCCTCGAATACCCCACGTATATTCCGTGAATACCCTACCCAAAGGATAATTATGAGAGAAGAATATCCCCATAGCAACTCAAAGCGTGAAGTGCACTTTTCGTATCATTCGTTCTTTTTTCTGTATAAAAAATTTGGTAGTGTCGGGGAAATTTAGTACCTTTGCAGGCGGAAATGTAAAACGGAGTGATTATTAGGACAACGAAGACAATTAGAATCAACAATATAAACAATTATGGCAAAAGTTCTTCTGGAAGCTCCTGTAGCTGCGGTGGCGGGGTCAATATCGAAACACCAACAAGTGGTTTACCGTATGCGTAATGGTCGCACCCATGCCTATGTGGTTACACACCCTAACGAACAACCACCATCGGAAACACAAAAACGCAACTCAGCACTTTTCGGACAAATATCCAAACAAGCATACGCCGAGATGGCTAACCCTGAACAACGCGCCAAGTGGGAAAAAGAGTTTGCAACATACACGAAGAAACATAATCCTTCGTACAAACGACCCGTTTCCTCCAACGAACATTTGCCCTATTCATCGCGCCGTAAGCCAGTCATTACGACACTCTACGGCTATATATTCCACATACTATACACCCAGGCTAAAGAGGAGAAATAAACTATGTCAAAGATTACACCCTCTTCACCATTTGCCTCAATCACGGGCAAGTTTATCCGAAATGAGCGCATCTATATCCGTGTGAACAAACACACGGGGCAACTCTATGGCATAGGCATGGATCATCCCAATCGCGTGGAAAATCCTACTGAGGCACAGCAACAAGCGCAGGCACGCTTTCGCGACACATGGAAAGAGGTGGACACACAACTGGCTGACACCACACAACGCGCTGAATACGAGCGACTTTTCAAACAACATATAGCACAAGCACGAAAAAAGAAGAAACAACCATGTGCCTCGCTGCGCACGTTTGTGTTCCGATTGTTGTATCCCAAGAAATAAAGGGGGATTATTTAAAACAACAACATAAACAATTTACTACCAACAATACAGACAATTAGTAAATGGGAATTATATGAAAGATACCATAATTTTAGCGATAGAATCGAGTTGCGATGATACATCGGCGGCAGTCATTCGTGATGGTCTGCTGCTGAGCAACGTCACCGCCTCGCAAGGTGTACACGAGGAGTTCGGCGGCGTAGTGCCCGAGCTCGCCAGTCGCGCACACCAACTGAACATCGTACCCGTGGTAGATGCAGCCCTGAAGCGCGCAGGCGTAAGTGCCGACCAACTCAGCGCTATCGCCTTCACGCGCGGTCCTGGACTACTGGGCAGCCTATTGGTCGGCACCAGCTTCGCCAAAGGATTAGCCCTGTCACAAGGCATACCGCTGGTGGAAGTGAACCACCTGCAGGCGCATATATTGGCGCATTTTATTACCCCCGCCTCATCGCCTAATAGCCCTATCGCCTCATCGCCTAATAGCCCATCCTTCCCTTTTCTCTGCCTGTTAGTCAGCGGAGGCAATAGTCAGATAGTGCTGGTGAAAGACCACTACACCATGGAAATCATCGGACAGACGATAGACGACGCAGCAGGCGAAGCGTTCGATAAGTGCGCGAAGATAATGGGGCTGCCTTACCCTGGCGGACCATGGATAGACCGACTGGCAAAAGAAGGCAATGCAGAGGCCTTCCAATTCGCTAAGCCACATATACCCGAATACAACTACTCATTCTCGGGACTGAAGACCTCGTTCCTCTATTTCCTGCGTGATGAATTGAAAGAAAACCCCGATTTCATCGAGGAAAATAAAGCGGATTTGTGCGCGTCGTTGCAGAAGACTATCATCGATATTCTTATCAATAAGCTGAAGAAAGCTGCCAAAGACTTGGGCGTGAAGGAGATTGCCGTAGCTGGCGGCGTGAGTGCCAACAGCGGTTTGCGCGACGCGCTCATCGACTTAGGCAAACGCCATCGCTGGACAGTGCATATCCCACCATTTGCTTACACAACAGACAACGCTGCGATGGTGGCACAAGCGGGGTATTACAAGTACCTGAAAGGTGAGTTCTGCCCAATCGAAGCTGCACCCTACGCGAAGACCCGCATTTAGGTGGAGATAATAAACAAAAAAACGAAAATATACATTGGCAAATGAAAGATTGGAAAAAACATATTGCACCGTATGTGGACATACTGTTGTTCGTGATGGCGCTACTGGCGGCAAACTTCTTCTGGAAGTTCACCGTGCTGGGCGACGAAGGGGGCATACAAGTCACATGGTTTGGACTGGACATCACCGCTCCATTTGATTTCTTAGCTGCGCATATCGCCAATGCCGTGTATTGGGTTGTACACCTCGTCCGCGATACTATTCATCAGTTTCCCAACAATATCCTGCGCTTCGACAGCGGTTCCAGCGTGCGCATTGTATGGAGTTGCACCGCATTGAAACAATCTTTCATATGGCTAATCATCATGCTCGTTGCACGTGGGAAATGGCTGCGCAAGTTGTGGTTTATCCCATTGGGATTTGTGGCTATATACCTATTCAACATCTTGCGCATCGCGCTGATAGCCATGATTATCGAATACCACCCCGATCTGTTTGAGATGATGCATAGTTATGTATTCAAGTATCTCTTTTACCTGATGCTCTTTGGTATGTGGGTGTGGTGGACGAATCGTTTGGCTACATTGGGTCCACGTCGGTAGAAATAATCACGCCTTTACATTCTGTTAGTTGCTGAACGAAGAGAATCTGCTGTGACAGTAGATTTTTTGCGTTGGCGATATTGGCATTGGCCTCGATTGTGAGTCGCAGGTGCAGCACGTGTAGGTTTTGTATGCGCGTGATGGCTGGCGTGATGATGCCCGATAGGCGTTTACCGAAGACTTGTTGCAGTCGTTGGTGTAATTGTTGTGCGGCAGCGTTGAGGCGTGCTATGTCTCGATGACGCAGCGTGAGCCATATCAGGCGATGGTAGGGTGGGTAGTGAAAGAGCTGGCGATCGGCTATCTGCTGCTGATAGAGAGCAGCGTAGTCGTGTGCCTTGAGATAGGTGTAGATGGGGTTCTTGGGATCGAATGTCTGTATCATCACCTCGCCTTGTGCGCCTGTTCTGCCTGCTCGTCCGCTTACTTGTTCCAGCATTTGGAAGGCTCTTTCGTAGCTGCGGAAATAGGGTTGGTTAATGAGCGAATCGGCTTGTAGAACGACGACGAGGCTTACGTGGTCGAAGTGCAGTCCTTTGGTGACCATTTGTGTGCCGATGAGGATATCCACATCGTGCTGTGCAAAACGGTCGATGATTTGTTGGTGGCTATTTTTCTTGCGCGTGGTGTCTAAGTCCATTCGTGCCACGCGCGCGCAGGGGAAGAGTGATTGTATCTCTTCCTCCAGACGTTCGGTGCCGAATCCCTGAGTCCGATACTCGCCGTGACAAGTGGGACAAAGATGGGTGGTCTGGGTAGTATATCCACAGCAGTGGCAGACGAGGGTATGATTAGCCTTGTGGTAGGTCATGCTCACATCGCAGTTGGGGCATTTAGGCACATTGCCGCATTGGGGGCATTGTAAGAACGGTGCATATCCTCTGCGGTTTTGAAAAAGAATCACCTGTTTGCCTTTGGCAATCTCTTCTCTGATACGAAAGACCACAGGATCGGCGAAATGTCCGTACATCTCTTTTCGGTGGTACTGTCGCTGCAGGTCCACCATAGTGATGGTGGGCAAAAGCAATCCGCTGAATCGCTGTTTCATCTCTACGAGTCCGTACTTACCCGACAGGGCGTTGTGGTAGGTCTCGATAGCGGGTGTAGCTGTGCCCAACAGCACTTTGGCTTGGTGCCACTGTGCCATCATGATAGCCACTGATCGTGCGTGATAGCGTGGGGCAGGGTCTTGTTGCTTATAGCTGGCCTCGTGTTCCTCGTCCACGATGATGAGTCCTAAATCATGGAAAGGCAGGAAGATGGCAGAGCGTGCACCGAGTATCACTTTGCCAGAGTTTGGCGCAGGTTTTTCGGTATCTTGATTGTTGAGAATATGGTGGTATATCTCGACACGTTCGGCATTGCTGAATCGTGAGTGATAGACGATTAGTTGTTGTCCGAAGACGGCTTGTAGTCGTTCGGTGAGTTGGGTAGTAAGTGCTATCTCTGGCACTAAATAGAGCACCTGTTTCCCCTGTTGGAGCATCTGGTGTATGAGGTGTATATATACTTCTGTCTTGCCACTGGATGTGACGCCATGTAGCAGTGTGACATGTTTGGATTGCCAGCAATGGTTGATCTCTTGCAGTGCTCGTTGCTGTTGTAGGTCCAGTGGGTGGGGGAGACGTCGTGTGCCCGTGTATTGGCGTAGTCGTGAGATGGGCAGTTGCTCCTCGCAGAAGATTCCTTTATCAATCATGATGCGCAGGATAGGGCTGCCTACGCCAGCTTCTTCCAGTAGTACTTTGCGCTCTATTTTATCCGATAGATTGGGGGAAAGCGTGCAGAAAGTGTTCAGCAATTTCTCTTGCGCCTTGGCGCGGTGTAGTGAGGCGAGTAGTGGTTGGAGAGCGTGAGGTGTTTGCAAGGAAGGGTTCAGGTGGATATACTGGCAGGTGAGGGCTCTATAATCGTCGTCAATAATCTCTGAGGGTAGTGCAGCTGCCATCACTTCGCCCAATGTGCACATGTAGTATTCTGCCGTCCATTGCCACAGGCGCAGTTGGTGAGGCGTGAGGATAGGTTGCGTATCGAGCACTTCGATGATGTCTCTCACTTTCACCGTCTTTGGCATTTCGCTATCGTGTATTCGATATGCGATGCCTGTGATGGTTTTTCTGCCTAATGGCACCAATACCCGCGCTCCGAGAGGCGGGTATTGCATGGTGGAAGGGATGCTATAGGTGTAAACATCCGAAATTGCGAGTGGCAGGATGATATCTATGAGCTGCGGTGTGTTCAGTGGAGTAGTAGGTTGTGTGGGTTGTTATTTTTTACCTTTACGAGTGAAGGTTCGTTTCTCCTTAGGTGTACTATCTGCTGTGGCGATGATCTGCTGACATTGCGCTTCTGTGAGTGTAGTGACATCTGTCGAACGAGGGAGCTTATAGTTGCCATTAGGTGTTTTGATGTACGCACCATACCTACCATTCAGCACCTGTATGTTGCCAAAGGTGTGGATAGGCAACTGTTGTTGCTGGTGGTTGTCAATGATGGCAATGGCTTGCTCCATAGAGATGGTGTGCGGATCGGTATTCTTAGGCAGACTAATAAACGTGCTGTCATAGCGCAGATAAGGACCATACTTGCCTTCGCCTATGACCAATTCTTTGCCGTTGTAGTTGCCCAAGGTGTATGGCAGTGCGTTTTTGAATAGTTCTAATGCCTCATCGAGTGTGATGGTAAAGATGCTCTGTCCTTTTTGCAGGGATGCGAAGCGTGGTTTTTGGTTGTCGGAATCTCCAATCTGTACACAAGGACCATTTTTGCTGATTCTGACCAATACAGGTTCGCCAGTCCCGGGGTCGTTACCGATATGGCGTGCTGCCATCTTGCCCGAAGGTACTTGTTCGATGAGCGGATGGAAAGTGTGGTAGAAATGATCTACGGTGTCCACCCAGTTCGTTTCTCCAGCAGCGATAGCATCAAAACTCTCTTCGGATTGTGCGGTGAAATCGTAGCTTAAGATAGCAGGGAAATGCTCTACGAGGAAGGTGTTGGTGATACGTCCCAAGTCAGTGGGCAAGAACTTGCCAGTATCTGCGCCTATGGTTTCGTTTTTCGTTCGATCGGTAATCTTATTGCCGTGTAGCGTCAGGATATTGTAGGAGCGTTTGGTGCCTTCTACGTTTCCTCTGACTACATATTGTCGCGATTGGATGGTTTCGATGACTGTCGCATAGGTGGATGGTCGTCCGATACCCAATTCTTCCATTCTCTTTACCAAAGTGGCATCGTTGTAGCGGTTGGGTGCTTTGGTGAAAGACTCTTGTGCGACAGCGGACGATAAGGTGCAAGCCATAGGTGCAACGATATCTGCCAAAGGTTGTTGGATAGTGCTTTGTGGGGCATCATCATCTGTACTTTGTGTATAGACGCGCATGAAACCGTCAAAGGTGATTATTTCATGTGTGGCAACCCACAGGTATGGCGAGTGGCTCATATTTACTTCGATGCGTGTCGTATCGGTGATGGCATCTGCCATCTGCGTGGCGATGGCACGTTTGCGGATAAGGTCGTATAGGCGACGCTCATCTTGATTGGCTCCTGCGCTCTCTTTGTTGATGAACGTAGGACGGATGGCTTCGTGTGCCTCTTGTGCACCTTTGGATTTGGTTTGATACTGACGAGCCTTGTGGTATTTATCGCCAAACTCATGGATAATCTCTTGTTTGGCTGTGTTGATTGCCAGCGAGCTGAGGTTGACGGAGTCGGTACGCATATAGGTGATATGTCCAGCTTCGTACAAGGATTGCGCCAGACGCATCGTCTTGGAGACGGTGAAATGCAGTTTGCGGGCAGCCTCCTGCTGTAAGGTAGATGTGGTGAATGGAGGCGCGGGGGTGCGGGTGCCTGGCTTATGGGTTACAGAGGTAATCGTGAATAGTTGATTCTTGCACGACTCCAAAAAGTCTAAAGCCTCTTGTTTGTTCACAAATCGATGATTGAGTTCGGTAGTGAAAGGCACTTTTTGTCCCTGTATAGTCTCTCCTACAAATTCGGCAGTTACTCGGTAAAGAGCAGAGCTGTTGAACGACTCTATTTCTTGTTCGCGCTCAACAATCAATCTGACGGCTACCGATTGCACGCGACCTGCACTCAATCCAGTAGTTACTTTTTTCCAGAGCACTGGTGAGAGCTCAAAACCCACAATACGATCCAACACGCGACGGGCCTGCTGCGCATGTACCAAATTGTAGTTTACCTGACGAGGATTTTTGATAGCCTCGCGGATGGCATCTTCTGTAATCTCGTGAAAAACAATACGATGCGTTTTTTCGGCAGGTAAACTGAGCACTTCTTGCAAGTGCCATGCTATGGCTTCTCCCTCGCGGTCCTCATCGCTTGCCAGCCAAACCTTGTCAGCTTTTTGTGCAGCATTGATGAGCGACTCTACCAGTTGTGTCTTTTGGCTATCTATTACATAATTAGGAGCATAGTTGTTGTTGAAGTCTATGCCGATGCTGTTCTTTCCAATGCCTTCAATATCACGTATATGTCCTTTTGACGGCATTACTACATAGTCAGAGCCCAGATATTTACCAATGGTTTTAGCTTTTTCTGGTGACTCTACAATCACTAAGTTTTTACTCATATATATAAGGTGTAGTTTTTTAATCTGTTATAGCTATTTTATGTGGCTTGATTGCCGAATGCGACGGCAAAGGTACAACATTTTTTTGAATGCGCCAAATTTATTTTTCACCTTTTCCTAATTACTTATATAAAGTAAACTTTTTCGTTTTTTTTCTTTTTTCTTGCATATATGTATTATTTTTTGTACCTTTGCACCGAGTTTAATAGTTGAGGTGAAAGGCGAATGGTAAAAAGCATGGAACAGCGATGAAGTAGCATACTATTGCCTATCAAATCCAATATCCGAAAACCCATAACCGATAAATGATATGACTTATTTAATTCTAACCATTATTCTTGTCCTTTTTGGTGTTGGACTATTATTGGCGGAGATGTTTCTCTTGCCTGGTTTTGGTATTGCTGGTGTGTTTGGACTTGCCAGTCTCATTGCAGCTGTAGTGATAGCTTACGTAAAACTCGCAGTGCTTTGGGCATGGGCGGGGCATGTGACATTAGCTGCATGCGTTGTGCTATGTGGTATAGCCATTTGGGCGTTTGTCAAGAGCAAAGCGATGGATAAGATGGCGCTTGATACCAAGATTGAAGGTGGCGTGGACATGCCATCGGCAGGCAAACGCATGGAAGAGTTGAAAGGTGAAAACTGAAAACTGAAAGGTGAAAATTGAAAACTAATTAAAAAAAATGATATTATGGGATTAGGACCTTTTGAAATCGTAATTATGGCAATTATCGCCATTTTCGTGATTATTTTCTTCTATTATGTACCTTTCATGCTGTGGATTAACGCAGTAGTGAGCGGTGTACATGTGTCGTTGATTCAGCTCTTCCTGATGCGTATTCGTAAGGTACCACCTACACGCATTGTCAATTGCCTCATCGAGGCGCACAAGGCAGGTCTTACCGATGTGAAGCGCGACGGACTGGAGGCGCACTTCCTCGCAGGCGGACATATCGAGCGCGTGGTGCATGCCCTCGTGAGTGCAAGCAAAGCCAATATGGCTTTGACTTTCCAGATGGCTACTGCTATCGATCTTGCTGGTCGTGATGTATTCGAGGCAGTACAAATGTCGGTTAACCCTCGCGTGATTGACACGCCTCCTGTGACCGCTGTGGCGAAAGACGGTATCCAGCTCATCGCCAAGGCGCGTGTGACTGTACGTGCGAATATCAAGCAACTCGTCGGTGGCGCAGGTGAAGACACTATTCTTGCTCGTGTAGGCGAAGGTATTGTGTCTTCTATCGGTTCATCGGACAGCCACAAGATGGTGCTGGAGAATCCAGATAGTATTTCTAAATTGGTGCTTAGCAAGGGCTTGGATGCAGGTACTGCGTTTGAGATTTTGAGTATTGATATTGCCGACATTGATGTAGGTAAGAACATCGGTGCGCAATTGCAAATGGATCAAGCTGAGGCGGATAAGAATATCGCTCAGGCCAAGGCAGAAGAGCGCCGTGCAATGGCTATTGCTACCGAGCAGGAGATGAAGGCTAAGGCTCAAGAGGCAAAAGCGAAAGTGATAGAAGCTGAGGCACTTGTGCCACAAGCTATGGCAAAGGCTTTCCGCAATGGCAACCTCGGTATCATGGACTACTATCGCATGCAAAACATCCAAGCGGACACCACCATGCGCGAAGCTATCGGTAAACCTGCTGGCGAGCCTGCGAAGAAGAAATAAGGACGCTTCGCTACTGTTTTGGGGACGGGCAAAGCCCTACTGTTTAGGGGACGCTTCGCTACTGTTTAGAGGACGGGCAAAGCCCTACTGTTGAGGGGACGGCGCAGCTCGGAGAGACGATAATTTACAACAACAGAAACAACTTGATTCAACAACTTGCGCCCGAATCAACTCCCTCGGGCGCTCAAGGAATCTTATAGTATATCAGGTATCAACTGGTATATAAGACCTGCAAGATAATTAATATACAACAACCAATCGCACCTCACGGGGTGCGATTTTTTTTGAGCCTTATATACGAATCCACACCCATCAAAACCCTCCTTGGCAATAGGTAGTTCCG
>JAZREU010000061.1:0-3498 GCA_045660925.1 Paludibacteraceae bacterium | reverse complement strand
TTCGTGTGCTTTCTCTACAGCAGCCACACCTTCCATCATGATAGCGATCTCCTCGAAACCTTCTTCGCGAGCCTCAGCTGCCATGCGTGGGTACATGTCTGTCCACTCTTCGTTCTCACCCATAGCACCGTCTTTGAGGTTATCGAGGGTAGAGCCAATACCGTGGATAAGTTTAAACCAGAGCTTAGCGTGCTCTTTCTCTTGTGCAGCGGTCTCCTCAAAGAGAGCTGCTATTTGCTCATAACCGTCCTTCTTAGCTTTGCTTGCATAGTAGGTGTACTTGTTGCGAGCTTTAGATTCGCCTGCGAATGCCTCCCAGAGGTTGGCTTCGGTCTTTGTGCCTTTAAGATCTTTCATATTCGTAGTTATTTAAAAGTTGTTGTTCAATATTATAACGGCTGCAAAGGTACGCATTTTTTTTTACATATGCAAGAAATATGCCAATTTTATGAGAAATTGATGGCGAAAGGATATAGTTATAAACTATGAGGTATCAATGATGAGTAAGTTATGAAATCGAGATTTACTGATATGGATTTTGTTTTACTTTTTCTGCGATTTCATTGATAATATCGTGGGCTCTTGGCTTGGTAATACGAATACTCTCCGCTGCTGCAATCATATCTTTCTCCGAAGGATTGCCATTACCCATTACCGAAGTGGCATGCTGACCGTTGTAGCCTTGTGCACAACGAATCAAATCGTATGCAGGAGCTAAATGCCAACAACCATCATAATGAATGAATGAGAAATTTTTAGCGTGGTCATCTTTGTTCTCAACGAGCACATTGAACACCATTCTGCGAAACATTTGTTCCACAGCAACAGGACTTTGTGTGATAAAGCCCGTGAGAGCAAGAAGCACTTTGTAGTCCGTTTTAGGTGGATGGATATTCTCTCGTAACAAAGCGGCAGCAGTAGCCACATGCAACGGATTTCCGTCGGGTGATATGTCAAATCGCTTTGTGGCAAAATATTTGTCGTTGAGTAACTTATATTCAGGAACATCTATACCACATAGCTGCGCCAGATGGTTGTAGTGAAATTCCTGTATGCCCATGTCTATAGGGTCGTATGTATGTCGAAACTTCACCAACCATTGTCCCGCATTGTCTTGAAAAAGGCATTTAGGACGACATCCGCCGCTATTTCCACTATTGTGATATAGCATATCAACTCCCTCTGTTGTTTTCTCGGATAAGACATCCAATGCCATTTGCTGTAGGGTGTGCAATTCGGGCAAAATGTATTCTTCTTTGGGCAAGATAGTTGGCACATAACGCAACGCCCCCATGCCTGCTGATCCGACAATGGCTAAACGCTGTAGAGGTGAAAGCGATAAATCGTCAATGCCATGTTTGTATAATAAGCGATTGAGCAAAAACCTGCCATAGCCGTCAGGTAAGCTGTCTTCAAAGATGCCAAAGTTACCATAGAATGGCGTTGCTTCAGCGATAAACAATTCTTTTTGCAAAGGTAGTTCCAATGGCGATATAGAAAAGCCATCACGCAGCCATTCTGGTGAATATTCAAATGTGCACCGTTGGTTGTCGGGAGTACGCCCTAATATACCTACCAATTGGTTTCGATAGAAGACCTGTAGTTTATTTATTGAATGTATTGCGTCCATGCTTGCGGTGCTGGTTTTTTTGGATCGTTTCCAATTCAGCCATAGTTCGATAAATAGGCTCTGCCATTACTTCTTTCACTTTTTCTTTGTATCCCAATGCTTTGCTGATTGCTACATATTGCTTGAGCGAAATAGTGGCTTTTTGTTCGAACTTGGTAATCGTAGGCACAGGTACTCCGCTCATCATAGATAGTGCTTCGCGCGATAGTCCACGCTCCAAGCGCCTTGCTTTGAGTTGTGTAGCTAATAGGCGCAATACATCATCCGTAGATTCTATGTCAAAAGAGTATAGCAAATTACTACTATTGTATTCATTTTCTTGCATTTTTGCCATTTTTTAACACTATAGTATTCGATTTTCGGCTGCAAAGGTACGCATTTTTTTTTACATATGCAAGAAATATGCCAATTTTATGAGAAATTGATAGCAATAGGACAACCATTTTTCATAGCACCTTTCTTTTGTATACCCTTAATATACCTTTGGTATAGGAAAAGTGACCAAACAGTTGACTGCGGGCTTCGCGACCACTTCGCGACCACTGTAGCACATCTATCGCCTAATTATGCCCTATTTGTGGCGATTGTGTTTTCACCCTTACCTTTCCCCACCGCGCATTTTCCGTTCGCAAATCGTGGTAGAGATGGATATGTTCACGCTATGAGCAACTCTCACGGAGAGATAATTGCTCATACTCTGGATAACGATACACTCCTAACCTCATTATGCGAGTTTCCTTTGTCCCCTATCGAAGAGGACAAAGGAAAATACAGTTGCTAATCCGCTTGCTTTTGTCACGGCAAAGCCGCGAACAAAAGCAAGGATGTTTTATGCTCTCAAATTTTGCTGAACGCTAAAAGCGTTTTGCAAAATTTTATAGATCCTTAACGAGACGGACTGATGGACCGTAGCCGCGATTGAGGCTGAGCATGAGCGCTTCGTCCGAGCCGAGGCCGAGGGAGTACGCGACGTAGCTATTGTACTCTGTGGCAGACCAATAGTAGCCGTAGCTCCGCACGTAGCCCACAGAGGATCCGAAGCGGTAGCCCGCAGTAGGCAGGAAGACTGCACCTGCGGCTTCGAGTTTTGACCACTGGTCGGCTGTGAAGGTCTGGTATGCTGCGTAATACTCTACACCATTACTACTATGGAAACCTGACTTAAAAGTCACACCTGCTGGGCAACTCCAATTATCTGGCAACAAAATCAAACCATTCACACCATTAACCTGAGCTACACCATTGAGAGAACTTGCACTTGGACGATTAAATACTACATAAACCCACTCATCATAACTCAATGTACGCCAGGTATTAGGAGCATCATTACCAATCTTATTCGTACCCCAATCAACAAAAGAACCACTATAATCATCATAATCAGTAGATGTACTTACACCGAAATTAGTAGAACCTGTACTCCAACCGAACAAATCTAACCAACCATTATAAGTAGAAGAACAATTGCTATTGGCATCACCTATATAATCTGTTTGGTTCTCCGCAAAACGCCACTCGTCATTAGCAGGATGATACTGCAAATTACCCTTTGAGAAGGTCACCTGCTTGGTTGAGGACACCGAGAATACACCTTCTACTGCTTCGGGCTGTGCAGGAGCTACCATACTAATACTATCTACTTTCGCTACTGTACCATCACTAAAATAAATATAAAACTGTGCTGAAGCACTAATTGTCATCATCAAGGCGATGACTGCCATAAAAAGCTTTTTCATATTCGTATTTTTTTTCGTTACATGTCGCAAGCGACGTTACATGCCTTTGGGGCGTTACATGCAGCGAAGCTGCGTTATTAAAGTTATTTCATATGTTTTCAGAGTTTCAAACCCATTATATCGTACCAGACT
>JAZREU010000060.1:0-52507 GCA_045660925.1 Paludibacteraceae bacterium | reverse complement strand
GAAAAATATTTGGTCATATCAAAAAAAAGCAGTACCTTTGCACTCGCTTTCGGAAATGAAGCATTCGGGATGTAGTTCAGCCCGGTTAGAATGCCTGCTTTGGGAGCAGGAGGTCGTGAGTTCGAATCTCGCCATCCCGACTAACCGACACGTTAACGCCTTGGAAATCAGGTAAAAACGAAAAATGGTAACAAAAATGGAATGAAAATGTGAGTGCAAAACACTCACATTTTTTGCATTTATACAGGAATCAGCACCGAAAAAGTGACTAACTCCTTATTTTTTATACATGTTTAGTGCTTTTTGCAAAAAATATATATGTCTGGATTTTTTGTGCCTTAACTCTCAATCTAAACTCATGATAAACTTTTGAAAATAGGAAGACATGAAAAAAAGAATATCAATCTGGATCCTAATACAGCAGTTTACATACAGATGTCCCCCGCCAAACAGTGTGCTTGTGGGGGACATTCGTATGTATATGTGCATCGTTTATTCTACGATGTCAGCTGCGAACTCAATTGTTTGTGTAGGTAGGATATGAGGTGAAGTGATATGCAGTTCATTAGGGTCTGAAAGTGGCGATGAAATCGAGAGATTCAGCGTGTCTTGAGGTAGTAGTCCTTTCAGCGAAGTAGTGGATGCTATATTGCCAATAGCGAAGAACGCATCACGGTATATAGGCGCAATACCATCGTTTGTGACACTGATGCGTGTCTCTGTGTCATTGGTTATACAGCGCAAAACACGGAACTGATAGCCCGTAGCCATACTTGCCTCTTGGAAACGCTCTACCGTACCATATACACCTCCAGGAGCATCGTTGGAAATCATAAAAGTGATGTGATACTTAGCAGCAGCATTCTCCCAAGTCCAACCATACATACCTTCAGGATTGAGGAAGTTGCGTTGGTCGAAGTTGGTGTAGTAACTCACCTCGCCACCACACACACCACGCTGCCAACGGTCGGGTGCGATTTCGTTCCAGCATCTTTCGTTGTATCCGTCACCCTGTTTAATTTCGTGGTGCTCGTGCATGAAAGAGTCGTCGAAAACACCGAAAGATAATGCCATCAGATCGGGGTCGTTTACGATCGGTGTATATCCATTATCTGCAGCATCAATAGAGATAGCCCATGGGATAGATAGCACTTGGCTAACATGTGTGAGAAAGTCTTTTTGGTAGTTTTTGGATGGGAAGTTCTCGCCTAATTTCAGTCGAGTGCCATAGATATGATACTCAGACCAGTGTCCAAAACCCAATTCGACGAAAGCAATGCGCTGGTCGTGGTTGTAACGCTCAGCGAAATCAGTGTAGAATTGCTTGGTGAACCATTGTAGTTCGGCATTGGTCCAATCTGCATAGTATGTAGGTCCGTCGCCACCAGCATTTTTGTTGAAAGTCTCGTTGTAATCGGGCAGATCTTTGATGTATTGAGGTACGGCCGTGCTACCCGCAGTGCCGTCCACCATGGTATTGTTAGGGTATTCGTAGCGGAATCGGATGATAGCTTGATGATTTCGCGATTGTATGTCGTTGAGAATTGTTTCGAGATACGACCAGTCGTATTGGAGTTTACCGTCCACTTTGCCAGTTACAACTCGACATGGTAGGCAGTACTGAAACTCCAGAGATATAGATGGCGCATATTTCAACCTCTGTGAGTGAGTAGGCCACATCACCAATCCTGTCATGGGTTGTACGGAGTCGATAGTGTTAGAGAGTGGAACAGAATGGAATCCTTTTTCGGAGAAGAAAGGATCGTCCGTTTGACAGCCCCACAGAAGAGTAGGGAGGGTGATAAGAAGAAAGAATTTTTTCATTGTAGTAATCAATTTTTAGAGTTTGGCTACAAAGATAATTAAAAAAAGTCGTATAATGAAAACTTGGTGATAAAAGAGCGTGATTATTGTAAAAAAAACTTGTTTCAGTAAAAAAAAATGAATATATTTGCATATACGAGAAAAAAGTAGTATCTTTGCAGGTTATTTTGCGTATTATAGGCGAAAACTTGAAGAATGTGGTAGTCATATTGTTCGGAATGGTGTTGATGCTTTGTCAAGTGTCTGCGCAAGACTCTATGCCGTTAGATGTGGATCCGTTGGATTCGATCATGTTGTCTACGCCCGCTCCGAAGAAAGAGGCGATAGATGCGCGAGTGGAGTATAGTTCTCAGGATTCGATGATAATGACGGGTAAAGGTATCGCTCATATGTACGGAGAGAGCGATCTGAAATACAAAACGTTGGAGTTGACGGCGGAGTACATACGCGTGTGTATGGATAGTTCGACGTTGTATGCCGTAGGTCGCTATGACAGTATCATGGAAGAGATGAAAGGTGATCCCGTGTTTAAGGATGGGAATGATAGTTACGAGTCGAAGGAGATAACGTATAACCTGTCCTCGCAGAAAGGCAAGATACGGCATGTGGTGACGCAGCAAGGGGAGGGCTACTTGGTGGCAGATGAGACGAAGAAGATGGATGATAATACGCTAATGTTGCATGGCGGTAAATACACCACATGCGATGACCACGACCATCCGCATTTTTATCTACAGATGACCAAGGGCAAAGTGCGCCCAAAGAAGAATGTGGTATTTGGTCCTGCATACTTGGTGGTGGGTGAAGTGCCACTACCATTGGCAGTACCATTTGGTTTCTTTCCTTTTAACGAAACCTATTCAAGCGGAATCATCATGCCAAACTTTGGCGATGACTATACGCGCGGTATGTATCTGCAAGGTTTGGGCTATTATTTTGCTATCAACGACTATGTGGATTTGGAGGTGAAGGGTGATATATATACGCGCGGAACGTGGTCGGTAGCAGCTGCCAGTAGGTATGCAAAGCGCTATAAATTTAGAGGAAATGTGAACGTGAATTATCGTTGGGACGTGACAGGCGAGAAAGAAATGCCAAACTACAATGTGGCGAAGAACTTGAGTGTGCAGTGGACGCATACACAAGACACGAAGGCCAATCCGTATAGCAATTTCTCGGCGAGTGTGAACTTCAAGACGGCGGGTTATAACCGCAGTAATATCAATAGTTACTACAATGTGCAAGCAAATGCGGAGAATACCACAAGTAGTACGGTGAACTATACGCAGCGTTTCCCCGATAGTCCGTGGAGTCTCAGCGCCAACATGTCGATTACACAACGCACCAAAGACTCTACCTTGCAGGTGAGTTTGCCCAATATCAATGTGAGCATGAGTCGTATTTATCCTTTCAAGCGCAAACAACGTGTGGGTAAGGAACGATGGTATGAGAAAATCAGTTTGCAGTATAGTGGAAACTTCTACAATTCGATCACGTGTAAGGAGGATTATTTTCTGAAATCAAACTTCGTGAAGGATTGGCAGAACGGACTGAAACATACGATGAGTAGTTCGGCATCGTTTATGCTGTTTAAGTACATAAGCATTACGCCTAGTGTGAGCGTAAACGACCGTATGTTCTTCCAACGCGTGGATCAACGTTGGGATGAGGAGACATATGAAGTGAAGAAAGATACAGTGATGGGCTTCTACAATGTGTACAATTTTAACGCAAGTGTGAGTCTATCGACCAAATTATATGGTTTTTATATCCCCTTCCGCAAATGGTTTGGTGATAAGGTAGATCGTTTCCGTCATGTGATGACGCCCAGTATAGGATTCAATTATAATCCCGATTTCTCTGATCCCATGTGGGCAAAGCGCTATGGTGGATTCTATGGCAGTTACGATAGGATGCTGACAACGCGTGATGAGGCAGGAAACTTGGTTCCTAAGTTGGATGAGAATGGTTTGCCGATTTTTGAAGAAGTAAACTATTCCCGTTTCCGCGAGGCGCCAGGTCGGGGTAGTTCGGCAAGTATTTCCTTCTCATTGGGCAACAATTTGGAAATGAAAGTGCGCAACGATAAAGATACTACTGGAAAACAACCATATAAGGTGTATAGCTTGATAGACAATTTAAGCATCGGTGGCGGATATAACTTCATAGCGGACTCCATGAATTGGCAAAACTTCTCTGTGAACCTGCGTATCAAGATACCGAAAGTGAATTATACTATTAATTTAAGCGGACAGTTTGATCCTTATATGTACACGACTACTGCCAGCGGACAGCATGTACGTTGCAACGAGTTGTATTGGAATCATGGTCGTTTCCCACATTTCTTAGGAACAAGCACCAGTTTTAGTTACACGTTCAACAACGATGTAGTGAAGCGATGGTTCAACAAGGATAGTAAAGAAGACCCAAATAAGACAGATGACGACACGCCAATCGAACCGACTATAGACCCGATGACGGGTGAAGTGGTGAATCCCGATCCGCTCAACAATTCGGATAAAAACAAAGAGAAGGATAAAGATAAGGTGACGGATGACGGTTATCTATTTGCAGAGATACCATGGAGTTTGAGTGTATCGTATAGTTTGCGCTATGGCGCTAACACCTCTGTGTGGGATGAGAAACGCAACTATCACAAGATGGAGTTCCGCCACAACTTGAGTTTCTCGGCATCGATCGGTCTGGGCAAAGGTTGGAAAGCAAGTACTTCGCTCAGTTATGACGTGAATGCAAAGAAACTGGCATATTCGAGTATTAACGTGAGTAGAGATTTGCACTGTTGGAGTATGAGTGCTAGTTTTGTGCCCTTCGGACCATACAAGAGTTACACCTTCCATATCGGTGTGAATGCAAGTATGCTGAAGGACTTGAAGTATGATAAGAGTAGTGCGGATGCAACTAGTAGACGTGTGAATTGGTGGTAATGATTAATCAAGAGTCGCGAGTCAAGAAACGCGAGTCGGGAAATGCGAGATAATTATAAAAAAAGAATATATGAAAATTGAAGCAAAAAAAGTAGTGACCCTCCAATACGATTTGTATGTGGATGGCGAGAATGGAAATGAAGAGTTGATGGAGAAAGCAACGGCTGAAGCTCCATTGGTGTATTGCCATGGCGAAGGAATGATGTTGCCTGCTTTTGAGCAACATATGGAAGGCTTGCAAGAAGGAGAGGCGTTTGACTTCTGCATTGCTTGTCAAGATGCGTATGGCGAATATGATGACGAAGGTGTACTGACCTTGGACAAGAAGATGTTCTACAACGGTGATGGCGAATTTGATTCGGAGCGCGTGTATGTGGGTGCTATTGTGCCTATGAACACAATGGACGGACAAGTAATCAATGCGCAGATTGCAGAGATTACCAAAGAGAATGTGACCATCGACCTTAACCACCCATTGGCAGGTGAGAACTTGCACTTTGTAGGCAAGGTACTAAATATTCGTGATGTGACTGAAGGCGAATTGAAAGCCTTGCATCACCGCGGTTGTGGCGGTGGATGTGGCGGTTGCAAGGGTAGCTGCGAGGATTGTGGTAGCGAATGTAATTGTAACTAATAACTGGACACCGGACACCAGACTCCGGACTCCAATAAAACAATAAATTCTATGGCAAATATTTTAGCGATAGTGGGGCGTCCCAATGTAGGGAAATCGACCCTTTTTAACCGCTTGACCAAGACACGTCGAGCGATAGTGAATGATGCAGCAGGTACCACTCGCGACCGTCAATATGGCAAGAGTGAATGGTGTGGTAAGGAGTTTTCGGTGATTGATACAGGCGGATGGGTAGTCAACTCCGATGATACGTTTGAGAGCGAGATCAATCGTCAGGTGAACCTTGCTATTAAGGAAGCAGATGTTATTCTGCTGGTGGTAGATGTCAATGCAGGCGTTACACAGTTTGATATGGAAGTGGCTCATTTGCTTCGTCAAGCAAAAAAAGAAACCGTGTTGGCAGTGAATAAGGTGGATCAGTTTGACCAGCAATATGGTGCACCAGAGTTCTATAAACTGGGTTTGGGCGAGCCGTATATCCTGTCTGCTGAAAATGGTTTGGGTACGGGCGATTTGCTGGATGAGATATGTAGTCGTTTCAAAGATACGGTAGCAGGTGAAGATCTGGAGGAGTTGCCCCGTTTTGCTATTGTAGGTCGTCCTAATGCTGGTAAGAGTAGTATATTGAACGCTTTTATCGGTGAAGAACGTACTATTGTGACTGATATTCCTGGTACTACGCGCGATAGTATCTACACCCGCTATAACAAGTTTGGCAAAGACTTCTATTTGGTGGATACGGCAGGTATTCGCAAGAAAGCTAAGGTGAACGAAGATTTGGAGTACTATTCGGTAGTGCGGAGTATACGTGCTATAGAAAACTCTGATGTGTGCATCTTGATGATAGATGCCACTCGTGGTATTGAAGCGCAAGATTTGAATATCTATCAATTGATTCAAAAGAACAAGAAGGGATTGGTGGTGTGTGTGAATAAGTGGGACTTGATAGAGAGCAAGACTACTGCCGATATAAAAGGTTATGAGCGTGCTATTCGCGAGCGTATTGCACCATTTACAGATTTTCCAATCATCTTTACTTCTGCGTTGACTAAACAGCGAATCTTTAGGGTGATGGAGACTGCTTTGCATGTGTATGAAAACAAGCAAAAGAAGGTGCCTACTGCGCAACTCAATGAGCGATTCTTGCCACTGATAGAGAATTATCCTCCACCAGCGACAAAGGGCAAATACATCAAAATAAAATATTGTACGCAATTGCCCAATACGCAGATACCTACCTTTGTGTTCTTTGCTAATTTGCCACAATATGTGAAAGAGCCATATCGTCGTTTCTTGGAGAATAAATTGCGCGAGTGGTGGGACTTTAATGGAACTCCAATACAGTTGTTTATTCGTGCAAAATAAGGCAATAGATGGTTTTTTATTAAGAAAGTAATGCTTTTTTCTAATAATATTTGCGCGTGTGCGAGAATTTTTGTAATTTTGCGGGTTAAATGAAGATAATAGGCTTTACGAAAATAGATGGTGAAACCAAAATGGTGCTGAAGAGTGATTCTTCTTTGTTGGTGAATAGAAAGCCGTTTTTTATCCCTGATTGGAGCACAGATATTCGGATGACCCCCTGTTGGGTGTTGCGTGTGAGTCGATTGGGGAAGCATATCAGTAGTCGATTTGCATCGCGCTATTACGATATGGTGGCACCTGCGCTGAATATATGCGCAGCAGATTACTTAGAAAAAGGGGATATGGTCCGTGCATGGGCATTTGATTATTCATTGCCAATGGGAGTGTTTGCTGATGCGGGAAATGTGGTGGATAGGGATACTATCATTTCGTTTGACGAGGCGATAAGTATAGCCAGTCAAGTGGTGACTATTAGGCAAGGTGATTTGGTGTTTGTAGAACGCAGCGTTCCAGCACGCGCACTGGAGAGAGAAGAAGTGATTATCGAAACGATTGGCGATCAAGAATTGTTGTATTGCAAGGTGAAATGAAACGTGTCATGTGCATATGGATGATAATGCTGCTGCCCATAGTTGTATGGGCAGGGATTCATGTGTATGCAGATGAATCGGTGCTTAGTCAGGGAAAGGTTGTCAAACTGAGGGTAAGGGAGACTGGCGTGTATTGTGTTACCTATGACGAACTCAAAGAGTGGGGACTGAATCCGCAAGAAGTGTGCGTTTTGGGATATGGTGGTAATGTGTTAAGCGAAGACTTTACTAAGCCTAAATGGGATGATCTGCCAGCTGTGGCGTTCTATATGCACAAAGGTACGGATAATGTATTCAATAGTGGTGATTATATTCTCTTTTATGCTCGTGGTGTTGTGGGATGGGCATACAGCGGAGGTCGTTGGGCGCATACGCGTAACCCCTACAGCAATTATGGCTATTATTTCTTGAGTGATAGAGCGGGTAGGCAACGGCTTATTCAACAAGAATCAGCATATAGCGATGCAGATGCAATATCGGTGGATTGGGGAATTGAGTATTATCTGCATGAAAAAGAAATAGTGAATCTGATTGATACATTGGGTAGTGCAGGTGGAGGAAGAGAGTTTTATGGAGAGTCGTTGAGTGCGAGTGCAAATACGTTAAACATCGCTTTTCCTACTCAATTTGTTCGCAAAGGATTAGATCTCTCATGCTATGTGGCAGCAGCAGCCACATCATCCGTAGTATCGACGATGACAGCAAAGATAGCGGGAAGCACAGCTAAACTATCATTCCCTGCTATCCCCTCCTCTAATTTTTATAAAAAAGCAGAGGTCGCTAATGTGCTTGTAAAGACAATAACCAATAGCACAGGTGAGCAATCGTTGTTGCTGACATATCAAGTGGATAATTCAGCTGCTACGGCACGTCTAAATTATGTAGAATTGAATGTTCCTGTAGATTTGGTAATGCGAGGCAACGCATTAGCCATCACCAATACGGCGTATCTCAATGCTTCGCAGGTGTTGTCGTTTACATTGAAAGGTGCTAATCAAAATGTACAGGTCTGGCGTGTGACCGATGGCGTGAATGTTACGCAGATGCCCACCCAAAACAGCAATGGTGTGTTGCAATGGATAGGTAACAATGAGAAGGCTGAGCAGTATATGGCTGTAGATGTGCGGGCGACAGGTTGGAAACGACCTGAGTATGTAGGAGTGGTGAAGAATCAAAACTTGCATGCGTTGCGTGATAAGGACTATGTAATAATATGTCCAGCGGAGTTTATGGAACCCGCTATTCGGTTGGCGAAGAAGCATGAGGAGGTAGATCACCTTACTTGGGCGGTAGTCACAGACGAACAAGTCTATAATGAGTTTTCTTCGGGAACGCCCGATGTGACTGCATATCGCTGGCTGATGAAAATGCTGTATGATAGGGCAGGGGCCAACAAAACACAACAACCTAAGAACTTGCTCTTGATGGGCAATGCCTCCTTTGATAATCGTAACCTGTTAGGGGAACAATCGGGGGTGAGTCGTATCTTGGTGTATGAAGCGTACAACTCTACTGATGAGACTAAAGCCTATGCCACAGATGACTATTGTGGATTTTTGACAGATAGTGCAGGTATTATTTACAATGGTATTTTCGATGAGACATATGCCACGATGGATATAGGTGTGGGGCGATTGCCATTGCGCACATTGTCGCAAGCAGAACAGGTGGTAAATAAATTGTGCACTTATATGGACGATCGCGTTCTCGGCAAATGGAAAAACCAAATCTGCTTCTTGGCTGATGATGGTGATGGCGGTATGCATGTGGAAGGAGCGGACGAGGGCGCTGAAGTGTTGAGAAAGCAAAACCTTGATTTTGTGGTAAATAAGATTTATCTTGATGCTTATACCCAAGAGGTAAATGCTTCTGGAGAACGCTATCCTACAGTGAAGAACCAGTTTGATAATATGATAAGCAATGGTGTGTTGTTTATGAATTATTCGGGGCATGGTGGCTATAATAATATCACTAATGAACTATTTATGACCACCAATGATATTCGCAAAATGGGCAATAGCAATCAGGCTTTTTGGTTCTTGGCTACATGTGGTTTTGCACATTTTGATGCCCGCATCCCTTCTGCTGCGGAAGAGGCTGTGCTGAATCCAAACGGAGCTGCTATAGGCGTCTTATCTGCGTGTCGAACTGTTTACGCAAGTCAGAATAAACGGCTCAATAAGAATCTATGCGATACACTCTTTGGACATACCGATAAGTTCTCATACCACATGACATTAGGTAGTGCTACACGTGCGGCTAAAAATATGACGGGTATAGATGACAAT
Organism: Paludibacteraceae bacterium; assembly: GCA_045660925.1. Lineage (GTDB taxonomy): Bacteria > Bacteroidota > Bacteroidia > Bacteroidales > Paludibacteraceae > Colicola. The sequence goes on along the minus strand of JAZREU010000060.1, from coordinate 42,861 downwards.
AAAATGGCATATGTATTGCTCGGTGATCCTGCTATACGACTGAATTATCCCACCGATTATCAAGTAATAACAACTACAAAAGTGGATACATTGAGTGCTCTATCGGTACAGTCTATTTGTGGATATATAATGGACGCTGAGGGCGATACCGCTAATTGGTTCAACGGGCAAATGGATATAACTATTTGGGATAAAATGCAAAGAGTGATGACACAAGACAATGACCAATCTGATGAGAGCTTGAAGAAAAAATTGTCTTACAACGATTATCCCAACAAGTTGTTTACTGGACAGGCGATTGTCACGGACGGACATTTTGAGTACACATTCATGGTTCCAAAAGATATTCGATATAACTATGGAAATGGACGCATCGTATACTACGCATATGATTATGAGACGCGTGAAGAGGCTGTAGGGCACTTTGAGAATTTCGTGGTAGGAGGAAGTAGTTCGGTGGTGAAAATAGATACCGTGGGACCTTCTATTCAATTGTATCTTAATAACCCATCTTTTGTGGATGGAGGCAAAACCTACGAGTTTCCACATTTCTATGCAGAGGTATATGATGAGAGTGGTATTAATACAGTGGGGTCGGGTATTGGGCATGATTTGTTGATGATAATAGATGACAATCCCAAAATGACCTACGTACTCAATGACTATTTTATCGCCCAAAACAATACCTATCAAAGAGGCAAAGTAAGTTATAAAATGCCAGAGATGGAGGAGGGGGCTCATCATTTGAATTTCAGAGCCTGGGATTTGCTGAATAATAGCAATACAGCATCTATGAATTTTCAAGTGGTAAAAGGAATGCAGCCTACTATTTATCAGGTTGTGACATATCCAAATCCTGTTTCGAAAACAGGTATACTCTATTTCCATATCGAATATGATCAACCTGATGAGGTAGTTCAAACTGAAATATATATATATGATATAGGTGGCAAACTGCTCAAAAGGTACCAACAGACTGGAGCTGGAGATATTCAATGGAATATGAGCGAAATGAACTTGCCTGTGGGATTGTATGTATATCAACTGAAATTGAAAACACCTACTTCGGACTACGTGACCAAAGCAGGAAAAATAATAATTTGTGACTAGCCTATGAAACAATTTTAGAATGTTATTTGCAGCGCACGTAATCGTGTAAATTAATAGTAATAAAAAATAAATTATCACAACAATGAAAAGAAATCTTTTATCAATCTTGACCCTTCTTGGTCTTTCACTATCGTTGGTGGCTAATGCACAGGACACCCGTGATCCGAACCCTGTGATTGTCTCTATGCCATCTTTGACGATCGCTCCAGATGCTCGTGCAGCAGGTATGGCAGATATTGGTGCAGCAACCAATCCTGACCTCAATTCACAACACTGGAATCCATCTAAATATGCCTTTATGGAGAGCCAAGGTGGATTGACTGCCAACTACACACCATGGTTGACCAAATTGGTATCAGACATTAACTTGGCGCATATCGCAGGTTACTATACCATCGGTGAGATGGCAGGTACCGTTTCTGCCAGTTTTACCTATTTTGACATGGGTGATGTACAGTTAATGGCTTGGGATCAGAACTATGAAGGTAGCTCTTTGGGTACAGCAACTCCTAATGAGTGGGCTTTGGATGTAGCTTATTCTCGTAAGTTACACGAGTATGTGAGTATGGGTGTCACTTTGCGATTCTTATATAGCGACATGCTAAATGGAGTGCCTCAAGCCAGCGTGGGTGGTTTTGTGAATGATGTAACACCAGCTTGGACAATGGCTACTGACATTTCTCTCTATTACCGTCAACCTATCGCGTTGCCAATGGGAGAGAGTCGTTTGGCAGTAGGTTTCAACTTGAGTAATTTGGGTGGAAAAATGACCTATAATGAGGGCGTTAATGAGCATTTCATACCTGCAAACATGCGTTTGGGTGTAAGCTATGAATTGCCATTCGACGATTACAACCGATTGAGTATCAGCGCGGATGCTAACAAGATGTTGGTGCCAACATACAACTCTAAGTTTGCTGTAGATGCAGATGGCAATGAGTTGACTGGTTCTGAGAAGGAAACTTGGTACAACAATATCTCTTCTCCAGAAGGTTGGTGGAAATCGTTCTGCGATGCACCTATGGGAGCGAAAGAAGAATTCCAAGAGATTCAATGGGCGTTGGGTTTGGAATATAGCTACAATCGTCAATTCTTTGCACGTGCAGGTTATAGCCACGAAAACTTTTATAAAGGTAACCGCCGCTATGTAACCCTCGGTGCAGGTTTCAAACTCAGTATCTTCTCCTTGGATTTTGCATACTGTATCGCTACTGCACCATCTAATCCTCTTGACCAAACAATGCGTTTCACACTTGGATTTGATCTCGCGGGTATCAAGGATCTTGTAAATAATACAAAGGAATAATTCTATCCAATGCGTATTGGTTTTGGATATGATGTACATGCTTTTGCCCCCAACCGCGAATTGTGGTTGGGAGGCATTCGTGTACCATCAGAACAAGGCTTGTTAGGACATTCTGATGCAGATGTCCTCATACACGCACTTTGCGATGCATTGCTTGGTGCTGCTGCTATGCGTGATATTGGCTATCATTTCCCACCTGTGAAAGGAAATGAATATGAGAATATCGACTCCAAGATTCTTTTGCGAAAAGTCATGCAAATGATTCGAGAGGAGGGTTACGAATTGGGTAATTGCGATTGTACTGTCTGTGCACAAGCACCAAAGCTCAATCCATATGTTCCTGCCATGACGGCTTGCTTGGCAGAGGTGATGGGGGTTAGCGAGAGCCAAATCAGCATCAAAGCTACTACAACGGAGCATCTTGGTTTTGTGGGAAGAAAAGAAGGTATGGCAGCTCAAGCATTGGTACTTATAATTAAGAAATAAGAAGTATGAATTTTTCAAAGATAGGTGCTTCATTCTTATTGTTCGTAATAGCATGGTGTCAGTATTCGTTTGCAGAATCAACCGAGCCACAGCAAGTGAGTAACGTTGACTCCACCTATACTTGTGTAATGAGCATAAGTGATACTTTGTGTACCCAAGACAGTATTTTTCTAATCCGCACGGTCTGTGCACCGATCTGCTCCTCGCACGTGTGCGTGTACAATAAGGAGTGGCAACTTATAGGCATTCTCAAAGCACCTTTCACATCACCTTTTCCAGAGGCCTATATCGAAAATGGTAAAATACTGTGGAGAGATAATGATGCATTTGACTACACTCCAATTCTCTGAGATTTTTCGTTACCAATTCGTACGTTACGGGTACCTGTAGAAACTCCTATAGAAACGTTTAAAGTATTGAAATCCATGCAACTCATACAACCTTTGCAGCTCCCAATTTACTTAATAGGATATATGGGAGCTGGAAAAACAACTATAGGACGGCTCTTGGCTCAACGTTTAGGGTGGCATTTTGTGGACTTAGATGAGGCTTTTGCAGAAATACACGGACAAACACCATCTGAATTTATTCGTGAACATGGAATAGTAGAGTTTCGGATAAAGGAGAAATATGTAGTAGAAGAATTGGCAGAACTGCCAATGGATAAGGTAATTTATGCTACAGGAGGTGGCTACCCATGTTGGGAAGATAATATGGAATGTCTGGCGGAACTTGGAACAAGCATATATCTAAAATGGTCGGCTGAGAATTTAGCAAAACGATTGATGCTCACTGATTTGAATGATAGACCAATCTTACAAGGAAGGACCGAGGAAGACCTGCTAAACTTCATTCTCCCGCAACTGCAAGCCAGAGAACCTTTCTACCAAAAAGCTAATTATGTGCTTCAAGCACCAGTACCTCTTCAAGATGGTACACTCGCGCTTGTTGAAGAAAATGATGAACATATAGCAGCTATGCTATACGACATGATTGTCTCTCTCTGATTTTACTTATATTTTTATTGAAGATTCAAGTCTTGAGCACAGGAGATTTCTGTAGAAATTTCTCCTGTCCAACCGCATTGTTGGAAGACGCCCGTATAGACGCGCACGAAGTCCACACAGGGCAAATAGATAGGCTTGCCATCATTAGTAACTGCCCAGTCAATATCAAACGAACAGCGAGCAATGCTATCGTTTGGATGGCAATCGGCATAGCCATAATCGAAGGGCTGTTGTATCCAGTATGCACCTTTCCCATTGGGGTCATAAGCATTATTGGGCAGGCGAGAACCAACGAAAGTGAGCGTGGAATCCGCAAGCCATAGAGGGAAATACTTCTGCGTGTGGAAGGTGTTTTTATGCAGATAACCTGCTTGATTTTGGTTGTCTGTCCAATGGATATAGGTGGTGTCGGTCAGGGAGTGTTGCTTATCGGGTTGAGGTGTATGGTCGGTCGGTGTACGGTAGTAGGTGAGGGAATATTGGTGTAGGGTGTTTGGGTTAGCGTACTCACTACCAGCAAGTTGATAGAATGGGTCGTCAGGCAGACCGTTCTGATTGATGTCGATGCTAACCGTCACAATGCCAGGTTCGCTACTACCGCCTTTGCTGGTACTAGAGGCATAGAACGAGTTGCCTTCAATAAGGAAGTCTGCCTGCTTCGGGGAGTTGACTACTGAATGATCAAAAGCGAATGTAACATACCCGCCCCATGCGCCCAGCGAGATAAGGGTGCGGTTGGTGCCAGCAATAGATTCTTCCACTTTCTGACGCATCGTTTCATAAGTGTCGCCCTCTTCATACTGCGGCATAGTATTGATAAACTGCCCAGGGGCAGGATTATATTCCAACACCTTTGAAATATATGGGGAATAGGCGACTTGTTCCTCCCAAACCACTACCTTGAATTGGTGAGTGACAGGGTTTTGTTGGTCAATGATGTTCAGTCGGAAAAAGTATGTACCTGTGTCCTTTGGGCAAAAGATAAGATTACGCTCAGTGGAAAAAAGTATTTCGTCTTGGCTCTTGGCTCCTTGTTCCTTGCTCTCGCAAAGCCACCACTCATACGCTTCACCCTCATACTCGGGATGGAGAACAAGGGTGCGCATGCGTTCAATGGCATAGGTGTCATCTATACCAAGTCCAACCATAGGTATTTCGGGTTGCTCGCAACTAACGATAGACAAAGCACATATGAGCAGGGATATCACCCGTGCGCACCGACCATTTGCGTTTGCCTTCACGTGAGTAGCAATGTAGTTGACCACTTGAAACATAGTTTTTTGCATCTGTAATATATATGTCGCCATTATATGGATTCACTTGTATGCCGTATGGAATCTTGATGTTTTTCTCGGTTCCATCGGTAATGAAAGATTGGATATTGGATATTGGATATGGGTTATTGGGGATTGGGGATTGGATATTGAGGACACCATAGGTAATTTGGTTGGACATCGTTTCATCGTTCCAATGGGAGCCGTAGAAGTACATGGAGTCGCCAATAAAGACCATTTCAGATGAAGTTATTTTGGAATATTGAACTTCTATTTCATTCTTAATTCCTAATTCTAAATTCTTAATTAGTACCAGTTGTGGTTGTACATCTTTGTGATCGCCGCGGGAAGTGATCCAAAGGCGGTTGTACTGGTCTTTGCGCACACGGTGAGGATTCACACACACAGGTATCTTCTTTATTTGGCGGAAATCTGTTAAATCTACGACTGAAAGTGTAGAGTCATAGTCTGGTGCGCGATAGCCGCCCGAATTGGCAACATAGAGGTGATTGCCAATAATCTCGAACTCTTCGGGTTGGTAACCCACTGTTACTTGGCGAGTTATGCGGAGTGTAGCAGTGTCCACCTCAAAGATAGCACCCAATTGAGCATTGGGGTCAATGCTCACGGGACCTACATACGAACTGATATACGCCTTATCCCCGTGAAAACGGATGTAACGGCAATTAGGGATGTCTATCTGCCCAATGCGACGGCAGGTGTGCAGGTCCATTACTTCGACTTTGTGCGAGCAGTTGATGACCGCATAGAGGCGATTGCCATACACTTGAATGTCGTTTCCTACATCGCCCAGTTCTTTGATGACATTCGGATTGCGTTCGCCGTAAATGTTGCAGATATAAATACCCTTACTGAAATCGAGGTAGTCGATAGTGGCTTTGTTGCTACCCATATTGCCTTCATTGAGCAGGTACATGCCAATGGGCTCGTTCTGCGCAAAACTGCTCAATTCTCTCGATTCCATCGGCAAAACTTCATACTCCGCAGGGAAGACAATGTCATCGCCACGGCAGGAAGTCAGCAGGCAAACAACTGATACTATCGTGCATAGCAACAACCTATGCTTGATACTTTTACCAAGCATATACGCATTTGCGTACCTACGATCATATGGAAAACTGCTTGTCATGTCTAAGCTCTATTCCTCGAGAGCGTTCAACTTCGGGGGGGGGCGACGAACTTCGTAGCGAGTGGGGTGCTTTTTAACTGAATGCGGGTGCAAAGGTACGAAAAAAATACTGAATTAACAAGTGAAATCAATGCAAAGTACATAAAAAATACAAGAAAAACAATAAACCGAGATGAAACAATACGAAGCAATGCTCTACTTCCGCACTATCATATAAAAATGTGCTCAATATGCTCGTATCACCCTGCTGTATGTAAGAAAAATGATGGTAGAAAATAAACTTTAACATATTTTTCTTGCATATGTGTATTTTTTTTTGTACCTTTGCAGACTATTTGGTGTAATTTGGGGTAGAAGGTAGTGATGATAACACAAACAGTGAAAGAAATGACAGACAATCAACTCATATTTAGAAGTTTTTCCAGCGGGAGTAGTGGTAATTGCTATTTTCTGGGTACCGAGCGCTGGGGTATCCTGATTGATGCTGGTATCTCTGCACGCATGATTCAGAAAAATCTGCGTGATATGGGTTTGGATTATGCCAACATTATGGGTGTACTCATTACGCATGATCACGCCGATCATATCCGTGCTGTAGGCACATTAGGGGAGCGCGTACATCTACCCATTTATTCTACTCGTGCCATCCATGATGGTATAGACCGCAACTACGGTGTGCGTGAGAAATTGCGCACTTCGCAACACTATTATGAAAAAGGTGTAGAATGGGAGTTGAACGGTATGAAGATCAACACTTTTGGCATCTCGCATGACTCGACCGAGTGCGTAGGCTATGTGATAGACTATCTGGGGCAGCGTGTGGTGATCGCCACTGATTGTGGGCAGCCCAATGCCACGATGGAGAGTTATTTGGCAACCGCTAACCATGTGATAATAGAAGCAAACCACGATGAGCAACTGCTGCTGAATGGTCCGTACCCTACTTACTTGAAAGAGCGAATTTTGTCGCCTAAGGGGCATCAGAGCAATATAGTTTGCGGACGATTGCTGGCTAAGAACTGGCATGTGGATATGCGCAATGTATTTCTTTGTCATTTGAGTCATGAAAACAATGACCCAAATGTGGCAATGGAAACAATTAAAGATATTCTGCTGGAGGAAGGTATCATGCCAGGTGAGGATTTGTTTATCACTCCACTCACACGCCTCACACCCAGTCCTGCATATGTACTCAACGAGCAAATCATTAGTCAAAAATAATTTATACAATGGATAAATTAGTCATTATCCCTACCTATAACGAGAAGGAAAATATAGCAGCGATTATCGCAGCCGTGATGAATCTGCCATTGAGTTTTCATGTCTTGATTATCGATGATGGTTCGCCAGACGGTACAGCTTCCATCGTAAAAGACCTAATGCAGACGACCTACAATGGTCGCTTGCATATTATAGAGCGTGCTGGCAAACAGGGGCTCGGAACAGCGTATATTACAGGTTTTAAATGGGCTATCGAACATCAATACGACTATGTGTTTGAGATGGATGCGGATTTCTCGCACAACCCAGACGATTTGCTGAAGCTATACGATGCCTGCGCTAATCAAGGCGCGGATGTAGCCATAGGCAGTCGCTATGTGAGTGGTGTGAACGTGGTGAACTGGCCAATGGGACGCGTGCTAATGTCCTATTTCGCAAGTAAGTATGTGCGCATGGTATTAGGCGTAAATATCCACGACACGACAGCGGGTTTCAAATGTTATCGTCGCCAAGTGCTGGAGACTATCGAATTGGACAAGATACGCTTCAAAGGATATGCATTTCAGATTGAGATGAAATACACGGCATACAAATGTGGCTTTACCATTAAGGAGGTGCCCATCATCTTTATCAATCGCGTGTTAGGCACCAGTAAGATGTCAGGTGGGATATTCTCGGAGGCACTCTTGGGCGTGATAAAACTGAAGATTAGTTCTTGGACACGCAAGTATCCACAGAAAAATATATAGGCGTTTTTTCTTGGTTTAGTGAATAGCGCGGAGCGCATACTATTTAGTGTTTGGAGGCAAGAATAAGTGAAGAAGTATATATATATATTAGGTATATTGGCAATGGTATTTGCGTCGTGCGCAAAGTCTCATGATAGCCAAGAGGAACAACAAGCCCCAGAGCCTGTTGTTCGTTATGAATGGGGTTTGCCCGTGGATTCGTTTCGTATAGACACCAGCCAGGTTCAGAGAGGGGAGACCTTAGGTGGGATCATGAACAAACTGGGCGCTACTCGTCAACAGATTACCAGTATCACGCTTATGCCTCGTTCGGAGTTTGATGTTCGTAGCATTCGTCCTGGCAAAATATATTACGCTTTGTTTCAAGCGGATACAGCAGGTGTAGAGCATTTGTGCTACTATGTATATAAACCCAATATCCGCGAAGCAATAGTGTTGCATCTGGCAGACAGCATACATGTGGAGCATTTTGAGAAACCTATTATTCATAGGGAGCGTGCTGCTGAAGTGGTGATAGAAACGAGTCTGTGGAATGCTATGGCGGGCAATGGATTGCCTACAGAACTGGCATTAGAACTGAGTGATATTTACGCATGGACGATAGATTTTTTTGGATTGCAGAAAGGCGATTCGATACGTGTGTATTATGATGAGCAATACGTAGATAGCGTACGTGTTGGTATAGGCAGGATCTATGCTGCGGATTTCTATCATGGCAAACATTGGCAAGAAGCCATCTGGTTTGAAGACGGGTTGATACACAACTATTTTGATGCAGAAGGCAATAGTCTGCGCAAAGCTTTTTTGAAAGCACCACTCAACTATAAACGTATATCTTCGGGGTTCACTTATGCGCGCAAACACCCTATCTATAAGGTGGTTCGTCCTCATACAGGAGTGGATTATGCAGCCCCAATGGGAACTCCAGTGGTGAGTATTGGTGATGGTGTTGTGACGATGAAGGAGTACAAAGGCGGTGGTGGTAATACTGTGAAGATAAAACACAATTCTACCTATACGACAGCCTATTTGCACTTGTCAAAATATGCCAAAGGATTAGCAGTGGGCAAGCGTGTGAAACAAGGCGAGGTGATAGGTTATGTAGGAAGTTCAGGTTCGAGTACGGGTCCTCACTTGGATTTTCGCGTATGGAAAAACGGCAGTCCTATAGACCCTCTAAAGATGCAGTCACCTCCTGCCGAACCTATCCCTGCGCAATACAAAGATACTTTTGCTATAGTCGTAGAGAAGTATCGCCAACTGCTAAAAACCGAGTAAGTATTAGCTCCTATGTTACGTCTGCGCAAGATAGAACCTACTGATTTGCCCTATCTCTACCAATGGGAGAATGATGCGCGCATGTGGGCAGATTCTGACACACATAATCCTCTCTCGCAAGCTGATTTGCGCGAATATATCGCTTCATCAACAGGCGATATTTACCGCGATGGGCAACTACGATTGATTATTGATGATGAGGGAGAGAGTGTGGGTTGTATTGATTTGTTTGACTTTGACCCCCGTAATCGCAAGGCTGCTATCGGGATGTATATAGCACCTCACACAAGAGGTAAAGGCGTAGGGAGACAGGCAGTGAGGTTGTTGGAAGAATATGCCTTTGGTTTCTTGAAAATGAGAATGCTGTATGCTATTATTGCCACCCAGAATATAGCATGCTCCTCCATATATGAGAAAGAGGGATATCAGCCATCCTCTGTTCTTCGCGCCTGGACGATAGAAGATGATGCCATTCTTTGGCAAAAAATGGCATAAGGTATTTTGTGCGGGTGGGATGAGTTAGCTGATTTTTTGACCATCAGATGAAAGAAAAGACAATGAATTCAACCCCAAATTGGCGAATATCCATTTAATGGAAAAGTCCGAATAATCTTTTCTTTTGTTTTGGTTCGTCCACAATATTACCTGCAGGAGCAGGACGATGGCAGTTGCCACTCATCACCATCTGATAAATAATTCCCCAATCGGGTATGCCACCCAAATTACGGTCATCAATAAAAAGTTCAGCCTCCAACTTACGCGCACGTACAATGTCGGCATTCTCCTCTGGGAAATTGCTATTTACCGAATAAAACTCCAATCCTTTGGATGCACAATAGTCAATAGCCTCCTGTAGCAGTTCGCCCTCGCGACAAGTCCATAGGATAAGTTGATGATGTCCTTCTTTTTGTAATTTCTTGAGCGTTTCAATAGCAAAGGGGATGGGTTTTCCGATATTAGGGTACTCGTGTGTGACGATAGTTCCGTCGAAATCTACTGCGATAGTCATAATCGTGTTGTTTAGTGTTGTTTAGTATTGTTCTTGGGTTGGGTCTTTGGGTTGGAGTTCGAGTTGCATCTTGCGTTCGGATGGTTTGGTAAAATACCAACCGATGGCAGAGACAGCAGCTACCCAAAGCATAGACTGGTAAGCCCCCATCAGGTAGAAAGCAGCAATGGCAACCACCATAGTATTGCTAACCAATATTATTCGTAGCGCAGCAGCATGCTTATATCCTATTAATTTCTCTTCCTCGTTCTCCAATACAGAGAGTTTATGGCATTGCTTTTTGCACAGATACAAGCCCAAGGGGATTGTCAGTAGCGCATCAAAAATGACTATGTGTTGGATTGTTTGCCCAAGAGGAGAAAGCGAATTGATAGGCACTACATATTCCTTCATAATAAGGAAATATGCCAAAGTGCCAGCTAAAAGGGTCAACACCATGATTCCATAATAATAAAGATTCAGTGTACGAATGATTTTTTGTTCCATTATCCTTTAAATTCTATTCGGTTTATAATTGATCTTCCGAGTGTAATCTCGTCGGTATATTCGAGTTCGTTTCCAATAGCCACACCGCGGGCAATTTGGGAGATTTTGAGGCGATAAGGTGAAGAGTTGATAGGGTTATTGGGCGAAGATAAGAGGTTTTGCAATCGTCGATAGATATAGAAATTTGTTGTATCGCCTTCCATTGTGGTAGGTAAAGCTAATATAACCTCTTCTATTTGTTCGGGTTCCATACGCGCCAGTAATGAATCTATTTCTAAGTCCGACGGTCCAACCCCATTCATAGGAGATATGACCCCTCCCAAGACATGATACACTCCGTGATATTGCCCAGTATTCTCAATTGACATCACATCTTGGATATTCTCAACTACGCATACCGTATGCTTATCTCTTTTGTGCGACTGGCATATGGGACAAATCTCTTGGTCGGAAATAGTATGGCAGATATGGCAGTAATGTACGTCCTGTTTGAGTGAGGTGAGTGCGGATGTGAAAGCCTCTACATCTTTCTCCGATTGGCGCAGCAGATGTAGCACCAAGCGCAGTGCTGTTTTTCTGCCAATGCCAGGGAGCGATGCGAACTGATCGACCGCCTTGCTGAGTAGTATGGATGGATATTGTGTCATTATTTCTTTTTTGCCCATCGGGCAGGTAGCATACGATAGGGATATTTCTCGCGCATGTTTTCTGCATTGGGACAGTCAAAGCGGTGAATACGAATACCTTTGAATATACTGATGAAACCAAAGATAGGGTCTCCAGGTTGCGGATTACAACATTTGGCAAGGTTATAGTCCACACTTTTGACATCTATATCAACCTCCAAAGCCAATGCCTCTTGTTGCTGGGTTGAGATAGGTTCGTAGGTAGATCTCGTACCTTCGTAATGCGGTTCGTCCATTGCCACAAAGACCTCTTTGATACGTAGCAAATCTTCTTTTCCCAAAGCAATGGATTGGTATAAGTCATTGGTTACCTTATATCCCAATTTATGCGCCAATCGCGAGATGTCTCCTTCGGTAAAGTCAATTTTCCAGTTTTTGAATCGTCTCTCCAGCATCTCTCTCCCTTCTGCAGCATTTCGATACTCCACTTCTTTGAGAGCTTGGCGAATTTTGTTTTTTGCTCGATGCGAGACAACCACATTGAGCCAATCAGCAGAAGGTTTTTGGTTAGGAGCTGTGATTATCTCCACCTGGTCTCCATTTTGCAATTTTTGTCGGATACTAACATTTTGTTTTCGGATACGTCCTCCCATGCATCGACATCCTACATCGCTATGTATGGAGAAAGCAAAGTCGAGAACAGTAGCTCCCGCTGGCAGTCGTTTCAAGTCGCCAGTAGGAGTGAAGACATATACGCTTTGGTGGTCAGTATTGAGTCGATTGCCGTCCACCCCTTTGTATGCCCAATGTGCAGCGACTCCTTTCTCTGCGATTTCATCCATTCGTTTTGTACGTATCTGTATCTCCACCCACTTTTCATCAGGTCCTAAGACAGTAGTATGGAGACTCTCATATCCATTTTCTTTAGGTACGCTGAGCCAGTCTCTCAGGCGTTTTGGATTGGGTTTGTACATGTCGGTGATGATAGAATATACCTGCCAGCAGTCGGATTTTTCTCTCTCGAGTGGAGAGTCGAGAATAATACGAATGGCAAAGAGGTCGTATATTCTATCCACATCACATCGTTGCGCTTGCATCTTGTTGTAGATGCTATGAATAGATTTTGGGCGTCCTTTGATGGTAAACGAGAATCCCTCGTTGCGTATTTTTTGTTCCAGTGGTGTGATGAATGCTTGTATATATGCATCTCTTTGCGCTTTTTTCTCATTGAGCGCATGTGCGATATACTTATATGTTTTATAGTCCAAGAATTTGAGTGATAGGTCTTCCATTTCGGTTTTGATGGAGTATAGCCCCAACCGATGCGCCAATGGCGCATGCAATTCTTTTGTTTCTCGTGCCACATGTCTCCGCCGATCGGAATCGCTCTCTTGATCCATAATGCGTAGCAGATTCAGACGCTCTGTGAGTATCGTATAAAGAACTTGATTGCTATCTTCCATATAGTAAAAAATCACCTATTTTGGCTGCAAAGATACTACAATTTTTTGAAATACACAATAGTGCAAAAAAAATATTTGCATATTTAAGGGAAAAGTAGTACCTTTGTAGGCGGAATTGGTTAGCAATAGAGTAAAAAGAGAAAATATGTCACAGATATTGATTATATTGTTTGCGTTTTTTGTTCAGTTTTCGGATAAGGCTGGCAGTGAGCGTATTGCGTTGAGCGAATATGCTATGTCGAAACGAGCAGAACGGGGTATAGTCATGGATTCGCTGGACTATGCCGTATCTCCTGTATATATAGATAGTTTGCTTGCGGTTGGTTGTCGTATTTACCACACATCTCGTTGGATGAACGGTGCGACAATCGAGACAGACAGTGCGACGCTATGTCATATAGGTTGTTGGTCTTTTGTGGATAGCATTTATCTGACACGAGTAGAGCGATATAGTGTATCTGAGAAAAGCGAACGGTGTTATGAAGGTGAGTATGATTATTTAGGTCGTCGTTCTGAGTCTTTTCGAAAGAGAGCAATAGAGGCTTCTGCGGGTAGTAGTATGTTAAGCGATCAGGGGGCTATTAGTAGTCAAGCTCAGATAGAGCAACTGAACCTTCATCTCTTGCATGAGATAGGTTTTCATGGTGAAGGCATAGCAATAGCTATTATAGATGGAGGTTTTCAAAATGCAGACACGTTGAGTGCTTTTGAATCAGTTCGTTCGCAGATACTTGGTTGTTTTGATATGACAGATGATAGTGTTTCGATGTTTGGTGCAACGAGTGATCATGGAACGAAGTGTTTTGGTAGTATAGCGGGTATCACGGATGATTATCATGGTGCAGCTACAGGGGCCGATTATTATTTGATACGTAGTGAAGAGCAGTACACGGAAAGTCCAAAGGAGATGGACAATTGGGTGGCTGCGATAGAGCTGGCCGATTCCTTGGGTGTAGATATAGTGTCTTCTTCTTTAGGGTATGCACGTTTTGATGATGCGTTGTTTTCTCTTTCGTATGCAGATCTTGATGGTCAGACGACTCGTTGTGCTCGAGCAGCTCAGATAGCCTCCGATAAGGGAATGTTGGTGGTGATAGCAGCTGGTAATGAGGGAGATAAAAGTTGGCATTATATCAGTACTCCTGGTGATGCTATAGATGTTTTGACAGTGGGCGCAGTAGATAGGAATGATAGTATAGCATCGTTTTCTTCGTGGGGTCCGAGTGCTGATGGTCGTGTGAAGCCCGAAGTATGTGCGACAGGTTATCAGAGTGCTCTTATTCATCCCATAGACAATAGTAGCATATATGGTAATGGTACGAGTTTTGCCTGTCCTATCATTGCTGGTATGGCAGCTTGTCTATGGTCTGCTATTCCCTCCGCTACCAACAAGGAGATTCGTTTTCGTATCATTGCATCATCGGATCGGTACAGTAATCCTCATGCTCAGTATGGGTATGGGATACCTGATGTATGGAAGGCTTATGGTAGCAGTACGGACATAGAAGTGCCAGCCATTGGTTGTACTGAAGAGCCGAAGAAGATATTCATAGATGGTCACCTATGGATATTGCACCGAGGCGATCTATACGATGTGATGGGATACAAACAAAAATAACAAAAAAGGGTAAGCTGACTACATCGCACCGCTACGACCTCTTACCCTTGCTTCGATCAAGATCTGGGGGAGTTCAGAGGGAGCTGGTCGTGTAGGACTTACCCTAAAACGCTGCAAAGGTACTACTTTTTTTTGAAATGACCAAATTTTTGTTGCATTTTGCTCGAAAAATTCATAAAAAATAGGATAAAAAGTGCTTTACCCTTCGTACCCAACGAGGGGCAAGAGGAGTTGTTGCGCCTATTGACTTTATTTTTATTATCTAAACACCCTCTTAAAGCATTTGTTTTGCGTGGTTATGCAGGAACAGGAAAAACGAGTGTAATGGCAGCATTGGTGAAAGCGCTGGTTGATTTGAAACAATCGGTAGTGCTGTTGGCTCCTACAGGTCGTGCTGCCAAAGTGCTGTCGCGCTACGCTCAATATCCAGCTTTTACCATTCATAAATATATTTATCGTCAAAAGCAATTGGGGGGTGACGCTTTTGCATTAGCGGATAACTTGCATCGCCACGCCCTCTTTATCGTGGATGAAGCCTCTATGATTTCGGGCTTTCGTGATAATCCGACATTTGGTTCAGGAATACTTTTAGACGATTTGGTGAGATATGTATATAGTGGTGAACAATGCCGTTTGTTGCTTTTGGGCGATGATGCTCAGTTGCCTCCCGTAGGGACGACACACTCACCAGCATTGCAAATCCAATATATGCTCCGATACGGATTAGACATTACACACTATACTCTGAGAGATGTTGCACGGCAGGCCTTGGATAGCGGTGTGCTCAACAATGCCACAATCATTCGTGATTTAGCGCTAAACACAGGCTCAAGCCAAATAGTATCTATGTGGAAAATCCTTGTGCCATCTCCAGATATTATATACATCCAAAATAGTAGTTTGTCCGATTATATAGAGCAATCCTTTCAGCTTGTAGGTGAAGACCAAACTATTCTACTGACCCGCACAAACAAGCGAACGAACATCTATAATCAAGGTATTCGCAGCAGGATTCTCTGGCGCGAAGCAGAGATAGAGAGTGGTGATCGTTTGATGGTGTGCAAGAATAATTATTTTTGGACAGAGGATTATCAGGGCATTCCTTTTTTAGCCAATGGTGACACATTAGAGATCATCCGATTACGGAATATACGAGAGATGTATGGTTTTCGCTTTGCCGATGCTCAATTACGTTCTTTGGATTATGACTGGGAAATAGATACGGTCCTATGGTTGGATACATTGTACAGTGATTCGCCAGAAAGCAATCAAAAGAATCACCATATCCTCTTTGAACGCATAGCGGAAGATTATCCCGAATTGAGCCACCAGAGGAAGAAACTTGTGGAAGCTATCTATCAATCGCCCTATTACAACGCGCTTCAAGTTCGGTTTGCGTACGCTATCACTGGGCACAAATCTCAAGGAGGTCAATGGAAGCATGTATATATAGACCCGTACAAAGGAGGAGAGATTATGGAAAGCGAAGAAGGGTTCTACAGATGGTTATACACCGCCATTACGAGAGCAAGCGAACGAGTTTATTTTGTGAAAAACGACTAATCTATTGTATATTTCGAAAAAAAGTAGTATCTTTGCAAACTTTTTTGGAAGATTGTACCAAGATAAATCTTAAGAGTATGAATAAAACAATAGTCCGATTGGTATTCACATGTGTTTTATGCCTCATCTTATCGATGTTTGGCTGTATAGCAGATGTGGATTTAAACAAGATAGATACGACCACATCCCTCAAAGCTTCGTTGGCATTACCATTGGGTTCGATAAATGCTACTATTGGCGATTTTGTGGGTGATGGTTCGTGGGATATTTATGTGGATTCGTTGAATAATCAGGGAGTCATCACGTTTAAAGATACCTTGCATTGGGACCGTGAATTTCATCATATGGATTTACGCCAATATATCAGTAGCAATACATTACAAATGAATGTGTATGACAAGATGTCCGAATATCCATATTTTAAGGATGGTAAAATCACAGGTAACGACGCCTATCTCATTCCTTTGGAATTTCCCCTCACTCTGCATTTGAATGGCATCAATAATGATGAAGATTTGTATCGTTTAGATAGTGCATTGATTGAGAATGCTCATTTTGTGAGTAATATATCCTGCCATAATCTTCCATTGGAATGGGAGTGGATAGAAGCAGTGACCATCACATTAGGAACAGCATTCCATCGGCCAGCAGGCAACACGCTAACAATTTATGAAAAAAGACACGCTATTTCCTATGGTTATAATCAAGATATCCCCATCGAAGTGGATGATTTTTCGATATGTTTGATGAAAAATACCCATCCTAGTAGCTGGGAGAAATATCAAAATAACGTTGTAGATTCCTGTAATTTTTTGATAACCCTATACGTAAGAATCCCCTCGTCAGCAGGTACGCTCGTCATACCACAGGATGCCAGATTCCAATATAGCATAGGCGTTCAGTTCATCGATTATGCAGCTATCTGGGGCATGTTTGAACCAGGACCAGATATGACAGAAGAGGGGGAATACTCATTAGCCGAATTATGGCAAGAATACTCTCTGCTGAACAATGTACGGCTACCATTAGCAGACCCGAGCGTAGATATGCAAATTACAACGAAGATTGCAGGTGCATTGGTGTTGAATGGAGAGTATCTATATGTAATAGGAGAAAATGGCGAAAAAATCAATGCTACTTTTGACGGTCACAACGAGTTGTACAAATATTTCAACAAGAATGAATACTTATCATTGAATAGTGCACTTGGTGATTCTGCGACCATGCATGTACTCTTTGACAAGGATCCTATGCGTGGTCATATTGATAGGTTATTTACAATACGTCCTGAGCAAATAGGATATAAATATGCTGTAAATTTTAACCGACAAGAAACCCCACAACTACGCATCACCCCAGATACGCGGATTCATTTAGACGCAATATGCAATGTGCCTCTTGTGTTTAATGAGGGTGTCTCGATAAGTTATTCAGATACCATTAGGGAGATAGATTTAAGTCAACTGACGATGGACTCGCTATTAGCCTCAACACAATTCGTTGATAGCGTAGAAGAAGCCAGCCTAAAATTAGCTCTTCGTTTAGAGAATACTATCCCGCTTCAGTTGAAAGGTGTCATAAGATGTTTGGATGCCCAAAATAATGTACTGATGGATTCACATCACTCGGATAGAGCGTTTCGCATAACCAGTCAAGATACTATCGTCATTCCAGCGCCACTTTATGAGTATGACCAGATGACAGGTTATTGGAATATCAGTCCCAATAAAAAAACGGAACTTATAACACTAACCAAAGATATGCTACATACAATTTCTCAAATCAAAAGCATCATCTTTGAAGTGTCCTTGGATGACGAATCTATGCAGAGCGCATACGAATCCGGGTTGCATAATATCAAGTTGACCAATCAACAAGGTTTGCGTCTGCATATTGCTATAGGTGCCGATCTGGAAGCCATATTGAATTTAGGGGCACAATGGCAACAGAACAATTATAAATCCATCCAATAATAATCATTAGGAGAACAAAAAGATGAAAAATAAATTTCGCAATCTACTGATACTCTGTATCCTAATGGGGGCTTGCACAATACATGCCCAGCAGGTGAACACGTTGTATTTCTTGGAAAACTCTCCTATGAGACATGTGATTAATCCCGCTTTTCAACCTGTTAGTAAGATGTATTTGACCCTTCCTGCTATGGGGTATACCAGTCTATGGGTGGGTAATAATGCTTTTACGATGAAAGATATACTATTCAAAGATCCTAAGACAGGTAACACCATTACGCCATTTCATCCCAATGCTGATCCCCAATGGTTAAAGCATAAACCTAATATGGTGTTAGTTGATGCAGATATCTATGTGAATATTCTAGGATTTGGATATCGTGTGAAAGATTTTGGGTATGCCACAGTGAACATCAGTGAGCGCGTCCTTGCAGGTGCATCTATCCACAAGTCAATATTGGGCATCAATGACTTGAATATAGGTGCCTTTGGGCCATTGACCATAGGCGCAAATGCTATTGCATACACAGATATTGCATTAGGTTACTCTCATAAGATAAATGATCAATGGACTGTGGGGGGAAAGTTCAAATTTTTAGTAGGCGAAGCATACGCAAATGCTGAACTAAAAAAAATAACCATTACTTCGGATTATGAACAGTTAATAGTTTTGGGAGAAGGCAGCATCACGGCAGCTGCTCCCTTATTGTGGGAACAATTACCTGATAATATAGAAGACCTTTCAGGCGTAGATTATTCATCTCTAATAAGCAGCGATATACGTGATTTGTTGAAACCAGCTGGCATGGGTGCTGCATTGGATTTTGGTGTAACATATAAACCCTTTGAAATGTTGCAAGTGACCGCATCAATCACTGATATGGGTTTTATCAATTGGACTCGAATGGCACGAGGTAGTATTTCCATTGATACAACATATTGTGGATTAGAAGTGGAGGCAAAAGACTATATGCAAAATAATCAATTTCAGTTGGACAATCTAACCTCTGATTTTAGCGAGGCCATGTTAGGTTATGCAGATGTGTTGCAAGTAGTAGGAATCCAGAAAAAAAAGTCATTCGCTAATGCGTTGGTGGCTAATTTGAATATTGGTGTAGATGCCTATTTTTGGGAAGAACGAATAGGTGTGGGGGTGTACTCACGGACTCGATTCTATAAACATACAGCCACTGAAGAATTAACCTTGGGTGCTGCTTTTCGTCCTTTTAATTGGTTTAACATCGCAGCTTCTTACTCATTAATAAATGGGCATTGGAGCAATATCGGTGCTGGCTTGTCAATTGCTCCATACGATGGTTTGATGCTAACATTAGCAACCGACTATGTTCCAACGACATATGCTAAAGCTGCGTTAGGAGAAAACACATTTCTACTTCCTTACAAAACAGCAGGAATAAACTTGTCATTTGGAATTGCAGTTGTCTTGGGCACTAATACAAAGGAAAAATCGAATCCAAATCTGCTGATAGAAAATCAATTGACTATATCACAATAAAATTAATTTCTATAAACTACTAAAAACTGAATTATGGGAAGAGCTTTTGAATATCGCAAAGCGACCAAAATGAAACGTTGGGGGCATATGGCCCGAGTATTTACCAAGTTAGGCAAGGAAATCACTATGGCAGCACGCGATGGTGGTCCAGATCCTGATAGCAACCCCCGTTTGCGTACATTGATGCAACAATGTAAAAAAGAAAACATGCCAAAGGAGAATATCGAACGCGCTATTAAGAAAGCAACCGATAAATCTTCTGAGGGATACAAGGAGATTTGCTATGAAGGATATGGTCCCCATGGTGTGGCAATCTTTGTAGAAACAGCTACTGATAATAACATGCGTACTGTGGCTAATATCCGCAGTTACTTCACCAAACATGGTGGCAGTCTTGGAACACAGGGGTGCTTGCAATTCCTTTTCGATCGCAAGGCATGCTTTACAGTTTCAGCAAAAGAGGGTATCGACCTGGATGAATTGGAGTTGGAGTTGATAGACTTCGGCGTGGAAGAGCTCGGTCATGACGAGGAAGAAGGCACAATTGTTATCTATGGTGACTTCAATCAATACTCACAAATGCAAAAGTACCTCGAGGATAATGGCTTCGAGATTCAGTCTTGCGAGTTTGTGCGTATTCCTAACGACACCAAGACCCTCAGCGATGAGGAGATGGAGAGCGTACAAAAACTCATCGACCGTATCGAAGAGGACGAGGATGTTCAAAACGTATTTACCAATATAGGTTAAAAGGTTAGAGGCTATAGGTTAGGTTATGACTGAAGCTATTAATCAACTTGATCTTGCAGGTGTAGAGTGCATCAGGGAATATTTCTCCCTGACGCCTCTACAGGTGCAACAATTTGCTGCACTGGGTGCCTTGTATCGCGAATGGAATGCAAAAATTAATGTCATCTCGCGCAAAGATATAGACAATCTATACCCTCACCATATTATCCACTCATTGGCTATTGCTAAAGTACTTCATTTTCAGCCAGGCACAAACCTGCTTGATGTTGGTACAGGCGGAGGCTTTCCTGGTATTCCATTGGCTATCCTCTTTCCTAAATGTCAATTCACATTGATTGATAGTATTGGTAAAAAGATTAAAGTGGCTTCAGAGATAGCCAAGGCTATAGGATTGAATAATGTCACCTGTATTCAAGAGCGGGCTGAAATGGAGAAAGGTAAGTATGATTTTGTGATTAGCCGTGCCGTAATGCCTCTCGGCGACTTGGTCAAACTTATTCGCAAGAATGTGAGCACCCACCACCAAAATGCCATGCCAAACGGATTGATGGTACTCAAAGGCGGTCACTTGGAGGGTGAAGTACAGCCGTTCCGAAAATATGTGGAACTAACCGATATTTCCAAGATATTCATTGGAGAATGGTATAAGGAGAAATCAGTAGTTTATTTACCATTATAGGACGCTTCGCTATTGGACGGCGTTTCGCCTATAAGATATAGGCAAAATAATTAAGGTGATGACATTAAAGACTTTTTACTTCAACCCCTACCGTGAATGCACCTACGTGCTATCCAACGAAAATGGAAAAGCCCTTATTATTGATGCGGGGATGTATGAAGAACATGAACAAAAGCGTTTTGCGGAATATATAGCCAAGCTACATTTAGAACCAGTAGCGTTGCTTATCACACATGCGCATCCAGACCATATTTGTGGTATAGAATACTTGCAACATCAATATGGTTTACAAGCGATTATCCAACCAGCTGAAGGGCTACTTAACATATTAGGTATAGATACCCCGATTAACGTGATATCTACACCAGGTCACAAGGAGGATGCAGTATGCTATTATCTCCCACAAGAGAAAATGCTATTTACTGGCGACACCTTATTTCAAGAATCTATTGGAAGGACTGATTTACCTGGTGGCGATATGAGGACACTCATTATATCCCTACAGAAATTGGTCGCCTTACCAGTTGATACACAGGTTTATCCAGGGCATGGCTATCCTACAAACATAGACCACGAGAAAAAATACAATCCCTATCTGTAGGGTTTGTATTTTTTATTTCTTTACCTATGAATTTCGTTTACAACTATAGAAAATAGCGATTTTTTAGCTATTTTCGAGATATGTACGCTTCAAAGGGCTATGGGAGGACGTTGCGCCTATATGTGGTTTATTTTTGGAATCTGCCGACTAACTTAATAGCAAGAAACACTAACCAATCTGGCGTGTGCTTGAGCAATGGTGTACAGAGGTGGTTAATCACACCAGGCATATCGGCTTTCTTGCCATGGAACATCTTCTTTAGGGCACGCTTCACTAGTTTCTCAGGGGGGATAGCCACAGTTAAATTCACTGCCAAACGACGAAGATTTGGTGCCAAACCAAAGAGTTCTGTATCTACTGCTCCTGGAGTCATTACGTTGATATTCACTCCTTTAGGTTTGAGCTCGTACCAAAGTGACTTGGAGAAATTGTAGATAAACGCCTTGGTCGCATTATAGGTCTGGATGCCTGGCATAGCCATCCATGCAGACATGGATGACATATTCAGGATATAGCCTTTTTGGCGGGGTTTTCCACATATTTTTTGCGATTGTTCTTCTGCGGTAAGTTGGCGGTTAATCATCTCCTCGCCAAAGAGACGAGTGAGTTTCGCCACCGTAATCATATGCAGATTGAGCATAAGTTCAATGCGCTTCATGGATGTCTCGCAGTATGGATTGAAGAAGAAGACACCCGCGTTGTTGATGAGGATATCCACTATGAGGTTATTGTCCTTGCAGTATTGGAGCAGTAACTCCGCAGCGTCTTGCTTGGAGAGATCGGCGTAGAGAGGAATAGTCTTGACGCCGTATTGGGCAGCGAGGTCAGCAGCTACTTTCTTTTGTTCCTCCTCTTGGTTGCTCACCAACAGAAGATCAGTATGATAATCGCGCGCAAGTTGGGTGGCATATTGCAAGCCAATGCCAGATGATGCGCCAGTGACGAGTGCAAGCATGTCTCTTGTTTAAAATTAATTTTAAAGGTTATGTGCGCTTAACGCAGGTAGAGTCACTTCGTAAGGTTATGCGCCTTCGGCGGGTTATGTCGCTTTGCGCAGGTTACCGCTGCGTAGCAGCCATCACTGCTCGCAACACGATCCATCACCTCCCGCAGGGACATTACCCACGCACAGCGTGCATTACTTATTCTCAGGATACCACATTTTCTCGTATTTGAGTGCTTCTTTCTTAAGATACTTAGGAATGTCCTTGTCGCATTCGTGGCACTTCATATCAAGGGTGTACATACGGGCAACACAGTAGTTAGAGCGTTTGCACTCAGAGTGATATTGCGCTTCCTTCATCTTATTCACAAAGTCAGTATCGCGCACGAGAGCATGTCCAATCTGCACAAAATCAAAGCCTTCTGCAAGAGCTGTCTCGGCATTCTCGCGTCCCATGATACCACCGACATAGATAAGTGGCATCTTCAATGCCTTGCGGAACTGCTTAGCAGTATCCAAGAAGAAGAGCTCTTTGAATGGCACTGTTGGAATCATCAAGTGACCCACGAAACGTAATGCGAGGCGCAACCACCAAAATGACCAAGGGTTCATGTAGTGAGCCAAGGTCTTGATAGGCATAGCACCACCCATGACGGTGAAGGGTGCTTTGCTCACGAAACCAGCGGTAAGCACAAGCGCGTGAACGCCGTGTTTCTCAATCTCTTGTGCGATGCGGATGCACTCCTCAACTTTGAGACCAGACTTAAATCCGTCGTACATATTGGTCTTCACCACCACCGCCATATCGTCGCCTGCGTGTTCCATGACCTCAGCCATGACCTCGTTCATGAAACGCATACGGTTCTCGAGCGAACCTCCGTACTCATCGCAACGGCGGTTTGTGTATGGAGAGAGGAATTGCGAAATCAGATATCCATGACCCGCATGAATCTCCACGCAGTCAAAGCCACACTCACGGCAGAAGTCCACTGCGTGACCAAAGGCTTTGACAATGTCCCTAATTTCTTCTTTTTTGAGTTTGCGGTGGAGCGTAGGAGAATAGAGATTGAAACCTGTACTTGCGCCCAAAGGCAAACACTTGCAAGTATAGAAGTGAGTCATGTTGCCACAGTGACCAAGCTGGATGCTGGCTTTAGCACCTTCTGCGTGAATTCCATCGGTCAGCTTCTTTAGGTCCTCTTTAATCTCATCATGAATATAGAGTTGACCATCAAATGACACACCTGAACGAGTTACAGAGCAGTATGCTACTGTGGTCATCGCTGCACCACCACGGGCTACAGCTGTATGGTAATTATAGAGATCTTGACTGGGTCTGTTGCCGTATGCCATATTCTCGAAAGCAGCACTACGGATAGCGCGGTTGCGCAAAGTAATAGGACCGAGTTTATGCTCGGTGAAGAGGAGATTGCTCATCTTATCAATGTTGAATTATAAATGTTGAATTATGAGACTAATATATAAACGGAATGATTCGTTTGAGTTTTTTTTCGTTGAATTCGTCTGCGAATTCTGTTTTGTATCGATGATAAATGGAATTCGCGCGAGGGACGAGGTTGCAGCACGAGAACCAAAAGAAACTCAAGCCAGCCCATGACCATGTCAGTATGGCAAAACCTAACCATTCAGTAATCTCGCCTAAGTAGTTAGCGCTGGTCACATATTTGTACATACCTTTCTTGGGTAAATAGTGGTTGGTGTCGCCTGGTTTGCGCAAGTGGCGAATCACATGATCAGAGTGCATATTGATAATCCAACCTGCCACGAAAATCATCACGCCCACAATAAACCGTGGATCTGAGAACCATGCCATAGAATACAAATTAGGTGCAAATACAGGAGCTAAATGAAAAAGCCAATAACCTTGTATATAGCCATTTATCAAATTCCATACTACAGAGAAGAACATAATCACTAATGGCATCTTGCTATTGCCCTTCAATAGGAAAGGAAAAATAAAAGAGCGCTGAAAATAGTGGAACTGAAATATCAAAAAGAAAACCAAGTAAGGCAACTCAAATTTTACATCCGAAAGAGCCCACAAATAGAGCATTACTATAAACACGGGCATTTCCATCAAGCACCAACCCACTTTATTATTGATGGCAGGTCCCCATTTCTCTGAACGCATCTTACCATAACCCGCATCTACAAAATACAATGCCACAAAGACAACTAATCCAACCAAGGATAGCACAAACAAGAAATTATAAAACGAATCTAATGTAGAAATATCCATAAGCCCTGTTATTACAATTTACGTGCAAAGGTACGAAGAATTTTTCAAATAACCAAAAAAAAGAAAAACTTTCTTCATGTTTCACTATTTTTGAAATATTTGGCATAGAATTTGTAAAAATGATAATAAATATTCTATATTATGCTCATTCAATTTCTTGGCGCTGCTGGCGAGGTGACAGGCAGCAAACACCTCATCACTACCGATTCGGGCAAGACTATTTTGCTCGATTGTGGCATGTATCAAGGCAAAGGTATGGAGACCGATGCCGCCAACCGTGAACTGGGATTCGACCCCAAAGACATTCACTATCTGCTACTCTCGCACGCGCATATCGACCATTCGGGTCTTATACCTTATGTATATAGTCTTGGTTTTCGTGGTAAGATTTTCTGTACGCCCGCTACGCGCGACTTATGCCAATTGATGTTGCAGGACACGGCTTTTATCCAAGAGCAGGATGTGCGTTGGTATAACAAGAAGATGCGCCGCCAACACAAGCCCACCATCAAACCGCTTTTCGACACCAACCACGCGCAGCAGGTGATGAAACTCTTCCGCACGGTGGACTACGACACACCCTATCGCCTAGACAGCGAGATTGAAATACAATTCACCAATTCTGGGCACATGCTTGGCTCTGCTATTATCTCGTTGAATATCAAAGAGAACGGTGCAACCAAACGCATTGCCTACACAGGCGATGTCGGTCGCCTGCATAGCCATATTCTGAGTAGCCCACAATCTTTCCCACAATGCGACTACCTCATCTGCGAATCCACCTACGGCGACCGCCTGCACGATGATGAACTGGTCTCTGAGGAGCAATTACTTGGCGTAGTGGAGGAGACCTGCATGTATAAGAAGGGCAAACTGCTCATTCCGTCTTTTTCGGTGGGCAGGACGCAGGAGATTGTATATGTGCTCAACCAGTTGTACAATGTTGGTCGTTTGGAACGCGTGCCTGTGTATGTGGACTCGCCACTGAGTGCCAATGCCACTGAGATTTTCCGTCGCTATGCGGATACGCTCAACGAGCAAGTGCGCGACAATTTGCGTTTTGACCCCGACCCATTTGGTTTTAATACGCTGCGCTATATCACCGATGTGCAGCAGTCCAAAGCGCTCAACCGCAGCGAACAACCATGTATTGTCATTTCTTCGTCGGGTATGTTGGAGGCGGGTCGCATCAAGCACCATGTCTCGAACCATATTGATGACCCTTCGACAACGATTCTTATTGTCGGTTATTGTACGCCTACTTCATTGGGTGCACGTATTCAAGACCCTAAGTTGCGTTTCGTGAGTATCTTTGGCTACGACCACCGTATCCGCGCGCAAGTGACTAAGATTGAGGGATTTTCGGGTCATGGCGATTATAGCGAGATGATTCAGTATTTCACAGCGAGCCAAGAGGTGAAAAGCATCAAGAAGACTTTTATTGTCCATGGTGAAAGTAGCGCTCAAGAGGCAATGAAAGACCACCTCTATGAGGCAGGATTCAGAAACATTCACATCCCACAGAAAGGCGAAAGTGTAGTGCTGTAAGTAGGGTATGGGATAGGATTTACTTATTCCGTCACTTGGCGGATGAATTCTTTGCAAATGGTTGCAATAGTGGTCGTTCCATCATTGGTAATCACTATATCTGCACGCTCTAAGTCTCTATCAGCATCTTGTGAACGCATACGTGCAAGCACTTGTTCAACAGAACTACAATCGCGAGCAATAACACGCGCTATGCGTACTGCCTCTGGCGCTGTGACAACTACTACTTTATCGCACAACTTATCAAAACCAGCTTGGTATAAAATGGCACATTCGATGAAAAACATTTCACCTTTCAGTGTTCTGTTTTCCCTTTTCTGTTTTTGTATATCTGCCTTCATTGCGGGGTGAACGATAGCATTGAGTTGGGCAAGCAATGACTTGTCTGCAAACACACGCTGAGCCACCATTGCAGTTTGATACACACCATTCTTATATACCTCTTTGCCAAAGAGTTGCTCTATCTGCTGGCGGATAAGTATGTCTTCCACTATCAGGCGTTTGGCCTCGCTATCGGTGTCATACACCGCATAACCCATCAAGCTCAATTGCTTTGCAATCGTGCTCTTACCGCTGCCTATGCCACCTGTGATACCGATTATCATGTTGAGGAGTTACAAAATAAGGGGTTAGAATTGGAAATAGATAAATGTTTGCAAATCTGCGGTTACAAATTGATATACGCCTATTATCGCCACCACCGCTATCAGCACGATTGCCCATATTGGTAATAGCGCAAAGCATACTCTGTACCTGCGTTTCCAGCGACTGGGTAACCAGTGTACCACCATGCCTAATACAAACAATATCACCACGCGGCGATACTCCCACAAGAAATCAGGAATAATACTGCTATTCCATGCTCCACCAATCTGATTCACCATGTTTTGGGCTGTTTCCCATGCCTCTTGGCTGGCAGTAGCGGGGTCTAGGTTGCTACCCGAACGGAAGAACAATCGTGTGAAAGTAATAAACACAAAGGTCTGCAATATCGCCCATATGCTACTGGTAATTGTTGCTACCTTCTCTATACCTTTCAAATTCCAACTTTTTTCAATCCAAAAATACACATAACGCACCGCAGTGCCAATCCATAGCGCTATTCCCCACACAAAGAACACATTCCAAATAGGAGCATTTAGCAACCCATAAGCAACCCATAAGCAACTCATAAGCAAGGTCATCATCAGCATTTTTATGTTCCAATTCATCTTCGCCCATACCTTATAGACCATCATACCCGCACCATTGAGAGCACCCCAAATGACAAAATTCCAACTTGCACCATGCCACAATCCACCCAATAGCATGGTAATGAACGAGTTGAAGTTACCAGCTGCAATCTTGTTCTTGACCTCTTTGCCAAATATCTTGCGATTGCCACCCAGTGGGATATACAGATAACTCTTCAGCCATCGGCTGAGCGACATATGCCACTTGCGCCAAAACTCTTGAGGGGTGCGCGATTTGTATGGCGAATCGAAGTTTTGTGGCAGATAGAAGCCCATCAGCATCGCAATACCTATGGCAATATCCGTATAACCCGAGAAGTCGGCATAGACTTGCAGCGAGTAAGCAAATAGCGCAAATAAGTTCTCAAATCCGCTGAATAGCAATGGGTTTTCAAATACGCGGTCGATGAGATTGACTGCTAAGTAGTCGCTCAGTACAATCTTCTTGATAAGTCCGTTGAGTATCCAAAAGACCGCTAATCCGAAAAGACGACGGCTTAGACGGAATGGCTTATATAGTTGCGGAATAAACTCATTGGCACGCACGATTGGTCCAGCTACTAAACCAGGGAAGAAACTTACATAGAAGCCGAAGTCCAAGATATTTTTCACGGGCGTCACATGTCCACGATACACATCAATGGTGTAGGACATTACCTGGAAAAGGTAGAACGATATACCCACAGGTAATATAATCTTATCCACCATAAATCGTCCGCTTTCGCTGAATCCGTTGCCGATGTAGGCAAACAAATCAAAGACAGCAAATTGTGTACCGAATAAATCATTTACCACATTAGTGAAGAAATACGCATATTTGAAATAGCAGAGCAGTCCGAGGTCGATGATGATGCTGAGCGCAAGCCACCATTTACTTTTCGTCCTATATATCTGTTGGGCTATTAGCCAATCACTGAGCGTGACAAAGAGCAAGAGGAGCAGGAATAATCCGCTGGTCTTGTAGTAGAAGAACCAACTCACCGCCATAAGGAAGACATTGCGCAGGTGCAAACGTGTCTCTCTGCCTGTCACCTTTAACCTTTCACCTTTTGCCTGCGTACCTATTTCCATAATCATAGCAAACACCGCATATACTATAGCAAAGAACGTCCAGAAATAGAACTGAGTGAATAGCAGCGGACTCTCGCTATTAAAACCAAATATATGTCGTAAAAACTCCATTTCTATCATCTACAGGGCATCTACCCAATCTAAAAGTCATAACTCATCAACCAATCATATAATGTCTTGCCCATCTTATTTGCTCCTGCATGTGTGAAATGCACATAATCGCTACCTGCCAACCCATTCTCTACCCATCTTACCATGCTGTCTTTTCCGCCCATAGCATCGTACATACTCCAGTAGGCAATTTGCTCCTCGGCTGCCATTTTCTTTAGCAGTTTGTCCATGTATGGCACCAGCGGATAGGTGGTCATTTGTCCATCTATATTAGTGGACATATCGCTTGGACCAACAAATAATATAGAAGCCTGTGGTGCACATGCACGGATATAGCGCACTTGCTGGCGCAAAGTGCTGCGCACATACCCACTGATGGTAGAAGGATTCTCTGTCTGCGGAATCATATTGCCACCAAACTGCAAGATAATCAATCGTGTATTCGTCACTCGGTAGAATGTGCTGAGCTGCGTACTATCAATTTTGGTGAAGATATTACCCGAGCAACCGCGCATAGGGATATTATCTACAATCACACCCTTCTCAGTCTCCAAACTCACGCCATATACCTTGCCTTTTCCTTGTAAGTGTATCTCGCACTTAGTAGTGCTATCAGGCAGGATAAATTCTTGAGTACCGCTTACTGATTCTTGACTATTGACTATACTCAAGGAATCGCCATTCTTAATTCTTAATTCAAAATTCGTTATTGCATATACGCTGTCGGTGAGTACTCGTACACGATTGAAATAGTTGTGCGGTTTCCGTTTATTGTTGATAGGTTCAATATTCATCACGATATTTTCGCTACCTTTGACTAGCGCGCTATCCATCATGGCCACTTGTCCCATCACACCATAGTCATCGCTCTCTGTCATACGCATGCTACGCGGACCATACACTAAATAACGCTGTGGACCTCCTTGCGCGGACTGTACTTTCTCGTTCATGCTTATCCATTGGCGAATGGTGCGTGTAGGTATCGTCTGATGCAATGGCAATAATCCCGTGCCTCCACCGCCGTATGCTTTTTGCCACCGCTCACGTAGGACATTTGTGATACGGTCTTCCTCTATCTGTGAGTCGCCGTAATGCACCACCCGCACTGGCATTGTGCTCGTACTATCCAATGCAACGTAGAAAGCACCTAAGTATGCGCGTGTATTTGTATTGGCGGTATTGACAGATGGAATAGCAGGTTGAGGTTTCTGTAGTATCGTATCTTTGGTTACTAAACTATCTTGTTGCACCATGCTGTCTGTGGGCAACACGCCTGTTGTATCCATTTCCATCAATAGCGAGTCACCCATCATCTCTATTTCATAATCCACGATGGAATTTGCCTCTAAGTCTAATGCTTGGCTAAGGGTAGGCCAGCGCAATGTCCATTTGCCGATGGAGAAATCATCTTCGGGGACTGCCAAACAAACTACGCCCAATAGCGCAATCACAGTCCAAATAATATATGCGATATGCCTTGCTTTCACTAAACTTTAAACACTAAACACGAAACTCATTTTCTCCACAGAGCCTTGGTGAAGAGCAATAGGACAGTGAAAATCTCCAAACGACCAATGAGCATCACGAAACTCATTACCCATTTGGCTACCATAGGAAACTCGGCATATGTACCCGCGGGACCAAACTGACCAATACTGATACCCACATTGCCAATAGCCGATACTGCAGCACCTATCGATTCATCGAAATTTACACCGCTGGCACTGAATATCACTACAGTGACTGCAATGATAAAGACATAGAAAATCAAAAATGCCATGATATTGTTGATGGTCTGTTGCGGAACTGCTTTCTCATTGAGCTTGACAGGGATAATAGCATTGGGGTGAATACGGCGTTGGAACTCTGCCACGCCATTTTTCATAATAATTGCCAATCGCACCCACTTGATACCACCTGCTGTACTGCCTGCACAAGCACCCGTCAGCATGAGGAAGAAAATAACGACCCATGCTACCACAGGCCAATACATATAGTCGGAAATGGTATAACCCGTGGAGGTCATCGAACTAATCACTGTGAAAAGACTATCGCGAAACGCACGTTCCATTTCCACTCCCGACCAACCTGGACGAGCAATATATAAACCCAATGTAAGTGCAACTGCGAATAATGCCACGGCTACACTGTACCAACGCAGTTCCTCATCCTTTACAAAATAGCGGGCCTTGCCACGTAAGAGATAGATGAGCAAAACGAAGTTGATACCTGAGATAAACATGAAGAATGTCACGGTGTAGTGAATAGCCGCTGAATCGTAGAACTCCAGGCTATTGTTGTGCGTGGAAAAACCTCCTGTAGCAATCGTAGAGAAAGAGTGGCATACCGCATCGAACAGATTCATTCCGCAGAGCCATAGCATCAGTACCTCCAAGCCTGTCAGCAGAACGTAGATACTCCACATCATTTTTGCCGTATCAGCAATGCGAGGCGACATCTTCTCGTAGGTCAAACCTGACACTTCAGCAGCATATAACTGCATGCCGTTGAGCCCGAAAATAGGCAGAATAGCGATAGACAGCACAATGATTCCCATACCACCTATCCATTGAGTGAGCGACCGCCAAAAGAGCAATCCGTGGGTAATGACCTCCAGATCGGGAATAATAGTTGCCCCTGTCGTCGTAAAGCCCGACATACTCTCAAAC
Source organism: Paludibacteraceae bacterium (assembly GCA_045660925.1). GTDB lineage: Bacteria > Bacteroidota > Bacteroidia > Bacteroidales > Paludibacteraceae > Colicola. Next base: position 11,162 of record JAZREU010000060.1, on the reverse strand, counting down.
CAAGCATCAGTCAGTGTGGGCACTTGTCCGCTCAGATAGTAGGGGAGCAAGCCAAAGGCTGAGAATACCACCCACACCATCGCCACAATCACATAACCCTCTCTTTCGCCCATACGTGATTCTGCACGGCGACCAATGAGCAATCCTATGACACCTGCCAACAATGTGATGATAGTTGATAGCAGAAAGACAGCGCTATCTGCCTCACCATACCATAGACTGACACCTAATGCCATTGCCATAAACACCGACTCAATGAGCAGCAATGCGCCCATCGTGCGGAAGACCATGCGAGTATTGAATGTTCTTGTCATTTGAAGAATTTCTCTAATTTTCGAATGACTTGGCTTTTGCAGAAGACTACTACCTGATCGTTGGGCAGGATTTCCGTGTCGCCATTGACCAATATGCCTTCGCCAGCGCGAACGATAGCACCGATATTAGCATCGGCAGGCAAGCGCATGTCGCGAATCTTACATTTGGTGATACGACTGCCTTCTTCTGCCATAAACTCCACCACCTCGGCATCAGCACTGGTGAGATTACGCACATTGAGCACGCTGGCATCAAGCAACATCTGGTAGATATAGGATGCAGCAATGGTCTTCTTGTTGAGTACAGTCCCGATATCCAAACCCTCTGCCATCGAAATATAGTCAATATTTTCCACTTCAGCGATGGTTTTTTTCACACCAAAGCGTTTGGCTGCCATGCATGCAAAAATATTCGCCTCGCTGTTGTCCGTGACCGCTACAAAGGCATCTGCATCTTCTATCCCTTCATCTTTGAGGGTTGCCATATCGCTACCATCTGCATTGATGATAAGTGCATTATTCACTTTCTCGCTGAGAAGGTAGCAGTGATCGCGATCTGCCTCCAGAATCTTGATGTTGAGATCATCAGGAAGATTTTGGACGGTCTTTTGGGCAATCTTAGATCCACCAAAAAAGATGATGTTCTTAATATCTTGTTTCTGTTTGCCGAGTTGTTCGCGCAGATGTTTCATATTCTCGCGGGTACAAACAGCATAGACCATATCGTCGGCTTGTATCTCGTCTTGTCCTGTCGGAATGATGGTGTCTTGACCGCGTTTGATAGCCACTACGCGATAAAAACCGTGGTTGAAGAATCCTGACAAGAATTGTTTTCCTATAACCTCAGCACCCTCGCGCACTTTCACTACGCAGAGCTCTAAGGCACCATCGCACAAGGTAAGATGATAGCGCATCCAGTTGGTTTTCAGAGAGGCAGTAATCTCTTGTGCAGCAAGCAACTCGGGGTAGATGAGGTGGTTGAGTCCCATCTGCTCAAAAAGGCGCTTGTTTTCGGGGATAAGATACTCGTAGTTATCAATGCGCGCTAGTGTTTTTTTTGCACCCAACTGATTGGCGAGCAGACTGGCTGTGATGTTGTCCGACTCTGAAGGGGTAACGGCTATGAATAGATCCACATCTTTGACACCAATACTTTTGAGGTCGTGAATGGACATGGGGCTACCAACCTTGGTGAGTAGGTCATAACTTGCATCAAGGTCACCGAGGCGGTCTTGACGATCATCTATTAGACTAATGTCCATGTCTTCGCGCGAAAGGAGCTTTGCCAAGTGGCGTCCTACAGCTCCTGCGCCTGCAATAATAATTCGCATAATCTGTAGTTTTAATGCACTATTATCCAAATTCGCTGCAAAAGTACAAAAATATTTGCATATTGGCAAAAAAAACACATAAAACATTGTATTTTACACAAGATAGTACACCAAAGCAGGTCATTTTATTAAGAGTGTGGGTGATATTGTGTAAAATAATGCAGGGTAGTTTATGTTCTATATACTAAACTTCCACTCGCTTGATGAGTAGCTAACACCAATACCTCTGCTATCTGCACATGCGCGGGTGCACTCGCAGCAAAATATACCACTTCTGCAATATCTTCGCCAGTCAATGGCTTGATACCTTGATATACTTTGTCTGCACGCTCCTTATCGCCACCAAAACGGGTCACGCTGAAGTTCGTTTCTACCAATCCAGGCTTCACATTCGTCACTCGCAATGGTGTATCTACCAAGTCCATACGTAATCCATCACTCAATACTTTCACGGCTGCTTTCGTCGCACAATAGACACTACCACCAGGATAAGCTCCATCTCCTGCTACCGAACCAATATTGATGATATGACCTTTTCCGCGCGCAATCATATCTGGTACCACCAAACGGGTAATCATCAATAGCGCGGTGATATTCGTATCAATCATTGTGTCGTAATCTTCCTCTACGCCCGCATACTCCTTGTCCATGCCAAGTGCTAAACCCGCGTTGTTGATTAATACATCTATGGCTTGATATGGCTCGGGTAGGGTAGTGATGGCTTCTGTGGCCGCTTTGCGGTCACGGACATCGAATGGCAGTAGCACGATGTCCGTTCCGTAGGTTGTCTCCAACTCGTTTTTTAGTGCTTGTAGTTTGTCCACGTTGCGCGCGTTTAATAATAAGGTATAACCTGCTTCGGCAAATTTGCGTGCACACGCAGCACCAATTCCCGAACTTGCTCCTGTGATAAATACGATTTTAGACATAGTTTTATTTTTTTGTTTTGATGATGTTGACTGTATGAGTGAGGATGTATTGCAGCATATATTCCTCTCTAACATATATCCAATCACACCCAAATAGGATGCGATTGGATATATCGAATTATCTTGAACGATGCTTTTTATTATCCGCAAAATTCTGCTACGCAGCGTTGGTAGGCTGCGACTGGGTCTTCGGCGGCTGTGATTGGACGACCTACAACGATGAAGTCAGAGCCAATCTCGCGGGCTTTGGCTGGAGTAGTGATACGTACTTGATCGCCAACTACGCCGTCTGCGAAGCGGATACCTGGTGTAACGGTTACGAAGTCTGTACCGCATGCCTCTTTCACCATACCTGCTTCGAGTGGAGAGCAAACTACGCCATCCAAGCCTGCTGCTTGGGCGTTCTTAGCGTAGTGAACCACTACATCACCAATATTACCTTGGATGAGGAGGCCGTTGTGCATGCGCTCCTCGCTGGTAGAGGTGAGTTGGGTAACTGCCAAAAGGATTGGACGCGTGCCGTCCTCACGGGTAAGACCTTCGATAGCGACCTTCATCATCTCGATGGTACCTGCTGCGTGGAGGTTGCACATATCCACATCAAGGCGAGAGAGAACTGACATGGCTTTCTTAACGGTGTTAGGTATGTCGTGGAGCTTGAGGTCGAGGAAAATCTTATGGCCACGACGTTTGAGCTCGTGTACGATAGCAGGACCTTCTGCGTAGTAGAGTTCCATACCAATTTTTACATAAGGCTTTACATCGCCCATCTTGTCAAGGAAGCGATAGGTCTCTTCTGCGGATGCGAAATCGCATGCAATGATTACATCTTTATTCATGATTCACTATTCCTATTATATCTGTTAATTTTTCTATTTTCAATTCTTCCATCAATGCTGGCAGGCGGTCAATGATCTCTTTTGCCACCATTGGGTTGGTGAGGTTGGCTGCGCCAATCTCTACGGCTGTAGCACCTGCCATCATCATCTCGATGACATCTTCTGCTGAGCTCACACCACCACAACCGATGATAGGCAGATTGGTAGCTCGTGCCACTTGGTTCACCATACGAAGGGCGAGTGGGAAGATACCGCTGCCCGAATAACCACCATAGCGGTTGGCAATCACAGGACGGCGACGGCGAATATCGATACGCATACCGAGCACGGTATTGATAAGGCAAAGGCCATCAGCTCCTGCTGCTTCGCAAGCCTTGGCAATAGCCACAATGTCGGTGACATTAGGCGAAAGTTTCATATATACAGGTTTGGTAGTCACGGCTTTAACGGCAGCTGTTACTTCGGCTGCTGCCTCTGGGCTTGTGCCAAATGCCATACCACCATTGTGAACATTAGGGCAAGAGATATTCACCTCGAGAATGTCGATTGGCTCTTTGTCAAGCAGGGCGCAAGTCTCGGTGTATTCCTCAATAGAGAAACCGCTAACGTTGGCTACGATGCAGCCGTTGTAGTGGCTCTTAAGACGAGGGAGTTCGTGTGCGATGACATGCTCTACGCCAGGGTTCTGTAGGCCAACGGCGTTGATCATACCATAGTTGCCGCACTCAGCTATACGAGGGAGTGGGTTGCCATAGCGTGCTTGGCGGGTAGTGCCCTTGAAGGAGATACCGCCAAGGCAGTTGATATCGTATAACTCAGCAAACTCGTCGCCAAAACCATAGGTTCCCGATGCAGGGATAACGGGGTTGGCGAGGGTGATGCCAGAGAGGGATATTTGGAGTTTGTTGTGTAGCATTGTGTAGAATGGTGTAGTATTGTTTAGAGTTGTAATTCGTGTGCAGGGAAGACGGGGCCTTCTTTGCAGACGCGTTTTGGTCCTTGGATGGTTTGGATAGTACAGCCCATGCATGCGCCAAAGCCACAACCCATGCGCTCCTCCATGCTAACCTCGCCGTTGGTGCCAGCGGTTTGCAATAGCGCTTTGATCATAGGCAATGGACCGCAAGTGTAGTAGTAGGATTGTTTGCCGTCTAAGGCGTTGGTTACAAAACCTTTTACGCCATGGCTACCATCCACGGTGGTAACAGTGACATCGCAACCGAGAGCACGGAACTCGTCTTCGTAGAAGACTTCGTCTTTGGTGTTGAAGCCAAGGATAACACGCACGTTTTTACCCATTTCACGGAGTTGGCGAGCGAGCATATACATCGGAGGAACACCTACGCCGCCACCTACGAGCAGAGGATTATCGCCTGCTTTGGTGAGATCATATCCGTTGCCAAGTACGGTAAGAACATCAAGTTGAGTGCCGACGGAAAGGTGGCTCATCGCTTCGGTTCCTACGCCCACTACTTTGTAGATGATGGTCAATACGCCTTCTTCGATATTACATACCGAGATAGGACGACGAAGGAACTGGCCTTCTACGCGGATATTTACGAACTGACCAGGCAGAATGCCCGTGGTATCACCTGCAAGGAGCATGCGATAGACGTTCTTGGCTATCTGTTCGTTGGATTTTATTTCAAATATTTGTTGTTTCATTGCTTGTTTATGTTATGGTCATCTATCGGCGAGGTTCCTATGAAGTTCCTATGGAGATAGGTGGCAAATAGGTGGCAATCTACTGGTTGGTATTGTTTGTGTAGTTGGTGTTGTTATATACGGTTATTCCATTAACAATAGTCTTCACGCACTTGCCATATACTTCCCAACCTTCGAAAGGCATGGCTTGTCCCATAGAAAGGAAGTTGGCAGGATCAATCTTGTAGCACGCATCCAAATCGAAATAGGCAAATGATTGGCTATTATCCAAACCGATGATACGAGCTGGATTGGTGGACATGAGTTCGATGAGGCGCTCAAGGGTGATGATACCCGTTTTGACGAAGTGGGTGTACATGAGTGGGAACGCGGTTTCTAAGCCCACGATACCAAAGGCGCTTTTCTCCAGTCCGCGGCTTTTTTCCTCTGCACTATGAGGTGCGTGGTCGGTGGCGATACAGTCGATGGTGCCGTCTTTGATACCCTCGATGAGCGCAAGGCGGTCTTCTTCTGCGCGGAGCGGTGGGTTCATCTTCCACTTGCCGTCCTCCTGTAAGTCGTGGTCTGTGAGCAGCAGATAGTGAGGTGCAGTCTCGCATGTCACGGGCAGGCCTTTGGCTTTTGCTTCGCGGATGAGTGCTACACTCTCCTTGGTGGAGATATGGCAAATATGAAAACGACATCCAGTCTCTTCTACCAGACGGATGTCGCGTTCTATCTCTTGCCACTCGCTCTCAGACACAATGCCACGATGGTTGTGTTTTGCGGCATACTCACCTGCGTGGATATAGCCACCATTGAGGAGAGCTTCTACTTCGCAGTGAGCCACCATGACACGATCTACCGCACGAATTCGCTTCATAGCCTCGCGCATGAGTTCTTCGTTTTGCACACCACGGCCATCGTCAGAGAATCCTGTTACGAATGGTGCTAGCGCCTCGAAATCAACCAATTCGCCCGCACCTTTTTGCCCCATAGTGATGGACGCAAAAGGATAAACACCCGTGTAGGTATCGCGACGGATGATGTCGAGTTGTTCTTGTAGGTGTTCTACTGTGTCAGGCACAGGGTTGAGGTTAGGCATAGTGAATACTGCACTGTATCCAGACGCAGCAGCAGCCATACTGCCCGAAGCAATAGTCTCTTTATACGAAAAACCCGGCTCACGAAAGTGGACATGAAGGTCCACAAGAGCCGGAATTTGTATTATGTTGCGATTAGTCGCCATCTTTTGTGCAAATTTTGAATTTTTGTGCAAAGTTACTACTTTTTTTGCAAATATGCAAGCGTTTTTTTGTAATTTCTCGTAAGAAAAAATGAATTGCATATTGGACTTAGCAGAATAATCTATTGTAATTTGGTCAAAAATACGGTAAAAACACGAAAATATTTGGTTGTTTGCGAAAAAAGTAGTACTTTTGCGGTCGAAATTGAAAAATAATCCGATTAAAAACAATAAATAGCGTATTTTTATGTCGAATATTCGTTTTGATGCGTTGAAAACTGCATGGGCTCATCAGCCGCAAAAAACAAACTCTGTACAACGTGCGAGTGTTATCTTTTCGCAAAATGTCTTCACGCGCGATAAAATGAAGGAGTATATAGCCAGCAATATTGTGGAGGAGTTGTTTGACTTGATGGATAATGAGAAGACCCTGAGTCGCGATATAGCTAATAGTGTGGCTATTGGTATGAAGAAATGGGCGATGGAGTTGGGAGCAACGCATTATACCCACTGGTTTCAGCCTTTGACGGGAGGTACGGCGGAGAAACACGATGCGTTTTTCGACTTTGATGAGAATGGTTCGCCTATGGAGAAGTTCTCTGGTTCGGTATTGTATCAGCAGGAGCCAGATGCGTCGTCTTTTCCCAATGGTGGCATACGCAATACCTTTGAGGCGCGTGGTTACTCGGCATGGGACCCTTCGTCGCCTGCTTTTGTGATAGGCGATAGGTTGTGTATTCCGACTATATTTGTGGCATATACGGGCGAAGCATTGGATTACAAGACACCTCTGTTGCGCTCTATCACGGCGGTTGGCAAGGCAGCGACAGCGGTGGCGAACTATTTTGATAAGAATGTCAAGCGCGTATATACGTATCTGGGTACGGAGCAAGAGTTCTTCTTGGTGGATGAAGCGTTGTATAATGCTCGTCCCGATTTGATGATGACAGGTCGCACGCTCATGGGGCATTATGCCAGCAAAAGCCAGCAATTGGATGACCATTATTTAGGCACTATTCCAGAGCGTGTGTTGGCGTTTATGACCGAACTGGAGCAAGAGGCACTGAAGTTGGGTATTCCAATTAAGACGCGCCATAATGAGGTGGCTCCTAATCAGTTTGAGTTGGCACCTATCTATGAGGAGGCTAATTTGGGTAGTGACCATAACCAATTGCTTATGTCGCTTATGGAGCAAGTGGCGCACCATCATCAGTTTCGTGTGCTTTTCCACGAGAAGCCTTTTGGTGGCGTGAATGGTAGTGGCAAGCACTGCAACTGGTCGTTAGGTACGAATACGGGTGTGAATCTTGTAGCTCCAGGTAAGAACCCATACCAGAACTTGCAATTTGTGACTTTCCTCGTCAATGTGCTGAAGGCAGTGCATCGTCATAATGGATTGCTGAAGGCTACTATTGCTTCTGCTACCAATGCGCATCGTTTGGGCGGTCATGAGGCGCCACCTGCTATCATATCTGTTTTCTTGGGTGCACAGATCAACGAGGCGTTGGACCAGATTGAGAATGCAGACGTGGATAAGGGTATTATCATCAATGCCAAGAAGGAGATGAAGCTTGGGGTGGGGAATATCCCTGAGATTTTGCTGGACAATACCGACCGCAATCGTACATCGCCCTTTGCTTTTACGGGTAATCGATTTGAGTTCCGTGCGGTGGGTTCGTCGGCTAACTGTGGTGCTGCGGTGTTGGCACTGAATGCAGCGGTGGCAGAGCAACTCAATGCCTTTCGTGAGGAGGTGGATGCGCTGATTGCTAATGGAGAAGCAAAAGAGCGTGCGCTATTTACGGTTATCAAACGCTGCCTAAAGGAGTGCCGTGACATACGTTTTGACGGCAATGGCTATAGCGATGAATGGCAACAAGAGGCGCAAGCGCGTGGCTTGGATACAGAAACCAGTGTGCCACTGATGATAGACCAATACCTCAAGAAGGAGAGTATTCAGATGTTTGGCTCGACGGGTGTGCTCAATCATGCGGAATTGCAGGCGCGTTGCGAGGTGAAGTGGGAGAACTACTCGCTGAAACTGCAAATAGAAAGTCGTGTCTTTGGCGACTTGGTGATTAACCACGTCTTGCCTGCAGCCAAACGATATCAAGCGATGTTGTTGGAGAAAGTAGCGCATATGCAGCAAGTTTTTGATGCTGATGAAGCGAAGATGCTCAATGAGCAAGATTGTCTGCTTATTCGCCGTATAGAGGGACATGCCAGTGCGATTATTGCAGGTGTGGATAAGATGACCAAGTTACGCGTGACGGCCAATCATATTGAGAATCAGCGTGAAAGAGCTTTGGCTTTTCATGATACTATTGTTCCGATTATGGAGGAGATACGCAAGCATGTGGATGAACTGGAGATGTGGATTGATGACCAACTATGGACACTGCCCAAGTATCGAGAATTGCTCTTTGTTCATTAATACCAATGCTTCAATAGCCACAAATAAAAATATGGCTGCTTTCTATAGAGCAGCCATATTTTTTTCGTTCATCAGTTCTTTGCCTTCTGGTGTGTAGGCATATGCTATACGGTCGGCGTAAAACTCCTCTACTTTGCCACGCACAATCTTCATGGTGGAGTTTACCATGTGGTTTTGTTCGGTAAATGGCTCTGGCAACACAGCGATTGCTTTGGGTAGCCATTGCTCGGGGAACATTCCCGTGAACTTACCATTGCGGTACTCGTTCACTTCGTCCTGAATCTTCTGCAACATAGCTTTTTTGCCTTCTTCGGTGGTAGGATCCAATCCTAAGGATTTGGTATGTTCCTTCAGCGTATCTTTGTTTGGCACAATGAGCACTATGGTGTATGGGTCTTGGTTGTTGTGCAAGATGACCTGCTCAATGTATTTGCTGCCATCGGTGAGACTATCTTCAAAGCCTTCTGGACTATATTTTTCGCCATCAGCACTAATGAGCAACGATTTGAAACGTCCCACAACCCACAAGTATCCTAGGTGTTTGTCTGTCACATAACCCATATCGCCTGTATGCAACCAGCCGTCAATGATTGTTTTTTCGGTGGACTCTGGGTTTTTCCAATAACCAGCCATTACGTTCTCGCCTTTAATCACTATCTCACCTTTTTGTCCATGTGGTACTTCGTTGCCTGCATCATCGCAAATCTTAAGGTCAAGTGGTTTAACTATTCTGCCACTCGATCCAAAGATTGCGTGACCATTGGAGTTGGCGCAAATGATAGGTGTAGCTTCGCTCAAACCATAACCTTGAAACATGGGCATACCTACCGCGCAGAAATAGCGTTGCAACTCAATGTCAAGCAGTGCTCCACCACCCACAAAGAATTTCATACGTCCACCAAATCCTTCACGAACGGCTTTAAAGATAATCTTGTCAAAGAGCTTCACCAAAGGCCAACGCCAAGCTTGAAGACCTCCACGATTCCAATACTCCTTATTATATTTAATGGCATTGTTCAGCGCAAACTCGTAGAGTAACTCTACAGTCTTACCTTTGGCTTTGATATTTGATTCGATGCTCTTACGGAAATTTCTTGCTAAAGCAGGAACCGACAACATCACCATAGGACGTACTTCTTTGATAGCAATAGGTATGTTCTTGAGCGTTGCTATTGCTGTTTTTCCTATAGGTACTGTTGCGATGCTACCACCATAAGACATCATAGTATAAAATCCCGCTACATGCGCAAAGCAGTGGTCAAGGGGGAGAATAATCAGCATCACATCGCCTTTTTGGCATTGAATAACGCTACTTCCCTGTTCTACATTTGCGGTGTAATTACGATGGGTTAGTAAGATACCTTTGGGATCTGCTGTAGTGCCCGATGTGTAACTGATATTGGCATAATCATTTGGCCCAACCGATTCATATAGAGCGCGAAATTCATCTGCATGGTCTTTTAAATATTCTTCACCCATTGCGATGATCTCGCTAATCGGTATTTCATTCTCTTCATATGACTCTAATGGGTCGAGAATAATGATTTTCTCTACATTGGGGCATTTGTCGATAATGTTGCGAATCTTTGGTAATTGCTGCTCGCTTACGATTACATAACGTGAGTCTGAATGCTGAATGCGGAATAGTAAATCGGTTGATTCAGTTAGTTTGATGCTCAATGGGACATTTACACCGCCTGCGTATAATATACCTAATTCGCTGGTGATCCATAGGTTGCGACCTTGTGATAATAAGGATACTTTATCTCCTTTTTTGAGTCCAAGTTGATGTAGACCAGCACCAATACGATATGCTTCTTCGCGTGTCTCGCGAAAACTGGTTTCTGTCCATTTACCATCTACTTTCTCGCGAAGAAAGGTCAGTTCGTCATACTTGCGGGTGTATTTCTCTGCAAAATCAATAATAGTCATCTTTTTCATACGCACGTTTGTTACAATAAAACTATACCTCAAAAAATGTGCCACAAAGGTACTGCTTTTTTCTTGAATAACAAAATTTTTATATTGAAATCCGAAAAAATGAAACTTTTTTTCGTAAAATTTGTGTATCTCAAAAAAAAGTTGTACCTTTGTGGCGACATTTATGGTCTATAACTAATTGGATACAAACCGTATCCGCTAAAACTAATTTTAATAAGATGAATATTGTAAAAAAGGAGATTATTCTTCCTGATGGGCGTGTGATCACGCTCGAGACTGGCAAGCTGGCTAAGCAAGCAGACGGCGCTGTGATGGCGACCCTCGGCAATACCATGGTTCTTGCTACAGTTTGCTCCGCAAAGACTGCGGTTCCAGGTACGGACTTCATGCCGCTTACCGTTGAGTACAAAGAGAAATTTTCTGCAGCTGGTCGTTTCCCAGGCGGTTTCACTCGCCGCGAGGGTAAAGCATCTGACTACGAGAT
>JAZREU010000059.1:0-16052 GCA_045660925.1 Paludibacteraceae bacterium | reverse complement strand
CGGTGTATTGTTCGTATGCCGTTTTCTTAGGCGTACACGCTACCAAGCATCCTAATGCCAATAGCGAAATAAAAATCTTTTTCATATTATTCTGCATTTGCCAATGGACTTGCTTGTGTGTAAACCCGTGCTGCGAGTTCTTGGTCGAGTTGGTAGAGTCCGTAACCGTTGTCACCAATGAGACGGAGTTTGTGTACCAATTCGGTAGCGTTCTCCTCTTCCTCCACTTGCTCATCCACGAACCAAGTGAGGCGACTTTGCAAGGCGAAGTCTTTCTCCTCTACGGCGAGTGCCATGAGGTTGTTGATGAGGGCGGTCACTTTGCCTTCATGCTCCAAGGTGTGTTGGAAAGCTGCGAGAGGTGATGCCCATTCGGTCTCTACCGCTGCGATAGGGGCGAGCAGTACGCGTCCGCTACGACTTTGTAGGTAGTTGAGCAGAATCATAGCATGGTCTTGCTCCTCTTTGAATTGGATAGCAAACCAGTTAGCGATACCTGGGTAGCCTGCATCTTGGCAATACGCAGACATACTCAAATAGAGATAAGCCGACCACATTTCGGCATTGATTTGGGCATTGATAGCCACTTCGAGTTTCTTTGAAATCATAATGGTAATCTTATTTAAAATATTTAATAGTTCTGTTGTATTATTAAAATATTCTACAAAAACTGTGCCACTTATTATTTTTATCAACCAATTTTCATTTTGTTTCCTGTCATCAAACTCACTTGCACCAAGTGTGTATCAATACATAACTGATACTTATGCATCCCCCGTGAAGATGTGCTATAGTTGAGTACTCGATAAGGTCTTATCTACCCGTTATGAACCTGTCAAGAACCCGTAACTAAGCCGAAAACAATGAGTGTTCATTTATTTTTATCCCAATAACTGCGTGGCGTGATTCTTGGTGTCCACTTTCTCGATTAGTCGTGTGAGAATGCCGTTCTCATCGAAGATGAAAGTCTTACGCAATGTTCCGATAGAAGTCTTACCGCACATTTTCTTTTCACCCCATGCTCCGAAAGATTGCATCATCTCTGTCGATGAATCCGAGAGTAATGAGAATGGTAAATCATATTTGCCAATAAAGTTTTGGTGTGATTTTTGGCTATCCTTGCTTACACCGTAAATCTGATAACCCTCTGCTATAAAACGTTGGTAATTATCTCGCAAGTTGCATGCCTCCGCAGTACAACCTGATGTGTTATCTTTTGGATAGAAATAAATGATGGTTTTCTTACCTACCAACTGCTCGTTGGTTACGATGTCCCCGTTTTGATCAGCCACATTAAAGGTTGGCATTTTATCTCCGATTTGCATAATGTTATATAGTTAATTTGTTGGTTAAAGAACAAAATTGAACCACACTATTAGTACTATTAGTGTCGTTGGCGAATACCGCTCTGCAAAGGTACTACAATTTTTTGACATACGCCAAATTATTAAGTACATTTTTTTATGAACTATCCTTTTTTGTGGCGATTGCGTTTTACTTATGATATAATTTGCGATAAAATGCACATAAATTTGCATATATCCTTCTTTTTTTGTAACTTTGCCGCGAAATTGGAGTGGAGTGCTCCTTATTGTTAGAAAATTGTAAATTGTAAATATATATGGGTTTAGTAGAAATTATTACGAAATTATTTGGCAATAAAGCGCAAAAAGATATGCGCGAGATTATGCCTTATGTAGAGAAAATCAAGGCGGTTTTCGATGAGATTGATGCACTGGACAACGATGCCCTTCGCGCACGTAGCGCTGCACTCATGGCACGCATTCAAGATCGCGTGGCGGACAAGAAAGCGCGCATCGCCGAACTGAAAGCCAACATCGAAAACCTCGAAATAGACAAACGAGAAAAAGTATATAACGAGATTGATCACATAGAGAAAGACATCAAGATTACCTACGAGGATGTACTGCGTGAGATCCTTCCTGAAGTCTTTGCCATCGTTAAGAGTACCGCCCGTCGTTTTGCCCAAAACGAGGAGATCATCGTTACTGCTACGCAGATGGACCGTGACTTGGCAGCAGACAGTCGTTTTGATTTCGTGGAGATTGATGCAGATAAAGCTATCTACTTCAATCGTTGGACGGCTGGTGGCAACGAACACGTATGGGATATGGTGCACTACGATGTGCAGCTCATCGGTGGTGTTGTACTCCACGAAGGAAAGATTGCAGAAATGGCAACAGGTGAGGGTAAAACCCTCGTAGCTACTCTGCCTGTTTTCCTCAATGCTTTGACACACGAAGGTGTCCACGTGGTGACTGTGAATGACTATCTCGCCAAGCGTGACTCCGAGTGGATGGGTCCATTGTATATGTTCCATGGTTTGACTGTGGATTGTATTGATAAACACAAACCAAACTCGGATGAGCGTCGTCGCGCGTATGCGTGCGATATTACATTTGGTACGAACAATGAGTTTGGCTTTGACTACTTGCGCGATAATATGGCTACGAGTCCTATGGATCTTGTGCAACGTGGTCACAACTACGCCATTGTGGACGAGGTGGACTCTGTCCTTATCGACGATGCGCGTACACCACTCATCATCAGTGGTCCAGTGCCAAAGGGTGAAGACCAAATGTACGATGAGTACAAGCACCGCGTAGAACTGCTCGTTCGTACACAAAACACCCTGACTACCAAACTCCTCACCGAAGCTAAGGCTAAGATGGGTAGTGCGGACGAGAAAGAGCGTGAGGCGGGTGAGTTGGCACTGTTCCGCTCCTACAAGGGTATGCCTAAGAGCAAAGCCCTCATCAAGTACCTGAGCGAACCTGGCGTGAAAGTGCGCTTGCAAAAGACCGAAGAGTACTACATGCAGGAGAACGAGAAGCATATGCATATCGCTACCGATGAGCTCTATTTCGTCATCGACGAGAAGCATAAGACTATCGAGCTTACTGACAAGGGTATTGACACCTTGACGGGTAATATGGAGGATACCCAATTCTTTGTGCTCCCAGATGTGGGTAGTGAGGTGGCCGAGGTGGAGAAAGCAGGTCTCTCTGACGAGGAGAAACGCCAAAAGAAAGATGAGATATTGGCTAACTATAGCGTGAAATCCGAGCGCGTACACACCGTGCACCAACTGCTGAAAGCATATACCCTCTTCGAGAAAGATGTGGACTATATCATCGATGACAACCAAGTGAAGATCGTCGATGAGCAGACAGGTCGTGTCATGGAAGGTCGTCGCTGGTCTGATGGTTTGCACCAGGCGGTGGAGGCCAAGGAAAACGTGAAAGTGGAAGCCGCTACACAGACCTTTGCCACCATCACCCTGCAAAATTACTTCCGTATGTACAACAAGCTGTCAGGTATGACTGGTACCGCTGAGACAGAGGCAGGTGAGTTCTGGAACATCTACAAACTAGATGTGGTGGTTATCCCAACCAACCGTCCTATCGCTCGCGAGGATATGAATGACCGTATCTATCGCACCAAGCGTGAGAAATATAATGCCGTGATTGACGAAATCGTTGAATTGGTCAAGGCTGGTCGCCCTGTATTGGTGGGTACAACATCTGTGGAAATCAGTGAGTTGCTGAGTAAGATGCTCAACCTGTGCAAGATCTCGCACAACGTGTTGAATGCCAAGTTGCACCAGCGTGAGGCGGACATCGTAGCCGAGGCAGGTCGCAAGGGCATGGTGACCATCGCTACCAACATGGCGGGTCGTGGTACCGATATCAAGCTCACCGCTGAAGTCAAAGAGGCTGGCGGCTTGGCTATTCTGGGTACAGAACGCCATGAGAGTCGTCGTGTGGACCGTCAGTTGCGTGGTCGTGCAGGTCGTCAAGGTGACCCAGGTAGGTCTGTGTTCTTCGTGAGTATGGAGGATGACCTCATGCGTATGTTCGGTTCCGACCGCTTGGCAGGACTCATGGACCGCATGGGATTCCAAGAAGGCGAGATGATAGAGCACAAGATGATCTCTGACTCCATCGAACGCGCACAGAAGAAAGTGGAGGAGAATAACTTCGGTATCCGTAAACGCCTCATCGAGTATGATGATGTGATGAACCAACAGCGTAACGTCATCTATGCTAAACGTCACCACGCACTCATGGGTGAGCGTATTGGCGTGGATATTACCAATATGATTTACGACACCGCGGCATCCGTAGTGGCAGAGGCCCGCGAAGTGATGGACTACGAGGGATTGCAGATGGATGTGATGCAAGTGTTTGCTATGGAGGTGCCATTCACAGAGGAGGAGTTCCGCGCATCCAAAGAGAATGTGTTGGCCGACAAACTTACAGAAGAGGCAATGGAGACCTTCAAACGCCGCATGGACACCTTGCAAAAAGTGGCATACCCAGTTATCAAGAACGTTTATGAAGAGCGCGGTGCGATGTATGAGAATATCCTCATTCCTATCACCGATGGCAAACGCCCATACAACGTGGCAGTGAACCTCAAAGCCGCTTACGAAACCGAGTGTCGCGAGGTGGTACGCGAGTTTGAGAAGCGCATGCTCCTCTTTGTAATTGATGACGAGTGGAAAGAGCACTTGCGCCAACTGGATGAACTCAAGCAGTCCGTACAGAATGCAAGTTATGAGCAGAAAGACCCATTGCTCATCTACAAACTGGAGTCCTTTAATATCTTTAAGCAAATGCTTGATCGCTTCAATCGTCGTGCGATAGCTATTCTGCTTCGTGGTCAGATACCAACACGTGACCCACAAGAGGTACGTCAAGCGCATGCGCAACAGCGCCATGACTACTCACGCTATCGTACACAGAAAGATGCTGTGGCTCGTGCCGCAGCTGCCAGTGGTCAAGCCGCTGCTGCGAACCGCGATACCCGCGAATTGCAACGACCAGAGCCTCTACGAGTAGAAAAGAAACCGCGTCCAAATGACCCATGTCCATGCGGTTCGGGTAAGAAGTATAAACAATGTCACGGAAAAATGGAGGCGTAAATTTATGAGGCGATTATCTTTGTTGCTATTTGCAATATTTCTATTTGTTTTCCATTCAATGGCACAGTTTACATCCACTTCGCCAGAAAAAGCGATGTTCGATTGTGAGTGGTGGCGTGACAAGTTAAAGCTTCCTGCACATTATTGCCTATGTTCAGAGGATGCTGCTACCTTTTCTTTTCCGATGGATGTGATTATCAATGATGTACAATGGTACAAGGTGGAGATTGATGATTTTAGGAAAGGTTTTACAGCATACTTATATTCTGACTGTATGTTTAAAATGGATATTTATGGCGATTGTGCATTATCTTCACCATCCTATTCCTACACCCTTTCACCTAACCAAACGCGCGATGTGGATAGCGAAACGATAGAAGAGAAACTACAATCGTTGGAAAGCATGGGATTAAGCGGAATGAAGCATGCGTATCTGTGTATCTATCCAGTGAATGGAGTTAGTGGACGTTTCATTTGCTTGCCCTATAATCAAGGATACCATTCTACGTGTTCAAACATACTGGAATTGATTCCATCAATGGTTTTTGTTTCTTCTCATGAAAATGATGTGTATGTACTTAATCATCACTATATACCTAATGAGGAAGGGTTGGCACTCTATTGGGAAGAACCTAATTTGGCTATCTGTCATATGAGCATTACGAGAGAAACCTGTCATGGCGATACTGTGGCTATGGCGGATTTGGTAGCGGGTGAGCCGTATTATATTGATGACGACCTAATGGCTTCTGTGCGCGAATCAGGTGAAAATCTTTATTTTCATTTCTCGCATGATATAGCAGCAGTCGGACGTATCCGTTTGAAAAATTATGAGAAGGCACCTGTTGTTACACCTACATCTATCCGACAGATTGAAGTGGATAAACCCTCGGAGATTGTTATTGATAAGAATGGCTTGATATATATTCAACGTGGTAATCAACGTTACAGTCTATTGGGTAATAAAATTTAAGGACGATGATTAGCTGTTTATTATCTGTGATTTGGGATGTGGATCCCATACTTATCCATTTTGGTGATGGAGGTATTCGTTGGTATGGCCTGTTGTGGGCTATTGGTATCTATTTATGTTATCTCATTCAAGTTAAAATCTATAAGAACGAAAATTGTCCTGACGATTGGACGGATAAACTCTTTATGTGGATGGTAATTGGTCTTATCATCGGTGCTCGAGTTGGGCATTGCTGGTTCTATGAGTGGCATGACGTCACTTTGCCCAGCATGAGAGCATATTGCCACTATATGGATATCTCAACCGACCCTGTGCAAATTTTTGGTTGGACAATCAATTATCGTAATCCATACATTGAACATCCGTTGCTTCTACTAAAAATTTGGGAGGGAGGATTGGCCAGTCATGGTGGTGCTATAGGTCTGTTGACTGCGGCATGGTTACTGAATAAAAAGGTATTTTCCAAAGAACCAAAGTTTCACACTTCGCTGTTGTGGATAATGGATCGTTTGGTAGTAGGTGTCTGTGTGACAGCTACCTTAATTCGTTTGGGTAATCTGATGAACTCGGAGATTTATGGTACTCCAACGAATCTGCCGTGGGGCTTTATCTTTGTGCGCGATGGACAGACAGAACCTTGTCATCCTACGCAAATCTACGAAATGATTTATTGCATTGTTGCGTTCGTAGTGACATGGTTGATGTACTGGAAAGGAAAAGCATATAAGCGTGAGGGGTTGCTATTAGGAGTGTTTTTGGAGATAATCTTCTTTACTCGTTTTATGTTGGAGTTTATCAAGAATGACCAAGAATTATTTGAAGCTAATCACTTGCTAAATATGGGACAATGGTTGTCTTTGCCATTTATCCTATGGGGAATCTATTTGATTATTCGTGCCTTTAAGCGTCCTGCATTGCCTTGAAACAGAATGTGCTTATCATATTACCAATTCTATTTCCCGTATGTCTTGTAGCACAAACCTTGAACGTGGCAAGGCTGGATAGTTTGATAACTGGGGATACCTTGAGGGTAGAGCAGCGTGGCGACACGGTTGTCCATTATCTTTTTGTCCGAGAAACGATAGACAGTCAGTTGTCATCTCATTTGTCTGATGATGAACTTCTCTTGGGATTGGTAGCGAAACAAAGTAGAATGTTGCATGCCAATGATACGTTGTGGGAGGAATATCCCCATCCTTTGTGTATGGAGTTGATGTATATTCCTACGGCTTTCCCATCTATCAGAGATACAACGCACTATGCTCCATATTCCATACCCGCAATTCGTTCGAATGCAAGACGATACATCACAACTAAATATGCCGATCTCTATGTTTCGGTCAGTGATACGAATCGTTTGAAAGATATAGAGTTTGATCAATTAGAAGTACGTCGGGCCATCGTTAAGGATCCTCAGCAAGATATGCTCGAATTGGAGCGTGCAATGCGGTATCGATACTCGCATTGGCGTCGCGAATTAAATGTGTCATTACAAATTACTCAGAACTATGCTACGAATAATTGGTACCAAGGTCAGTCTAATGCTTTTGCTATGTTAGCAGGAGTAAAAGGATATATCAACTATAAACACGAAAATATCGCATGGGAGAACTCTGCTGATTGGCGTATGGGTATTAGTACTGTCAGTGGCGATTCCTTGCGAATAATGAATACAACAGACGATCTTTTCCGGATCACTTCTAAGTTTGGTTATCAGATTCACAATCATTGGTATGTGTCGGCATCTACTGAGTTACGCACCAATTTCTTAAATAGTTGGAAAAAGAATAGTAATCAATTATCTGCGGCTTTCCTTACTCCTGTTCGTTTTACCATAGGCGTAGGTGTGGATTATCAGCCGATAAAAGGATTGTCTGTCAATTTGGCACCTGCTACATACAAACTGATATATGCCCTCAAAGGGGATTCTGATTTGGTGGATGTCACTGATTTTGGTATAGAGCAAGGGGTGTCGCTGTTGAGCGAAGTGGGTAGTATGTTGCGCGTGGATTGGAAATGGCAACCTGTGCGTGAGATAGTGGTGGATACTCGGTTCTATTTCTTTACCAATTACAAACGCATCGAGACGGAACTGGAAGTGGACATTGATTTTATTATCAATCGGTATTTCTCTGCTAAACTTTTGCTTCATCCTCGATACGATGGAAATATAATACCTGCTGATGGCATGCTGCCATACCTCCAATTTAAAGAATTGGTGAGTGTTGGTTTTTCACATACATTTAGATAATTTTTTTTATTATGATAGAGAATAAATCTTCCATACGAATTATTTATCTTGGTACTCCTGATTTTGCAGTCGAGGGATTACGCGCTCTTGTTGAAGGAGGGTATAATGTAGTTGCTGTAGTTACAATGCCCGATAAGCCTGCAGGTAGAGGGCATCATGTGCAGTGTTCTGCTGTCAAGCAATATGCCATGTCTATTGGACTTCCTGTACTTCAACCCCAACGCTTAAAGGATGAACATTTTCTTGCCGAATTGCGTTCGTATCGGGCTGATTTGCAGATTGTTGTGGCATTCCGAATGTTGCCAGAGATAGTGTGGTCTATGCCACGTTTGGGTACATTTAACCTTCACGCTTCGTTGCTTCCTCAATATAGAGGGGCAGCGCCGATTAATTGGGCAGTGATGAATGGAGACAGGGAAACAGGGGTTTCTACTTTTATGCTGCAACACGAGATAGATACAGGTAATATTATCCTACAGGAGCGTATCTCTATAGCACCAGATGAGAATGTAGGCTCTGTACATGATCGATTGATGATCTTAGGAGGCAATTTAATAACGCGTACTGTGGATCTTATTATAGATCATGACACGAAGGGAACCCCACTGCCAACGATTCCACAAGATGAATCCCTTGCATTGCTTCCTGCACCTAAGATATTCAAGGAAACTTGTGCTATTGATTTTTCACAGACAGCGGAACGAATATACAATCATGTGCGTGGGCTCAGTCCATATCCTGCCGCGTGGATTGATAATATGCCAACTAATCATCCTTTGGCTGAAGTGCTCAAAGGAGCAAAAGTATATCGTGTTTCTATATCGCAAAATGCAGAACAAAAGGGACACATATTGATACCGTGTGCGGATGGATATATTGATATTATAGAGTTACAATTGCCAGGTAAAAAGCGCATGAATGCCTCAGCCTTGCTAAATGGACTGAAAAATAGATAGTTGTTAGCCTATACATGGCGCTTTAATTCTTATTATGTTATGACAATCGCTATTTTTGGAAATCCGCTTCGGGCGGAAACCCATCGTGAAGTGAAACATATTGTTGATTATTTGCAACAACGTGGGGTGGGCATAGTTCTCTCCCAAGAGTTGCGTCATGATGTTTTTTGTCGAGAGTTTCCTTCTGTGGATGATTTTGTCTCTCACACAAATGAGACTATAGATTTTGCCTTATCCGTCGGTGGGGATGGTACATTTTTGACAACAACATCGTTGGTTGGGCACCTTGATATACCCATCTTGGGAATTAACTGCGGACATCTTGGTTATTTGGCAGAGGTGCAGACTGATAACATTGATGCTGTCCTTGAACAACTTATCAACAATAATTATACGATAGAACAGCGCCGAATGTTGGAGGTTACTTGTCAGCAAGATGGTAAAATAATAGCTCCTTATGCGCTAAATGAGATAGCTATCCTTAAATCAGGATTGAGCAGTATGATTACTGTAGATGTTACTTTGAATGCTGAATTTCTGCATAACTACAAAGCGGATGGATTGCTTGTTGCTACTCCTACAGGATCAACAGCATATAATCTTAGTGTGGGTGGCCCATTGTTGGATCCCCATGTACATGCTATTATTCTTTCGCCTGTAGCTACACATAGTCTAAATATTCGTCCGTTGGTGGTATTAGATAGTAGCAAAATTGATGTGAAAATTCAAAGCCGAAATGGCAATTTTTTACTTAGTGTGGATGGGCGAAGTCAAGTGCTAAGTCAAGATATTAGTTTGCATATCGAGCGATCGCAACGAACAGTGAAACTCGTGCGCATCAACGGTCAGACATTTATGCAATCACTTAAAGATAAACTCAATTGGGGAAAATGATAGATTACGAAGCATTAATAGCAAAATACTGTGCCGACAATTCCGAACTAAAGCATGTCCTCCTGACACATTCGCGTCAGGTGGCAAATCGTGCTTTGGCTATATTACAAGCACACCCGCAGTGGGTGGCATTAGCAGAAGTAGACCCTGTTTTTATTGAAGAGGCTGCAATGCTACATGATATAGGTGTGGTACTTTGTGACGCTCCCAAGATTCATTGCTTAGGTACTCATGCTTATATTGAGCATGGCTATTTAGGAGCAGAAATTCTTCGCAAAGAAGGATTACCCAAGCATGCAGCGGTGGCAGAACGACATACAGGAACGGGAATAACTATCGAACAAATTATTCGTGAGCAATTACCCATTCCTTTACAAGATTATACGCCACACACATTAGAGGAAAAATTAATTTGCTTTGCTGATAAGTTCTATTCAAAAACGAGATTAGGACAAGACAAACCGATGGATAAAGTTCGGCTACATATGTGGAAATATGGTTCGGATGCTGTACGTCGTTTTGATGAAATGCAACAATTATTCGAGCCTCCTTTTTCTTGTTAATACGTATCTTCGCAAAAGACTAATAGATGCTTTTTTTAGTGTTTTTTTTGTATCACATCTTGCACATGTGCTTTTTTTTTTGTACCTTTGCAACCGATATTAGAAAATTATGACTAAACTGAGTGTAAATATAAATAAAGTGGCTACTCTTCGCAATGCGCGTGGTGGTAATTTGCCCGATGTACTGCAATTTGCAAAAGATTGTGAAGCCTTTGGTGCAGAGGGAATTACGGTGCATCCGCGTCCTGATGAACGTCATATAACGCGCGCGGACGTGTATGCCCTCAAGCAGGAGGTGGCTACCGAATTGAATATAGAGGGCAATCCAGAGCCTGCTTTTATCAATCTTGTTTTGGAGGTGGCTCCCACACAGGTTACATTGGTTCCTGATGCTCATGATCAGCTGACCAGCAATCATGGTTGGGATACCAAGATGCATTTAGCTAAACTATCTACTATTATTCAGCGCTTTAAGAATGCTGGAATCCGCGTTTCTATTTTTGTGAATCCTAATCCTGAAATGGTGGAGTATGCTATGAAAGCAGGTGCTGATAGGGTAGAACTATATACTGGTCCGTATGCTGAAATGTATGCGCAAGATCCAGATAAGGCATTGCAAGCCTATCGACCTGCTGCGGAAAAAGCACGTGAGTTAGGGATTGGACTCAATGCGGGGCACGATCTTAATCTGCATAACCTTAATGCTTTTGTGTCTGCATTTCCTTGGGTAGATGAGGTGAGCATTGGACATGCACTCATAGCGGATGCGCTATATTTAGGAATTAACGAAACTATTAAACAATACAAATATGCTCTTTCAAATTCAAACTGACATGGATGCAGCTATGACTGCTGTACAAGATTCGTTGGCAATAGTAGAACAACCAGTACAAGAATCAATCAACTTATTTACGATGGCTCAGTATGGTGGTTGGATTATGATTGTGTTAGCGTTACTTTTGGCTTTTGCGATTTATCTCTTTATAGAACGACTTGTGGTGCTTACAAAAGCGACCAAGGAGGATAAGACTTTTATGAATCGTATCCGTGATTATATCAAAGAAGGAAATATAGAATCTGCTATCAAACTCTGCCAACGTACAGAAAACCCATCTGCTCGTATGATTGAGAAGGGTATTACACGTATCGGCCGTCCTATGCAAGATGTGCAAGTGGCAATTGAGAACGTGGGTAATTTGGAGGTTAGTAAGTTGGAGAAAGGGTTAGTGCTTATAGCTACGATTGCGGCGGGAGCACCAATGCTCGGATTCTTGGGCACGGTCCTCGGTATGGTGCAGACCTTCTTCAATATGGCGCAAAATGCAAGTGGTATCATTGAGATTGCTACATTGTCGGAGGGTATGTACCAAGCTATGGTGACCACTGTGGGTGGCTTGATTGTTGGTATCTTGGCTATGTTTGCATATAATTTCTTAGTATCTCGTGTAGATCGTGTGGTTCGCCAATTGGAGTCACGCACAATGGAATTTATGGACTTGCTAAATGAGCCCGTGTAAGTAAATCACAGAATTGTTAATCGTCCAATTGTAAATCGAAATGGCACTAAAGAGACGAAATAGGGTAGAAGCCACATTCGCCATGTCTTCTATGACGGACTTGGTGTTCTTGCTATTGCTGTTCTTCGTGATGGTAAGTACTATGTCTTCGCCCAATGATATTAAAATCAATCTGCCTCAAGCACGCGCAAAGACGACTACTAAGCAGGTTGTTGCAAAGGTAAGTATAGATAACTTGGGCAATTATTATGTGGCATTGGGGCGTCAAAAACCAATGAGTATCTCAATAGATGATTTAGAAGCATATCTATGTACTATTCAACAGCAGGATAGTACCATGTATGTCGCTCTGCATGCTGATCAAGATATTCCTTATCGTGATATTGTCAATGTGTTGGATATCGCTAATCAACACAAAATGAAAATCGTTCTTGCTACGAAAAAGTGAAACCCATCCATTCGCATATTATCGCTGGAGTTACTACTTTAGTACTGCTATTGTTGTTGTTACTATTGCTGCACAAATTGCATATGAACGCTCCTATTCTTCTTGAGGACGAAGGTATTGTCGTCTCTATTGGTATAGAAGAAGTGGGAGGAGGGATGCCCGATATGCTAACAATGAATCAGGAAATGCAAATAGAGCAAGCACCAGCTCCTGCTCAACCAACACAGCCATCTAATAATGACCTTATTGTGCAAGAGGATGAAGAGTCTTTGCAAATGCCACAGCAGTCGCAAGAAGATGCCAAGCAAATGGCAGAAGAAGCATTGAGAAAGCAACGCGAAGAAGAGAGGCTTGAGGCTGAACGAATAGCAAGAGACAAGGCCCTTGCTGAACAAAGAGCTAAAGAACAACAAGCAATAGACAAGGCTAATCAATTGGCTGCACTATTTGGACAGGCTGGAAGTGCCGAAGGCGCAAATGCAGAAAATGCCACTGCTAATCCATCAGCCTCCAGTAAAGGCAATCCTGTAGGAAAGAGTTTTGGACAAGTGGATGGCAATATGTGGTCATTGGAAGGTAGAAGTATGAAAATCATGCCTAAACCATCAATGGAGTTCAACGAGCAAGGAAAGGTGGTGGTTACGATTCGTGTGGATAAAAAGGGAAATGTAATCCTCGTCTCTATTGGAGATGGAACCAATATCTCAAATCGACAAATCCAACAATTGGCGTTGGATGCTGCTCGAAAAGCTAAATTCTCAGAGGGAGATAAAGAACAAATAGGTTCTATTACGTATAATTTCAAACTTAATTAAATGTTTTTACTATGAATTACATTTTTTTAGACAATGGTTTTGAAGAAATTGAGGCTATCACTACGATAGATCTCTTACGTCGTGCTAATATCGCCTTAACCACTGTTTCTGTAACTGGGCAAGAATGGGTGTTGGGAGCACATAATATCCCAGTAAAGGCAGATACGCTGATAACTAATGTAGATTGCACAGATGCAGAGATGTTAATCCTGCCAGGTGGAGCTACCAAACTGCATGAGTGTGAGACATTGTGTGATCTGCTACTGAAGCATAACGAACAGGAGAAACTTATTGCTGCCATCTGCGCTGCGCCTTCCGTGTTGGGTAGATTGGGAATACTGCAAGGAAAACAAGCGACATGCTATCCTGGGTTCGAAGAGTATTTAGGCGAGAGCTATATTGATGGACTGGTGGTAGAGTCTAAAAATGTTATTACGGCTAAAGGACCTGGACTAAGTGCTGATTTCGCGTTCTGCTTAATCGAAAAATTAGCAGATAGCGAGATGGCAGACCAAGTCTATGATGCAGCACAATATTAATTAATATATTAGGATGAAAAAATATCTACTTCCTCTTTTTGCCTTATGTATGGCTATTTCTCTTTCTGCTGAAGAGGCTACATCTGTCCCCTCACCGTGGACTTGCACAGGTGTTTTAGGTTTGAATGCCAGTGCAACAGGACTTGTGAATTGGTCTGCTGGTGGTAACAATAATGTGATAGGTGTCGCGTTTGGTAAAGTTCGCTTGTTGTATGGAGAAAATGATTTATCTTGGGAAACGAATTTGGATTTGGAATATGGTTTGTCTTATATTGACCAAGAGTTTGACCCATTTCAAAAATCAAGCGATAAAATCAATTTTAACACCAAATTCGGTTGGCAGTTCCATCAAGCATGGTTCTTGACGGCATCGGCTGATTTCAAAAGTCAGTTTGCCCCTGGACGTAAGTATGGGCTTTCTGAGGACTATGACCCTATTATTTCTAAGTTCTTAGCGCCTGCATATACTGATATTTCCATCGGTATTGACTGGAAACCAAATAATATCTTCTCTATCTATATTTCTCCTGTAGCAGGTCGTTTGACTTCAATATATGTGGGCGATGCTTTTGCCAACAAAAGTGCAGAAAACGGACAAGCGAATATAGAAGAAGCATTAAAGGAAACATATGCAGTATGGAAATACGATGTTGATAAATCGAATGGCGAAGTAATAAAAAGTTATGACTGCAATGTACGAGGTAAGTTGGGTCTTTCGTTGAAAGGAGGAATCAATTATACTTATAAAGACTTGAAAATTATTACTTCGGTTGGATTATATACGCCTTATGCATGGAATAAAACTGAGATTTACCAAGATGCTGATGGCAAATACTATGCAGAGGGGATAGCAGGAAAAACATTCAAGAATAATCCAGATTATACCTATATTGGCTATCAAGACAACAATCAGCGTTTCGGTAATTTTGATGTGGATTGGGATGCTGCTATTTCCTATCAATTCCTCAAATGCTTAAATGTAACACTTTCTACATCGCTCAAATACTATAATGGTGTAAAAATTGAGAAATTTGCACAAGATGGCACCACGCTTGGAGCTGCTGAGCGCGTACAATTCAAAGGTACTTTGGGGTTGGGTGTTGGATATAGTTTTTAAACTATCAGAAGAATGGATTCGCTTCTTGTTCTCGAAAATAATATACAACAATTGCTTGAGCAGCATCAATTGTTGAAGCAACGAATTGTTGAACTTCAACAAGAAAACGAACATCAACGTGATGAAATGATGCGCACGCACTCTGATTTTCTAAAACTAAAAGCAGATTATAATCATCTTGAAACGGCTTATGCACTTCTTGCCGAGAATACAGATGGAAATCAGCGTGAACGTGTGCGACAACGAATCACCAACTTAATAGCTCAGCTGGATAGAGCAATTGATGCACTCAAGCAATAACCTATATTACACCACTCCAAAGATATGGAACGAAAACAACATATCACTCTTCAGCTCGATGCACATCATATTTCTCTAAATGTAGTGGCGGATAAAGAGGCGTTGTATCGAAATGCAGCAGAGCAAATCAACGAACGCTATCGCTATTATAGACGCTTATTGCCTAATCAATCTGCAGAACAGATATGGGTATATGTAGCGTTGGAAATGGCGGTTAATCTTCAAGCGGATGCACATGCTCACCGTTTGCAACCTGTAGATGAGAAAATACAAGAACTTAATCAATTAATAATAAAAACATTACAAAATAATAAATTGTTAGATTAATTATGAATATCGTTTCACTAATAGTCGCAATAGTAGCTTTATTTTTAGGAGCACTCATATGTTTCTTCATTTTTCGCTACCATGCGTCTGGCATTCTCCGCAAGGCGGAAGAAGAGGCCGAAGTAATTAAGAAAAACAAAATCGTTGAAGCAAAGGAGAAATTCATTGCGCTCAAACTTGAGCATGAAAATCATGTGCGTCAAGCAGAGCAAAAACTGCACCAGCAAGAGCAACGCCAACAACAACGTGAGCAACAACTCAACCAAAAGCAGGGTGACGTACAGCGTGCTCAAAACGAACTGAATACGCAACGACAAAACCTCGAAAATCAGCAAAAAGCGCTCGAGCACAAAACGCAAGAGATTGATCGTCTCCAGCAAAAAGCCGAGCAACAACTTGAGCAG
>JAZREU010000058.1:0-2215 GCA_045660925.1 Paludibacteraceae bacterium | reverse complement strand
TGCCTCTTCACCACGCGAGTTCATCACGTATACTTTGCCGTTCTCCTCTCTCATGTAACTAGGGAGAAGAAACCAATCAGACAAGTCCTTCTCTACACTCATCCACTTCTTCTTGTAGGTAAACCCATTAATGATTGTGTCGCCCTGCAAGCGAAAAGTATGCGTAACTACAGGCTGGTTTTGGTTCCATGACTGCTCATAATAGACTGCCCACTGCTTACCCTCAGTGACAAGGTAAGGCTTGGGTGCCTGAGGCTTTTCTATTTCATCCACATCAAGCAGATAGATACCGCCTCCATAGGTGTAGAGGGCGAGGAGGTTGTCTTTCATGTCGAAGCTGAGCACGTAAGCATTGGGGGCGAGAGATGCTTCGTAGAAAGTTTTCCATGTGTATCCGCCATCGGTGCTGCGAACTATCGTGGTAATGCCTTTTTGCATACCTCCCCAATCTGCTCCATACAGGATATTCGGATTGCGTGTGTCGTATAGGATATCAGTGATGTGTGCTACGACTTGTCCCCATTTAGGCTCAAAAACACCTGTCCATGAGGCACCAGCATCATCGGACAATCCATAAACACCATATCCACAAACTGCCACTCTACCATCAATCGTTGGGTGAAAGGCTACGTTACATATCTCCGAGGTATTGCCGTCATAGTATACACCATCTCCGTACATCCATTTATGGCCTCCGTCATGACTGAAGAGCAGAGATCCAAAGTCGAGTATCTCATTATTGGAGACACCTATGAGTTGGTCTGCATTGGATGGATTATAGAATAAGTGAGTTAGGCCACATGGGGTTTCTTTATCTATCTCTTCCCATTTCGAACCGCAATCGTGCGTACGCATAAGATGTCCTGCACCACTGATTACAAGTATCTGATTTGCATTGTGGGGATGCACGGCCATGTCTTCTAATGTGAATTTATTGTCTTCGCCCAAAATCTCAAGAGTAGAGATTGATTTGGCAGTCTTACCTCCATCCAAGGAATAGATTAGGTGATTGCGCGTGAGAGCTATTACGGTATCTCCACGTACTTCAATATCCAATACTAGTTCGTCCGTCAAGGATAACTTCTCCCATTCAGTCTGTGATTTATACAGAATTCTATATAATCCTTTGGGGGTAGCGACATACAGATAATCATCCACGAAA
The DNA here is from genome assembly GCA_045660925.1 of Paludibacteraceae bacterium. Classification (GTDB taxonomy): domain Bacteria; phylum Bacteroidota; class Bacteroidia; order Bacteroidales; family Paludibacteraceae; genus Colicola. Next base: position 1,053 of record JAZREU010000058.1, on the reverse strand, counting down.
GACAATTCAGGGATAAACCTCATGTATCCACCTTTGTCTACGTTAGCAATATTGCTCTCCTCTGCTAAGCCCAACGAGGTGATTTGTGGCATCATGCCTTGCGTAAGGCTAAACACAAGAAATAAATAAAATAATCTCTGTTTCATAATACTATTTTTTCGTCGTTTTGTGAACAAAGATAAATCTTTGCTAGAAAATTTGCAATTTCATGATATTGCAAAAGTATTGCAAAGTAAAAAACACCGATGAAATGGGCAAAAATTGCATCATCGGACGTGTAGCGTCTACTGTGATACGGAACAAAAAAGGCGCTCCCCTATGGCGAAAGTTCATAAATCGGTTGGCAATGGCAGAGGTGCAATTAAGGCTGTTCTATTTCTCTTCGCCTCTACACTGTAAAGTCACAGCCTATTTGCCCGAAAAACAATGCGTGAGTACAGAAAAAGTAAAATATCCGCGGATATTTAATGAAATATCCATGGATACGTAATGAAATATCCACGAATACGTAATGAAATATCCATGGATATTTGAATTACTTTTCAAAGAGAATGTCTTTTCCTGATTTCAGTAGACGTTTTTTTGCTTCATTAGCTGAAAAGATTTACACCTTTTCTCTAGCCGTACTGGCGAAGTTTACGCTTTCTCCGATTCCATACTGTTCCGCTTGACATTTCGGCTGATGGGACAGCAAGAGTCCGGCCTCGTTGTTCGGCACGGCAAAGGTAAGTAAAACGGAAGTAAGTTGTCGTTACAGCGCTACGCTGCGCCATTGCCAACCTATTTATGAACTTTCGCCATAGGGAGGAGTGCGGAAAGGGCTTTTTTTCGCGCTATCCGAATATGAATAGGTAGAACTCTTCCGTCATCTTGGCTTTCATGCGGGTCTTACGCGAGCGCAAGGCATTCTCGGAGATGGCCGTGCAGAGTGAGGCTGTGCGTATGGAGCATCCGAGGAGTGTGAGTATAACCAGATGGAGGTCGCTGGTGGTGAGTGCCGGGCATTGGGTGCGGAAGTCGATCATGACATCGGCAAAGCTATCGATGAGCACC
>JAZREU010000057.1:0-5043 GCA_045660925.1 Paludibacteraceae bacterium | reverse complement strand
TCCATACATTTGCGATATCATATACATGCTCTCACCATCGGCTACAATATGCTGCTTATGAGTCTTATCGGCTTTACGATGCTTGCGATGCAAATAGATGATGTCTCCTTTGTTGGGCACATATCCCTTATAAAGGTCATTGTAAGCTATCAATTTGCGCTTTGATATACCGAACTCATCTGCAATAGACTGCATCGTATCACCCTGTCTTGCTATAATATAGACAAGATCATTGGACAAATAAGGGGTATGCGGACCAAGGTAGCGCGTGCGATTTCCCCCACGGTCATTGCGGTCAAAACGATTAAGTCCATAAGTCTCTATAATTTCAATCAATTTGTCAGCATACGTAGGACTGGTAGCATATCCAGCTCGCTTCAATCCTCGTGCCCAGCTCACATAATCCGTCTGGTCAAAATTAAAGAGAAAAGCATAACGTTCCTTGGTTGCCAGAAAGATTGAGTGGTCCTCATACGAGTCCATCACATTCTTATACACACGAAAACATTCATCCTTGGCATCATCATCATAATAAGTGCGCTTCCCATCCCAATTGTGACACTTGATGCCAAAGTGATTATTTGAGCGACGGGCCAGCTCACTCTTTCCCGCTCCCGATTCAAGTAGAGCCTGTGCCAATGTGATACTTGCTGGGATACGATAACGCTTCATCTGCTCAATAGCCAGGTCTTTGTATTTATCAATATAGGCGACATAATCACTATTTTGGGAATATGCCCCCATAACACAAAAGCACAGAAGAACAGATAATGTCAAATATTTTCTGATACGATACATGATAACAATCTTTACAATATGCGACAAAAGTAATAAAAAACCTTATCGTTCGCAACTCCAAGACAACTTTTCGTTTATATACACTTTATCTTAATCCGTCACACAAGGGAACTAACGTTATTTTATGCATATGTCCTCCCCTATCGCTCTGCTTCGCTCTATCCGCCTCCCGTTAGGGTGTGAGCTACCAGAAGTAGAAAAATCACACCAAACTCACGTTAAACTAACATTATTTTCGTTTAATCGATTTTTTTACATTAATTTTGTAACATGAATTGGTTAGAACAATTTGCTGGTGAGATTTCATTTGTAGAACTCATCGTAAAAGGTATCCTTATCGGTGTCATCGTATCGGCACCTTTGGGACCTGTAGGGGTTATGTGCATACGACGAACCCTGAACAAAGGACGTTGGCATGGATTCATGACAGGAGTCGGAGCATCGATTAGCGACTTAGTATATGCTGGCATAACAGCATATGGCATGTCATTTATTTTTGACCTTATCAATAACTCCCATACCATGCTTGCACTACAATTAGCCGGAAGCTTATTGCTCTTCATATTTGGCGTGCACACGTTCAGATCCAACCCACAAGCTTATCCTACCAATTCAATGGAAAAGATGCGTGCGCTACCAACACTTCCAATCTCCAAAGGTAAATTGGCCTATTACTCGGGCACGGGCTTTGCCTTAGCCATCTCCAATCCGCTGATAGTATTGTTGTTCGTTGCTCTTTTTGCCCGCATGTCATTCGTATTACCCGAACTCACGCCCCACGAGCGTGTGACTGGCTATGCTGCCATATGGGTCGGAGCAATGATGTGGTGGTTTATGATTACCTCACTTGTCAACAAACTGCGCAACCACTTTGATGTACATGGCATTTGGATACTCAATCGTATTATTGGCTCCATAGTAATGCTTCTCGGTGTACTCGGCGTTATATATACATTGATTGGAATGAAAGCATAAAACGAACGTTAGCCCCTACCTCAAAGGGGAATGAATATAGATAAATAGATCATGATAATATCCAAGAAGCTAAAAGAACAGAGCATTTCGGAATATCTGCTCTACATGTGGCAGGTGGAGGACTTGATACGCGCCAATGGATGCGACATCGACCAACTGGAACGAGCTGTGGTAGCAACCTACCAATTACCCGAACTGCAACATCGCGAACTTGTTGAATGGTATGCCAACCTTGTTGAAATGATGCGCCTCGAGGGAGTGCAACAGAGTGGACATCTACAGTTCAACAAGAATGTCATCATATCACTCACGGAACTACATTACCGCCTAATGCATTCGCAAAAGTTCCCCTTCTATCAAGCGGCTTACTACAAGGCATTGCCCTTTATCGTCGAGCTGCGTGCTAAAGGCGGACAGGAAAAGTCTGAATTGGAGAACTGCTTCGATGCACTCTATGGCATATGGATGCTACGTCTACAGCGTAAGGAGGTCAGCAAACAGACTTCAGATGCCGTAACAGATATAGTAAAGTTTATCGGACTATTATCAGACTATTATAATAAGGAACGCGAAGGCGAACTGGATATGGAAGAATAAGCCACTATGACACAAAACAACCAACTGAAAAATATCCTCATTACTGGCGCCAACGGACAATTGGGTAATGAGATGCGTCTTGTAGCAGCAGAGCAAAGCTATGCCACCTACCATTTTACTGATGTCGCCGAATTGGACATCTGCGACGAAGAAGCCATCGAGAGCTTCGTCGTTGACCACACCATTGACTGTATCGTCAATTGCGCCGCTTACACCAATGTGAACAAGGCCGAAGAGGACTCTGTATTATGTGATAAGCTCAACCATTTGGCTCCAGCCAACTTGGCACGCGTCGCTGCCAAACATGGTGTTGCACTAATCCACATCTCCACAGACTACGTTTTCAATGGTGAGCATTACCTCCCTTATACAGAGAATGATTCTACATGTCCTAACTCTGTATACGGAACGACAAAGCTTGCAGGAGAAGAGGCTACCACGGCGTTATGCCCCACAGCAGTCATCATTCGTACGGCATGGCTCTACAGCACTTTTGGGAACAACTTTGTCAAAACCATGCTCCGTCTCGGCAGCGAACGTACAGAGCTCGGGGTTGTGTTCGATCAAATAGGAACACCTACCTATGCCCATGATTTAGCATGTGCTATACAACAAATCATAACTAAAGGCATAGTACCAGGCATCTACCACTATAGCAACGAAGGTGTATGTTCATGGTATGATTTCACAAAAGCAATATTCGCTTTAGGAGGAATCACCAATTGTACCCTAAAACCCTTGCATACAGACGAATACCCTACACCTGCTGCTCGCCCGCACTACTCGGTGCTCGACAAAACAAAAATCAAGCAGACCTATGGCATTGAAGTCCCCCACTGGATGGATTCGTTATGCTGTTGCATGAAAAGAATAGAATATTAATCTTACGGAGGAAACTATATGTGTGTTGAGAAAACTACTACAAGTCAGATGAAAGATATCATTATATTAGGGATAGAATCGTCGTGTGACGACACTTCGGCAGCAGTTATCAAGAATGGAGAATTACTGTCAAACGTAACAGCCAGCCAAGCCGTACATGAAAGCTATGGAGGAGTTGTACCTGAATTGGCCTCACGTGCTCATGAACAGAATATAGTACCAGTTGTCGATCAAGCTATCAAGAAAGCAGGTATCGCTAAAGAAGATATTTCAGCAGTAGCCTTTACCCGTGGCCCTGGGCTTATGGGTTCATTACTTGTAGGTGTCTCATTCGCCAAGGGTTTTGCCCGTTCGTTAGGCATCCCCATGATTGATGTCAATCACTTACAAGGTCATGTGCTTGCCCATTTCATCCAAGAGCCAGAAACAAAAAAGGAAATGCCCCAATACCCATTCCTTTGCCTATTGGTATCAGGAGGAAACTCACAGATCATCCTTGTAAAAGCTTACAATGACATGAAAGTCGTAGGCCAAACCATTGATGATGCCGCAGGCGAGGCTATTGACAAATGCTCTAAGGTGATGGGACTGGGCTATCCTGGTGGTCCTATCATCGATCGCCTGGCTCGTCAGGGCAATCCTAAGGCCTTTGCCTTCAGCAAGCCTAATATCGCAGGCTACGACTATAGCTTTAGCGGACTGAAAACCTCATTCCTTTATTTCTTGCGCGACAGATTGAAAGAAAACCCTGATTTCATCGAACAAAACAAAGAGGACTTGGCCGCCTCACTCGAAGCTACGATAGTAGAAATCTTAATGAAGAAGCTACGCCTCGCAGCCAAAGAACTCGGCATCAAGGAAGTAGCGGTAGCTGGTGGAGTATCAGCCAATACCGGACTGCGCAATGCCTTCCTCGATCATGCCAAACGCTATCGATGGAATGTATATATCCCCAAATTTGGGTACACCACAGACAATGCGGCCATGATTGCCATCACGGGATATTATAAGTACATGGACAAGGAGTTCTGCACGATAGACAAGCCTGCCTATTCGCGCGTTACCGTCTAAGACCAAGTACACATAAAATGCGTCAACGCTCATATCATAGATGAACAAAGAGTTTCACAAAATAGCCCAATCCATCGAAACTATACTTTCCGAAAAAGGATGGAGTGTAGCTACTGCAGAGAGCTGCACTGGCGGTGGTATCGCAGCAACATTAACAGCCATACCTGGCAGTTCCGCATGCATTAAAGGCGGTATAGTGGCCTACAGTGAAGAATTGAAGATGAATCTGCTCGGTGTAAAACCTGAGACATTGCAAACATATGGAGTAGTAAGCCGCGAGACGGTAGTAGAGATGGCCTTGGGAGCGATGAAATCGATGAATTCAAACTTTTCCGTTGCCACATCGGGCATAGCCGGCCCATCTGGAGGCACCGCCACACTCCCTGTCGGCACCATTTGGATAGCAGTAGCTTCGCCCTCACAAATATATACCCATTGCATCCGACATTTTGACAAAGGAAGAGACGAAAATACGCAGAATGCTGTGCTCGTAGCCCTCGAATTGCTACATAAAACAGTCAAAAACGAAGAAAATCAGCCGTAAAATCAAATTAATAACTGATTTATTTGGTGATTCCGTAAAAATGTAGTTATTTTGCACGCTGAAATTTGAATGCAGAGCAAATTAAACATCAAAAATTAGATAGAAATGTCGAAGATTTGTCAAATTACCGGTAAGAAAGCCATGATTGGCAACAACGTTTCACACTCTAAGCGTCG
>JAZREU010000056.1:0-29541 GCA_045660925.1 Paludibacteraceae bacterium | reverse complement strand
GCACGATAATCGTGCACAATGGATAGGATTGTTTGCTCTATCTCTTCTTCACTGAATGACTTACGCTTGTGCTTGTAATAAGCCTGTTTGGATTTGCCAAACAGCCCGCAGAGTGTTTCCATCGTTTCGGACGGATACTCTACGGACAGGCGTTCTACTGTTTGGCTCCACCTTTTTTTAACAGGTCAATGCCGTCTTCTTGTTTGATAATTTCAAGAAGACGCTCATAGCCTGTAACACGGAGTTTTTGGTACTCCACTTCGCGACGGAGACGCTCGTTCTCCACACGTAGGTTCTCTAAAGCTTGGTCTTTTGCATCCATGTGTTTCGAGTTTGAGTGCAAAGATACACTTTTTTCTTGACTCTTGCAAGAAGTAAGCCATGTATTGAGCGTGCGTTGGGGAATTTTCCACTTGGTATAACATTCCACTTGGCTCATGCCTGACTGAAAATAATCATCCAAAACTTGTTGCTTGAATGATGCAGAATAACGATTTAGAGTTCGCTTCATAAAACTTGAATCTTAATAATTGATACTTTTTGTTCATTTTATGAGTAAACCTATTTCAGTATAAGACACTGTGATCAAAAAGTGCGTTTTATTAAGATTGCCCATTTTTCCAAGCTCTAAACAGTAGGCAATTTGTGCCGTCCTCAAAACAAAAAATCACCCAAAAATCGATTTTTCTTGCTCAATCAAAAATAATTCACTACCTTTGCAGCGCAAAATAGAAAAACGAAGTGGCAAACAAATTAGCATTATATGATCCCTCTGACAAAAGTGTTGTCGTTTATCAGTCTGAAGATGGTACTCTTCAACTTGATGTACAACTATCTGATGAAACAGTATGGCTATCTCAGCAGCAAATGGCAACATTGTTCAATGTGAAGGAGAATAACATCACATACCATATCAAAGGCGTTTATAAAATGCACGAGTTAGAGCCAGAGGCAACTACTCAAAAAATTAGAGTAGTTCGTTTAGAGGGTAATCGTCGTGTTACACGTACCATTGATTTCTACAACTTAGACATGATTATCTCCGTTGGCTATCGTGTCAATAGTGCCAACGCGACACAATTCCGCCGTTGGGCGACTCGTATCCTAAAGGAGTACATGCTGCGTGGATATGCAGTAAATCAGCAACTCATACATCTTGAAGAGCAAGTTGATAGACGATTTAGAGCAATAGAAAGTGAACTGCATGAGCATAAGGAGAAAATAGATTTCTTTGTTCGTACCAATCAAGCGCCAGTAGAACAGGTATTCTTTGGTGGCGAGTTCTTTGCTGCTCGCGTATTGTTGGAGAAATTAGTAAAGATAGCACAGAATAGGGTTATCATTATTGATGCTTATGTGGATGCAGCTACATTTGAAATACTGGATGCCCGCGCAAAGAATGTAGCAGCTACGATTTATTGTGGTAAGGATTTGAGTGGTTTGCGTGATGCACATAATGCTACTATAGGCGTGGAACCTATTGACACTTATGTATGGAGTAATCCATCACACGATAGGTGGTTGATTATTGATGATCAATTATACCATTGTGGCCATTCCCTCAAGGATATGGGAAAGAAACTTTCTGCTATCAGTTTGATGGGCATTCCTGCACAAACAATTATAGACCAAGTAAAATAGTACATACTAACCAAATCCCCCTAAATTGTAAATAGCCCAATAAATAGTACATTGTAAATCAGTAAATTGTAAATTATTTGCAACGCACCGCGTTGCCCGACATATTTAATATAGCGTTATAAGCCCAAACTTGATGGCTTGAAACTTCGACAACTTCAAGAAATCATTATTAACTCAAGTACGGTTTATGCACGCTCATGCTTTTGGCGTGAGTTTTCCGTGCGTAGATTTGAGTTAATAAGGTAGTCGAAGACCTCAAGTCATCAAATTGAAGCGAACGAAAGCGCACGCTTTTTCTGTTTATGTACCCTTTGTGAATAAATAAACAAACAACAATACTAACTTTAAAATTAAAGAGTATGAAAAAACTTTTATCTTTTATGGCAGTATTCCTCTGCTTCATCTGTGGAATGCGCGCACAGAGTGGCAGCTGCGGCGCAAACTTAACATGGGAATTGTCTGACAGCACCTTGACCATCCGTGGTGATGGAGCGATGAGTCATGATAGTTATCATTCTTGCTGGAAAGACTATAAATCGCAAATAGCCCACATCGTATTGCCTGATGGCTTGACGAATATTAGTGCAGAAGCCTTCAGTTATTGTGAGAACTTACAATCAGTTGATATTCCATGTAGTGTTATCACTATTGGTAAATGGGCTTTTAGAAATTGTTCTCGTTTGCGTTCTATTACTCTACCAGAAGGACTTATTACTATAGAGGGTGCAGCATTCTTTGGCTGTGATTTAGTAAATGTATCACTACCTAAATCTTTAAAGATTATTGAAGATGCTGCTTACCAGAATTCTGGTTACAATAGTTGGCCTCGTGGCGTATTTCAGGACAATAAGAATCTGAAAAGCATTATTATTCCTGACGGTGTAACCAAAATTGGCAGTTACGCATTTTGTAGCTGTAGCAGTTTGCAGACAGTTGTACTGGGTGATGAACTCTTGACGATTGGTAAAAACGCATTTGAACGCTGTTCGTCGTTGAAAAGTATTAGCATTCCAAATAAAGTTTCTATTATTCAAACAGAAACTTTCTATAATTGTCCGTCTCTTTCGCAAGTAACACTCTGTGAAGGAGTAACAACGATAGAATCAGCAGCATTCATGTATTGTTCTTCGTTAAAAAACATTCAATTACCTAAGTCTATTACTTTGCTTGATGGCGCATTTCAAAGTAGCGGTTTGCAAGAAATTGAAATTCCAGAAGGTGTAACAGAATTAAATACAACGTTCTCTGATTGTAATAATTTAAGCAAAGTTATACTTCCTTCTTCGCTTGTTAAGATTGGAGCTTATTCATTCAAAGAGTGCCCCAATTTGTTTTCTATTGCCCTCCCTCAAAGTGTGCAGGTAATCGGAGAAAGAGCGTTCGGTAATTGTAGCAACTTGAATAAAATCAACTTGCCCCAAACTATTACAACGATTGGAAGTTATGCTTTTTATAGCTGTACATCACTGCGTGAGATAGCGATACCAAATAAGGTGACTAAAATCGGCAATTATATTTTCCAAGGGTGTACATCTTTGAGTTCCGTAACACTACCCAATAATATTACCTCAATTGGCGATCGCGCTTTTGAGGATTGTCATTCTCTCACCAATATCAATATGCCAACAGAATTGACATTCATTGATAACACTGCTTTTCAAAATTGTATATCGTTACATTCTATAACGATTCCAAGTAAGGTTACTCAGTTAGGTGGTGCAATCTTTAATGGATGTAGCAGTTTAGCAAGTATTACCTTACTTCCTGCAACTCCTCCCGCAATTAACCCCTCCACCTATTCGGGAAAGACCTTTAATGGTGTTCCAAGCACAGCAGTGATTAAAGTGCCATGTAAAAATTTGGAAGCCTATTTGACGGATTCTATTTGGAAAGCCACTGTTACTCTTCCAATCAAGGAAATTCCTGTTAATATCCTCACCGCCAAGTCCAACGACAACCGCATGGGCGAAGCATATATACCTACACCTAACACCTGCGACAACGATACCGCCGTTATCGAAGCACTACCTCGTGATGGCTATCAATTCGCACAATGGAGCGATGGTAATGCCGACAACCCACGCACGATTATCGTTGACAACACTCTCACCTTGACTGCTATCTTTGAGCCATTGACCACATACCAACTTACCGTCAAATATGACAGTAAGCAAGGTTATGTAGCAGGTGTAGGCGAATACTATCCAAACGAAGAAGCCACTCTAACCGTTACTCCATTGGGCGGTTATCGTTTTAGCCAATGGAGCGATGGCAATACCGACAACCCTCGTACCATTGTTATGACGCAAGACACCACTTTAGAAGCCATCTTTATCACAGGCGACTATTGTGGCGATAATATCCTTTATACCGTTAAGAATGATACACTTGCTCTCAATGGTAAAGGCGATATGTGGAACCTCAGCGAGTTCGGTTGGGAAATATATGCTGACCAAGTTACGACTCTCCAACTGAGCAATGGTATCACTTCTCTGGGAACCAATGCGTTTATGGACTTGATGTTTGTGAGCGAGGTGAAAATCCCTGCAACGGTAAAGACTATTCACAAGCGCGCATTTGAAAACTGCCGTAGTTTGACCAGTGTAGAGTTTGTGGGCAGTAGCCAACTGCAAACAATTGACCATTGGGCATTCTATGAGTGTATCAACTTGCAGTCTATCAGTATTCCTGAAGGTGTGACGACTATCGGCAATGGTGCATTCTATGGTTGCGCATACTTGGATTCATTGACCTTGCCTAGCACTTTGGAGAGTATTGCGGATAATGGTTTTGCATTGTGTGCAAAACTCAAACAGATGCGAGTAAAAGCAGAAGAACCTCCAGTGGTGGATAGCAAGACTTTTGAAAATGTAAGTCGCTCTATTCCTGTATATGTTCCTTTTGGCACAGGTGACCTATACCGTAGCGCAGAGGTGTGGAAAGAGTTTAATATTCAAGAAGAAAGCAATACAGAGACTGCTGTAAATAATCCGTCACTCTCTCCTACTTCTCAAAAACTCCTCCGCGATGGTCAATTGCTCATCATCCGCGAAGGCAAGACCTACAACGCGCAAGGACAAGAGGTAAGATAACCCCATTGCAAAGACCTCTGTTTGCGAACAACCAACGGAGGTCTTTGCTTTTTTGCCTATATATCCATAAAACCAACAACAATATTAACTCTTAAAATGAAACTATTATGAGAAAACTATTTACTTTTTTCTCGGTACTCCTCGCCACCACCGCCCTCTGGGCATATGATTTCCAATTAGAGGAATACCAGCATGGTACACCACCAACAAACGGGTGCGATAGTGTTGAGACACTTCGTCTAACAAATATTCCACCAGAAGAATATACCCCTACAGAGGAAGATTGTAAAATCTACTATACTTCGCCTAACAATTATGCTGTTATGCCAAATGATATGAATGCCTTTGGTGCAAATATCATTAGTAATATTTGTAAAAACAAACAGGGCGTAATTACTTTTGATCAACCAGTAAAATACATAGGCGATAAGGCGTTTTACAGAAATTCCTATCTCACTTCCATAACTCTACCTAATAGCGTCATATCTATAGGTACAGATGCTTTTTGGCATTGCGAAAACCTTAATTCTATTTCTTTTTCTCAAAATCTAACCCACATTAATTATGGTGCTTTTAGATATTGCGAAAATCTTAATTCTATTTCTCTTCCTGAAAATCTAACCCACATAGGTGAATCGGCTTTTCGTTATTGTACTTCTTTATCTTCTATAAGCATATCGAAAAAACTGGAAAGTATTGGTGAAGATGCGTTTTGGGATTGTGACTCACTTTGCGATATTGTAGTAGATGCCGATAATTTGTATTTCGATAGTCGTAATAATTGCAATGCGATTATAGAAACAGCAACTAACACTTTGATTTTAGGTGGTAGAAATACAAGTATTCCTACTTCTGTTACAAGTATTGGGTACTATGCTTTCCAAGGGCGTTCTTCTCTTACTTCCATCGTTATTCCAAGCAATGTGAAGACTATTAATATTGGCGCTTTTTATGACTGTCGCAATCTTACTTCTATTGAAATGTATGAAGGTGTAACAACAATAGGGGGGAGTGCTTTTAGAGATTGTAGTTCACTTGCTTCTATTAAAATTCCAAGCACTGTAACCTCTTTTGGTGTCGCTCCATTTCAGCAATGTACATCTCTTGTTTCTATCGTAGTTGATGATAATAATAAAATTTATGACAGCCGTGATAATTGCAATGCAATTGTACAAACCGCAACAAATACATTAATAGTAGGATGTAAAAACACGACTATCCCCAACAGCGTAACGAGCATTGGAAGTAGTGCTTTCTCGGAGTGTTCCTCCCTCACCTCTATCACCATCCCCAATAGCGTAACTTCCCTTGAAGGAAGTGCTTTCTCTGAATGCTCCTCGCTCACCTCTATCACTATCCCTACTAGCGTAACAAATATTGAAAACTTTGTTTTCTGGAGATGTTCATCACTTGATTCAATCACCTTATCTGATAACTTAATTAACATAGGAAAGTATGCGTTCAGCGAAACCCCTATTACTTCTATTAAGATACCTAAAGATGTTCAGACTATTGGAGAATATGCTTTTAAAAAATGTTCAGACCTAAATGTTATTTATTGTGAAGCAATCAATCCTCCGTCAGTAGAAAATATCACAGACAACTATAATATAACATTATGTGTCCCTCGTGAATCTCTATCCGAATACAAAACACATAGTGAATGGGGTAAGTTTGCAAATATTATTTGTATTGGTGATGAAATCATTCCTCCTGTTACTGAAATACCTCTTGATACTACACTTGTACAAATTACTATTTGTGAGGGTGATTATTATGAATGGAATGGTGAGGCTCTGACAGAAGCGGGCGAATATATACTTGTTGATATAGGTTCAGATGGCCGTGATAGCATTTCTATACTCAACTTAGAAATTTCTACTCTATGTAACGAAGAAACACATCAAATACATTACACTTCTACAGATGGAAAAATCGTTAATCCAAGACTGCCAGGAATGATAAAAAACACATATGAGAATGGGGAGGGATTAATTATTCTAAAAAAAGCTGTTACATCTGTAACTTATTGCGCGTTCCATGAATGTTCTACACTGGTTTCTATTACATTGCCTAATACGGTAACATACATTGATAGTTATGCTTTTTATGGGTGTTTTTCACTCCAATCTATAAACATCCCTGATAGTGTTAGCTGGATTGGGGAATGGGCTTTCGGAAACTGTCATTCCCTCGCATCAATTACCATTCCTGGGGCTGTAAAGATAATAGAAGGTAGTACTTTTTCTAATTGTAGAAAACTTGCATCTCTTACAATAGGCGAAGGTGTGGAAGAAATACATGGCTACTCCTTCTATAATTGTACATCTCTGACAGAAATCAACATTCCTAATAGTGTCAAGTTTATTGACAACAACGCATTTCTGGAATGTGACGCTGTAGCATCTATTTTCATCGGTAAAAATGTTATGAGTATCGGAGAAGATTCTTTCTCTAACTGCGGAAGCAAAACACTAACTTCCATAGCTGTTCATGATGATAATAAAGTATATGATAGTCGTGAGAATTGTAATGCGCTTATCGAAAGTTCTACTAATACTTTAGTTTTAGGATGTAAAACTACGATTATCCCAGATGGGGTAACGAGCATTGGTTCCAGAGCATTCGAGTACCGCACTCATATTGATTCTATTGTTATTCCTGATTGTGTTACTCATATTGGAGAAGGCGCCTTTGGTTATTGTCGTTATCTTTACAAAGTTACCTTGGGCAGTGGTATTAAGACGATTGAAAATGCGTTCTACAGTTGTTCTTCACTAAACACAGTTTATTGTTATGCAATGACACCTCCTAATGGAACAGGAAACATAAAAAGTACAGTAGCTCTGTATGTCCCTTGTTCATCACTTGAAGCATACAAATCCGATAGTTTGTGGGGAAAATTTACTAACATTCAATGTTTCGAAACTACTCCTCCTTCCGCCCCACAAGACACTACAATCTACCACCCAACTGAATATGCAACTATCTGCGAAGGTACAACATTTGTATGGATGGGAATGGAGTTTACAGCAGCAGGTATGTTTATATCGGAAGAAATAGTAGAAGATGAGAACTACATTTATCACTACATATACACATTAGAATTACAGGTGCTACCATCTTCAATCGATACGATAGTGGTGGAAGCATACGATTCCTACGAGTGGCATGGTGTGGTTTATACCGAAAGTGGCACATATATATACGAAGAGCATTGCTATCAAGAAATACTCGAATTGACTATTATTGATACTCCAACTCCTCCAGAATCCGAGATACCTACTGAAGGCATTGGCGTGTTCTCTGTAGGTGAAGGAAAAACAGTCACCTTCTCCCGAGGTAACTTGCAATACACCCAATCCACCGACACATGGTCTTTTGCCGAGAATCAGTGGGACATGATTGGTACAGATAATGTAACAGGTGGTAGTGTGGAATCTAATCAGTATGGTGCATATTATAAACAGGGTGATGCATTGGCAGACAAAATCGACTTGTTCTGTTGGAGTGCAAGCAATACTACTGCGCCTTTCGGTGTAAGCACCTCTGCAGACTACAATGATTATTCAGGTAGTTTCGTTGATTGGGGTACGAATCAGATTGGTGCTGACGCTCCTAATACATGGCGCACCTTGACTTATGATGAGTGGGATTATCTCCGACATACTCGTACCAATGCTAACGCATTATGTGGTATAGCTCAGGTAAATGGCGTAAATGGTTTTATCTTGTTGCCCGATAGTTGGGCATGTCCAGATGGTGTTACCTTCAAGTCAGGTTTCCATAGTCATAGTGATTATAGTGTAAAGGCATACGGTCAATACCAAACCTTTACTGCTGACCAATGGTCAAAACTCGAGAAATCAGGTGCCGTATTCCTCCCCGTTGCGGGGGACCGCCTCGGTACTTGTGTCTACGACGTGCAGAACCACGGCTACTATTGGTCTGCTACTGAGGACGGTAGCGACCTCGCGTACTACTTCGGCTTCTACTCTGTCGGAGCGTACATGGGCTACGGCAGTCGCAACGGCGGTTACTCCGTGCGTCTTGTCAAGGATGTAAACAGCACCACTCCCGAACCTCCTGTTGAGCCAGAAGGTCCATGTTCAAATATACAAGAGTTGGACTGGAAGAACGGTTTGAGATTATCCGACTTCTCAGCTAAGACTTGGTACAAGATGTATGTAGGCGATGTTAAGGGTAGCAACTTTGAAGTTAGATGGATTAACGACGAGCCTTGCGTCGCAACCTGGACCACTGCTTACTTGTCAGAGTGCTTGAATACTACCGACTGGTCAGAGATCGAGTGGGAGTCACTTGTAACTATCACCGAGATTTTGGAGCTTAATGCTACTTGTACAGTAAGCAGCTCATTCTTCGATAACTACTCACAAATCGGTGATTATATATATGTATATGTAGGGAGTAAGGTTTTAGACTGTGATTCCGAGCCACAAGACACTATTTTCTATACCTATAGTGAATATGCAACTATTTGCGAAGGAGAAACATACATATGGAGGATGGGAATGGAGTTTACAGAAGCGGGTACTTATAGACGTGATGAAATAGTAGAAGATGAGAACTACACTTATCATCATATCTACATCTTAGAATTGACGGTTATACCTTCAGAGAAAGTTGTATTAGTTGAAGAAGCATATGATTCCTACGAATGGCATGGTGTGGTTTACACCGAAAGTGGCAGTTATACATATAGTGATCCGTATAACCCATGTGTTATAGAAGAACTCCACTTGACCATTATTGATACTCCTACTCCTTCCGAACCACAAGACACAACCATCTATCACCCAGTTGATATAACCATCTGTGAGAATGATTTGCCATACATTTTCACTGGGAGAGAAAGCGTAATAGAGCTTACAGAAGCTGGCACTTATACATATGAAGAAATAGTAGAAGATGAGAACTATATCTACCACCATATCTACACATTAGAATTGACGGTTATAGCTCCAATGATACTTGTATGGCCTGTAGAAGCATACGATTCCTACGAGTGGCATGGCGAGGTTTATACCGAAAGTGGCGTTTATCTCTACGAAGAATATTGCTTCCAAGAAATACTCGAATTGACTATTATTCCTTCGGAAGACAAAAAATATGTGTATGAACACCACAATTATCTTGTCTGCGATGCAGATATTTTTGTAGATCCTATTACTGGTTCAACACATGTAATTAGTTCACTTATTCCATTTTCGCTAACATGGTCTGATACTATAATAGGCACCAACATTGATACTATTCACACATTTAATATCACTCCAATCGTTTATCCTGAACCATTAACAGAGGATATGCTATATGCTATTGGAGCCGTGCCAAAACTGGTAGCAGGAGAAAAGGTTGATCTTATGGGTACTACAGAGCTAATTATGGCGTACTACCAAATGCATGACCAACATGATATAGCCGATGTAATAGGCGTTGAATGGGTGGCTGGTCACGATGTTGTTTTGGATGCTGAGCAAACTACCCATACTATGGTATTAGAGGTTTGGGATGAATGTGATGATATAATACCTATGGAATTTACCTTCCCTGTAAGCAAGAAAGATTCCGAGCCACAAGACACTACCATCTATATCTATCACACTGAAGATGTAACTATCTGTGAAGGTGAAACATACATATGGTGGATGGGAAAGGAGTTTACAGAAGAGGGTATTTATACTTATGAAGAAATAGTAGTAGAAGACGATTATATTTATCACTACATATACACATTACACTTAATGGTTCTGCCTCATTCCCTTGATATGTACGAGGTAACAGCATACGATTCATACGAGTGGCATGGTGTGGTTTATACCGAAAGTGGCGTTTATACATATAGTGATCCGTACAACCCATGTGTTATAGAAGAACTCCACTTGACTATTATTGACACTCCTACTCCTCCAACCGAATATTATGTAACTATCTGCGAAGGAGAGACATACATATGGAATGTTAATGGACTATCTTACTACCAAGCTGGTACTTATACTCATGTAATAGTAGAAGATGAGGACTATATTTATCGCTACACATTGGAATTGACAGTTCTGCCTTACGAAACAATTGAATATGAGGTGGAAGCATACGATTCATATGTATGGCATGACATAGTTTACACCGAAAGTGGCACATATACATATCAGTATGAATGCACAACGGAAGTACTCTACCTGACCATTATTCCTTCGGAAGACAATCAGGGTGAAGTTGTTGTTGAACCATCCACCAACAGTGTCACTATCACATGGCAAAAAGAGGACGACGCCGACACCTACATTATTGTCATCAAACAGGGTGACAAAGTAGTTTGCACACTGATTTTTGATGCAGAGGGCAATTTAGTTTCTGTAAACTATCTCCCTGGTCGCGAATCGAATAAGCATGGAATACAACACGCAGGATTGACAAGCGATAGTTTCCAATACACCATTACAGGATTGACTCCTCCCACCGACTATACCTATACGGTTACCGCTACGGACGATTCAGATAATACAATCAGTTCTTATTCAGGCGAGTTTACCACTCATCATGCCACATCAGTAGAGAACACCAATAGCCAATCGCCAACAATTGATTGCCAAAAGATTCTCTACAAAGACCATATCTACATCCTCCGAGACGGCAAGACCTACACCATCATGGGACAGGAGATATAATCTGTGTTTAGTGTTTAGAGGATTTTTCGCTACTGTTTGGTGGATGTTCTTCTAATATTATTCAAGTGCGGGCAGAAATGTCCGCACTTGCTATAATCAATATGCCACCGATAGGCAAACGATGTGCCACTATCAACCCGTCATAAACCCGTCATGAACCCGTAATTGCTCGCATGCGTGTGAGGATTTACACAAAAGATTTGCAGATATGCAATATTTTTTGTACCTTTGCACGATTTTTTAGATAATAACACTAAAGTGTATTTAGATACGAATAAATAGACAATAGATATATGACAAGTCAAGAGATTAGACAATCCTTTTTGGATTATTTTGAGAAGAAAGGACACAAGATTGTGCCTTCAGCACCTATGGTCATCAAGGATGACCCAACACTGATGTTTACTAATGCCGGTATGAACCCATGGAAGGGTATCATCCTCGGCAATGACCCTATTCAATATCCTCGCGTAGCGGATTCGCAGAAGTGCCTTCGCGTGAGCGGTAAGCACAACGACCTGGAGGAAGTAGGTCACGATACCTACCACCACACGATGTTCGAGATGCTAGGTAACTGGTCGTGTGGCGATTACTTGAAGGAGGGCGCTATTGACATGGCATGGGAGTACCTGGTGGATGTGCTCAAACTTGACCCAAAGAACCTCTATGTAACCGTCTTCGAGGGGTCGCCAGAAGAAGGCATCGAGCGCGACAACGAGGCTGCTAATATTTGGGCAAAGCACTTGCCAGCAGACCATATCCTGAATGGCAATAAGCACGACAACTTCTGGGAGATGGGCGATACAGGTCCTTGTGGTCCATGCTCTGAGATCCATGTGGATAGCCGTAGCGAAGAGGAGAAAGCGGCTATCTCTGGTCGCGAACTTGTGAACAAAGACCACCCACAGGTGATTGAGATTTGGAACCTCGTGTTTATGCAATACAACCGCAAAGCCGATGGTTCGCTCGACTCACTGCCATACAATGTGATAGACACTGGTATGGGCTTTGAGCGTCTGGTGCGCACCATGCAAGGCAAACAGTCGAACTACGATACCGACGTGTTCCAACCAATGCTGAAGAAAATCGGCGAGATCTGCGGTGGTGAATACGGCAAAGAGGAGAAAGTGGATGTGGCAATGCGCGTGATTGCCGACCATATCCGTACTATCGCTTTTGCTATTGCTGATGGTCAGTTGCCAAGCAACGAGAAGGCAGGTTATGTGATTCGCCGAATCCTGCGCCGTGCTGTGCGCTATGGCTACACTTTCCTCGGACAACGCGAGGCGTTTATGTACAAATTGGTGCCACAACTCATTGCGGACATGGGTGCTGCATATCCAGAACTCGTTAAACAAGAGGGACAAATCACTCCAGTCATCAAGAGCGAGGAGGACGGTTTCCTTCGTACCTTGGACAAGGGTATCAGTTTGCTCGACAAACTCATGAAAGATGCCAAAGGCAAAGAGATTTCAGGTGTGGATGTATTCACGCTCAAAGATACCTATGGTTTCCCTCTCGACCTCACCCAATTGATCCTCAGCGAGAACGGTTTTACTACCAACGAGGAGGAGTACAACAAGGCATTGGAGCACCAAAAAGAGATGGGTCGCCAAGCCAACAAACAAGAACTGGGTGACTGGAATGTGTTGGCAGAAGGCGATAGCGAGTTTGTGGGTTACGACGAACTCAGCTGCGAGACCAAGGTGCTTCGCTACCGCAAGGTGGAACAAAAGGGCAAGAGTTTGTACCAAGTGGTACTCAGCAAGACCCCATTCTACGCAGAGATGGGTGGTGAGGTAGGCGATACTGGTACCTTGGGCAATGTGCGCGTACTCGACACCAAGAAAGAGAACAACCTCGCAGTTCACCTCTTGGCTGAATTGCCAGCAGATATAAAAGGCATATTGGTGGCTACAGTGGACACCGCTCGCCGTCAAGCCATTGCTTGCAACCACACTGCTACCCATATCGTACACTATGCACTCCGCCAAGTGTTGGGCGAGCATGTAGAGCAAAAGGGTAGTTTTGTGAATGCCGACAGCTTGCGCTTTGACTTCTCACACTTCCAAAAAGTGACGCCAGAAGAACTTCGCCAAGTGGAGATCCTTGCCAACGAGATGATTCGCCAAGACTTGCCACTTGAGGAAAGTCGCAATACTCCTATTGCCAAAGCCAAAGAAATGGGTGCGATGGCGCTCTTCGGCGAGAAATACGGCGATGAGGTGCGTGTCATCAAGTATGGTCCATCAGCAGAGTTGTGCGGTGGTTGCCACGTAGGTAGCACAGGTAAGATTGGTGCAGTTCGTATCGTGATGGAGACCAGTGTGGCTGCTGGTGTGCGTCGTATTGAGGCCGTGACTGCGGCTAAAGCAGACGAACTGTACTACAAGCAAGTAGATCTGCTCGGCAATTTGCGCGGACTACTGAATAACCCACAAGACCTCGAAGGCGCTATCCGCAAAGCTCTTGATGAGAACGCAGCGCTGAAAAAGCAAATCGAGACCTTCATGGCGGAGAAAGTGGAGCGCTACTGCGACGAGCTTATCGCCAAGGCAGAGAAGCAAAACGGTGTGGAACTTGTTTGCCTCACAGGCAACGTGGACCCAACCCTGCTGCGCAATATGCCACTCATCATGAAGAATAAGATCGCCAATAAGCATTTCGCTCTTGTAGCTGCTACCGAGTGGGAAGGCAAACCTATGATTGCTGTGGTGCTTTCTCCTTCGATGGTAGAGGCGGGCAAGACTGCTGGACAAATCATCAAGTCAGCTGCCAAGAATATCCAAGGCGGTGGTGGCGGTCAGCCATGGATGGCTACCGCAGGCGGCCGTAACGTGGAAGGATTGACTGCGGCTATGGAGGAAATGCTGGCGGCGTTAGTGTAAAGTCGTTAAAGACTTTAAGGACATTAAAGACCTTAAGGACATTACAAAGAAAATGAAAACCCTAACAGGGCGTTTGCCCATGAAATATCGTTCTGCAGTCCGTTTCGTACTCGTGGGAGCATTGGGAACGGGCTTGCAGTATGGTGTGTATTATTTGCTGTTAGAGTGTTTTCAACGCCAGTGGGGAGATGTTGCGATTCTTACATCCGTAGCATTTACCACAGGTTTTGTCGTAGAAATGATATGCAATTATTTCTTGACAAGTTATTATACCTTTCGTGTTAAGCCTTCGGTAAAGAGTATCGGAGGATTCCTTATGGGGCGAGCATTGAATTATGTGATACAGTTGCTGTTCTTGCACACGATGATATGGTTGCATATCTCTGAGGAGTGGGCTGGAATCATAGCCATTATGCTGGCTGGTGTGATAAACTATTTTGTACTGCTGCCATTTTTTCGTGCAAAAAAGAAGGAATAAGAGATGAAGATATACAAAGCCAATATTCTTCACACACCATCGCCTGAGTGTTTTGAGGTATATCGAGATGGGTATGTTGTGGTGAATGATGAGGGCATCATTCAAGGGTTGCATGATGTATTGCCTGCTGACATGGCGGACATGCCTATTGTGGATTTCGGCAACCGATTGCTGATCCCTGCCATGAATGACATGCATGTGCATGCTCCGCAATATGCGAATATGGGTGTGGCGATGGATATGGAATTGATACCGTGGCTGAACACCTATACTTTTCCAGAGGAAGAGAAGTTCTCCAACGAAGCATATGCACAGGCTGTATATCGCACTTTTGTAGCGGAATTATGCCGTCAGGGTACGATGCGCGCTGCGGTATTCGCTACTACGCATTTGCCAGCTACGCTATGCTTGGCAAAAATATTCGACGAGGCAGGTATGGGTGCCTTGATTGGACTCATCGGAATGGATCGTCATTCGCCAGAGTCCTTGACAAATACTGCCCAGTCTTGGAAGGCGGACATGCAACAACTGATACAGTCATTGACCAATAAGGCAATGGTCAAACCAATCATCACACCCCGTTTCATTCCCTCTTGCACGCCCGAAATGTTGCAAACAATGGGAGAGATGGCTGCGCAGTACGACTTACCAGTGCAATCGCATTTGAGCGAAAACAAACAAGAGATAGCCTGGGTGCAACAGCTCGAACCACACTCCACATGCTATGGCGATGCGTATCATAGTTATGGCCTATTCGGACAAACGCCTACGCTAATGGCACATTGCTGCTATACCGAGGGCGAAGAACTGCAACTAATGCGCCATAATGATGTGTGCGTGGTACACTGTCCTACATCCAACTGCAATCTGGCATCGGGTATCGCTCCTATACGACAATTCTTGCAGACAGGTCTGCGTGTAGCATTGGGTTCGGATGTGGCTGCCGGACATCATCTCAGTATCTTCCGAGTAATGCAATATGCTGTGCAGATGAGCAAATTGCAGTATGCCTTGTCAGACGGCAAATACCCATTCTTAACACTGTCGGAGGTGTTTCATATGGCAACCAAGCAGGGTGGTAGTTTCTTTGGCAAAGTAGGTAGTTTTGAAATAGGCTATGCTTTTGATGCCTTAGTGATAGACGATTCGGATATCAATGGCATGTGTCATCAGATGAATTGCCAACAACGCTTGGAGCGATTTATCTATTTGGGCGATGACCGCCATATTCAGCACCGCTTTTGCCAAGGCAAAGAAATTTCTCTAAATACTAAACACTAAAAGCCCATGCTTCATATCTTACCGCCGACTAATCGCCGTCTTGTATGGTATCTCGCCATGGAGGAGTATCTTGCCCAAAACGTACAAGAGGAAACATTCGTCACGTGGGTAGTCTCGCCAACGGTGATTTTTGGTCGCCATCAAGTGATGGAGGCAGAGGTTAATATTGCCTATTGTCAAGCCAATGGTATCGCTATCTATCGTCGCAAGAGTGGTGGCGGGTGTGTCTATGCCGATGAGGGTAACCTAATGATGAGCCTTATCTCGCCCAATAAGCATAGCGAACAAGTATTCCAATCATTTTTAGATAGCATATCGAGTGTTTTGCGTGACTTAGGTTTCGCTGCGGTAAAGTCGGAGCACAACGACATCATGGTGGAGGGGTATAAGGTGTCGGGTAATGCCTGCTACGCTTTACCGACTGGTACGATTGTGCATGGCACGCTGCTGGTAGATGTGGATTTCGATGCATTACAACATGCCATCACACCATCTGTGGAGAAACTGGCCAAGCACGGAGTCAAGTCCGTGCGACAACGTGTAGCCAACCTATCATCAATTCCTCATTCCACAATTGCAATCAAAAGTACCACCCAGGCATCTACCATACTTCAGCAAACACTTGCTTCCAAACAACGACACCTCACCAATGAAGAAATACTATCTATAGATAGAATCGAACAAGAATATCTGCTTCCGCAATTCATTGCAGGGAAATAGCTTCTATCACACATAGCGCGGACACTATTGGTCCGCGCTATACTCTCTCCATTCCCATTGATATCTCAGTTGTCAGTTGGCAGTTGTCAGTTTTCAGTTGGCAGCTTTTAGTTTCTCATTTTATCCCCAACTTCTTCCGAATATCTTTTGGTATAGCATTCTTATGCACAAGTACATCGTTTGTCTTATATTGCATATATGCCTCTGACACATACCAAATACCCTTGTATTCGCTCTTTTGAGTACCCCATGAATTCTTCACCATATAATAACGTTTGCCGTTCTGATCAATAGCCGTACCGAAGATTTGCATGCCGTGGTCATCCGTATTCTCCCAACTATCATAGGCAGCTTGGCGCATCTCTTGAGTAATAGTTTTCTCTGGCAATGGTTTCTTTGTCAGTTCCTCACGCTTGCTGGTAGCCGACAACCCTAACCAACGAGCCGCATCGCTACCTGTCAGGTCTGCTGCCTTCTCCTCCTCTGGCACTACACCCAAGCCCTTACGAGTGAAGCACATCTCACTAACATCCGCACCCCATGCCAAGGTGTACCCTTCTGACAATGCGTTATCTATGATAGCCATCATCTCATCCATAGGCACATTATACATCTGATCCATTCGCCAATTGTCTGGCACTTCCAAAGCAAAAGTTGTGTAGAAAGGATGATGTGTATAGCTCGTTATACTCACATAGTCATCCGCATTCAAGCCCAATTCTTCTGCAAATGATTTAGGAGTATATTCCTTGCCATTATAGACAAAAGTATCAGGACACTCACCCAAATATGTATCATACACCGCAGAGAGGGCTTTCTTCCATACTGGAGTCAGCTTCTTCAACCCACTATTCACAACCGCATCCACTACTCCACCTGCTACAGCATCCAATTCCGTATGAACAGGCAAGGTGTCGGCAGGTGTACTGCCGTATTGAATACCTGGCATCGCATCTTGAGGAACAAGACCGTAATTTTTCAAACAGTACATCACATCGTATACAGAACCACCAGGAGCAAACTGCGCTGTGCCGTACATGCGAACCACATATTCCGCACGATCAAGCATCGTGTGATGCACCACAAACATTTCACTCAAATCATATACGCCTTTACCCATGCGCAATAACTCACTCTCCAAAAAACCTATCGTAGAGTAGCTCCAACATGTTCCACTACGATTTTGATCCTTAACAGGAGTGATAGCAATGCTATCTACTGTTGTAAAGCGAAATCCCTCTATGGAATCGCTGGCTGCTTGTGTGTTGTCAGCTTGCGCCATCATGCTCAAGCTCATCAAACACAGCGCAAAAGATAAGCAAAATGTCTTCATAACTACATCAATCTTTAGTGTATTCTCGCTGCAAAGGTACTACAAATAATACACATATGCAAATAAATATCTACATAGAAGCATATTTTTCTGCTTTTTTCTTGCAAATCTCTGAAAATTGTTGTACCTTTGCCAATTATTTGGATAAAAATGTCCAAACCATTCGATTATGAAAGAAGTAATCTTAAAAACGAAAGTAACTGCGTGCCAAATCCACGAATTGGCACCTAATTTACGAACTTTGGTAGAGAAAGCAAAATCAATGACCGAGAATGCTTATTGTCCTTACTCACATTATCATGTAGGAGCAGCTGCCTTGTTAGCCGATGGACAAATCTTTGCTGGAAGTAACCAAGAGAATGCAGCATATCCCAGTGGGTTGTGTGCCGAAAGAACTACCCTCTTTGCCGCAAATGCAAATTATCCAAATACACCCGTAGAGGCACTTGCCGTTGCATGCTATACACAAGGTCACTTCACTAAAGACGCAGCTGCTCCTTGTGGCGCTTGCAGACAAGTGATGCTTGAAACGGAACACCGATTCCAGCACCCCATGAAGGTTATCCTATATGGTGAAGATATGTGCTACATCTTTGATAGTGCTTCAGACCTGCTACCTATGAACTTTGTTGCAGAAAACTTGTTAGGATAATTTCCCAATGTCGAACGTTAATAGCCTCCCACATCACCAGAGAAAAATGTTTTCTATCAAGAAAATAGATACATATTTGCTCAAGAATTTTCTTGGGCTCTTGGCTATGACGTTTATGATATGTGTCTTTATTTTGCTCATGCAATTTGTATGGATGCATATCCAAGATCTGGTTGGAAAAGGAGTGGGAATCACTGTACTGTCTGAATTTTTTATCTATGCAGTAGCATCCGTAGTACCATTGGCTTTGCCACTTGCTATCTTGTTGGCTTCGCTCATGTCTTTCGGTAACTTAGGTGAAAAATCCGAACTCACAGCTATGAAGGCGGCAGGTATCAGTCTTTTTCGCATTATGCGCCCACTGACTATATCCATTATGTTCATCTGTGGTGGAGCTTTCCTCTTCTCCAATTATGTATTACCTGTGTCGCAAGTCAAATTATGGGCTTTGATATTCTCCCTACGGCAAAAATCACCTGAATTGGAAATTCCACAAGGTGAGTTCTATGATGGTATAGATGGATACAACATCTATGTACGCCATAAAGACCCTAAAAAAGGGATGCTCTACGACATGATGATTTACGACTATTCGGAAGGTTTTCAAAACGCTACTGTGATGGTGGCAGATTCAGGAAGGATCTATTTCACGGATGATAAGAAATACTTACTTCTACGCCTCTATAGCGGAGAATCCTTCGAAAATCTTGACAGAAATCAAAAGCGCGCTACCAAATCTGAAAATAGTATCCCGTATCGTAGGGAAACTTTTGCACAAAAGCAATTGCTTATTGATTTCAATACCGAGTTCAATAGATACGACGAAGATGTACTCAGTGATCAGCATGTGTCAAAGAATGTAGGCGAGCTATGGCATTCTATTGACTCGGTACGGGTATTAGCACACGCGCGTAGCGCAGAACAAAGTACCGTCATTGTCGAGAATAATTATTTCGGCAGAGACAAACAAGCAAAGCGAAATGTAGAGCAAGCAGCTGTCGAAGCGCCTGAAGATAAAGTATATGATTTGGATTCACTATTGGCTGCATTGACACTAGAGGAACGTTATAAGTCGGCCAATACAGCATTAGAAAAAGCAAAAGTCCAACGAGACAAGGTTGACTACAATGCACTGATGCTCAATGACTACCATCGATATATACGTCGTCATGAGATAGAGTTACACCGCAAATTCACATTGGCTTTTGCATGTTTAGTATTCTTCTTTATTGGAGCACCATTGGGTGCCATTACCCGAAAAGGCGGATTAGGTATGCCTGTAGTCATTTCGGTAGTAATGTTTATTATATACTATATTATTGACAATACAGGTTATAAGATGGCACGCGAAGCACTTTGGCCATGCTGGGCGGGCATGTGGCTCAGTTCATTTGTATTGCTGCCTATAGGTATATTCCTCACATACAAAGCAACCACAGACTCCGCACTCTTTAATCCTGAAGCATGGATAAAACTACTGATTAAACTGAAACGATTTATATATAAAATATGGATACAATTGAGAAAGCTATTGAGGACATCCGAGAAGGCAAATTCGTGATTGTCGTAGATGATGAAGACCGTGAGAATGAGGGTGATTTTATCATCGCTGCTGAGAAGATAACACCCGAAAAAGTGAATTTTATGCTCCAAAATGGACGCGGAGTACTCTGTGTACCTCTACTAGAAACACGCTGCGCAGAACTGGATTTGGTGCATCAGGTACCGAACAACACCTCTATGCTCGGTACACCATTTACGGTTACCGTGGACAAATTAGAAGGCTGTACCACAGGTGTGAGCGCAGAAGATCGGGCAGCTACCATTCGTGCATTGGCTGACCCTACTTCCAAACCACAAGACTTTGGTCGCCCAGGACATATCAATCCGCTGTATGCACAAGAACGGGGTGTGCTCAAACGTGCAGGTCATACAGAGGCTGCTGTAGATTTGGCGCGCTTGGCAGGATTGCAACCTGTGGCTGCACTCATTGAGATTATGAACGAAGATGGTACAATGGCTCGTATGCCACAATTGGAAATAGTAGCAGCTAAATATGGATTCAGCCTTATCTCTATTAAGGACCTTATTGCCTATCGTATGAAGCACGAATCGCCTATTGCCAACAACCAATCACCTATTACCAATAGCTTGGTCGAGCGTGGCGAGACTGTGACCCTGCCTACCGCATATGGCGAGTTCATGCTCACCCCATTCCGCCAACTCAACAACGGATTAGAGCATATCGTATTGCAAAAAGGGGAGTGGGATGACAACGAACCAATCCTTTGCCGTGTCCACTCATCATGTATGACAGGCGACATCTTCGGATCTATGCGCTGTGAATGTGGTGAACAACTACACCAAGCCATGCAGATGGTCGAGAAAGAGGAAAAAGGCATCATCGTATATCTCAATCAAGAGGGACGTGGCATTGGACTGATGAATAAGATCCGAGCGTATAAGCTGCAAGAGCAAGGCGAAGATACCGTCGAAGCTAATATCCATCTCGGCTTCCAACCCGATGAACGAGACTATGGAGTAGGTGCACAAATTCTCCAGCAAATGGGAGCAAGAAAACTGCGATTGATTACTAACAACCCTGTGAAAAGAGTTGGTTTAGAAAGCTTTGGCATAGAAATTGTAGAGAATATTCCAATAGAGATTGCTCCGAATCCCTACAACCTGCGCTATATGCAGACAAAAAAGGAGAAAATGTATCACAACTTAAAATTGGTATGAGTATGAAAAGATTACTTTTAATCCTGCCTATCTGCTTGCTTACCCTCTTGTTGAGTACCAACGCTATGATGGCAGATGAGACTGTTACCGTTACCGCTACCAATGCCGACATTTCAGAAAATCTCGACCTGAAGATGGTAGCCACCTTATTTGGTCAAGCTAAAGACTTGGATGAATTCGAGCAAATGCTCAATAATCCCGATTCTGCGTTCTCAAATCTGGATTTGAATGGAGATGGCGATGTGGATTATCTGCGCGTTGTGGAGACTGCGGACCAAAATCGTCACTTGGTAGTCATTCAAGCTGTCTTGGCTAAAGATGTGTATCAAGACGTAGCGTCTATCTTCGTAGAGAAAGATCCCGAATCAGAATCTGTGACCATACAAGTAATCGGTGATGAATATATATATGGTGCAAACTATATCATCGAACCTGTATATATATATCGTCCTTTGATTTACGACTGGTTCTGGGGACCATCATGGGTTTGCTGGCATTCCCCATATTATTGGGGCTATTGGCCAGGTTGGTGGCATCCATACCACAGCATCGCCCATCACTTATATTGGGATCACTGCTATTGGCATCACCATTACTACCCTATTTGCACATATCGCACAGGACATCACTATCATGCACATTATCAACCTATGCGTCGCACGGTAAGCCGTACTGATTACGCTACGCGTCATCCTGAGCGCGCATTCGCTACGCGCAACGCCTCGCGCAACTATTCCAACGCACGTGACATAGATAGAGGTCGAGCTACAGCCATGCGCACTACTACTGCTTCACGCAATATGGCCACTGGCAACACGCGCATTTCTTCTCGCGGTACCGCTACACGCACTTTTGGTAGTACCAATGTTCGCACTACCACACGATTAGCCTCAACATCGCAATCTGCTACTCGTTCGCAATCCACAGTCACGCGCACCAGCAGCACACCTACACGCAGCAGTGCCTCCGTGTCAGCTACCGGTCCACGTCGTTCTGGCAACACGGTCGCTACACCTACGCGCACTTCTACTACGGTGAATAGAACAACCACAACAACCCCTACTGCCGCACGTTCATCATCAACATCTGTCAATCGTAGCAGTAGTTCTACCATGCGTTCCAGCAGTGGATCTGCTGTACGCTCATCCAGTGGTTCGTCTATGCGCTCTTCGGGTGGAGGCTATTCCTCTGGGGGACCATCTACGCGCTCTTCAGGAGGAGGATCATCTTCTCGCGGAGGTGGCGGAAGTACCCGCAGATAAACTACGGCACACATCGCACGTGCCACACGTTTCTGCATCTGTATCGCCAAAATAAGATAATAGCAATTGCGAACGACAATATAGTTGATTGTCAGCATATTCTACCATCGCTTTCAGTTTTTCGATATACTGTTGGCGATGGTTGTCGTATATTGTAGTAGGAAGATAGATATCTGCTTGTCGTTCTTGTGTTAGTGTCAGCGTATTGGCTGTATCATGTGGGATATACGTAATGATATGGCGTTGCGCCAGGGATACAAGCAACTCATGTATATCCTCCTGTACACCGCCTTCTCGCCTTATCGCCTTTTCGCTCAAATGCACATATTGAAGATCCGTGAAAATACCTGTATATGTGCGCATTAGTGCTTCCAATAGTTGTTTCTGCTGTTCGCTGAGTCCATATTCGTTAATTTCTCGGCGTGAAACAAGAATTTTTACGCGTGGTTGTATTTCTTGTTCCTCTTGGAAACTCACATACCCTGCCTGTGTGAGCAAGTGCAATGCAGCACAAGTCTGCAGGATAGGCAAATGCATAATACGACATAAGTCATTTATTGGCAACATAAAGGTGTGCCCTTCTCCACTACCAGCACCTACACCCAAAAAGTCGCACGTCTTGTGATATACATCGGCTACAAACGCTTTTGGAGGATAGTTATCTGCCACGCGCCTACGTGCTTTGGCTTTATCTTGTGATGGGTCGTATAATAATACCGCATAGGCACGTTTCTCATCACGACCAGCACGCCCCGCCTCTTGGAAATACGCCTCTATTGTATCTGGCAAATCGTGGTGAATCACCATGCGCACATCAGGCTTATCAATACCCATTCCAAAGGCATTGGTGGCGACGATGACGCGCGTTCCTTGCCTTTCGCCTTCTCGCCCAATTGCTTTTTCACCTTTCTTCCACGCTTCTTGCTTGGCTGAGCGTTCTCTCGAACTTAATCCTGCATGATAGAAATCGGCAGAAATACCTTTCTCGTTGAGGTAAGCAGCAATCTCCTGTGCACGTTGGCGATTGCGCACATATACGATTGCCGAACCTGGCACTTTGCTCAATATATGCACTATCTCATCAGCTTTCTTATTGGTCTGGCGTACCACATAACTCAAGTTCTGACGCAAAAAACTCTTGCGAAACACATTCTTCTTGCGAAACGCCAACCGCTCTTGTATATCATCTACCACCTCTGGCGTTGCTGTTGCCGTCAATGCCAATATAGGCACCTTTCCCGTCTCACTTCTCCCCTCTAAACTATAGGCAACATTGCCCTTCTGTAGCGCTATGTTCTCTAAACGGCAGGTATCCCGTATTTCCGCAATCTTCAAATAACTTGGTCTAAAATCATACCCCCATTGCGAAATACAATGTGCTTCATCCACGGCAATAAGACTGATAGGCAGACGTGCAAGACGTTCGCGAAATTCTTCCGATTCTAATCGCTCTGGCGACACATAAAGGAAATGATATGGGCCCCATTGACAATTATCGAGAGCCACTTTCTGCTCCTCGTATGTCATGCCTGTATAGATTGCAGCTGCACGTATGTCACGCTTACGGAGGTTCTCCACCTGATCTTTCATTAGAGCAATCAAGGGGGTTATCACAAGACACAAACCATCTACTGCCATCGTAGGAGCCTGAAAGCATAGACTCTTCCCGCCACCCGTAGGCATCAAGGCAAGCGTATCGTGCCCTTCCATAACGGATTGGATGATATCTTCCTGCAACGGACGAAAATCATCATAACCAAAATATGTCTTCAATGCCTCTTGCGCAGTCATATATGCCCCTTTTTACTGATTGGGCGCACTGTGTTTTTTGGGACAGGAGTTGTATCAATCTTGTGGCACGAATTTCTCCACTTTGTACTCCTTCTTCACTTCCTTCACTTCCACTACGAGTTGGTTTGCAAGCAGTTTCTCGTTCTCCTCTCGTTGATGCAAGATATCTATCGCCACGTAAATAGCGTGCAACATACTGGTTGCATCTGCTTCGTTTTTACCCGCCAAGTTATACGCCGTGCCGTGGTCAGGCGAAGTGCGCACGACTGGCAAACCTGCGGTGAAGTTCACGCCACTCATATCCAATGCCTTAAATGGCGCCAGACCTTGATCATGGTACATTGCCAACACCGCATCGAAGTGGTTGTATTGCCCTGCACCAAAAAAACCGTCAGCCGAATAAGGACCAAACGCCCATATACCTTGCTCCTGTGCTTTTGCCACAGCAGGGCGGATGATATTCGTCTCCTCCTCGCCAATGAGTCCGTTGTCGCCTGCATGTGGGTTAAGCGCCAATACGGCAATGCGTGGTTTGCGACAAGTAAAGTCCTTCTTCAGGGTGTCGTTGAGCACTGCCAATTTGTTAAGAATACGCTCCTCTGTGATGGTCTCTGCCACTTTGGCAATAGGTGTATGGTTGCACACGAGTGCCACACGCATGCGCTCACTAATCATCATCATCAGGCTATCCTTGCCTTCACCAAACTGCTTGGTCAAGAACTCGGTATGTCCCGAATAGCGGAAGGCATCCGACTGGATATTGTCCTTATTGATAGGTGCAGTCACAATGGCGTGCACCAATCCGTTCTTGAGGTCTTGGCAAGCGCGTTGCAAACTCTTGAGTGAAGCCTGTCCTGCCTCAGGGGTAGAAACTCCGAGTTGTACGGGTGTCTCATCGCCGTAGCAAGAGATAAGGTTCAGGCGACCATCTTTGGCTTGTTTGGGGTCTTGGATAATGTTCCATTGGATATTACGATACTCTTCATCCATGGTTTGCATGTGTTGACGTGCTACCTTGGCGTTGCCATACACGATAGGGCGACATATCTCGCAGATATGTGGATTAATCAATGACTTAAGAATAATCTCATACCCCACTCCATTGATATCTCCTGCTGTAATTGCTATTGTTGGTTTCATATACCTTGCCTTTTAACTTTAAACTCTAATCTATCTGTGTTACCTTATCGTATTGCAGCTTCTCGAAATCGAAGGGCTTGCGCTCTTCGTTCTTGTAGCCCAGCGACATCACGCAGAGCACCGTATAGTTCTCTGGAAGATTGGTCAACTTGCGCACCAAATCCTCTGCTCCCTCGCGTTGATACACGTGGCACCAGCATGCTCCCAATCCTTGATCAGCTGCAGCAAGCCAAATATTCTGCGCTGCAATCGCGGCATCGCATTGCCATGTGTCAATCACGCTGGTGTCCGCAGCTACCACAATGCCCGCCATAGCGGTGTCAAACATACCACTACCATAAGTGCGGCAACCTGCCAACTGGCGCAGAATATCCTCATTCTTAATCACCACAAAATGCCAAGGGTTCATTCTCTTACCCGCAGGCGACATCAGCGCGCAACGGATAATATAATCCAATTTCTCCTGCTCTATAGGCTGAGAAGTGTATTTTCTATACGAGCGCCTATATTGACACAAACTCTGAAAATCTTGCATAATACTCCTGTTTTATCAAAAAGCGCACAAAGTT
Organism: Paludibacteraceae bacterium; assembly: GCA_045660925.1. GTDB lineage: Bacteria > Bacteroidota > Bacteroidia > Bacteroidales > Paludibacteraceae > Colicola. Next base: position 3,263 of record JAZREU010000056.1, on the reverse strand, counting down.
AGTATTTTTTTCTCACATATGCAAGAGAAATAGCAGAAAGTCTAAACTAACCACATCAAAATTGTACGATACGTACCATTTTTTTGAAGTTCTACATCTTGTGCTGCTATCCTTCTGCATGAGGTTTAGGGTTGGTTTCTGCCTCCGCATATTTTTCTTCTATTATGCGTTTGCGCGTTGACGGGACGGCTACAAGCAAGGTTAGCGAAATTATTTTGAATCATACAAGAACTTGTACAAAAAAAAACACCATTTGTGCACAAATACTTGCGCACTTGCATTTTTTGTTGTAACTTTGCAGCGAAATTTGTTTTGATATGGCTAAACAACGCATACTGATAGTAGATGATGAAGAGGATATCTGCATGATCCTCTCCTATTCGTTGCAAAAAGCAGGCTATGAAACTCTCATTGCACACAGCGCAGAAGAAGCTTTAGAACTATTCCAATCACCAATAGCCAATACCCCATCTCCTATAGCCCTTATTCTGCTGGATATCATGATGGGGGAGATGTCTGGATTAGAAATGGCAGAAAAACTCCGTTTGGATATTGGGACTCGGGAATCAAGTATTGGGATTCCACCTATCATTTTCCTCACTGCGTTAAGCGACGAAGATACTGTGCTACAAGGATTTCAATTGGGCGCAGATGACTATATCAGCAAACCCTTCCGCATAGCCGAAGTACTGGCACGAGTGGCAGCAGTATTGCGTAGGACGGAGGTAAGAACAATACTGCACGGCGAAATGCTGAACAATTCTGAACAAGCTGCAACAGCCGTTTCTGAACAACAAGACAATCGCATTGTCTTAGAGGGTATTGTGGTGAACAAAGCAGATATGTCGCTCAAAGTGGATGGCAAAGCGGTCATAACGACACGCAAAGAAATAGAACTACTCTGCTATCTACTCACGCACCGCGGACAGATACTATCACGCGAACATCTGCTTAGAAATGTGTGGGATAGCAATGGTTTTGTATTAGAACGCACCGTGGATGTGCATATCACCCACCTGCGTAAGAAACTGGGTCAGTACGGAAAGCGCATTATCACTAAATCAGGATACGGGTATCTCTTTGAAGGTTAAAGGTCATGAATATCTGGATTATCATAGGGATAGGGATTATTGCTATTGTAGGGGCATGCTATGCCATCTACAAACGCACAATCAACCACGCGCGCGAGCAGCAGCGATTGACGCTGACGCAGAATATCAGTCACGAACTTAAAACACCAGTGGCAAGTATTCGCGGAGCATTGGAGACGATACTCATGCACCCCGACATGGACGAAGATCAACGCCGACAATTCATCGAACGTGCTTATCAACAGTCAGGTCGTCTCGCCAATCTTGTGGAGGATATCTCCACAATCAACAAACTTGACACCCAAACCGATTTCTATACCCGCTTGCAGTTAGACTTGCACACTGTGGTAAAGAACGTGATACAAGACCTCTCGTTGCGCGCTTCGCAGACTGGAGCTACCATCACGCACAACATACCTAAACACTTGATTATCACAGGTAACTACACATTACTCTACTCTATCTTCCACAATATCGTGGACAATGCCATCAACTATGTGGAGAAAGCAGTAATCCACATTCAACTCACCCAGCAAGATCCTGCTAATCTATATTTCAGCATTACCGACAATGGTCAAGGCGTACCCTCCGAAGCATTAGCACATATCTTCGAGCGATTCTATCGCGTGGACAAAGGGCGCAGTAGAAAGGTGGGAGGTACAGGATTAGGACTCTCCATTGTAAAACATGCGGTGATTTTCCATGGAGGAAAAATCACCGCAGTTAATCGTCAAGAAGGTGGATTAGAGTATCAGTTTTCGCTCTCCCGTCGTTCAAAATAGGCATCAACTCATCTCCAACATACGTTGGATAGGACGAATAGCATCTTTAGCTATTGTTTCGTCCACTACAATCTCGTTGCTCTCGTTTAATAGGCAGTCACACAAGTTTTCGAGCGTACACATACGCATGTACTCGCACTCGTTACACTGTACTATTGGGCATTGGGTATCTGCTATCGGTGGTACTGGTATAAACTGAGCCTCTGAGCATGCCTTTTGCATCTCATGAAGAATACCACTTTCGGTAACGACAATAAAAGGAGTATCAGATATTGGATATTGGCTATCTGCAACAAATTTCTTGACATAGTCCAGCAGTGCTTGGGTAGAACCAATGACATCGGCATGCTGCAAGATAGACTGCTTGCACTCTGGATGCGCCAGAACCTTGGCATTAGGATATTGTGCTTTGAGCGCCAACAATGCCTCCTCTGAGAAACGTGCATGCACATGGCAACCGCCATTCCAAAGCTCCATCTTGCGACCCGTTATACGATTGATATAGCCACCAAGGTTCTGATCAGGTCCAAAGAGAATAGGTCTATCTTTAGGCAATTGCTTTACAATCTTCAGGGCATTGCTGCTGGTGACCACTACATCTGTGAGAGCTTTGACTGCTGCGCTGGTATTCACATATGACACCACCATGTAATCGGGGTGCGCTGCTTTCCACGCTGCGAGGTCTGCTGCTCTGCAACTATCTGCCAGTGAGCAACCTGCCTCTGGTGCGGGAATGAGCACTTTCTTATCGGGGCAGAGAATCTTGGCCGTCTCTGCCATAAAGTGCACACCGCACATGACGATGATGTCGGCATCGGTTTTCGCTGCCACTTGTGCCAAAGCGAGGGAATCGCCTACAAAGTCTGCAATATCCTGAATCTCAGGACGTTGATAATAGTGCGCCATGATAATGGCATTCTTCTCGCGACAAAGGGCGCGTATTTCTTCAACTATATTCATTATTGTACTTGTTGACCTAATGTATTGAAATATACTCCGTTATATTCAATCAAAAGCTGACCATTACGGATAAATTTGGTATTGGGTTTCTCAACAATCGTTTCCTCTACGTCAGTAGATTGATTGTTGCAAGAAGTTATAAAACGTGAATAAACGTATATGATAGAAGGTACACCAGTATTGAGATTAATGGTAATGCTGCTTAATGCAGGACCATTCTCAGCGGTATTCGTATTACTATAGAAACGCAATGTACCAGTTCCTGATAAAGTACTCGTAGGAGTCCAAGTATAGTCTTTAAGTTTATTGGTAGTAGCATCTATCTGACCTACTTTGGTACCATTCATGCTGAATTCAAGCGTTTTGTAGGTTGTACCACCATAGGTGCGTAGGTTAACTACGATGCTGGTGATATTCGCCAAATCTACTT
>JAZREU010000055.1:0-2445 GCA_045660925.1 Paludibacteraceae bacterium | reverse complement strand
CGGCAATCCCCCGGCATGGCTCACATTCAGCGACGGAAAGGTTTATGTTGATCCCATAAAGAACAAATCCTTTTCAAGTACGATAGATACTATCTACTATATGCGTGGAAACATCTATGAGACCGACCTTGGCATCAATCCACCCAAGCCCAAACGGCAGAAGACCGAGTCCCACAAACTGAAGTTTGTCGGAGGTTCCAAGTCCTATCCAGTGGTTAAGATAGGTAATGGGTATTGGACGCGTTGTGATATCCAGGAGTATATGGATTGGGGGTATACGGATTTGTATGGCAAATTCCGTTATGCAGATGCAATGGTTGATGGTTATGAGTTTTCTTTGATATATTATACTCAAGCTCCAGGTTTTATGACGCTAAATAAACAATTTTATGGTAGCAAGGGGCATCAAGTGAACGGCCGTGACCGTTGGTATGTCCCCCGCACAACAGACCAAGACCAACTGACCGGTTATTTAGGTCGCAATCATAAGGCTATTTTTAAGGGACAACAATCAGGATTTGAAGCCAATTTTCTTGGACGAAGTACCGACATAGACCCCAATACAGGAGTAACGCTAAATCAGATGCAACGTTTGGACGTGGGTGTACGTTGTTATGTCGTGTTCAAGGATGTCGATATAAACGAGAGTTACGAAAAAGTGTCTGGAGCATCGGTGCTGGCTTTGAATGCAGACTATACTTGGGAAACAATCCCTGACAAAGAAGTACGTTTCTTTTTTTATCCAGTGCGTCTGTTCCGCACAAATTATTATAATTACACTGTGTCTGGTGTTTAAATATAGAATGGTATGAAAAAACCTTGTTATTTGATGATGTTTGTCATGCTGAGTCTGGCATTAAATTCTTGTGAAGAAGGAGTGATGTCAGAGCCTTCAATTGACCTCGATGAGATTGAAGACCAAATCTTTAAGGATAGTGCGAATGCACAACGAGTTGTGTGCGAACTATATGAGGTTGACGAACATGGGAACTACAAATTGAAATATGGTAGGAACATAGACCCTGCTGAGCCCAACAAATACTATTATGTATGTGAAGGGGCGCAGGAAGCAGCCCTCTTCTATAATGCCTATTGCTCTGATAATCCATTGATGGTGTCCTATGAAAATGTAGCTGATAGTCTGGTAACCAAATTTGATGTGGTTGACAGGAAGTCAATCTTTGGTGATTATGGCTACGCAAACCTTGTTATAGCAAATGGCAATCCCGACTACGCAAGGATAGAACTTTCATTCAAATCAATAGGTGAGGTTCACGAATTGATTTTCGTACCACAAAGTTATATGCCAGACAATTCTGAAACAGGGGCATTCCAGTCTCCATATGAATTGGGAGGAATATATCAAGAACTGGACGGTGAGCAATGGTTATGTGTAAGAGAATCACAGCCAGGCTATGATGGTTATTTGGTGAGATTGACGTTAAATGATGATAATTGGTGGGTTAAATATTTAGAAGATCACTATAAAAAAATCTGGTATGCCTGTGCACAGAATGGAAACCAAATTGCAGATACGGATGCGTGGAAAAGTTTTTGTGAGATGTCAAAATGGAAACAAGGCAAATATGCGCTTGAAGCAATGATAAATAATACAAATGGAGTATCTATGTTTGAAACGCGTGAATTGCTTAAAACCTTAAGAGGCTACAATGAAAATTGGTTCTGTTTCCAACGTGGTGCTGTTAGGACAGAACCTCGAAAATATCATGCTGCATGCGCGCGGCATATCTATAAGATATGGTTTTCGTATACGGTTATTCATGGAAGGCATGGTTATTATTTAGGTATGGGTTATGCTTGGCATGAATTTAATGATCTGAATATGAAAAATGTAGGTTATTGTTGGGGAGGTAGAGAGATGCTTCAAAAGTCTTTTAGAGATAAGCATTTGCCAAATATGAAAAAACTCTTTCCTGAAGACGGGCCTGCCAGACCCACACCACGGTAATATTATAATGCTGGGGGGGCATGCCCAAGGTGACAAGGTGTTTCCTCTCGATAAAATTTCTTCATGTGGTAAAATGTGAAAAAAAGAAGTAAATGAAGGGGTTAAAAGGCATATTTGTTATATTGCATGCGTTATTCCTTGTCGCTTCATGTATCGATGGATACGAAGACATAGTCCCTGAGATTAAGGACATAGAGGTCAGCGAATCTGAAGTGACCATCCCCATTCGCGGCAATTATTATACTCTGCAGGCCAGAGCCGGCAAGGACAGCCGTCTCTGCGTCACATCCGATTCCGAGTGGGTGATACTGAATTCTGACAGCATCGCCGCCGACGGCTATTTCGAGTTCTACGTTTGCGAAAACACAGAACCCATTGGCCGTGATGCCACAATACGCATCACCGACCAGACCACTACCGGCAACATTGCCGAGGTCAAGATACATCAGCAAGGTCCTAACGAGTCCGATACAAAT
>JAZREU010000054.1:0-12065 GCA_045660925.1 Paludibacteraceae bacterium | reverse complement strand
AGGAAGGCAGAAACTGACTTTACCAACACCATTGTGAAATCCACTATCACAGGTACCGTACTAGACGTGCCTGTTAAAGTGGGCAACTCAGTCGTTTTGACCAACACCTTCAATGATGGTACGACTATTGCCACAGTGGCGGATATGCAGGATCTCCTTTTTGTGGGTAGTATCGATGAGACGGAAGTGGGCAAGCTGCGCGAAGGCATGCGCATGGATTTGGTTATTGGTGCATTGAATGACCAACGCTTCACAGCCACATTGGAATATATTGCCCCAAAAGGTACCGAACAAAATGGTGCCATGATGTTCGAAATCAAAGGTGCTGCCACTATCCCTGCCACCGGGATTATTCGCGCAGGATATAGTGCCAATGCCGAGATTGTACTCAATGAGCGTGTGAATGTTCTCACTATTCCAGAAGCCAATGTAGAGATGGAGGACAACAAGTCATTCGTGCAACTCATTACCGATACCACCACCCAAGAGGTAACCCGTACCGAAATCCAAACAGGTCTCTCTGATGGACTGACAATCGAAGTCACCGAAGGACTAAATGAAGGTGATATCATTCGTGGCAACCAAATCACACAATAAACTATGAAACAGTTATTTACAATTACGCTTTACCTCCTTTCATTAGGTGTCATGGCGGAAACACTTACCTTGCAGCAGTGTATTGATTCGGCTTTGCTCAATAACATATCTGTGCAAAAACAAGCCAATCAATATGCTTCGCAACGTCTGCAATATACCCAATCCAAGGCGGATATCTCGCCCAATATCAGCGGTTCGGCAGGGCAGAGTTGGATATTTGGTCGCTCCATTGGAGCAGACAACATTTATCATGCGCAAAACTCCTCGCAAACGACATTCAATCTTTCTGCGAATATCGTGCTGTTTGATGGATTACAAATGAAATATAATATCGACCAAGCACGTGCCAATATGCAGGCATCCGAAGCCAATATGCAAGCCATTCAGTCGCAAATCCGCATGAATATATCCAGCATGTACTTGCAAGTATTACTCTGCAAAGAACTTCTAAAAGTAGCAGAAAATCAACTGGAGGACACTCAGTTAAAACTGAAACGCGATTCTGCTTTGGTGGCAGTCAATCGTCTCCCTGCGGGTGAACTTTATACCTTGCAAGCGCAGGCAGCACGCGAAGAGTTAGAGATTACTCAACGACAAAACAACCTGCAACTATCGCTCTTGGACTTAGCACAAGCCATTGAACTACAAGATGTTAGCAACTTCGACATTGCTATTCCAAATAGTGAAGAGTTGGTCGGTGGTTTGCTACCCAATAACGAGGAGGTATATCAAACGGCACTGCAATATCGCCCTGAGATTAAGACACTGGAATACCTAATTCAAGCCAATAAGAGTGCACTCAAAAGCACTAAATCAGCTTATTCACCCACACTCTCTGCTGGGGCCAATGTCGGAACGGGCTACTATGATATGCAAGGCGCAGATAATCCAACTTTTGGCAAACAAATGCAAGATAACTTCAGTGCTTCTGTGGGCTTGAATCTCCATGTGCCTATCTTTGACAAACTGCAAACATCCACCCGCATGAAGCAACAGAAACTATCGCTTCAAAACGCCATTTTAGACTTAGAACAACAGAAAAACGACCTCCGCAAAGAGATAGATCAGGCATATTATAATGCTCGTAACGCTTATGCCGAGCAACAGGCAGCCGAAAAAGCAGAACAATCTACCATAGAAGCTTTACGCTATACAACGCAGAAATATGAAGCGGGCCGTTGCTCATTATATGAGTACCAGGAAGCGCGCAACAATCACTTGCAGGCGCAATCTACGCGCCTTCAAGCCCAATACAACTACCTCTTCCGCCTACGTATATTGCAATATTATCAGGGAGTTTTGTAGTTTTTAGTACTATGTGAAAATATGCTATGAGTGGGCTTAATAGCAGGCATGGAGGATGGAAAGTATGTCCTCGGCGTAGAGTTGCTTATAACCGCCACCAGGGATAGTGGAGTTAGCAATCAATGGCAACATATCTTCGGTGGCTCCCACCTCGCGTAATGTAGCAGGAATGCCCAACTCGGCGATAAACGCTTCGAGGCGATTGATACCCTCTAATGCAATAGCTTCATCACCTTGACCGTTGTCTTCTACGTCCCAAACCACTTTGGCATAGCGCACAAACTTATGCAAACCGTCGCGATAAATATAGCGGTAGTAGGCAGGCGAGATGATGGCGAGACCAATGCCGTGTGCGCAATCGGTGTAGGCGCCTAACTGGTGCTCAATCATATGCACTTCCCAGTCTTGGGTCTTGCTAAGACCGAGAAGTTTGTTGAGTCCCATGGTAGCGCACCACATGATATTGCTGCGTGCCTCGTAGTCCTCTTGATTGACGATGGCTTTGCGCGATGCAGAGATGAGCGACAGCATCAGTCCTTCCAGCAGGTAATCGCTGGTATTATCGTCCTCGCCCGAGAAGTATTGCTCCATCAGGTGGGAGAAGATGTCAAAGATGCCGCTAATCATCTGATATTTAGGCACAGAGTATGTGTATTCTGGGTTGAGAATAGAGAACTTAGGGCTGGCAATCTCCAATGGATAGACGCGTCCGATCTTCTCCATGGTCTCCTCGTTGGTGATCACCGAACCGCCGTTCATCTCACTACCTGTACCTGCCATGGTTAAGATACTGGCTACAGGCACTACAGGGTTATTTACGCGCTCTTGGTTGACATAGTAGCGTTGCCATACATCGCCTTCGGCGTAGGCAGCGCAAGCAATACCTTTGGCGCAGTCGATCACCGAACCACCGCCCACAGCCAGGATAAGGTCGATCTTGTGCTCGCGCACGAGGCGAGCGCCTTCGAGGAGCTGGGTGTAGCGAGGGTTGGCGTTGATACCAGGAAGTTCGACAATGGTCTTACCTTCGGCTTGCAGGATTTGGATAACTTGGTCATAGAGACCTAACTTCTTGATGGCCGCTTTGCCGTAGATGAGTAGGATGTTTGGTCCGTACGCACGGAGCTCGCCAGCGAGTTTATTGATGGCATTCTTGCCAAAATGAATCCGTGTAGGATTCTGGTAGGTGAAGTCGTATAACATGGTATTATTTTTTTTGTTAATGGTTAAAGTATGAGGTGACGTCGCTGTTAGTGATTTAATAGCAGATTGATAGCCTGATGGACTGCTGTTAGTGATACGGATTGCATGATTGCGTCCATCTTTGCTTTGATCTGCTTGTTGCAGAGGTTACCGATAGAGCCCTCGTGAGTGTAGTGCGAAAGCGTCTCCTCTGTGGTTGCCTCGTGGCGGAAAGTGCCGTTGGTGATCTCATCTGCCACTTGGCGATAAGCGTCGCGGAATGGTACGCCATTCGCTGCACGGCGATTCACCTCCTCTACTGAGAAAGCAGGAGCATACAATGGATTGGACATGATGTCGGCTTTCATTTCCATGTTATCTACCGCATAGGTAGTAATCTCCAATAGGTCATTGAGTTGGTCAAAGAGAGGGAAATACACCTCCTTAATCAGTTGCATATCACGGAAATAGCCCACAGGTAGATTGGTCGTGATATGACGAATCGTATCTGGCAATGCGCATAGGCGGTTGGCATGTGCGCGGATGAGTTCAAATACATCGGGGTTCTTCTTGTGTGGCATGATGCTCGAACCCGTAGTCATGGTATCAGGCAACTTGATAAAACCGAAGTTCTGCGAGTTGAACATACAGCAGTCCATTGCCAAGCGACCGATGGTCTCTGCCACGGATGAGTAGGCAAACGCCACGGTGCGCTCCATGCGTCCACGGTTCATTTGGGCATAGATGGCATTATAATCGAGGTCAGCGAAGCCAAGCAACTGCGTAGTCATCGTGCGGTTGAGCGGAGCAGACGAACCGTAACCTGCAGCTGAACCCAGTGGATTGAGGTTGGCTTGCTCAAATGCAGCTACCAACAGACGCATATCATCTGTCAATGCCTCGGCATAGGCGCCTAACCATAGTCCGAAAGACGATGGCATAGCCACTTGCAAGTGGGTATATCCAGGCATAAGAAGTGCCTTGCCTTCTTCGCTGCGCTTTTGTAGGGTATGGAAGAGTTGTTCTACCAGTCCTATCGTCTTTTCTATTTGTGCACGGGTAAAGAGTTTGAGATCCACCAACACTTGGTCGTTGCGTGAGCGGCCTGTATGCACTTTCTTGCCCACTTCGCCCAAACGACGGGTGAGCATCAGTTCGACTTGCGAGTGAACATCTTCGATGCCCTCTTCGATAATGAAGTTACCTTGTTCCGCTTCTGCGTAGAGTTCACGCAGGGCAGGCAGGAGGACATCCAAATCGTCTTTGGACAGTAAGCCCACGTGCTCCAACATGGTGACATGCGCCATGGTACCCAATATGTCGTGAGTAGCCAATAGCAAGTCCAATTCTTTATCTTTGCCAACGGTGAAACGCTCTATTGCGTCGTCAATCTTATAACCTTTGTCCCAGAGTTTCATTGTGTTTGTTTTTTCGGTTATTTTTTTGTCGGTTAATTCCTTTACCGCTTAACCGACACTAACCAATATATTGCGCAAAGGTACGATTTTTTTTTGATATGTGCAAGAAATATGCCAATTTTATGAGAAATAGATAGCGAAAGGATAACTATATCTCATAGCACCTTTCTTTTGTATACCCTTAGTATACCTCTGGTATAGGAAAAGCGACTAGCAAATTAGGCGATCACCATAGGAGATCTCTGGGACATCTCTAGGACTTCTATGGGCTTTCGGTGGCTTTCTATAAACGTGTCTCTATAAATAATGCTGCAAAAATCTTCGGCACGGAAGGGGTTTTGTACTGGAAAATCGCTTGCGATTAGTCGTTCGAGCCTATCGGGCGAGATAAGACGATTCTCAATGCGATTAATCGTTCGAGCCCAATGGGGAGATAAGACGATTTGTAAATGTTGCTATAAAAAGGTGTTTAAAGCAAGCGGAAGGTGTTGATAATTAACGCCTCCCGTGTAGGCGTGTTTTTTTGAAAAAAGTTTGCGAGTAGAGAAAGTTTGTTTTCAAATTTATAGATAGTGAACCCTATATTATTTTTAGCCTTTTATCTATATTCTAAGTTGTGATAATATTTCAATGTTGATATTGATAGGTATATGTTAATCATGGATGTAATTCTTCTTCTAATTTTTCAATATTTTTCCCTATAAGTCTATCTTTGTCTTCTTCGTTTGAGCAACAATAAATCTGTATATTTCCACATAACAAAAAGCAAATCAAACTTATTAGAATAACCAATGGTCTTAACTTATTGTCACTTAATAAATATTTTTTTGAAAAAGGTGACGCATGAGATAATATACCTCTATATTCAATAAGTATGTATAGAATACTTTCAAATGTAATATCTTTTTGTTTGCATTTACATTCATTACAAAGCCATTTGTAACAACTTACATCCTGTTGTTTTGTCATTGATATAGCAGATAGGACACATAGTTTTAGAAGCTTAGATTTTTTAAAACGCTTAATTACTTCATTTGTTTTGAATTTCCCTTCTGCAAAACAGAATTCTAGCATCATAAAATAATTTATAAATGCAAAATAATAATTGCGTTCATTGAAAAAAACACGAGCTTGTCTATAATAACTAAAAGGAATATGTGCTTCAGGCAACATCTTTCTAAAAAAGACCAAATTAGAAAGATTACGCTGATGAATGTATTTTTCTGCTTTACGCTTTGGAATAGTAACTTTGAAAGACGTTACTGGTATCAATCCCTTTTCTTTGTCGTTTTCATAAATCCAATTAACTTCTAACTCATCAATATGTATTTTAGATACCTCAAAATTAAAAGCACCCATTGCCTCAATGTAGTATAACCAATCTTTTAGATCATGATATGCTTTTGGATTTGTGGGTTCAAGATGAGTAACACCATTTTTTATGTACAATTTAGGGAGATACTCAATATAATCCTTAACTGGTTTCGTTATGCTTATATAGAATCTTCCGTTTTTGCTAAACAAAAGAAATTCATAAGGATATACTCTGGCTTCTATTTTATCCTTAAGTAAAAATAAACCTTCTATTTCAGCACATATTTGCAATTTCATATCTTTTGTATTCTATATACCCTATTTGGTATTAATTTATTAATTGTTCTGCAAAGATACGACTTTTTTTTGAAACATAAAAGAAATAGTTAATTTTGTGCCGAAATGGGATATTTTAGAGAGTAAAATGGCATATGCAACAAGCGGGAAGTGTAGTATTTACTATGCTTCCCGCTTGGGTGTATTTTTTTTATATAGAAAGTCTTCGCGTGTTTCAGTTGTAGTTATTAGAATGTAGAATCATCATTATTTTTTGTTCGTATGTCATTCTTTTGAGAAGCTTCTTCAAAACTCTCACGCAATTCTTCTGGAAATTTCATTATTCTTTTTCCTTTCATTTCATAATCTACAGCATCTCCATTTGCGTAGACTATTCGAATTTTTTTTATACCAAGTGAATGATTAAAGAATTTTGATCTCGTTTCTGAGTCTAATTGAAGCGTTACATAAGATTTATAAAAATGCATTAAACTACCGCCCATCCACATGTTGTCATAAGCATTCTCAACTATCTCATCTAGATCTCGACGTAAGATAGAGGTAGATTCATCTGTAAATCGTATTAAAACACGAGAATCAGCATCAAAGGAGTAATACCCATCCATACCTGTAGTAATCAAAAGTAAAGATTCATTTGTAATTGATATTCCATCAGGAAATGTACATTGTCCTATCGCCCAGCCAATAGCAGGTGTATAGATTCCTTTGGAAAAATTCATACACGTACCATAAGAATAAACACATGTTGGTTCTGCCCCTAATTTGGTGCTTTCATTTCCTCCCAGTACGATTAAATTTGCCCCATTGTGAGTTGAATCAACTAGTACTTCTTGGGCGAATGACAAAGTAACTGATGCCATCGTAAGCATCAAACAAAACATTTTTTTCATTTTATTTCCTTTTTTTGCCTACTCTTTGTCGGATTTTCGGCACACTCCGTTGGTTTATTTATTGATTTGTTGTTTGTTAATTTATATTATAAATACAAAATAAAAGCGTGAACTTTCGTTCGCTTAATTTGGATTTTGAGGATTCTGGACTACCTAAAGCATTCAAATTATGCACAAAAGCCCACGCTAAAAGCGTGAGCGTTTTCGGCTTGTGCTTGAATGCTTTTAAATTTTGAAAGTGTCCAGTTTTCAAAATCCAAGTTTAGCTTATAACGCTATATTAAATATGTCGGGCAACGGCTGTGCGTTGCGGATTAGTTATGAACTATAAGTGATGAGTGATAAGTAATTTTAGGGGTTAGTTATTCTGGATTAGTATCTTATTATATTCCTAATCTTCTAAAGTAGTCAAATTCGACCACTTTAGAATAGACTCGATTTATCTCGCACTCAGTTGCTGCAACACATTGCCAATCGTTTCGCAATGGATAATTGGGGTGTCGGTTGTGGAGCGTTGGCGAGGCAAGAAGCGTCCTAACTTGACTGCTGAAAGCATCTTCTCCACAAAAGGCTCTACATTGATTAAGTCCACACTCATATCGCCATGAGTGAGGTTGTACAACTCATCGGCAGCAGAGCGAGAGATTTGCATTACGCCACTCATATCCAGCAAATAAGAGTCAGCGACATTCAATGATGCTGCCAATCGTTCTACCATTTGGCGGGTGTGAAGTTCAGCTCCAAACTTCTCTTGTATGTTAATAATCAAATGACTCATTAGTGAGTAGCAAAATGATTGTTGTTGGCGACTAAGCAAGATAATTATGAATTATACACATAATTCTTATACAACCAATCGCTATTGATATTGCTTTGTGTGTTGTCAATGTTTTGAATTTGAGAGAAAGCAATAAGGTTGTTAGAATAGCGTGTAAGGTATGTAAGTGTTTGTGGGGTTAAACCACGGAGGTCTTGGCGTACCATGCGAGATACTGCCTCGTACTCTTTGGGAGTATAAAGCATTTTCAAGACATCCAATTTCTTTTGCGAATAACGCACACTGACCTTTTCGTCCTCAATGGTCAGAATGCCCAAACTTAATTTCTCTGCAATCTCTGGGCGAATGACTGCATAAATGATGCTGTATTTAAGATTATTTTCCATAGTTACTATTTGATTTTAAGCATTCAATAAAATTATTCCAAGTATCTTCTACCCATTGAGGCTCTACCAATTCGGTCAGTTTTGCCAAAATCTTATTTGTTGGCAAAGCCCATTCTTTGGGCATCTCTTGGGAGATGGAGTTTATCTGTTTGCGAGCAGTATTGACACTTCGCAAATACTCCGTTTGTAAGATAGGTAGCGCACTTTCTATATCCTTAATCGTGACGGAAGCAAGCAATTGCGCACTCAAATCTGCGCAAAGAATACTATCCGTTTCGGTCAGTTGTTGCGAAGAATAGTCAAAAGATACATTATTGAGGATTCCGCCGTAATCAATAGAAACCAAGTCCTCGTTTTCAAGGTCGTACAAGAGGTTGGCATTATTGTATGTTCGGTCCTCGTTGGTAATCCAAAAGTCAAACAATGCTATCTGCAACAATTGCATCAAGGTCTTCTTATTAGCTGCAATTTGGGTAAATGTAGGAGTGATGTCAATGACATTTTCCAATTTCTGGAAACCTATTGCAGGAGCAGATAAGCTATGTGTCACATTCACTGTCTCCCAATGAGCGGGTAAGATATTAACCAATGCTACAGGCGGAGTGTTGATTTTCCATATTGCAGCGAGTTTTGCGCCGATGTATTCGCATGCCAATTTATACGCGATTGTAGCGGACGAACGCATATACTTGCATATATACTGACGCTTGTCTGAACAGAGTACAAGAACTGGTTCATCGCCAGTATTGTACTTTGCAGAAATAGACTGAATACTATGTATCTTAGGTATAGACATCGTTTTTAACTCATTTGGCTGCAAAGTTACACTTTTTTTTTGAGATGTGCAAATAAAAATCACATTGGGGGTAATTTTTCTGGTGTAGGGTGTAGAGTGTATAGTGTAAGGGGGGGGCGACCTTTTCAGGAAATGCGATGAGTGACAAACTATTGCAGTAACTGCTTATATAACTCTATTGCTTGCTGAATTTCGTGGATGTGAATGTATTCGTCTGCGGTGTGTGAGCGGGCGGAGTCGCCTGGTCCGAACTTCACTTTTGGGCATGATAGCAATGCCATATTGCTCAGCGTAGGCGAACCATAAAGTGGTATGCCTAAGGCTTTAGCTCGTTGCACGATAGCCGTCTCAACCGGCGTAGAGGATGCATTGAGTCGCGTAGAGCGAGGAGTCAATGTCGATTGCACCAATGGCTGCAATAGCGCATGTATCTCCTCGTTGGAGTAGAGACCGTTGGAGCGTATATCCACCACAAAACGGCATGTATCTGGCACCACGTTGTGCTGTGTGCCTGCCTGAATCATGGTGGTGGTCATCTTCACTTTGCCAAGGAAAGGAGAGACCTTATCAAACGCGTAGTTGCGCAATGTCTGTATATCGTCCAGCGCAATGTATAGCGCATTCACACCCTCTTCGCGTGCGGCATGTCCAGCTTTGCCTTTGGCTTCGCCATCTAGCACCATCAGTCCACGTTCGGCTACAGCCATCTCCAGCGAGGTGGGTTCACCAATGATGGCATAGTCGATATGCCCTATCTCAGGAAGGAGAAGTTCGATGCCTTTTCTTCCGCTATTTTCTTCCTCGGCGGTTAGGGTGAGCACAATGCGTTTGCCAGCAATGGGCTGACGATAGATATCTAGGAAAGTAGCTAACATAGCTATCACGCTGCCACCATCGTCGTTGGCGCCTAAACCGTATATTGTTTGCCCATCACACTCACCACCAAACGGATTGCGGGTATAGGATGCCGATGGCTTGACCGTGTCAATATGCGCATTCAGCAGCACCGACTCTGGTCCTTCGCCACATTCCGCCCAGAGGTTGTTGCTCACGCGGTGAACAGCAATGCCCTCCGCCGTCATCCATTGCTCTAGCAGCGTGCATACTGCATCCTCCTCTCCGGAGATGGAGGGAGTTTGAATCATACGTTGCAGTAGTGTGATGTATTTGTTGTCCATATGTTATAGTTGTGCGCCAATGGCGGGTTGTATCACTTTGTGAGGTTATGCGCCTTTGGCGGGTTAATCGCTACGAAGTAGCCATTACTGCTCGTTTACGAGCCAATGCTCACACAAGGTGTGCTTTACTTCGGCAAAGCCGAAATTATTGTTCCGCCTTGTATTTGGCTTGCATGGGTAATACGAACCGTTTGTACGCCATGTTCTATGGCAGCAAAGGCGTTATCTATCTTAGGAATCATACCGCCCGAGATAATACCATCTGCTTTCAGTTGGGTATAGGTTTCGGGTGTGATTTTTGCGATTACGGATGCTTCGTCATCGGGATTACTCAATACGCCTGCTTTTTCGAAGCAGAAAGTGAGTTCCACCTCTGGTGCAAGCGAAACAGCGGTCTCGGATGCCACGGTATCAGCATTGGTATTGAGCAGCAAGCCCTCCTCGCTATAGGTGATAGGCGCAATAACAGGAGTGAGCCCATTATCCAAGAGCATACGCAAGTGCTCGCCATTAACCTCCTTCACATCGCCTACATAGCCATAATCGATGCCGTTCTTGATAGGGCGTTTGACGGAGCGCATCCATCCGCCATCAGCACCCGTCAAACCAATGGCATTCACGCCCATGGTTTGCAATTGTGCAACTACTTGTTTATTGACTAGTCCACCGTACACCATGGTGACGATATCGAGGGTCTCTTTATCGGTCACACGGCGACCATCAATCATCTGTGTCTCTACACCCAGGCGTTCCGCCATAGTAGTAGCCAATCGGCCACCACCATGCACAAGGACTTTGGGGCCTTCTATCGCAGCGAACTGACGCAGAAACGCATCTCTTTGTGCTTCGTTCTCCAGCACGCCACCACCTATTTTGATTACTTGTATCATAGTTGATAAGAGTCTTTCCTTTGCGGTTAGACTGAATTATGCTGCAAAGGTACAAAAAAAGGATGATTTGTACAAATATTTCTTCTTATTTTGTTTTTTCAACCGTAATTATATAGCAAGTTACCGGTAGGCTAGGCGACCTGAAGGAGTGCGACGGAACGCACTCCGAGCGCAGCGCCCGAAAAGTCCCCACTTTGAGGAATCAGCGCAAGCATAGATGAAGAAGTGCCTTGAATGGCACTTCGAGTATTGCGACCGAACTATCCCCATACTGAGGAAATTGAGCAATACATAGAATAGATCACAAAGACATCTCTGGGCTTTCGGTGGCTTTCTATAAACGTGCCTCTATAATAATGCTGCAAAAATCTTCGGTGCGGAAGGGGTTTAGTTCCGAAAAATCGCTTGCGATTAATCATTCGAGCCCATTGGGCGAGATAAGACGATTGTGAACTTTGCTATAAAAAGACGCTTAAAGCAAGCGGAAGGTGTTGATTACCAACGCCTCCCGCTTGAGTGATTTTTTTGTTATTTTTTTCTTTGTGCCGAAGATTGTGCCGAAAGTTTGCAATAGTTATGCAGCATTAGTGAATAAAGAATGTTGTATCTGAAATGAGAGAATCGTTAGCTGGATTTACATAATTATGGATATGATATGCTGAATAAATGTCACCATTATCATGGACTTGGTATCCGTAAAGTCCGCACTCAGACACGCTACTCCACAGGAATGATGTGATAGTTTTATCTTCGGGATTGATAATCGTGTTTCCATCTAAAGCAAAATACCCTTCCTCACCGATGACTTCTTTTCGAACCAGTCCAGAATCAGTCATTTCGTATATTTCATGTGCAGAACAACCCTTTGCTCCTCCGTGATAGTAATTCAGAAATAATTCATCTTCCCCATCGAAATCAATATCGTAGAATTGATATTCTGCATTGGGCAGAAGTGAATTGTGAGAATAATTGTTTCGAGTGGTATCATATTTGAAAATATAGTAATCGCAGGTCTTGAATCCATTGAAATCTTT
>JAZREU010000053.1:0-3176 GCA_045660925.1 Paludibacteraceae bacterium | reverse complement strand
ATATCAATGCGATAGTCCTCCATAGCGGAATAGAGATACTCCTCCACGATTGGTGAGAGGCGGTGGATCTCGTCAATGAACAACACATCGTTATCTTCAAGCGAGGTAAGCAAGCCCGCCAAGTCACCAGGTTTGTCGAGTACAGGACCTGAGGTCACTTTGAAACCAACTCCTAACTCATTGGCAATGATGTTACTAAGGGTGGTTTTACCCAATCCAGGAGGGCCAAAGAGGAGAACATGATCAAGTGCCTCGCCACGCATACGAGCAGCCTGAACGAAAATGCGTAGATTCTCCACGATCTTGGTCTGACCGGCAAAGTCATCAAAGCATAACGGACGCAGGGCGTTGTCCTGCTCCTTCTCCGTCATCTGTCCCCTTATATCAAAATTATCATTCATTTTTCGTCGCTTGTTTGAAGGTTTCTTCCAAATCTTCTATTTCGCTAATAGGTTTATCTACTTTTATTTCGCCATGGTTAATGATTATGACACGCGTACACATCTGCTTGACTTCCTGTAGTATATGCGTAGATAGAATAACGGTGCGACCGCTATGCGGATATGGGATATCGGACGCGACGGTGTCGCTATTGGATATAGGATTAGCTAAGTTGCGAATCAAGGCACGGATATCCTCCAATTGGTTTGGATCGAGACCTGTGGTAGGCTCGTCCAAAATCAACAGTTCAGGATTGCCAATCATCGCTTGTGCCAAACCCACACGCTGACGATAGCCTTTGCTGAGTTGTCCAATCTTCTTGTTCGCCTCGCGCTGCAACCCTACTCGCCCAATCAGTTCCTCTACTAATTGGTCTTGGTTCTTGGCTCCTTGCTCCTTGCTCCTTAGCCCCACGAAAAAGCGCAGATACTCACGCACATACATGTCTTCGTATAGCGGATTTTGCTCAGGCAGAAAACCGATAGACTGAGGCACTTGCAAAACAACCTTTCCGTTTTCAGTTTCCCACACACCCACCATGATTTTCATCAAGGTGGATTTGCCTGCGCCGTTGGGACCGAGCAATCCAACCACCTCACCATCGCCGATGGTGAGGCATATGTCTTTCAGCACATGTTGCTTGCCGATATGCTTATTTAAGTGGGATATTTTGATTGCCATAATTCGCCTACAAAGGTACTACTTTTTTTTCATATACACAAATATCTATTGCTATCCGCTTCAATGAGTGCAAGGAGTTGTGCAACCGCCTCTTCTTGTGGGATATTTTTTAGCACACATTCTTTGCCACGATACAGACTCACTTTGCTACGCCCTGCGCCCACATAGCCATAATCAGCGTCAGCCATCTCGCCTGGACCGTTCACAATACAACCCATGATGCCTATTTTTAAGCCCTGCAGGTGGGCAGTGGCTGCTTTCACTTGGGCAATGGTTTGTTCCAAATCAAATAAAGTGCGACCGCAACCAGGACAGGATATGTACTCCGTTTTATACATACGCACGCGTGCGGCCTGGAGAATGTCTTTGCTTAAGCGAATGAGGTCTTCAGCAGGGAAATGGTCGTTGCAGAGTACTAATTCGGTGCAATTGTAATCCCACAAAAGGCGACCACTTTCGGCTGCTGCATGCAACTGAAACTGCTGCCAATCGGTATCGGAATTAGTATAGTAAACTGTATTGCCTTCTGTTCGCACTTGCGTGTCGTGCGCATAGCGAACACTTTGTTCTTCTGCAAAATAATCCACCAACGCACGGGCTACAGGCAGTTCTTTTTCGGGTGCTTCACTCAGACTCACACGAATGGTGTCGCCAATGCCATCTGCAAGGAGGGCACCAATGCCCACAGCAGATTTCACGCGCCCATCTTCACCTTCGCCTGCTTCCGTCACACCCAAGTGCAAAGGGAAAGCCATACCCTCTTCCTGCATCTGCCAAACCAACAGGCGAACGGTAGTCACCATCACGCGTGTATTGCTGGCTTTAATCGACAGCACAATATCCTTGAAGTCCTCTGCCACAGCCACACGGAGAAACTCCATACAGCTCTCCACCATGCCTTCGGGCGTATCGCCGTAGCGCGACATGATACGGTCGCTCAGACTGCCATGATTGACACCGATACGCAAGGCAGTCTTGTGCTGTTTGCAGATATTGAGCAATTGCACGAAGCGCGCACGCAGGCGCTCCAGTTCGGCTTGATACTCCTCATCGGTATAATCTATTTGCTTGAACTTACGAGCAGGATCGATATAGTTGCCTGGATTGATGCGCACTTTCTCCACTACTTTCGCCGCAGCATCTGCCACATCCGACTGGAAGTGCACATCTGCTACGAGGGGAGTGGTAGGCGATGAGGCTATTAGGTTATTAGGCGAAAGGCAAGTATGTATCTGCGCCAATGATTCTACTTCGCGCATGCCTTGGGTAGTGAATCGGAGGAGTTCTGTGCCAGCAGCGATGCATCGCTCGGCTTGTGCCACGCTACCATCGATGTCGTTGGTCGAAGTATTCGCCATGGTCTGAATACGAACAGGATGTTCGCTACCTATCTCAATATTGCCTACTTGGGTGGTAGTTGTTTGTCTGCGGTTGTAAGTCAATTGAATGTCCATAAAAGCCCGAATTTGGTGCAAAGTTACGCAAATATTTTGGGATAAGCAATAAAAAACACTAATTTTTGCATTTTTTTGTCGAAATATTTGGTCATGTCAAAAAAAAGCAGTACTTTTGCACCCGCTTTCGAATGGAAGCATGTTTTTATGCGCTTAACGCGCGATTCAGTAGCTCAGCAGGTAGAGCACATCCCTTTTAAGGATGGGGTCCTGGGTTCGAGCCCCAGCTGAATCACAAAAGCAGAGAATTTCTCTGCTTTTTTTGTCTATTATCCCAATTATATATTCCTTACAAAGAAAGATGAATTTTTCCATCGTTTACTAATCAAATTAAAGTGTTCTGTCATTTATTACGATTGCATGGCTATTCCCTTTTCTTTATAGACATGGCTATTTTAGACATTTGTAAATTACATAGGAGCAGCCTCCTGCGACAATGAGAATAATAGTAGCGAGGACCTCATGATTTGTATTGTACATTACGCACGAACAGAATAGAAATATCAACACCAAGAGATACAACACCACACGGGCATTGCGTTTTTGACGCTGTGCGGGGGTCGGGGGAGGAGGAGGTGTAGGGCGTAAAGTGTAAGGTGT
>JAZREU010000052.1:0-4800 GCA_045660925.1 Paludibacteraceae bacterium | reverse complement strand
ACACGAGTGCAAACGCCACGACGCTGAGGACAGCTGTCCAAAGCGGGTGACTTGCTCTTGTCTGCAAGCACCTGTCTGCCTTTTCTAACTAACTGTTGAATTGTTGGCATTTTGTTAATTTTTAATTATTTATAGTTTAATTTATGGTCTTTTTCATGCCGGGTAGACACAGTCCACCTCATATTCGGGGTGCAAAGTTAGCTGTTTTCTCCCATTTAGACAACTATTCTTACTACTTTTTTCAAATAAAATGTGTTATACAACATTTTTGAGGCCCTCTGCCACCGAATCCACACTTTTTCATCGAACAATATCTACAAACACAGTTCACGGAAGCCACCCGAGAGTCGCTTCCGTGAACACATCCGTATTTCGGCCGTTTTTTATGCTATTTCACTATCACCTTACGGCCATTTACAATATATATACCACCCTTAAGGTTCTCGGTATTGAGCACGCGGCGACCTGTGAGGTCATAAATTGTCAATTGCGAATTGTCAATGATGAATTGATCAATGCCATTGTCGATGTTAGCCGTGTAGGTCACATCATGAGCGGGCATGGCATCATAACTCTCCCCTACCCAACCAAGGAAAGTACAACCCTCCTCCGTAGGCTCGTATATATATTCGGGAATAGCCTCACCATAAGCCACCTCAGCGGTATGTACCAACTCTTCGCCTACATAATAGTATACGTTATAAACCTGCATAGCAACAATATTAGCAAAATCCTTCCATTCTTCCGCACCCTGATAATCTGCAATAGAAGCCGCTGGCACATACACTGGAATATTCTTATCAACTTCGCCAAATGTCTGCCACGAATCTAATACAGGCGGAGTTACAGCTTTACAAATAATATAAGCCAATCCTCCACAATACTCAAAAGCTCTGCCGCCAATACTTGTCACTCCTGCAGGAATTACAATAGAGGCAAGACTATAGCAATCAGCAAAAGTTTCATCTTCAATACGCGTCACTCCGCTTGGAATGTTTACCGAAGTCAAGTTGCCACATTCAGCAAATGCTCCTTCTTCAATTTTAACCACACTCTCAGGAATTCTAACAGAAACAATATCTTCAAGGCCAGCAAAAGCAAATGCCCCAATTGCGGCAATATCCTCCGGAATCTCCGTTGTACTACAAGCCGCCATCAAAGTATTATCCTGCGTTCTTATTATTGCATTACAATTGTTGCGCGAATCATATACCGCATTGTTCTCGTCAACAGTTATTGAGATCAAATCATTGCAATAGGCAAACGCTGCAAAGCCTATCTCTGTTACTCCTTTGGGAATTTCGATAGCCTTTATCCCAGTAAGGACAAATGCTCCAAATCCAATAGATGTGATGCTCTCGGGAATATTGATTGAGGTAAGATTATAGCACTCCTCAAAAACGCCCTCATTCAGTCTTGTCACATTCTGAGGGATAATGATAGAGGTTAGCCCCGTAAAACAGAAAGCATAATCCCCAATATATGCCACATTCTCAGGAATGGTTATCGAAGCAAGGTCCTCACAATTAGAGAAAGCCTCATCCCCAATATTTGTCAGACTCTCAGGGAGGGTTAAAGTAGTCAAGCCTTTACACGCTCTGAAAGCGTTGGAGCCAATACTCACAATTCCTTCAGGAATCTTTGTTGCTACACATCCTACGACCAATTCATTGTCCTCGGTTTTAATTATTGCATTGCAATTATTGCGAGAATCATAAACCACATTGTCTGCGCTTACTACAATAGAGGTCAAGCCGCATAAACCGAAGGAAGCCACACCGACATTTGCTACACCTTTAGGGATAATGATATCCGTCAAGCTACCGCAACCCCAGAATGCGAAGTCACATATCTTTGTCAGACTTTCAGGGAAAGTTATCGATTTTAGGCTAGTACAACATGAGAATGCGCTATATCCAATTTCATCCAGCCCCTCAGAAAGAACGACAGTGCTTAATGCGTCACAGTCTTCAAATGCACGTTCACCAATACTCTTTACTCCTGAAGGTATGGTTATAGCCTCTAATCTACCACAACAATCAAAAACCGATTCACCCATATTCTTCAAACTCTCGGGCAAAGTTATGGACACTAGACCCGAGCAACCTCCAAAAGCTTGATTACCGATAGTTACTATTCCTTCAGAAACAACAACAGATGTGAGCGAACTACCCTCAAAGGCTCTTTCGCCAATGACCGTAACATTGTAGACGCTACCATTATAGTTTACTGAGGAAGGTATCACTACTTCCTCATCATAATAAAAATGACTACCTACAACCTCCACAGTCATATTTTCCTCAGAAGTAATATTGTAATCAATATTTTCTAAAGAAAAATCTTGGGCATTCGCAATGAAACTGCACAGCAATAGCAGCACTGCCATTAATTGAAATCTTGTTTTGCTCATAATATATTAAAGTAAATGTACGAAATCCGACATGCCTTGACCCACCACCCAACACATGAGACAATAAGTCAAGGGCAAAGATAAAGAATTATTCACAAAAACCCATTTCAATTGACAAATATTTCCCCATATGCGAAAGCAAGCCAGCACAAATCACACACATTTGGCAACAATTTGGTAAATAAATGGCAAATGTTTGGCAAAAGAAAATCCCCACAACCTATGGATTATCTGCAGGTTGTGGGGATTATCGCGTCAGAAATGGTAAATCAGGCTGCCTGACTGTTTTTCTTTATCATACGGGGGACCTTGCGGTATACGCCCTGTTGCACACGGACAAGATAGCCTTTGCGGCAGAGGGTGCCGAGGTGATAGGTGACGGTGCGGGGCTTTAACCCTAACTCCTCGCCCTTCTTGTCGGCAACGCTACGTGTGAACGAATGAGGCAGTTCCTGCAAGAAGGCGAGTGCACTGATGCGCACACTCTTAGGTGTCTCATCTTTCTCTTCACCACGCAGGCGGTTATAGATGGTCGAGGTCTGCATCACCATATAGAAGATATAGGAGAGTGCCCAGCGCAGGTCTTCATCGGAAGGAGCGAACTGCTTCTCGGCAAACATGCCCTCTACCATACCCAACTCCTCATAGCGACGGAGCACGGCGACAATCATCAGTATGCGGTAGAGGTTGAGGCGGCTGCGGAAGATGGGAGCACGCAGGCCCCTGTCGGATTGCGTGAGGGCGACGAAGTTCACCAGCTGGCGATAGTACTCGTTGACCGTGGCGCGCTGCCCATCACTGAGGATGAGGCGGGGCAGCTCGTCGTCGGGCTTTCCATCGAACTGGCGCAGCTCCGTCCAGATATCCGTGAGCAGACTACGATAGTGAGCATACACATCGCTATATGCCTCGGCCATGGCTTCGTCCATCTCGTCGCGTACAGTATCCTTGGCCGGCAGGTTGTGGTAGAGGAAGCGGGTAGAGAGTCCGTCCTCGAGGTTGGGGATAAAGTCGCGTACCGATGACTCCGTACCCGTAGCCACCATGGCGAGACGGGTATGGGGAATAAGGTAGTCCTCATCGTCGGTCTTGCGGGCCGTGTGCAGTGCCTCCTCGTTCTGAGCAGCCAGCATCATGTACTTGAAGTCACCGAAGGCGTTGCGGTTGGCAGCATTCAGCTCTGCCAGCTCGGGAAGGTGGAGGAAGGAGATGTAGGTGCCATTGGCATAGATGAGTCTGTAGTAGTTGGCCGAGGTGGTCTTCGAAGGCAGCGTATGCATACGGCGCAAGGGCATCTGCGGCTCCTCGGCCTCGTCATCTATATTATTGATGTCTACCAGCTGGGTGATGTCACCCTTAGCGGCGCGGTCGAGCTGCTTGCTGCGACGGTTGTAGCGG
Source organism: Paludibacteraceae bacterium (assembly GCA_045660925.1). Lineage (GTDB taxonomy): Bacteria > Bacteroidota > Bacteroidia > Bacteroidales > Paludibacteraceae > Colicola. The sequence goes on along the minus strand of JAZREU010000052.1, from coordinate 992 downwards.
GCAAGCCTCTTGCGGTAGTCCTTCATCTCCTGAGCCGACTCGGCGCAGACGATATCATTGATACCATCCACGAGGCTGGCCACATCACCCACAGCACCCTTACCCGAAGCCGAAGGACCAATACATACACACATAAGGCCGAGCGAGTAGAACCTACACTGATGGCGCACACGCACATTACTCATAGCAGAGCCCACCGTGGCCATCATGGCCATGAGCAGCATGGTGCGGATATCGGCATCCTCATACAGCGACAACGGTTCGCCGATCATCTGCGGCAGATGCGCCAGCATCCCATCGGGCAGGGCACAGAGCACCACCACGCCGTCCATGTCGAAATGGGCATTCATCAGGCTGAGGGGGTCATCCACAAAGCCGCGGGTCACTTCACTGAGCAGGGGAAACTCCGCCTGCATAATCTCTGCCAGCGTGTCGCCATACGACAGGGGCTGCGCTTGCACATTAGATTCCTTCATGTCTGTCATGTTGGTTGGTTTGTTAATCATAATATTTAATTTTAGAGGTTAAGAAGTTGTTTGGATTTTAACGTCAATCAGTATTTTGTGGCACTTTTCAGTTTACTTGAGGTTCTTTTGGCATCTTTACACTTTCCCCTTGCAAATAGGACACTATTTGCTGCGTTCAAATAGTGCAAATCTACTCTAAAACACCTCTCAACTAAACTTGAAATAAAACCCAAACAACTTCTAATAATTACATTATTTGCCATTTCACACGTATATCACTCATCGTCTGAGCATTACATCAAATTTATTTGCCAAACATTTGCCATTTTATTGCCATATACTTGCCAATTCCACGGCAAAGATAATACAAAAAAAATAAGCGTTTACAGGTAGTTTCAAGGCCCATCTGCCCGATTAATTTCATCCCATAATTTGGAGAAATGAATGGTTTCCTCTAATTTTGTTGAGCCTTGAAAAGCAAATGTCGGTAGTTAGCGTCGTTGGCGTCGGTAGCAAGCGACACGC
>JAZREU010000051.1:0-2305 GCA_045660925.1 Paludibacteraceae bacterium | reverse complement strand
TCCTCTTCTGCGACCTTCGGGAGTGGAAGCAAGTGGTTTTGGTCTGCCCAAAACATAAACTTGCTTCCCCACTAACCGAAGGTCAATCAATTTTGAGTGCCTCAAAATGAAATACCGTTGGAATAGTCCTTAATCTAGAGGTTACATCCCTTTCCAATGCTCGAAATCTTCTGAATAGAGTTCGATGTGATGGCGAACGATGTTCTCCAATAATCCCGACATACTCATTCTATCCTCACCGATTTTGCAAGCGAACTTGTCGAGCATCTTTCGTAACTTGCCACTAATGAATACCGGCTTGCGGTCTTCAATCTTGTAAGGTCGCATAAAGGTGTTGCGGTACTCCTCCAACGAGAGCTTGCGTTGCTTACTGCTCACTCTGCGTTGAATGGTCGGAGTCGGTGACTGTTGCTCTACTACATCGGTAGGTGTAACTTCATCTGCCACCTCTGCAACGGAAGGTACGGCTTCCGTTTGGGCTTGTTCCGCTACTGATGGTAGAGGAAGTGGCTTGATGTTTTCAATAGAGAAGTTCTCCAATGCGGCATCAATACTCTTCTTTCGACTCTCTTCTACTTGCGAGTTCTGCTCGGAGAAATCCAAGCCTGTCATTTCCTGCAACTCTGTTTTACTTAAAGTCTGTTTTTTACTCATTTTTTGAATGTTTTTGAAAGGTTACACATTGGTCTTTGTGCACAATTATGACCGATTATCTGCTGCAAAGAAAATGTGCATACAATTCTGCCACAACTAATTAGATCTATGTAGGCAATTATGATTTGTATTGCTTTTTAGGATGATTTGTAATCAGTGCCGACTGCATAATTCTTCCCAAGTTGAACAGAGTATGATAGATTGGGATGAAATTCTTATTTGAGAGAATTAAGGGCTTATATACAATAGCGGATAGACGGACTGTCGAACCATCGGGAGTTGGTCTATCCGCTATCCTGCAATTTATATAATCAGCAAATATCTGTATTGGCTGTTCGGGGCAGAAGTTTGGCAGACGGATAGGCATCGGTCTGACAAACGACAATGCAGCTGACAAAATCCGAGACGGGCAGTCGCTTGGAGATATTCTTATATAATACAGATTACAATGTGATGTATGCTTAGATATGTATCGCTATATACATCTAAAAGTGCCACGAACTGTGCCATATACTGCAACAGGGTCACCGTATGATTGAGGTGTGATAACTTATCTATTACTTCGCACCAACAAAACGAAACTGCATATGAGAATAGAACCTATTTCAATGGCTGATTATCGTGTCTATGATGAAACGATATGACAAGAAATGACACCTATGGTTAGTGTCATTGAAGTATGAAAATCTCTTCCTTATTTAGCAGTGCGAAACAAGAAAACAAGTGAAATAATATAAAACAAAAGCGTATGGATTTAATCATTTTTGAGAGAAAGGCGTTCGAGGAATTTGCCACGAAGATTGAGCAGTTCATTCTGCGAGTATCAAATTCACCCGTTGTCAAGAGCGGGAAGAAAAAGACAAACAATTGGCTCGACCATCAGGATGTTTGTCAGAGGTTGAAGATAAGCAAGCGTACATTGCAGACCTTGCGTGATAACGGAACGCTTGCCTACACCAAAATCGGCAACCGCACCTATTATCTTCCCGAAGATGTGGAGAGCATTGTAACAAAGGTAGAGGACAGACGAAAAGAAGCAAGATGGAAGGGACGAGAAATCTAATCAATGTATAACAATAAAACCATTTGAACTATGTATCAAGAAATGCGAACAAAAGACGATGCGTGGATGCAGTCCATTCACGAGAGTATCGACCAACTATCAGAAATCATAGACAACATTCCGAAAGACGGAACAACATTACAAAACGATGATGAGTATCTATGTGACAAGGAGGTGGCATATATGCTTAAAGTCAGCCGAAGGACATTGAGCGAATACCGAAGCAATGGCACATTGCCTTACTATGTGCTCGGTGGAAAAGTTCTGTACAAACGGAGTGAGATAGAGCAAGCGTTAAAACGGGAGTACAACGGCAAGCACCTGATGAATAACAGCGGATAAACCTCTCTATATTTTTGGAGGGAGTGAAATTTACCGCTTGCCCTATATATCTCTGTTGCAAAATAATAGTACCCCTATGGATAGAAGCAAGAACAGCATACAAATGGTTATCAATGTAAGAACCCGTTTGTATGCTGTCTGTTTATCTTTATCTACATTTTCGTCAGTCGTTCATTTCCGTTGCCGTCTGCATTTCTGAGTACAGACATTGAAAGGGGAAAGGTTTTCGGGCTGAATACTCTCCGC
>JAZREU010000050.1:0-44895 GCA_045660925.1 Paludibacteraceae bacterium | reverse complement strand
CGACCACAAAGAGTGGACACCAGACAACGGCCGCAACAACGCATTGCGTATCCACGGTCTTGGCGCACCACGTGGTTTCTACACCCCAATGCTCCGCACTATCAACTTCCCTACTACCAAGTATGGTGAGGATTATGCAGTAGGTTTGCGTGTAAGCCGCGAGTATCAAATCGGTCGTATCTATGACGTAGTTTATAACTGCCGTCGTTGGGATGACAACTCTGATGCTAACTGCGATATCGTGACCATGAACAACAACCACTTGTACAAAGATCGTATCCGTACATGGGAGTTGAAGGCACGTATCCAAATGAACGAGGGTAAATAAATTAGAACGCTTCGCTGTTAGAAGTTAGACCATTTCGTTTCACTTCATTGTTAGATCGCTCGCTTTGCTCGCTGTTAGACTCTCTTGGTCTCTCAGCCCGTAGGGCGGTCCAACAGGGCTTCTGCCCGGTCTAACAACGCAGTGGTCTAACAGCCCGAAGGGCGGTCTATTATGAACTTGTTCAAAGAAATATCCGACATGTTCTCCCGTGAGCTTGCTTCTCACGGGAGAGCATTCGTTAATTACCAAGCCTTATCTGGGGTCGAAGTCAAGGATATGACTATCGGCGGCTTCCCCGCTAAATTGTTTTTCAACCCCGCTCGTGTGCGAAGCGTTATGGCAGATGTCAGCCCTGAAGCTCTGCAAAAACGAGCATGCTTCCTCTGCCCCGACGGTGTGGAGGAACACCAACTCACCCACAACTGGGATTCACCTACTGGGCACACCTACTATATTCGTGTGAACCCCTTCCCTATTTTCTCTCCGCACTTCACCGTTTCGTCTTCCGTGCACGAACGCCAAGAACTATTGCCTCACCTCGAGTCGATGTTGCATTTAGCGAAGGAACTGCCCGAGATGACCATTTTTTACAATGGTCCCATGTGTGGAGCCAGTGCCCCCGACCATATGCATTTTCAAGCTGTGCCTCGCCACAGCCTCCCTATAGAAGATCATTTCTCCACCAACTATGCCAATGCTATCTTGGTGCAAGAAACGGATCTACAAACCCACTTAGCAGCCGTTAAGAAGGTCCTCGCCATGGGCACTATCCCCGAAGAAGCCAGCCAAACAGGCTCTTTGACTGCAGGCGCCTCTCACGCCGAAGAATACGAACCCCGTTGGAATATCGTTTCCTGGTATGAACCCGCCTCATCGCCTCATCGTCTTATCGCCTCATCGCCTAAATTCAACACAATCATATTCTTTAGAAAAGAATCCCGCCCTATGTGTTTCTTTGCTCCCGAGGAAGAGCGTATTTTGTTCTCTCCGGCTACCGTTGAGATGGGAGGTATTGGCATTGTAGCCAACCGTGAGAGTTTTGACCGCCTCACTCCATCCAAGCTCCGCGACATCATCCGCGAAGTGGCAGATAATCTGCTATAGTACAAGTCACATATGAACAGCATTGCGTTATGATAAGTGGACATCGCGACCTATCTTCAGAGGCAATGTTGTTCATATTTCTTATTATTCCCCTGCACTAGTCTAGCCTTAGTTCTGTTTACGAGATATTCTGCTTTCTCTTCCCGCTCGCTTGTGAGCCACCACCGCAGCTACGGTGCCACCACCTCGCCTTTTGGCGACATTCCCTCACTAAGTGACACTACCTGCGCTTGCGCAAAAAAGCACTTTTCTTAAGATTCCCTCCCCTTGTACCTTCCCTATTCCTCTCGGATAAAAGACCAAGGTGAAGGAGTGCGACGGAACGCACTCCGAGTATTGCGCCCGAAAAGTACCCACTTTGAGGATTAAGCGCAATACATAGAATGGCGCACCCCTTGCGGGTACGCAGCCGTATGGCTATAGGGTAGTGCCGTACAGGGTAGGCACGTCCGCCTAATGTATGAGTATTGATAAAAGTGCTGTTTATTAAGATTTCCCTTTTTTTCTCTCTCTTATACCTTGCCTCATTATACCGAGAGAACTCCGACCGACGACCGAGCGAACTCCGACAGAACACCTTATGAATAAAAAAGTACTTTTCTTAAGATTGCTTTCCTAAAAAAGTTGTCCCCATTCCTAAAAAGGTTGACTCATTTCCTAAAACTATTGACTATTTTTCTAAAAACATTTACTCCATTCCTAAAAAGATTTACTCCCTGTTGCGCATTTTGTACTCATCTCTTATTTCGTTTCACACCCAATAAACACAAAAAATGCACTTTTCCGCAAAAAAAGTGCATTTTTCTTGAGATACTGACAACTTTTAGCAGTTTGATATAGTAATTTTGCCGCCGATTTAACAAAATCGTATGTTTAACTGCTAAAATTACCCATTATGTCACACCCACAAGCATTACTAATTCCATTTCCCGAATTCATGTTACCAACACCTACTATCACTGATAGTAGTCAAATATTGCAACTCGAATACGAAAAATCACAATTCTCTTGCAAATCTCATAAAAAAATCGTACCTTTGCAGCCAAATGTAGAAAGTATGGAAGAGGGATTTCGTTTTATTGATTTATTTGCTGGTATAGGTGGAATTCGATTGGGTTTTGAATCTATCGGCGGAAAATGTGTGTTTTCATCGGAATTTGATGAAGACGCATGTACCACATATCAAGTTAATTTCGGAGAGCATCCCGCAGGTGACATCACCAAAATTGAAGCCAAAGACATTCCTGATTTCGATGTCTTATTGGCAGGATTCCCATGTCAAGCATTTTCCATCATCGGAAAAAAAATGGGATTTGCAGATGAAACAAGAGGTACACTTTTTTTTGATATTGAACGAATTCTCAAAGAAAAGAGACCGCAGGCATTTATGCTTGAAAATGTCAAAAATCTGACAGCGCATGACGATGGTAACACATTCAAGATAATGCTGTCACACCTAAAAGCACTAGGATACACAGTTTATGCTAAAGTTTTAAACGCACTTGATTTTGGGTGCTGTCAAAAAAGAGAAAGAATTATTATCGTAGGCTTTCGAGATCCTGTTCCATTTTCTTTCCCAGAGCCAATCAAAACAAGAAAACTACTTTCAGAAATACTAGAAACGGATGTTCCTCAAAAATATTATGTCCGTGAAGAAATCAAAAAAAGTCGGTTAGCGAGACTAAAAGAACCTAATTACCCCAAGCCATATATTTCCCACGAAAATATGGCTGGGTCAATTACACCACATCCATATTCTTCTGCGTTAAGAGCAGGAGCTTCGGCAAATTATATTCTTATTAACGACGAGCGAAGACCAACAGAAAGAGAAATGTTAAGAATACAAGGTTTTCCTGATGATTATAAATATGTTCTTTCGTATGGAAAAGTTAAGAAACAATGTGGGAATTCTGTTGCAGTTCCTGTAATTAAAGCTGTTGCTAAAAGTATGCAACAAGCAATGAATCAATATTATAATTCTAACACACAAAATTAACTGCTATGACAAAAGATATTGCAAAACGCGCACTTGATAATGTTATTGAGAAATCGCGAGTACATTTATATAAACCCATACAAATTGCTGAAATTTTATATCATCACAGAACTCAAGGAGATATTAATCTTGCTAACTTAGAAGAATATAGAAACATCAGCAAAAAGTGGAGAGATGAAATAACAATAGATTTATTAGGAAGGATCTGCACTAGTAGCGCAAAGTTCCAAGACAATCTCTTTGAGGAAAACGCAATCCCACCTACAACACTTAAGGTTTTAGGCGAAGAAAATAAGCGTACTAATGGAGCAGTAGAGGCTTACATATACGGTCTATTCTTCGCAAAGCATCGTCAATTAGAAAATGCACTGCAATATTGTCTCAATGCAGATTCAAACTCATTCCAAGTTAAGCATTTTATTGATTCTTTTTGGAAAGAAAAAGGATTAAAAAGAAGCATTGATAAAATCTACGAGATTATCGTTTACGCACTTTTCTCTTCACTTGTCAAAGCTATGAATCTTATAGTTTCTATATCTGTTGATGAAAATGCTTATCCTATTTTAAAAGAGTTTGAAGATTTCTCGAAAAGAATTATGTGCTTGGATATAAACAATCCTATACATATTCAAGAAGCTATGGTTTATAGAGTGGGTGTTACGAATGCTGCTGATAGAGGATTAGATATGTATTCAAATTGGGGACCTGCAATACAGATAAAACATCTAACGCTCGACGCCGAACTAGCAAAAGATATTGTTCATAGTGTATCTTCTGACAAATTAGTCATTGTGTGTCAGAAAGCAGAAAAGGAGGTTATATCCGCAATTCTAAATCAAATAGGTTGGTATTCTAGAGTACAAAGTATTGTAACAGAAGACGACTTAGTACTATGGTATGACAAAGCACTGAGGGGTGTTTTTGCAGAAGATTTAGCACAACCTTTATTAGATACTTTAGCGGAAGAAATAAGTAATGAGTTTCCATCTGTTAACAATATCCCTGAGGTAATAAAATCACGTCAATACAATAGAATTCAAGATGATTTTTGGAAGTTATCAGATTAATAGAATTAGTCATTGAATATCGTAGTATGAATTATAACTTTCTAATCCCGTCCGCATTGCGGTCGCAATTAAAGAAATAAACGAAATCAAAGAACAACTCCAACAAAATCAAGCAGACGAATAATAGTACGCACACGAATTTTCCGAACGAGGTTCAGGAGCATGACTTATATTTAATATCGACAAGATCACGGCATTTGAAGTGATAAGTTATTCTGCTATAAAACATACTGATATTCATGAAGTTAAGAGTGACTTTCCCAAGTCTTTTCCTAAGTCTTTTCCTAAGTTATTTCCTAAGATAAACTCATAATTAACTATTCATGCTACACAAATACAACCGACATATATACATCGCACTGTTATCCCTGCTCTCGCTTTGCTTGCTCTGCGATTATATCCCTGCACTCCGTTTTCTCGCTGCATGGGTAACTCCTCCTGTAGTGCTTTTCATTGGACTAGTATTCGCACTACTTTGCGGACAAGCCTACCCCACATTCAATAAGAAAGTCTCTAAGAAACTCCTCCAATACTCCGTCATCGGTTTGGGCTTTGGAATGAACCTTCAAGCCTCCCTCACCTCGGGTAAGGAGGGAATGCTCTTTACGATTATATCCGTCGTTGGCACTTTGCTCATCGGTATGTTTATTGGTTGCAAAATACTGAAACTCAACCGTAACACTTCCTACCTCATCAGTTCGGGCACTGCTATCTGTGGTGGTAGTGCTATCGCTGCTGTAGGTCCTATCATCAAAGCTAAAGACACGGATATGTCCATGGCATTAGCTACGGTGTTTATCCTCAACGCTATAGGTCTTTTCCTTTTTCCCGCTTTGGGTCATTGGTTGGGACTAAGCCAACAAGACTTCGGCACATGGGCAGCTATCGCTATCCATGACACGAGTTCCGTGGTCGGCGCAGGTGCCGCCTACGGCGAAGAAGCCCTGCAAGTGGCAACGACCATCAAACTCACCCGTGCTTTGTGGATTATCCCTTTGGCATTGGTCACATCGGTCATCTTCCGCAGCGAAGGCAAGAAAATCAGTATCCCATGGTTTATATTGCTCTTTATTGTGGCAATGCTCATCAACACCTACCTTTTGGTAGATTATCCTCAAGTAGGTCAGTTCATCGCTGGCATCGCACGTAAGGGACTTATCATCACGATGTTCTTCATTGGTGCTTCCCTCTCCGTTGATGTCATCAAATCCGTTGGTATCCGCCCCTTGCTGCAAGGTATCCTGCTTTGGATCATTATCAGCGCCGCTAGTCTTGCATATATCCTACTCAAGTAAAAACGCATAACCATCGTCACATCATGAAACCCTTCCCTTTCCTACTCTGCTTGATGAGTTTTTTGGGCTGCAAGGCAGCAGACTTCCGCTCGGTGAATGCGGAGACTTTTGCAAAGGTCATTGAAGACACCACCGTTGTGCGCCTTGATGTCAGAACAGCCAACGAATATGCGCAAGGGCATATCCCTGGTGCGCTGCTTATAGATGTGACACAAGCCGACTTTATGCAGAAAGCAGAGCAACGGCTTCCAAAAGATAAAACCATCGCTCTCTACTGCCGTTCAGGCAGAAGAAGCAAAAATGCCGCCACGCAACTCGCTCAACACGGCTACCAAGTTGTAGAACTCAACACGGGCTTCAACTCATGGAAAGGCGAAATAGAACGATAATAAAATTCCCACTAACAAAATAGACAACAAAGAGGAGGTCAATTATGTGCATGTACTATATGGGAAAACTACAGTATCCCCATCGTCAATTATTGTTATTACCTCAGCAGAAATGATGCAAATAGTACGAGAGTACACAGAGCGATTTTCATTCTCTCCCATAGCAGCACCTCGATAGGTGCTGTTTTTTACTCTCTACTTTACAAAACATCATTTCTTGCAAAACTTTCTGCTCTTTTCCTTGCATATTCGCAAGAAAATTAGTACCTTTGCACCCGATTGTATCTGTATATATCCTATATACCAAGCAACATTGAAACAAGTGGCTTGCAGCCTGAAACATTGAAACTTTTAAACTTTTGAATATAATGAAAAAGATCATCGCCGAAGACTTGCTCAAGATCAAAGCTGTCTTCCTTCGTCCAAACGAACCATTTACATGGGCCAGTGGTATCAAGAGTCCTATCTATTGCGACAATCGTCTCACCCTTAGCGACACACAAGTGCGCAACGATGTGGAGAACGGTCTCGCAGCACTCATAAAAGAGCATTATCCTCAGGCTGAAGTCCTCATGGGTACTTCTACTGCAGGTATCGCTCACGCAGCCATTACTGCTACTATCCTCGACCTCCCTATGGGTTATGTACGAAGTGGCGCCAAAGACCACGGCCGTGGCAACCAAATCGAAGGCAAACTACTCCCTGGTCAGAAAGTCGTTGTGGTAGAGGATCTTATCTCTACTGGTGGCAGCTGTATCGAGGTAGTGAATGTCCTCCGCGAAGCTGGCGCCGATGTCCTCGGCGTAGTGAGTATCTTCACCTACGGCATGAAGAAAGGCCTCGAGCGTTTGGCAGCTGCCGAAGTGAAGAATGTTAGTCTCTGCGACCTCGACACCCTCGTGGAAGTAGCTGCAGACAAAGCATACATCGCTCCAGAAGACAAAGAGCGCCTAATCAAATTCCGCAACAATCCTTCCGACGAAAGTTGGATGAAATAAACCGAATATATGCGACACCTAATCGATTCTGTAGATCTTACCACTACTGAGGTGGATGTGATCATCAACCGCGCCTTGGATATCATCAACAACAAGGCCATGTACGCTGAAGCATGCCATGGCAAAAAACTCGCTACGCTCTTCTACGAGCCCAGTACCCGCACTCGCCTTAGTTTTACTGCGGCCATGATGGAGCTCGGTGGTAATGTCCTTGGCTTCTCTGATGCCAAAAGCAGTAGCGTAAGCAAAGGTGAGACCGTAGCCGACACTATCCGCGTTGTCAGCTCGTTTGCCGACATCATCGCTATGCGTCATTACAAAGAGGGTTCGCCTCGTGTAGCCAGCGAGTATAGCCGTATTCCTATCATCAACGCAGGCGACGGCGGACATGCGCACCCAACTCAAACATTGACCGACCTCCTCACTATTCGTCGTGAACTCGGCCATTTCGATCACCTCACTGTTGGTCTTTGTGGCGATCTCAAGTACGGTCGTACCGTCCACTCGCTCATCAAAGCAATGAAGCGTTACGAGGGCGTACACTTCGTGCTTATCTCTCCTCAGGAGCTTCGTTTACCAGACTACATGAAGCATGAATTGGGCAATAACTACAGCGAATACGCTACTATCGAAGAAGCAATGCCTCTTCTCGATGTTTTGTACATGACCCGTGTACAACAAGAGCGTTTTGACGACCCTGCTGAGTACGAGCGCCTGAAGGATGCGTTCATTCTCGATACAGAGAAAATGGCGCTTGCTAAGGAGAATATGATTGTTCTTCACCCTCTACCTCGCGTGAACGAGATCACTGTGGATGTGGACAAAGACCCACGTGCTGCGTATTTCCGCCAAGTGGAGAATGGTAAGTATGTGCGTATGGCGCTTATCTATACTTTGCTCTCATGGCAGGAGAAAGAGCCATCTCATAAAGTGGACACTTTCCTCACCGACCAACTCTGTTCTAACGACCGTTGCATCGTAACTACCGAACCAGTAGAGCGCAAAGCATACACCGATGCCGATGGCGTCACCCGTTGCTACTACTGCGACCACGCTTTGTAATAAATTGTAAATCATATTAATAGTTAAAATACTACAACTAACATGACCGACCGTATTTTACAAGAGGGACTCACATTCGATGATGTGTTGCTCGTCCCAGCCTATTCTGAGGTACTTCCTCGCGAAGTGAACCTCAAGTGCCAATTCACACGTAACATCAGCCTCAATATCCCTGTGGTATCGGCTGCAATGGACACAGTTACCGAGTCAAAAATGGCTATCGCTATCGCACGCGAAGGTGGTATTGGTGTGATTCACAAGAACATGTCCATCGCCGAACAAGCTGCTGAAGTGCGTCGCGTGAAGCGTGCTGAGAACGGACTTATCTCCGATCCTATCACCATCACTGCTGAGCAAACCGTTGGCGATGCGGAGCAACTCATGCACGACAACCATATCGGCGGTATTCCTGTCGTAGATGCGGAGAACAACCTCGTAGGTATTGTCACCAACCGTGACTTGCGCTTTGAGACCGATTACTCACGCAAGATTGGCGAAGTGATGACCAGCGAGAACCTCATCACCATCAATTCTACCGATAATGAGGTCATCATGGCTGCTCTCCAATCCCACAAAGTGGAGAAACTGCCTGTTGTGGACAACAATGGCAAACTCGTTGGCTTGGTTACCTATAAAGATATCACCAAGCTCAAAGACTTCCCTAACGCTTGCAAGGACGCTAAAGGTCGTCTCCGTTGCGCAGCGGGTGTGGGTATCACTCCTGACTTCATGGACCGCGTTGCTGCCCTCTACAAAGAGGGTGTGGATGCTGTTGTTCTTGACTCTGCACATGGTCACTCCAAGAATATCGTCAATGCCCTCCGCACTATCAAATCTACATATCCTGAGCTCGACGTTGTCGTAGGAAATATCGCTACCGCAGAGGCTGCTAAGTACCTCGTGGAGAACGGTGCTGACGGCGTGAAGGTAGGTATCGGTCCTGGTTCTATCTGCACCACCCGTATCATCGCTGGCGTTGGTGTACCACAACTCACAGCTATCTTCGAAGTAGCTGCTGCTCTTGAGGGTACAGGCGTGCCAATGATTGCTGACGGTGGTCTCCGTTACTCTGGCGACGTGGTCAAAGCCCTCGCTGCAGGTGGTAACTGCGTGATGTGCGGCTCTATGTTCGCAGGTACCGAAGAAGCTCCTGGCGACACTATCATCTACAATGGTCGTAAGTTTAAAGCTTACCGCGGTATGGGCTCTATCGATGCTATGAAAGCAGGTTCTGCTGACCGCTACTTCCAAGGCAAAGAGACCAATATCAACAAACTTGTACCAGAAGGTATCGTAGGTCGCGTACCATACAAAGGTCATGTAGCAGAGACTATCTTCCAACTCATGGGTGGTCTTCGCTCTGGTATGGGCTATGTAGGCGCACACAACCTCGAAGAACTCAAACAAGCTAAGTTCGTTAAGATCAGTGCAGCTGGTATGGCAGAGAGTCACCCACACGACATCACCATCACCTCAGAGACTCCTAACTACACCCGTGGACAATAAGCAGCGGAGCTGCTGTTTGTGTCTTAATAGACGTTATATGTTTTCAACGTTATTAAGTTACATGCCTTTCAGGCGTTAATAACTAAACAATGAAATAACGCAGCCTAAAAGCTGCATGTAACGCGAAGCATATAACTCAAACAACGCGGCAATGCCGCATGTAACATTTACAACGTAAATATATAAACATATGCAAAAAATCATCATTCTCGATCTCGGATCAGAAACAACCCAAGTCATCGGACGCCGTGTTCGTGAGTTGGACACTTTCTGCGAGGTCCTTCCTTACAACAAATATCCAGAGGATGACAAAGACATCATTGGTCTTATCCTCTCGGGTAACAAGGATGAGGTAGAGCAACCAGAGGCACTTCAAAACACCCTCAGCCAATTCTGCTCTTGCATCCCAGTACTCAACATCGCTAAGGGCGAACAACCTACCGTTGACGAACTCCGTCCATTCGTGCTTGACACCTGCCACAGCGCACAAGACTGGACACCTGCCAACTTCGTAGAGACTACCGTAGCAGAGCTCAAAGAGCAAATCGGTACCGACCGTGTAATCCTTGCTCTCTCTGGCGGCGTGGACAGCTCTATCACAGCTGTTCTGCTCAACCGTGCTATCGGCAGCCAACTCACCTGTATCTTCGTTGACCACGGATTGCTCCGCAAAGACGAGTTCGAAAACGTGCTCCGCGACTACGAGTGCCTCGGCCTCAATGTTATCGGTGTAGACGCTAAAGCACGCTTCTACGGCGACCTCGCTGGCGTGACCGACCCTGAGCAAAAACGCAAGATCATCGGCCGCGACTTCATCCAAGTATTCGATGAGGAAGCTAAAAAAATCACCGACGCTAAGTGGTTAGGTCAAGGTACTATCTACCCAGACATCATCGAGTCTATCAACCACTCTGGCAAGGTCATCAAGTCTCACCACAACGTAGGTGGTCTGCCTAAAGAGATGAATCTCAAGCTCTGCGAGCCACTCAAGCTCCTCTTCAAAGACGAAGTTCGCCGCATTGGTCGCTATATGGGTGTACCTGAGCATCTTATCGGTCGTCATCCTTTCCCAGGTCCAGGTCTTGGCGTGCGTATCCTTGGCGATATTACTCCTGAGAAAGTACGCATCCTCCAAGAGGCTGACGCTATCTATGTCAACATGCTCCGCGAGTGGAAAGATGAGAACGGCGTAGCACTATACGATAAGGTATGGCAAGCTGGTGCTATTCTCCTCTCAACCGTGCGTAGCACAGGTATGAAGGGCGATGTACGTACCTACGAGCATCCAGTAGCTCTCCGTGCGGTACTCTCAGTGGATGCAATGACTGCCGACTGGGCACGTCTTCCATACGAGTTCATGGCTAAGGTTTCTAACGAGATTATCAACAAGGTGCAAGGCGTTAACCGCGTTTGCTATGACATCTCTGCAAAACCACCCGCAACTATCGAGTGGGAATAATCGCATTTCCACTTCCCCACGAAACCTCAGTTTCGTGGGGATTCTATACTACAAGAAAATTATCCATTAATCCTAACACTTAACATACTAAGATTGATATATGACATTTACGCACCTACATGTTCACTCGCATTACTCCGTACTTGACGGCATGAGCAAAGTGGCAGACCTCGTGGATAAGAGCATCCGCGTTGGCATGCCAGCCATTGCCCTAACTGACCACGGCAATATGTATGGCATCAAGGAATTACTTGACTGCTGCAAGAAAGCCAACGGCAAGCTCAAAGCCAAAGCCGAAGAAGAAGGAACCGAGTTCATCCCTTTCAAGCCCATCGTAGGCATTGAGGCATACTGCGCACGCCGTGGACGACTCATGCAAGATAAAGACTACAAAGTAACCACCGCTGAAGGCAAAGCCCAAGTGGTGGATATGAGCGGTTGGCACCTCATCCTCTTGGCTAAAAACAAAACAGGATACCTCAATCTCTGTAAACTCACCAGCCAGAGTTTCATCGATGGCTTCTATCGCACCGCGCGTATAGATAAAGAGTTGCTGCAAGAGTGCCACGAGGGACTCATCTGCTGCTCCGCCTGCTTAGGTGGCGAGTTGCCACAGAAAGTTATGCAAGGTCTCAACACGCAGAACTTTACCGAAGCCGAACAAACCATCTTATGGTTTAAGGCACTCTTCGGCGAGGACTACTACATCGAGTTACAACGCCACCAGACAGACAAGCCTCGCGCTGACCAACACACCTACCAAGTGCAGAAAATGGTGAACGAAGTGCTGGTACAATTAGCACGCAAGCACAATGTAAAAATCATAGCTACCAACGATGTGCACTTTGTAGAGGAAGAACATGCCGAGGCACACGACCGCCTCATCTGTCTTAGCACGAACCACTTTGTGGATGACAACGACCGAATGTTCTACACCAAACAAGAGTGGCTCAAAACGCCTGAAGAGATGGCGACTATTTTCTCCGACCTCCCCGAAGCCATTAGCAATACGCAGGAGATTGTGGATAAGGTAGAAACCTACTCCATTGACTCGGGACCTATCATGCCTAAGTTCCCTATCCCAGAGGACTTTGGTACAGAGGAGACCTACCACGCCAAGTTCACCGAGCAAGACCTCTTTGACGAGTTCACCCGAGACGAACACGGCAATGTGGTACTCAACCAAGAGCAAGCCGAGAAGAAAATCAAGACCCTTGGTGGCTACGATCGCCTATACCGTATCAAATTGGAGGCGGACTACCTACGCCACCTTACCTATATAGGCGCGCACCAACGCTATGGCGAGACCCTCACCGAGGAGCAAGAGGAGCGCATCAACTTCGAGTTGCATATCATGAAGACCATGGGTTTCCCGGGTTACTTCCTCATTGTGATGGACTTTATCCGCGCTGCCCGCGAAGAGTTGGGCGTGAGCGTAGGCCCTGGTCGTGGTAGTGCCGCAGGTTCAGTAGTAGCCTACTGCTTGCGTATCACCGACCTTGATCCACTGGAGTATGACTTGCTGTTTGAGCGTTTCCTCAATCCTGACCGTATATCCCTCCCCGATATTGATACCGACTTCGATGATGCAGGTCGTGGCAAAGTGCTGGATTGGGTGACAGAGAAGTACGGCAAGACACGCGTGGCGCACATCATCACCTACGGCGCCATGGCTGCCAAATCCGCTATCGCCGATGTCGGACGCGTACAGCGTGTTCCTCTGGCTCGTGTCAATGAGATCAAGAGCTATATCCCCGAACGCGGATTTCCCGATAACATCAAGGACGAGAAAGGCAAATCGCCCAAAGTCAATCTCAAGAACTGCTACAAGTACGTGGCTGAACTCAAGGACCTCGTCAATGGTGGCGAGCCAGAGATAGCCTCCATGCTCAACTATGCACAGCAGTTGGAGAACACCGTGCGCCAAGTGGGTATCCACGCCTGCGGCGTCATCATCGGTGCGGATGACCTGACCAAATATGCGCCACTGAGTACCGTCGAAGATAAAGATAGCAAGCAACGCATTCTCGTAACGCAATACGACGGTCACGTGGTGGAGAACGTGGGTCTGATCAAAATGGACTTCCTCGGACTCAAGACCCTGACTATCATCAAAGAGTGCCTCAAGAATATCAAGCTACGTCACGGCATAGATGTGGATATTGACCACGTGCCGAAAGATGACGCGGAGACCTACAAACTCTTCCAAGAGGGACGCACCATAGGTGTCTTCCAGTTTGAGTCGGCAGGTATGCGCAAGTACATGAAGGAACTCAAGCCTACCGTCATGGGCGACCTCATCGCCATGAACGCACTCTATCGTCCAGGACCTATGGATTATATCCCGCAGTTCATCAAGCGCAAACATGGTCTGGAGCCCGTGACCTACGATATACCTATCATGGAGAAGTACCTCAAGGACACCTATGGTGTGACGGTATATCAGGAGCAGGTGATGCTTCTCTCGCGCCTATTGGCTAACTTCACCCGTGGCGAGAGTGACCAGCTCCGTAAGGCCATGGGTAAGAAGATTATGGCTATGCTGGCTGAACTCAAACCTAAGTTCATCAATGGCGGTAAAGCCAATGGACACGATGAGAAAGTGCTGGAGAAGATCTGGGCGGACTGGGAGAAGTTTGCATCCTACGCCTTCAACAAGTCGCACGCGGCATGCTACTCATGGGTGGCATACCAGACGGCTTACCTCAAAGCCCACTACCCTGCCGAGTTCATGGCTGCCAACCTCACCGTGGCCAAGGACGACATCAAGGACGTAACGAAGTTCATGGACGAGTGCAAAGCCATGCGCATGTCCGTCCTCGCCCCCGATGTCAATGAGTCGGGTCTGAACTTCACCGTGACCAAGAACGGCGATGTGCGCTTTGGTCTGGGTGGCGTGAAAGGTGTTGGCGAAGCCGCCGTAGAGGCCATCATACAAGAGCGTGAGAAGAATGGTAAATACAAGGATATCTTTGACTTCGTACAACGCGTCAACCTACAAGCTTGCAACAAGAAGACCATCGAGAGTCTGGCTCTGGCAGGCGGATTTGATTGTTTCAGTGGCATATACCGCGAGCAACTCTTTGCCGTAAACGCCAAGGACGAGAACATGCTCGATGTGCTGGTGCGCTTTGGCAACAGATACCAGCAAGACCAAGCTGCCAACAGCATGTCGCTCTTCGGCGACCTGGGCGGTGGCATGGGCATTGACATCCAATTGCCAGAGATGCTCCCTGTGCCACGCTGGTCCGCAGTAGAACGACTCAACAAGGAGAAGAACCTCATCGGTATCTTCCTCTCTGCCCACCCATTGGACGAGTGGGAATGGGAGGTACGCGATGTCTGCACCATCACGGCAGCCGAACTCACCCAGTTTGATGCATGGCGCAAACCTGATGCACGTGCAGCCTTCAGCCCTAATAGCAACGACGAGGAGACAGATACAGAGGAGGAACAAGAGAAGATAGACCCTACCCAATGGATTACCCAACACGAGAATCGCCCCCTCTTCTTCGGCGGTATCGTGGTGGAGGCAGAAGATGCCACCTCACGCAAGGGTAACCCATACGGCAGATATACCATTGAGGACTATTCGGGTAGTTACCAGTTCACTCTCTTTGGCGAAGCTTACAAGCAGTACGCCAGCCTGCTCAAACCCAATGTATATGTCTTCCTCACAGGTATCATTCAGCAGTATGGTGCCAACCAGCGTTGGTTCAAACCCAAACCAGTACCTGAGGCAGAATACGAATTGGCGATACAACAGGTGGACCTCATGAGCGATGCCCACAAGCATGCCAAGCAAATCACACTCCACCTCCCCATCGAGAATATCCAACCATCGCTCATTGACGAACTAACGGAGTATTGCGAGAAACATAAAGGCGAAACGGCATTGCATTTGCGCGTCTATGACGACATCAAGCAGAATGTCATCACCCTCATTGCTCCCCCCGTCCGCATGGACAAGGACTTCTACCACTGGATGAAGATGCAGGAGAACGAGGAGATATTCACCCATACAGTACAATAAACCAATACATTATAATACCATGAAACAGAATCTTTTTATCTTGTGCATGATTATGTTCATTGCACAGTCATGCTGCGAAAAGCCCATTCTCATTGGTCACCGCGGCAGTCTCTTGGGTGTAGAGAACACCGAAGAGGCATTCATCAATGGTGCTAAGCATTTCGGTTATCAAGGACTGGAGTGCGATGTCAAGACTACCCTGGACGGACAATGCGTTTGTTGGCACGATGACCATCTGCAACGCGCTGGTATAGAGGAGGTACTCATACCAGAGATCACATTGGATAGTCTCCTTTCGCTCCCTCTTACCCAAACGCGCAAGGATGTCACCTATACGGCGACTATCTGTACCGTTGATCGTTATTTGGAGATTTGCAAGGAGTACAATGTCTTCCCTGTAGTAGAACTCAAGTGGGCAACAGGTATCAACAACAATGACATGACGCTCTTCCCATCGCTCTACGCACTGATTGAGAAGCACGGTTTGGTAGAAGAGGCGGTTATCTTGACCTCTATGCGCAAGTCGCTGAAGTATATCCGCACCAACTACCCTCAACTGCAATGCCAATACCTGCGCCAAACGGTGAAGGACGAGGATGTGCAATGGTGCCACGATTGGAAAGCTAATATCAGCATTCAACACGCTAATATCAACGAGGTATTGGTAAAGCAATGCGATTCGTTGGGTGTACAAGTAGCTGCTTGGACAGTCAATAACGATAGCATCTATAACCGCTTGGTAGATTTGGGTTGCGAATTTGTAACTACGGATTATTTGGAAGTAAAGTAGGTTGTTGGTGTACAGTGTAAGGTGTAAAGGCACGGAATATGAAAAAGACGAGGACTTTAAGTTCTCGTCTTTTTCTATATCTTACTGCTAACTATAGCGAAGTGTCTTATAGCCTGATATCGTATACCCTTAGTATACCTTTGGAATAGAATTGAAATTGCCTCCTCTAGCGCAAAGGTAGCAAATTAATCTTCGACTACAGATTGAATCAATATTGACGTACTCCTTTCTCTTAGGGAAACGAATATACTTTTCTCCTATATCGCCATGCAGCAATACCTGCACCATTGGTTGCCAGGTTTAAGATGGACAAAATATCCGAACCTGTTGTAGCAGCTTCTGTTTGTAGATTGTTGTGCAATTGTTGGTTTTTCTTGCGAAGGGAATCAGTGGTTATTATCTGCTGATAGTCGCCTATATGAATCATCATCTTCTCGCCCACTGCAAGAGTTTGTTTTTCTATCAAGCGATAAGGAGATACCGCAAGCGATGAAAGACACGAGCCCTCGTATGCCCAATACTCTACTAGCAATTGTCCGTTGCTGTCGAATGTGATATACACTAGCGATTGGATATGTGAACGCTTTGCCCAATCTAGTAGGCGCTGTTTAGCGAGATTCACAGAGAGTATATTGCCCGATTCCAACGGGATAGCTATTGGACTCAATTGTTGAATGGTTTGACTATTCTGCTCGGGTGAGCGTTTGAGTTTAGCAGCACGACGATATTCTGCGCGATTATGTGGTTCGCACGGGCAGAGATGAGATGGGTTGACCAACGCTAAACTAGCAATATAACTGCTTTTGCCATCAATGAGCAGAGTATGTTCAAAGGATAGGTTCATAAGAATATCTAATTAATGGTTATGCCGTTTGAAACGGGGAATTATGAACCAGCCAGCGAATTTGCTGGCTGGTTGTAAATGCATCAATGTCTGCTGAGTTACTTTTCTAACTCATCCACGAGTTTGCTACCAAATTGGCGAGTTCCACTACGCTACCGTTATCTTCTACTTGAATAATATATTCACCTGAAATTGCTGATTTCTTTGCCATATCGCTTTGGTTTTGGTTCATTAATTATTATTGGAGACCTTGTAAGGCTTGGTTACCTTCTACAAGTTTATCCCACTGTGTACACTCATAAACATTAGCTAAAACACCTTCAATTTTCTCCATTTCGTAACGAGATGCCATTTCATTCAAATCAAGTTCGTTCATGCCTTCTGACTCACTACAATCTTCACCTTCATACCAGCGGTCAACGACAAAAATCAAGTCATTGTTTATCAATTTTATCTCTCTTACGACATCTAGCCTTACCCACCAACGAGTATCGTCATCACCACTTTCTTCCATGGCTAACCAACCACAGTTTGATGCCGCAGTATTCTCTGGTAGATATTCAAGATCAAAATCTTCAATCTCAAAATAACTTTCGTCTTTGGCCCATGAGCAGTAATCGCTGTCAAGAATTATAAATGAGTTCATTCCTAACTCTACCATACGAAATTTAATGTTCAAGACTGTCTCCTTGAGTTCGTCTGAAATAGGGAATTTGTACTTCTGGTTTGCAAGTGCAGTTTCTACTGCCTTAATTACATTGCGTCCTAATTGTATGGTGCGCCATTCCGGGTCAATTTCCATACCTAATTCTTTTGCGATTTCACGTAATGCAGGAGCTGATTCAGAGCACAATTTGTACACCTCCATTTTGTGATCATGGCGAACAATTCTCCATTCTCCATAAGTTACATCATACTTAATCATAATGTTAGATTTTTTAGATAGCCTACTCTTTGTCGGATTTTCGGCACACTCCGTTTGTTGAAGAAAGACAAACCGCATGCTTTAGTGTTTCTTCTATGTTACTTAACTCGAAATCAGGATCAAAGTATTCTCGTGCCCTGCCTATCACAAGCTGACAATGTCCCAATAATTCGGATTTCTCTATCTCATTTTCATTCGCCAAGAAAAAATTCTTTGGTCTGTTTTCTTGCTTTGCCTTACTATAACGAACTACCAACTTGTCGTATTGTGAGAAGTTATTGAGGAAGTTTCGCACAATGCAATAGGTATTTTCCATTTGAGTTGTATCCTCAGATTGAAAAAACTCTTCTGTCCTTCTCTCCAACCAATCCATCATACGCAAATCCCCATGTTGAAGAGCAAAAGATATTCTAACAGTTCCATCCGTACCTTCGTGCAGTAGTAGAGGATTGATAATAATCTTTTTAATACTTTTTGGCAACTCAAAGAATAAGATGGAGGCAAGCAGACCTTTTGCAATGACCACATCAGGTTGATATTGCTTGATTAGTTCCTTGATGTTGGTTACAGTCTTAAGCAGACCACCTACTTTGATAGTCGCGAAGATTACTACATCGTTTTCCTGCGAGAAAGCACGTTGGATAGCATATTCCATCCAGTCGAGTTTGTGCGATTTGGTTTTATTTAACACGAGAACTTTCATACTACAAACCTAATGTGTCAAACTCACGATTAATACTTTTGTTCCACTCGTATTCATCTTTCAATGCTTTGAGTTGCTCAAGGACGGCATTGTATTGCGTTTGTAGTTGGTGTGCTTCTTTCTTCTTTGCTTCAATTTCTTCGGGATCAGTAAGCGTAGCGCGACTGGCATTGAGCGCTTTTAGTTCGCGACGAAGGCGATTAGCCTCTTCGTGGCATTGTTGCCATTGTGTTTGTTTGTCGGTCATATAAATCTTGTTTGCTTGTTACAACTCTAATATAGTAAATAGTTTAGGAAAATTAACATGAAAATAAAAAAATCAGAGGAGTGGAGTCTGCACTCCTCCTATTTTGGGTTATAGATTAAGTCGCTTCTTGACCTCTTCTCCTAATTTTCTCAGTGTATCTTTGCTATGGAAGCAGAAACTACCCATATTGACACTTGTGGCAATGATTGGTGGCACATTTTCAACTTTGTTTGCATACCAGATAGTAATGCTCTTTTCGTTTGGAGCCAATTCTACTGGGTTGTAACTTGCTGTATAGGGTTGTGTGTTCAAATCAATGCATTGGTTGAAGTAAGTAAAGTTGCTACTGCCGTTTATAATGATTAATTTGGGGTTAATCAATTCAATCATTTTGCGCAGGTGCTGATTAATCCATTGTGGTACACCTCCTATTGCCATTATCTGGTTATCAATAGTAGTGAATGTACTCTCAGTAGAGAAAGGTAGGAGATCAATATGAATCGCTTGATAAGACATTTCCTTGTATATGCTTTGATAGAAACTCGCTCCTAATCCATTGAGAAAGTCCTCAATACGCCCTTTGGGATTGCTGGGATTACCTCCAAACCATTGTTTGTATGGATTATTCACGAAGTAGTTGTTATAATCCTTCATTAACTCCTCTACTTTGACAAGTTCTGTATTCCATTTTTCACTATAAGGAATACGAGGATTATTCTTAGGTTGTTCAGGGCGACTTGGATTGGCACTAATCACGAGTACTCTCCCTTTTAGTGGTGTCTGCTTCTCGTTTAGATTCCCAAACCAAAGTACTGGTGGCACATCCCGAAACTCATCTTTCCAAATACCTTGCAAACGCTTTAACTCATCTATTGTATCTAAGATGAGTGTTGTTAAATTTGTGGCATTAATCTCCATAAAACCTATTTTATCCTAAGTCTATATCTGTTTCGTATTCGTAATGCAAATCCATACTATCATTGAAATAGCACAAATCACTTTCTTCATATAGACTAAAGTCGTCGTCTATTTCGTAACCAAAAGATTGGTTATTGTTACGAAAATTTAATCAAAGTAGTGTACGATTACTTTTTCGTAAACCATCTTATCTCCGACATATACACTTAACGTATATTTTCCGTCTTCGTTGGCAAATTCAGGGAACTGCCAAACTTCCACTTGCATAGAATCTAACTTCTTTTCGATGATTTTCTCCAAGAACTCATCAAAGTCACTGTATGAATCAAGCTCATCCACATAATCAGAACCCTTACAATAGCTATCAAAATTCTCCTCATACACAGGCCCTGGTACATCCCAGTTTTCATCCACCCAATAGAGTTTTCGGTTGCAAATAAGGTACGCATACGCATATTCCGCTCCGTCTCCGGTAGTGGAAGAGAAATAAACAACAGCATTTTTGAGTTGTTCAAAGGTCATTTCATCACATTCTTCATTCGTTTCTGGCTCATTCTGGTTTGCAAGCGCTGCCTCAACGGCATTAATCACATTACTGCCTAATTGTGATGTACGCCAATCAGGATTAACTTCTAGACCTACTTCTTTTGCAATCTCACGCAATGCAGGTGCAGATTTTGGGCACAACTCTCCGTTTTTGTACACCTCCATTTTGGAGTCGTCATGGCGAACGATTCTCCAATCGCCATAAGTTACATCTTTCTTAATCATAATGTTAGATTTTTTAATTGGTTGCCTACTCTTTGTCGGATTTTCGGCATTCTCCGTTGGTTATAGTTATTTAAATACTTTTCCTGAAACATGCATATTTGCACGAATATCCTCTTCTGTGAAAGGCATTTCTCGACAGATAAAGTCTCGGTTGATTGTTTCGGGCATACCCTCTAATGATGTTAAGGCAGAAGAACTACAATCAAAACTGAGATCTACTACTCGTGGGAAACCTTTTGTGCTTGTGAGGAGACTATATGCGCAAAGGAAGTTGCCACCCACTTGCTTGAATTGGATGAAATCGGGCAATTGCTCTTCTGCAAAGTCCATCAAATTGACATCCTCATGAAAGACAATAATCTCAAAAACTGGTTCTTTTCCTCCATTATCTTTGATGAGTAGTAACTTGTAGTCATTGGGGTGAAGGCGTAAGTTCTCCGTTAGCCAATCTTCTACTTTCTTTTCAAAGTAGCGTTTTCCACTATTTGTTGAGCTTAAAATAGACATGATATGTATGTGTTTTATAAGTTGTTTTTAATTTTGCTTTGCAAAGGTACTGCTTTTGTGTTTTACTAGCAAGAAACACGTTGGTTCTTGTTGGTTCTTTTTACTATAACATACAAAAAAAGCGTGGAGTCCGACTGTCATCGTTCCACTACCAGAGGCTCTCGCATTGCCCATTGTATGAGACCGACAACGCGAAGCCCACGCCGAATATAAAATATACTCTCGTGCTACTCATCAACTAAGGTACGCGTATTCACATACGTATATACGCAGAATACGTACCATAATTGGCACAAGAGGGATAATCTTATATCCCGTAGGGCATCTACCGTTGCTAAGTCCTGCATACAATTGAAATTTGCGAGATTTCTGATAGTCAGAACAGAGCGTAATAAACGCCTTTTTAATATGTCTGCTACCCTCCGCTGACGATGTACAGACATCCCCGGCGCAGGTTCACGGTGCAAAATTACAACTTTTTTTTGAATATACCAAATTATATATACAAAAAACGCACTTTTTGTTGTGCGTGCTTCTTTGGTAGTTGCTTGGTTCTTCCTTGGTCTTTAGAAAGGGGAAAGAAAGGAGGATACAAGGGAAAGAAATCTTAATAAAAGAAATCTTAATAAAAGTCACTTTTTTTGAAACGAAAAAGACGAGGGTGTCCTCGTCTTTTTCTATTGCTTGCCTATCGCCAATAGCCAATAACCAATAGCCGAAACGCCTTTGGCGTTAATAAGCATTCATCTGCTCTTTCACGGTCGCAGTGATCATGTCAGCGAACTCTTGCACGGTCATCTGACCCTTCTCCTCAGCGCCTTGTTGGCGAACACTGACGAGTCCGAGTTCTGCTTCTTTCTCACCTACGATGAGCATATATGGGATACGTTTCAACTCGTTGTCGCGGATCTTACGTCCGAGTTTCTCGTTGCGGTCATCTACGATGCAGCGTACGTCTTGTGCCTCGAGCATCTCTTTCACTTTGTGCGCATACTCGTTCCTCTTCTCAGAGATTGGCAATACCACAGCTTGGTCTGGAGTCAGCCACAATGGGAACTTACCTGCGGTATGCTCGATGAGTACAGCCACGAAGCGCTCCATACTGCCGAATGGCGCACGGTGAATCATCACAGGGCGGTGCTTTTGGTTATCCTCGCCTACATACTCGAGCTCAAAACGCTCTGGCAAGTTGTAGTCCACTTGGATAGTACCCAACTGCCAACGACGGCCAAGAGCATCCTTCACCATAAAGTCGAGTTTAGGACCATAGAAAGCAGCCTCGCCAGTCTCTACGCGAGCAGGAAGACCCTTCTCTTGGCATGCCTCGATGATAGCTTGCTCGGCTTTCTCCCACACTTCGTTGGAACCTACGTATTTAGTAGTGTTGTTAGGGTCGCGGAGTGAGATTTGTGCCTCGAAGTTCTCGAATGCCAATGACTTGAAGATAATCTCAATAATCTCCATCACGCGAATAAACTCGCTCTTCACTTGGTCTGGACGGCAGAAGATGTGTGCATCGTCTTGTGTAAAGGAACGCACGCGTGTGAGGCCGTGGAGCTCACCTGATTGCTCGTAGCGGTATACAGTACCAAACTCAGCAATACGCAAAGGAAGATCCTTGTATGAGTGAGGTTGGTTCTTGAAGATGGTACAGTGGTGAGGGCAGTTCATTGGTTTGAGCAAGTAAATCTCGCCTTCCTCTGGAGTGGTGATTGGTTGGAAAGAATCCTTGCCATAGTGATCCCAGTGACCAGAGGTAATGTATAAGTTTTTGTTACCGATATGTGGAGTGATAACTTGTTGATAACCATAGCGTTTTTGAATCTTCTTGAGGAAGTCTTCAAGGCGCAAACGGAGCGCAGTACCCTTTGGCAACCAGATTGGTAAACCTTTACCCACCATATCAGAGAACATGAAGAGCTCCAACTCCTTACCAATCTTACGGTGGTCGCGTTTCTTAGCCTCTTCAAGGAGGGTCAAGTACTCATCCAACATCGCTTTCTTAGGGAAAGTGATACCGTAGATACGGGTCATCATTGGACGAGAATCATCGCCACGCCAGTATGCAGCTGCGCAGCTAAGCACTTTGATAGCTTTGATAGCCTCAGTAGAAACGAGGTGAGGACCCTTACAGAGGTCGGTAAACGCACCTTGTGTATAGGTAGAGATATGTCCGTCTTCGAGTTCACTGATAAGCTCGCACTTATATGTTTGTCCTTTAGCACCAAACTCTGCGAGTGCGTCTGCCTTGGCGATAGACTTCTTTACTAATGGCTCTTTCTTGGCGCGAAGCTCAGCCATCTTTTGCTCGATAGCAGCAAAGTCGCTATCCTTAATCGTCTGTCCCTCAGCAGGATATACATCGTAGTAGAAACCATTCTCAATAGCTGGACCAATACCGAATTGGATGCCAGGATACAACTCCTGCAATGCCTCTGCCATCAAGTGGCTTGAGGTGTGCCAGAACGCATGTTTGGCCTCTTTGTCCTCCCACTTGTGGAGTTTGATGTCGCAATCTTCGGTGATTGGGGCATTGAGTTCTACTATTTGCCACTCCTCTTGATTAGGAGCCTTTACACTAGCCACAAGAATGTCTTGTGCCAAACGGCTGCTAATGCTTGCAGCTACGTCGTAAGCGGTGATTCCGCTCTCGTACTCGCGGACGCCTCCGTCCGGAAAAGTAATTTTAATCATGTTTTTTCTTGTTTTGATTCAGGAGCCAGAAATCAGGAGTCAAGACTAATTAGTATTGTATGATTAGTCGTTGCTGATATGTCTTGATTCTTGGTTCTTGATTCTTGAATCCTTCTTTAATAAACCTACAAATGTTTACGGCTCAGGGCTCACGAATGCCCTTATTCGCCAATTTCGCTGCAAAGGTACAAAAAAAATTGTATATGCGCAAACAAAAATTGCGGAAAGATAGCATCCTCCGCAATTTTCAGATATCTTTTTGATATACCCAACGTATGTTACTGATTTTCCCACGCAGCAGGCCATGGGTTAGAGATGATACCTGCCATCTGCTGCATTTGCTGATGAGCGACACTGCGCAATCTATCCACCTCTGTCTTGCGTGGTTGCGCAGTATCTGGATAGATAGGTTCTCCAATAGTCACTGTGAGCAATGGCAAATCTTTCGGTCCGAATAGGCGAAAGATACCTTTACGCTCGCGATAGGTAATCACACAAGGCACCAATGGCATATCGTATTTATAACTCATTGTGAACGCACCTTTCTGGAAAGGACGCAGGGGTTTATACATATCCCAACGGCATGCCTCTGGAAAAATATGGAACCACCACCCACGACGATGAAATTCATCAAATGCCTCATTGAACTTCTTCATAGCACTCAGACCTGCCTCTGGTTCTGGAATGGGTATTCCACCCGCCAAACGCATAAAAAATCCATCTTTAGTTCGAAAATTAGGTGCGAACATAGGGATTCTTGTGGTGTGCACACCACTCACGGCTATAAGCACACATGGACAATCTAACCTATAAACATGGTTGGCAATGGTGATAGCTCCATTCTTTAGTTTTTCCTTATGTCTTTTGAGTACATCACGTCCACGGATACGTAATCCCATTTGCACACGCAATTTCAAACGCAGTAAACCATGAATAACGAGGTAATACCCCCACAGGAGATTCAATTTATACCCTAATTTATCATTGAGATATGGATATTTATCATCAATTGATAGGTGTTTGGTATATTTGGGAAATAGAGTGCGCTCAAAGGGATTATCTTGCGGATAATCAATTGGAGGTTTAGGTATATATTCTCCCTCGTTAACTCTTAATTGCTGATATTGTAGATTCATTTTTTTTGTTTTTCTTTGCGCCTTTGTTGACGTTTTTTCACACGAATCTGATGATTATTTCCGAAGTTATCAATTGCTTTTCCCATTGCTTCTTTAGCATCCAGCGCTAATTGCTTGAACTTGGCATGTCGTTTCTCATCTTGCAAGAGCAGATTGACCTTGAATTGTCCATCACGCCCCGTACCATCTGCGATAGAGGCTTGTTTGAATTGGTCGAACGCATTACTACGTAGTCGGTGAGTGATTGGTTGTTTGAGGCGAAGACTATCACGCTTTGCTTCGTACTCAATATTCATTCTCATGAGTTCTTTATCTACGTATTCAGCAAATTTCTCCGCATCGGCTTGCGATGTCATTTGGTTGGCAAATTCGAAATAGAAGTGGTAAGTACTTTTCTCAACATCAGCAAAAGCGATTGAGAATTTGGTAGGCATATTCAACGCC
Organism: Paludibacteraceae bacterium; assembly: GCA_045660925.1. Lineage (GTDB taxonomy): Bacteria > Bacteroidota > Bacteroidia > Bacteroidales > Paludibacteraceae > Colicola. The sequence goes on along the minus strand of JAZREU010000050.1, from coordinate 19,679 downwards.
ACTTCTGCTTTCTGCACAGATGTCATGAACTGATTTTCTTGCAGTTTTTCGCCAGTTATACTTACTATTCCGTTTACCTTTTGCACCATATGTATGGTAGGTGTTCCCAAGTATTTAGGTCCCACCTCAATCAGATCGCTGACATCATATCGATATAGTCCTGCATATGTGGTAACAATAGGCGAATAGCGTTTTCCCTCTTGTAATTCGTAGAGTTGCCAATAGCGAGGATTAGGGTTCTCGAGATCTTCTTCCGCGATGAACTCATAGTAGTGGAAATGTGGGAAGAGCACTGTATCCACAGAATTGGCATCCATCACAAAACCGAAGCGACATTCCGAAGAGAAGTAGCCAATCTCCATATGGCAAATATCATCAGCAAAAGAGCCTTTGAACTTATCGAGATACACTTTGGTATTTCCACATTTCCAAGTAGAAAGGACTTGCAGGTTAGGCCAATAATGGCGTGGTAGTGGTGTGTAATACTCTTCCTTCAGTTTGCGCAATTCAGCAGCGCGTTTGGGATTAGGACGGAGCCCCTTCTCCAATTCTTCTCGTATATAATCAGGTATATTGAGATCTTTATTCAAGGTTCCATTTTCTATATCCTCGACATACTTGTCGTAATACTCAATAGCGTTGTGCTGCATCTCCACGATAGTGGATGGATTGGCAGTGACTAACATGGTGACATCCTGCTCTATACTCAATCGCATGATAGCATAGTATCTGGCATTGTAGTCAGGGATATCATAGACGATAGAGGAGAATGCGTAGTGCTTTTTGATGAACCCAGGTACGTCCTTTCGAGTTAATCCCGACACAGAGCCAAATACTGTGCCATCCAACGCACGTCCCTCCACGGCTTTACCAACGATAATCACCACGCTGCCAGCAAACACCATTTGTCGTTGGCGGATAAAATTGTATATCCAAAGGCGGGTCATCTTGCCATAGATACGCTTGAGGTAGTGTCGGGTGATAGGAATCCATTTGGGTTCTGCTGTGGTGCCACTGGTGGTAGCATACATCACGGGGTGACCTGGGAAGAGAATATCTTGCGCACCTTCTTTAGCACGATTGACATAAGGGCGCAACTTCTCATAGTCTTGCTTATGGACATATTGCTGATAGCGTGCATACAACTCAGTATCGGTCTTGCAATCTAATATCTCAGCAAAATGATGCTCTCTACCATAGATAGTATCTTTGGAGAGTTCGAGCATTGTTCGAAGTGTTTTTTCTTGTGCTTTTCTGGGGTTTCTGGAAGCGGCATTCAACTTTCTCAATTCGATTTTGCCTACCAACCCCATCACCAAATTAATAAGTAGTGGATATTTTAGCATAAAAAATTATATTTTTTATTATTTTTCGCTGCAAAATTAAGAAATATATTTGGAATATGCAAATAACAACAGTAATTATTGTGCAAAAATGCTATCTAACATATTTTTTTATGAAATAATTTGTACATACAAAAAAAAGATTGTCTCACCTTTTGGTCAGACAATCTTCTTTATTACTGCTTTTCTGTTGCCTTGTCTTCTGGTTTTGGCAGATGCATTTGTATTCCTTTGTTATCAAAGAATTGCATATCCAACATTCCCAACTTTTGGTTTTCGATTATTCTCACTCCATATTTCCACGTCCATCGTCTTTTGATAGATAACCATCCTTTCGAGAGGTATGCGTAGATAAAGGGATGTAGGTGTAATCGTAATCCTCTGCCATAGTGTGCTACCATAGCTTCTATTTGTTCTTCTATCTGTTCGGTAAAGAAGAGCGAAGCCTGTATTTTTCCTTTTCCCAAGCATGTAGGACATGTTTCCATCACTTCCATTTCCACAGCGGGGCGCACGCGTTGTCGGGTGATTTGCATTAGTCCAAACTTGCTGAGTGGTAGTATATTATGTTTGGCTCTATCATGGCTCATCAACTCTCGCATATGGTCATATAATGCTTGTTGATTTCCCTTATCGTCCATATCGATGAAATCTACTACGATGATTCCACCGATATCTCTTAATCGGAGTTGGTGCACAATTTCATCAGCTGCAAGCATATTAAAATGAAAGGCATTTTGCTCCTGATCAGCAAATAGTTTCTTACTTCCGCTATTCACATCTATGGAGAATAGGGCTTCGGTTTTGTCCATAATGAGGTATCCGCCCTTTTTGAATCCCACAGTGCGTCCCAGTCCCGTTTTCATTTGTCGTGTGATATCAAACTTATCGAAGATGGGTTGATCCCCTTTGTATAGTTTGACCACTTTTGAGGCTTCTGGTGCGATGAGGTCGATGTATTGCTTAATTTCCTCATAGACCGTTTGGTCGTTGACATGAATGCTTTGGAATTCGGGTGAGAAAATATCTCGTATTATTCCAATCGTGCGTCCTAATTCTTGAGTGATTAGGCTAACAGGTTCTTTGCATTGCAGTGTTCGCACACATTCTTCCCATCTCTTGAGCAATACGCGTAATTCGTTATCGAGTTCAGCTACGCGTTTGTCTTCAGCCACTGTCCTCACTATTACTCCAAATCCATGTGGTTTGATGGAATGTACGAGTTGCTTTAGTCTTCCTCGTTCTGACTCTCGACTGATTTTGTTGCTGACCATCACCTTGTCAATGAAAGGTATTAGTACAAAATTTCGTCCAGTGATAGAGATTTCAGCGCTGAGTCGAGGTCCTTTGGAGTTGATGGGTTCTTTGGTTACTTGCACCAGCAAGGTATCTCCCACCTTAAGATAATCGGCTATTTGCCCCTCTTTTGTACATTCGGGTTGTCGCTCAATTTTATGAATTTCGGGGATTCGTCGTCTATCCGAAACCAATTTGGTGACATATTTTTGTGTAGTAAGAAACCCTGATCCTAAATCAAGGTAGTGCAGAAAAGCTTCTCTCTCATGCCCTACATCCACGAAGGCAGCATTTAATGCAGGCATCACTTTTTTCACGCGTCCGTAGTAGATATTTCCTACAGCGAAAGTATCTTTACCACGTTGTTCGCGATTGACTTCCATGAGTCGGTCGTCTTCGGTGAGAGCGATAGCCACTTCGTTGGGACATACGTCCACAATCAATTCGCTTTTCATATTCAGTACATCAAAAAAAAATGCTTTGTGACCACCTGTTTGCGCCCAAACAAGATGTTGCCACAAAGCAGTTAGAAACTATCGTCAAAACATTATTTATGTTTATGACGATTCTTGCGCAAACGTTTTTTACGTTTGTGTGTTGACATCTTGTGTCTCTTATGCTTTTTTCCGTTTGGCATAATGTTATAAAATTTAGTAGTTAATAATTATTTCAAAATTTCTGCGAAAGCATCCGATGGTTTGAATGCAGGGATTTTGTGCTCAGGAACGATGATAGATTCCTTCTTAGTGATATTACGAGCCACTTTTTGTTTGCGCACTTTAGTGCCGAAGCTACCGAAACCACGAAGATATACGGTCTCACCTGCAGCAACTGTGCTTTTAATGTTTTCCATTGCTGACTCTACAATATTCATAATCGTAGTTTTGTCATAGCCAGTCTTAATCGCAATTGCGTTAACGAGTTCTGCTTTTGTCATAATAAATTAAATTATATCTGTTATACTTTTTCGACGAAAGAAAGGGTCTTTTTTAGCGCAAAGACCGAAATCGACTGCAAAGGTACTATAATTTTTTGATTTACAAAAGAAAAATTAAAAAAAAGTGCATTTTTTTGTATATTTCTGTATTTTTCAGTATCTTTGCAGTCGAAAATGAATCATACATTGATACATAACAAGTTATCTCATTGGTACGAACAGCACCATCGCATCTTGCCATGGCGTGAGACTGACGATCCATATCGCATATGGGTGTCGGAGATTATTTTGCAACAAACTCGTGTGAATCAGGGTCTTGGTTATTATTTGCGATTTGTGGATCGTTTTCCTGATGTGAGTTCATTGGCAGCAGCATCTGAGGACGAGGTTCTCTTGTATTGGCAGGGTTTGGGTTATTATTCTCGCGCTCGCAACATGCACAAGGCAGCCAAGATGATAGAGGCCCGACAGGGTCAATTATCAAAGAGCGCTGACATCTATTCCTTTTTACTATCCTTGCCAGGTGTGGGTGAATACACAGCGGGGGCGATAGCCTCCTTTGCGTATGACCTACCCTATCCAGCTATGGATGGCAATGTATATCGTGTATTGGCTCGGTTGTATGATTGTGAGATTGCCTTTGATACCACAGAGGGTAAGAAGCATTTTCGTTCGTTGGCATATGAATTGCTGGATAGGGAGCATCCTGGATTGTATAACTCTGCCATCATGGAGTTTGGAGCACTACATTGCACCCCGAGTTCGCCTGATTGTGGGGCTTGCCCTATTCAAGAGTGTTGTATGGCATATGCGCATCACACAGTGGAATTACTGCCCGTTCGCAAACCACGTATGACGTTGCGCGAGCGATATTTCAACTACACCATCTATTGCACCGCTGATATGCGCACATTGCTTCGCCAACGTATGGAGAAGGACATATGGCATCATCTGTATGAGTTTCCATTGGTGGAGGCAGAGAGTTTGATTGACCTACCAGAAGGAGTTGCGAGTGTAGATTTGACCCATGTGCTCTCTCATCAGCGCATACGTGCGCGCTTTCATATAAAAAAGGTATCTGAGTTGCCTCAGATACCAGATACGATAGCCGTTCCTATGTCGTTGCTGGATGACTATGCTTTATCACGCCTCACCCTGCGCGCTTTGGAGCTCCTCGGGCAGAATCTCTGAGTTTGGCTCTTGCGGAAGAGTGTCTTTTTGCGAAAGTACACGGTATTTCTTTTGTCGTTGTTGCCAGCGTTCGCGTGCATATTGCTGCATGTCGGTCACGACGTCCATCTCGTCGATGATTTCGAAGCCAAAAATTGTTTCTATCACATCTTCGAAGGTTAATACACCTTGGAAGCATCCGTAATCGTCGATGACGACTCCGATTTGTGATTTCTCTTGCAACATCCGATCGAAGATATCTCCCACGCTGGCTTCTTCGTTGAAATATAGTAATGGTCTCTTGATTTCAGCCAACGTCTTTTGGAAGTGGTCTTCTGTCAGTTCTTCCAAGGCATCATCTCGGAGGACATAGCCCGTAATAAACTCTTGCGAGTCCTGATAAACGGGAATACGAGAGAAGTGGTCATATTTATCGCTGTCGTAATACGCTTTGAGTGTCATGTTTTCAGCAGCGATGGCAGCCACTACTCGTGGTGTCATGACCTCGTAGGCTTTGACCTGATTGAGCCGCATGAGGTTGCGTATCATCTTGTTTTCATCTTCCTCAATCACTCCTTCTTCTTCGCCCACATTTGCCATTGCAATCACCTCTTCTCGACTAACGACAGCCTCGTCAGGCTGGGGGAAGAGTCGAGATATGAGTTCGATTAGTTTGACGATAGGATACATCACGATAATCAACACTCTGATAGTATATGCAGCCAACCCCATTAGTTTTTTCCAATAGGTAGTGCCGATAGTCTTAGGGAATATCTCGGAGAAAACGAGTATGAGCACGGTCATGATCGCGCTGCATACGCCGAACCATGCTTCTCCAAAAAGGAGAGTAGCTTGCATACCGACTCCACTGGCTCCAACTGTGTTGGCGATGGTGTTGAGCGATAGGATGGCTGCTAATGGGCGCTCCGTTTCTGTTTTATATTTCTTCATCAGGAGCGCAGGTTTGTATCCCTCTTCTTCGCGGAGTGTGATGTATGAAAGCGTAGTGGACATGAGTGTGGATTCGAGCAGCGAGCACACAAATGAGACACCGAGTGCGATAAAGAGGTACAACAGTAGATAAGTAATCATAAATACATCGTGATTAAAACGAGCTGCAAAGGTACAACAAATAATGCACAAATACAAGAAAAAACGAGTAAAAGTTCACTTTTAGGCGAAATTTGCTTGCAAATGGGTTGCGTAGCCCGCAGGCTTCCAAATATCTATTCAAATTATGTTGCTTTATAATCAAAAATCGTGCCTAACGCGGGGTTGGCACGATTGTATTTATAAGAACGGTGTAAAATATATTGGCAAGCAAATCGTCGCTCCATCTTTTTGGTAATCTTTGGTATAGAGTAGTATTCGTTGACTGATGCGCGAGGAGAAATGGTCACAAAAAGCATCCAAAGATGTATGCGATTTGTAACCCGACGATTTAACCTCAATCGGAACAATCTTATTGCCGCGCGAAAGCAGAAAATCTACTTCGTAATTATGTTTATTATCCTTTGGAAACGTAAAATAGAATAACTGATTTCCCGCACTCGCGAGCATTTGTGCTACCACATTCTCGAATATATAACCTAAATTAGCTTCTAATTTATTAGAGAGTAGTTTGCTATATATGACATTTTCTGTAAAGTCCTTATCCCAAAAACATAATGTGACGAACAATCCTGTATCTGCTAAATAGATTTTATAGCGCGACAAATCTTTATACAATGACATTCCTACATTTGGATCCGTACAATGATATGAAAAGAGTGTTGTTTTGCTTTCAGCAAGAGCTTGCATTAAATCTATTAACCTATCTTCTGAAATCCCTCCTATTGTATTAAACGCAACAAATCTTCCTGCTGAGCGATACAATTGCGCAGGAATTGACATAAACAGATTACCCAACTTACCCGTTTTGTCTATCTTCTTAAAATCCTCTTCGTACAAGCGCAAGATATTACGTTTGGTAGCATCCACTTTTCTGAAATTATTGGTTAGTAGATAGGTATTAACAGCTTGTGGCATACCTCCAACCAACATATATATTCTAAAATCTATCATTTTTTTTCGATGCGCTACTCCCATTGGCATACGCGCTTCGTATGCAGTTCTTAATAGCGGAACAGAAGTTTCGTCTCCTAATGCCCATCGAAATTCTTCATAATCCATGGGATACATCGTTATACGCTCTTCTTCGCTGGGTATCACGATGTCTTGCACATTTTTTCGAATGCTAATCAATGACCCCGTTTCGATGTAATCATAACGTCCGTCTGCCACCAAATATTTGATTGCTTGCCGTGCTCTTGGGCATTTCTGCACTTCATCAAAGATAATCACAGAGTGCCGTTCGAACAATCTAACATTATAGGTATTTTGAAGCGTACTAAAAATTAAATTCAAGTCAGTCAGATCGTCAAACAATTGTATTGTAGCTTTAGACGCTTTACTAAAATCGACCAAGATATATGATTGATATTCATTTTTAGCAAACTGTTCGACCAATGTAGATTTACCCACACGCCTCGCTCCTTCTACTAAAATAGCAGTTTCTCCTTTTCGCTCCGCTTTCCATTCGAGCAATTTAGAATACAATTTTCTTCTAAAAACTTTCTCCATATCGTATATATTTGAAAATCTGGCACAAAGGTAGTAAAAAAAAATAATTCCCGCAAATTTTTTATGCAATTTTATTGAATCCCCCGAAATTTTTTATGCAATTTTATTGAATCCCCCGAAATTTAGAGCACACAAACACATAAATAATCAAAAATCGTGCCTAACGCGGGGTTGGCACGATTGTTTGATTGGGAATGCAGTAATAATGCTATTCGTAATGCACTATGCTACTGGTGATGCACTATGCTACTGGTTGGTAGTGATGGAAGGGGATTAGAATCCACCTTCACCATTTACTGTAACATCTGTCGTAGGAATAAATGGACCACCTGTAGGGCTACCAGCCATGATAGCGTTCTCACCAAGGAGTTCGATTGCCTCTGTTTGAGGCGCAATATATACTTTTCTCATGTCAAATACAAATTAATAAGTTAATTAAAAACAACTGTTATTCATATTTATTGAAGACAACTTAAACAACAACTGCGCGCGCCCAACATTGGCGCTTGCCGAGGTGTTTATTAGACTTCCTCACCGCTCGCTATGTTGCGCGAGCGGAAAGATTGTCTATGTTGTCTTTATTTAATTACTTGTCCTTGTACGTTATACTTCACGCCATCACGGATGATGATGAGTTGACCGTTCTCGATTGCCTTTTGGATATTGGTAATTGGCAATTGGTTATTGTCAAGACCAGTAGCCTCATTCTCCTCTTGTACATCCATTGTAATGTATTTGCGACCTGGCAATTTGTTTACACCACTTGAAACTTCATCCATCACAACATATGCACGATTTGCATTCACATAACAACCAGTACCACATTTAGCTAATACCTTACCTTGTGAAATAATATAGTTACCTTCTGCAACTGAAGTATTATCATCAAATGTACCATACAAACCATTTTCATTTGCTGCAGAACCTACTGCTGTGCCCTCGTAAGCAACAACGAGTTGAGAACCTTTCACAAAGAATATATAAGGTACACCTGCTTCCAAATTGCCCTCTTCTGCTACTAATGTTACTTTACCAGTTTCTTTGCCAGCAATCTTATAGAATTCCGCACCTGCATATTTGCTTGAAGCATATGGCAAGCAGAGAGTTCCATATTTAGCACCACCAGCATTAATACCATCACGAGTATAATACTTAGCAGGATCTGATACATACTTGTAGATTGCGATATCCTTTTGACCAGAAGCATAGCAAGAGAACAATTGACCATATTGAGTTCCATCATTATAACGTAAAATATTGCGAGCTCCTTCCTCTGTAACAGTCGCTTTTACAGTAGCTTTACCTTCTGCGATAGAAATAGTCCAATAGTATTTTGCAGAAGTTTCGTCAGTTGGGAATTTGCCAGCTTTCAAGTGGTTACTTGAAGTAGCACCAGCTGCATAGAGATACTCCTCAGAATTTACATCTTGGAATGTATATTTCGAACCGCTAACTCCTAAATTGAAGACACCTACTTCGCTAGTCCAATTTACGAAACAGTTGTTAATACCATATTTAGATACATTAGTTTGTTTACAGTTATTATTTCCTGCTTCATATGCTTTCATTGCTACATTGTAGTCAGCAGCAGCAATAAGAACTTTGTCACCATTTACCAGTTCAGCCACATCAGTAACAAGAACCCAAATACCATCATTGAATGTCATAGGTGCTTTGTTCTCTTTCCATTGAGCAGTTAAAGTAACATTAGTTGCAGGAATTACAAAATCACTACCTGCATCGTAAACAGTTTCTTCATACTTCCAACCATTAAAAGTAAATCCTGCTTTAGTCATATTACCTTGATCTGGCAATGAAACAGTCATACCTTGAACATAAGGATATGCATCTTGAGGAGCAGTACCAGTACCATCACCAGCACTATAAGTTACATTATAAGTTTGCATTGCTGAACCTGCATCTGAAGCAGTCAAGAAATATAGCTGTACAGTTGTATTATATACACCTACGAAACCATATACATCATATGCTTTATTTGCATCTAACTCAATAGCGAACTTAAATTGGTTACGAACAGTCACATCCTCACCATTAACAGTCATTGTTGCATTAGTTGCCTTATCTGTTGTAAATGACACAGCAGAAGCAAATTCAACATTCTTAAACACAACAAATTTATTTACATCTGCCACTGCAGGAGCCGCAGTAAATTCAGTAGGTTGAGTTATTGTACCAGTTGAGATAGCAATATTTGAGTAATCTTTATTATACTTCAACTCAGGAAGACCATAATAAGGACTTGCAGTACCTACAAAATTAGTTACCTTATCGCCTGCCTTTAATTGCTTATCCAATTCGTTATCGTAAATCAATTGTACGCCCGATTCATCTTTAATATAGGTATATCCTGCGTTCTTAACAACATATACTACATCAAAGGCATTCATATAAGCCACCTCACCATTGCTCAATTCAGCAGATTCAGCACAAGAAATAAAATCTTTCTTTGTAAATACTTTAGTTACAATAGCACTACTCTTGCTCTTTGACTCATCATAAGAAATAGCTTTAACAGTTGTATTGTCAGTAATCGTCCATGCAGATGTATATAGATTAGTTCCTACAACAGGATCTGTTCCGTCTGTAGTATAATAAATCTTCAAACCTGCAGCAGATGTAATGTCGACTATTGTAGAGTTGATAAAGTTCTCTTTACCTCCGATACTTGGAGCAGGAACTACATCAGTGTTTTTATAGATACAAATATCACCTTGTCCGCTTGCGTAGCAAGAGAAAAGTTTATTTGCATCATTATGTCTTAACCAGTTACGAGTATTTGTACCTTGTGCTTTTACAGTTGCTACGCCATTAGCCTCAATAGCGATAGTCCAACTTGCATTATCATCCTTCGTTGATTGAGTTCTCAAATAATTGCTTGTAGTAGAAGCAGCATAAAGATAACCACTACCTGTGCTGAATGCCATTGTGTTATTTTTAGTTCCACTTTCTACTTTTAATACTTGCACATCGGTTCCAAAATCTACAGTATTACCAATCTTAGTAACAGCCTGTTGTCCACGGTTATTAGTATTTTGGGTTGTACTCAATGCAAATTCTTTTTCAGCAGAAACGATAACTATTTCATCACCTACATTCAAGTTATTCACATCAGTAACAAGTTGCCACATAGTAGGAGCGAGGGCTTTACCTTTTAATGTAACTTGTTCTTTCGCTGTTCCTGATGTAATAGTCAATGTCGCGATATGTTCACCAGCAGTTGTAGGAGTATAAATCAATTCCACAGTTTCACTGATTTCTTCAGCAGCATTGATGGTTGCAGGTGAAACAGCAAAAAGAGTAGCATCCGTACCAGAGATCGTCAAAGAAACATTCTCAGAAAGTGCACCACCTGTAATAGAGAGGGTCTTCTCTACTGATGAATTTATAACGATAGTACCAAAATCTACTTCTGTTTGCGCTACATTCAAATATGGGTCATTATTAGCCTCACATGTGAGCGAATAGTCAGAGTATTCTACTACAGGACCTTTAGAAAGTTGAATAGCAGTTGGACGAATTTGCGCACCAGGTACAATTGTTATAGGAGCAGTTCCATCAACCGGTGTAATAGTAACGACATTATTATTTATTTCATAATTCGCATTGGTAACTACAGTATTTGCATGACCAAAATTCATGTAAGATGTATTCAGTGTTAGAACAATTTGTGTAAGATTGACATTTGCATCTGGAGTAAAAGTAATCTTATGACCGACATACCAACGTGGCGCTGATATGTAACTGCTGTTAACATCTGATGAACTTGTATTTTTTTCTTGCTTAATGGTAGCATAATCAGCAGTAGCCCAAGTAATTGAAGCATCACTATGAGTACCGTTAACTAAAGTTACATTAGAAGTTCCTTCTTCTCCCTCACCTTTTGTCTCAACAGCATAAATAGCGTTATAACTCTTATTTGCATTTGGAATAGTTGTTTCCTTTACATATGCAATACCAGAACCATCTGCATTTACTGATGCCTCCTCTGTCCAACCAATAAACACTTTACCTGCTGCGCAGTTTTCTGCTGTTGGTAATGTACCAAGAGCATCACCTTCGTAAACTTGTGTATCAGCAACAGAACCCTCTGCTACATTCCATTTGATGCTATATAGAGTTTTTGCAACGAAAGAAGCCGAAACAGTTACATTAGAAGCGGGCATTTGGAACTTATTGTTGGTCACGGTAATTTCTGTGCCATTTGCATCTTTCACAGCCCATTTTTCAAACTTATAACCTTGATTTGGAGTAGGAGTTAATGTTACCCAACCTTGCTCAATTGCCTCTGTAACATCAGCAGTAACAGAACCATTCTGAATATCATCTGCAATAGTTACAGTATATTTTGTTGCTCCCTCTTCTACCACATAGGTAACATCGATTGCATCTAAACGAACTTGATTAGCCAATGCAGCAATAGTGAAAGTTTTACTTGTTCCATCAAGTGCGACAGTCACTTTATCATTTGAAAGAGAACCTCCAGTAAAAGAATTGTTTAATTGTGTAGCATAATCTTTGGTATTACAATCGAACACAATTTTTGTAATATTGCCTGCAGTACATTCCACTACAATCTCTGAACTCTTGTACAGACGTACCGGTTTTGCATAATCTGCAATATTAGTTGATGATTTTGCCTTGTTGTTAGTAAAGACAATTCCATTCTGTTCCCAAACTTGTTTGGTCGTTGAAAAACTTGTACGTTGCGCTTTGTCTGCAAAAGACAAAGTTGCCGTTTCCTCCGCACCCCAGGCATTTCCAACGCCGAGGGCGAGCATCGCGAATAACGCGAAAAATAGTTTTAAATGTTTCATAAAATTTAATATTTTTTAGTTAATTGTGTAGTTTCTTAGTGTAGGAGCCTACCCCCAGCCCCTTCCTAAAAGAAGGGGAGAAAAACCCCAATAGCCACCCCAATAGCGTGTAAAGGCAGGGGGCCTTATCGCTTCGCTCTGTAGCTTTTCGCTTTGACATAATTTGGATTCTCTACTAATATTGTAGTTGATTGTTTTAAAACAAAAATTACAGTTTATTATACAAAATTAAGCAAAATTGTTATTCAAAACGGCTAATTCAACTAATTTTACTAATTTTATTTTTAACGACAATTAACGTCAATCACAATGTCAATTAGTGTCAATTCGAAGATAATCATTTGTTATTGCCCAAAAGAATGCAGCGCGCTGCATTGGTGGGCAAAACAAAATGATGTCTATAACAAAAGGTGTTTTGCTGTAAATCAGTGCTTTAAGCAGCCTATCGGCACTACTAAAGTGCCGTCCTCAAGTCGCAGTGCATACTTGCCAATAGCCGTTAGCACCATGCGGAATGATGGTTCGCCTACTTTGTCGGTGTTGATTTTTTTTGCTAATGCATTGAGCGTGATTTGCGCTTCACTAACAGCATAATCCCCACCCAATTTGATTTCAACCAATCCATATGAGCCGTCGCGTCGCTCAATAATGGCATCACATTCTAACTCATCTTTGTCGCGATAGTGGTACACCTTAGCATCAATAGCGTCTGCATAGACGCGCAAATCGCGCACTGCCATTGTTTCGAACAAAAGCCCAAAGGTATTCATATCGTGCATCAATTTGTCGGGTGTGATACCCAATGCAGCCACTGCGATACTCGGATCCACAAAATAGCGTGTATCACTTGTACGGATTGCCGTTTTAGAGCGCAAGTTCGTACTCCATGCTTGCATGTCTTCCACCACAAAGATTTTCTCCAGTGCATTGATATACGAAGCAATGGTCTTTTCCGACAAGCCCTGCTCGTCGTTGGCAAGCATATCTTGATAGATCGTACTGATGGGTGCAGGCGTACCTTGCAAGCGTCCAAGCGAACGAAGCAAACGGCGCACACGCATAGGATTACGCAATGTATCATCCACGCGCGAGATGTCGGATTCGGCAATAGCGTCCACATAGTTAGACGCAATATGCAACGCATCTTCTGGTTCTTGCGACAGCGTAATAGGCCAACCACCACGGCAAAGCATGTGAGCAATGTCTTGCAACTTATGTTTATTTTCTCCTAACAACTTTTTAGAAGATTCGGTAAACAATTCTGCCAGACTAACTTCGCCCGTTGATTCTTCGGACTCCCACAAACTCATTGGACGCATGCGCAACCAGGAGAATCGTCCTGTGCCTGTATGCTGGATCTTATCCGTTTCCAATGGTACAGCAGAGCCTGTAAGTATAAATTGCCCTAACTCGCGACGCTCATCAACTTCCGAACGGATAGTATCCCAAAGTTCTGGAATAGTTTGCCATTCATCGAATAGGCGAGGTGTATCGCCATTTAGCAGCAATGATGGGTCAATATGGAGCAGGTTACGACTTTCCTGTAATGTTATTGGACTACCAAGCATTAGAGAGCTTTTAGCCTTTTGCATTGCAGTAGTAGATTTGCCACACCATTTTGGTCCTTGTACCAAAACTGCTCCCGAAGTACGTAATTTAGAATTAAGCAATAGGTCAGCAATACGCGGTTTGTATTCGAAATTTGCCATAGTGATATGTTGTTAGTTTCAAAATTCGCTGCAAAGGTACAACTTTTTTTTGAATCAAGCAAGCGTTTTTGGAGTTTTTACCGAGTTTGGCGGAAAATTTTTACCGAGTTTGGCGGAAAAAGTTGTAAAAATATCTGTTATTATGAGCAAAAAGCACGAAAAACAACTTTTACTGATATACAATTACTTACAATCTCTTTTAAGGCATTTTGCGAAAAAATACTATAGAATTTGGTGGTACTTTTACCGAGTTTGGCGGAAAATTTTTACCGAGTTTGGCGGAAATACCTCCCACGGACGAGCACGGATGTGCACGGAAACGCGGTATATAAATCCAAATATGTCAATACGTCAAAGAACATGTTTTGTTCGGCGAGCCGAACGTTGTGTATATCCCAATTAATCCTCTGTTAGCGCACTTGCTGGCCTTGGAATAATTGTATTTGGTTATTCTCTAACATGTATTTATTCTTGTGGAGGGCGTAGAGGTGGGTGGCGCTAAACCTAATAACTCAAAACAACGCACATCAAATACAAACGACAAAACAAAGACAATAAAAAACGATAAACTACAAAAGTCTATCGCTCATACATCCTACACCACTGGTACGAATATCCCCAAAAAGGAAGCAAGGAATAATCCACGCCCAAAATACGCTTTCGCGTAATCATTTAATATACAGATATTTGTTCGCATCAAAGTGGAGTGTCTTAACCGTTTTCGTTTGAATGGACGTGCAAAGGTACTGCTTTTTTTTGAATTGAGCAAGAGAAAAAGCGAAAAAATAACAAAAATTTATTCAAAAGGTTAAGGCGAATAATGATACTGATGTAACAAACAAACAGTAATGACAGCTGTGTCCTATTTTTATCCTATAGCAGTGAGCCTGAGATCATAGGTAATTACCTTACGTAGCTGCATAATAACTAATGAATAACTAATTAATCACTAAAGAATAACTAAAGAATAACTAAAGATTTCCTGCCGAAAAGCAAGTTCTTTCGGGGGATGCGGGCTGCGCCCTCGCATAAAGCAACACGGTTGTACCTTCGGACGCCGCCTGATTTTGTTGTACTTCGAGGGCACCGACCTCGCTACGCTCGCCCCATGCGGGCTGCGCCCTCGCATAAAGCAACACGGTTGTACCTTCGGACGCCGCCTGCGCTACGCGCATTCCCCCGAAGCTACGGTCGCTTTATGCAGCCCATTTACAACAAAATCGCACTTGAAAGTAAACTTTCGCGCGATTTTGTTGCAAATGTGCATTTTTTGTTGTACCTTTGCAGCGAAATTGGGTTTTTAGGCGACAAGGCGAGGAAGTGAAAGAATATTAATGTACAAAAAAAGATATGGAACAACTATCAGAACAAGAATTGGTGCGCAGACAAAGTCTGCAAACAATGAGAGACATGGGCATCAACCCATATCCAGCTGACGAATACGTAGTTACTGGCTACTCTACCGACATCAAAGCCACCTTCGTGGATGTAGAAGGAGAAGAGGCAATGAGGCTATCAGACGATGAGGCCAAAGGCTGGTACACAGGCAAACCCGTACGCATAGCAGGACGACTGATGTCACGACGCATCATGGGTAAAGCATCGTTTATCGAAGTGCAAGACTCTAAAGGTCGCATACAAGTATATGTATCGCGCGACGACATACAAGCCCCTACACCCGAGGGCGAGACACCACAAACAGTGGAACAACAGATGTATAACGTAGTCTTCAAGAAACTGCTGGACATAGGCGACTTTATCGGTATCGAGGGATTCGTATTCCGCACACAAATGGGCGAGATAAGCGTACATGCAAAGAAACTCACCGTACTCGCCAAGAGCCTCAAACCCCTACCAATCGTGAAATATAAAGATGGCGTGGCATATGACGGCTTCAACGACCCAGAACAACGTTATCGCCAACGCTATGTGGATTTGGTAGTGAACGAGGGCGTAAAAGATGTGTTTCTCAAACGTGCGACCATCGTTCGTACCATGCGCCAAGTGTTTGACGATGCAGGCTATACCGAGGTGGAGACACCAATGCTACAGACCATAGCAGGGGGCGCATCCGCTCGTCCGTTCATCACACACCACAACGCATTGGATGTGGATATGTACATGCGTATCGCCACAGAGCTCTACCTGAAACGCCTCATCGTAGGCGGTTTTGAGGGTGTATATGAGATTGGCAGAAACTTCCGCAACGAAGGAATGGACCGCAGCCACAACCCAGAGTTTACCTGCATGGAGCTATACGTGCAGTATAAAGACTATAACTGGATGATGTCCTTCACGGAGCAACTGTTAGAGAAAATAGCCATCGCCGTGAACGGCACCACCGAGGTGAAGATCGGCGACAACATTGTGGACTTCAAAGCACCATACCGCCGTCTGCCAATCTTGGAAGCTATCCAAGAGAAAACAGGCTACGACCTGAGCCAAATGAGCGAGGATGAGATACGCGTAGTGGCAAAGAAATACGGCGTAGAAGATACGGAGAAGATGGGCAAAGGCAAACTGATTGATGAGATATTCGGCGAGACATGCGAGGGTAGCTTTATCCAACCTACATTCATCACCGACTACCCAGTAGAGATGTCACCTTTGACAAAAATGCACCGCAGCAAGGCAGGACTTACCGAACGTTTCGAGCTAATGGTGAACGGCAAAGAGTTGGCAAACGCCTATAGCGAGCTGAACGACCCTATTGACCAATACAACCGCTTCGTGGAGCAAATGAAATTGGCAGACAAAGGCGATGATGAGGCTATGGTGATAGACCACGACTTTATGCGTGCGCTGGAATATGGTATGCCACCTACATCGGGTATCGGCATCGGTATTGATCGCCTCGCCATACTAATGACAGGACAGCCATCTATCCAAGAGGTACTGCTGTTCCCTACAATGAAACCAGAAAAATCTGTTTAGTGTTTAGAGGACGCGCTGAAGCGCTACCGTTTAGACTGAAAAAAGTAAGATTATGAAAGTAGCTATACTGGGTTCGGGCAGCTGGGCAACAGCGTTGGCAAAAATAGTGCTCAACAATGTGGATGAGATTCAGTGGTATATCCGCAAGCAGGAGACAATAGACGAGTTCATCGAAAACCGTCGCAATCCCAATCACCTGGAATGGGCATATTTTGACACCAACAAAATCTATTTCTCGCCAGATATTAATGAGGTAATAGACCTGTCGCACATCATCATTGTAGCCATACCCTCGCCCTACGTGAAACAAGCATTGGATGAAATCAATATAGACTTATCCAACAAGTGCATCATCTCCGCTGTGAAAGGTATGATTCCTGATGAGAACCTATTAGTGACAGACTATATTCACCAGCATTTTGGAGTACCCGAAAAGCAGATAGGCGTCATAGCAGGTCCCTGCCATGCCGAAGAGATAGCCTTGGAGCGACTGAGTTACCTGACCTTAGGCTGCGTGGATATAGAACAAGCACAAGCATGGAGCCAACTACTCACCACCAAGTTTGTGCACGTGACACCCAGCAATGATGTGATAGGACTGGAGTACTCCAGCGTGATGAAAAATATCTATGCTATCGCAGCAGGCATGTGCAATAGCCTGCACTATGGCGACAACTTCCAAGCCGTGATGCTGACCAACGCCATGCACGAAATAATGCGCTTTGTGGATGCACAAGCCCCTATCTCACGCGATATTACCAATAGCGGATACCTGGGCGACGTGCTGGTGACTGCCTACTCCAACTTCTCGCGCAACCGACAATTCGGACAAATGATAGGCATGGGCTATAGCGTGAAAGCAGCCCAAACAGAAATGGAAATGGTGGCAGAAGGATACTACGGCACCAAAGCAATATACATGACAAACAAAGAAATAGGAGTGGAACTGCCTATCGTGGACGCCATGTATCAAATTTTATACGGACGTAAATCACCCAAAAATACAATCAAAGAATTAACACAAAAATTTCAATAAACAACATGAAAGATATTCAATTTTCATACGCTAAAGCCGTAAGCGCAGAAGCCGTTGCAGCGTACAAAGAACAAGTAGCAACTGCACAAGAACAATTAGTGAATGGCACAGGATTGGGCAACGATTTCTTGGGTTGGATGAACCTGCCAGCAGATATCCGTCCGCAACTAAAAGACATACAAGCCACCGCAGAGCTGCTACGTCGCGAGTGCGAGGTGATTGTGTGTATCGGTATTGGCGGTTCGTATCTTGGTGCGAAAGCTGTGATTGATGCGCTGAGTAGCAGTTTTGCATGGCTCGAAGGCGAGAAACCAGCCATCGTATATGCAGGACAAAACATCGGCGAAGACTACCTATACGAACTGCAAGCATTGCTGAAGAACAAGAAATTTGGTATCATCAGCATCTCCAAATCGGGTACCACTACCGAGCCAGCCTTGGCCTTCCGTCTGCTGAAGACCCAGTTGGAGGAGCAACAAGGCAAAGAGGCTGCTAAGCAACTCATCGTATGTATCACCGATGCTAAGAAAGGAGCACTGCGCACACTGGCTACCCAAGAAGGCTACAAGACCTATGTGATTGAAGATAATATCGGCGGTCGCTTCTCTGTACTCTCACCAGTGGGCTTGCTGCCAATCGCTTGCGCAGGTCTGGACATCACTGCCCTGATTGATGGCGCAGAGCGTATGATGGAAGTGTGTGGCATCAATACCCCTCTGGAGGAGAACCCCGCAGCTCAGTATGCAGCAGCCCGCAACTACCTCTACGGCGAGCAAGGCAAGAAGATAGAAATGCTGGTGAACTACCACCCTAAATTGCACAATGTGAGCGAGTGGTGGAAACAACTATATGGCGAGTCGGAAGGTAAAGACAACAAAGGTATCTTCCCTGCCAGCGTGGACTTCACCACAGACCTCCACTCAATGGGACAATACATCCAAGAAGGTGAACGCCACCTGTTTGAGACTGTAATCTCAGTGGAGCAAGCTAATCATACTGTGCCTTTCCCACATGATGAGGCAAACCTCGACGGTCTGAACTTCTTGGCAGGCAAAACTGTTCAATACGTAAACGATTGCGCGTTCTTGGGTACAGTTCTTGCTCATACCGATGGCGGCACCCCTAACATTATCTTGGAATTTGATGCATACGATGCCTATAACTTCGGTTATCTTGTATACTTCTTTGAAAAGGCTTGCGCACTTTCAGGTTATCTGCTCGGTGTAAATCCGTTTGACCAGCCCGGTGTTGAGGCTTATAAAAAGAACATGTTTGCTCTTCTTGGCAAGCCCGGTTACGAGAAAGAGACCGAGGAGATAAACAAAAAGCTCGGCAGAGCGTAATTTTGTAACTTACTGCTTACGCAGAAAAAATAAAATGCCGTGTAAACGGCAAGAAGGAGTCATAATATGATAAAAGCAATTATCGGAACAAAAGGTACAGGCAAAACCAAAAAGCTTATCGAGATGGTAAACGAAGCTGCTAAAACTGAGCAGGGCAACGTTGTATGTCTTGAGTACGGCGACGGTTTGAAATATGATATATCTTCACAGGTTAGACTTATAAACGTCAAGGATTATAATATAAAAGGTTTTGATAGCTTTGCAGGCTTTGTAAAAGGTCTTTTCGCAAGCAACTACGATATCACTTCTGTTTTTGTAGACGGCGTTCTCAAAATCACAGGTGACGACCTCGACAAGCTTGGTGAGGTACTTGCTGACATAAACAAGATTGCAGGCGATGCAAGAGTTGTTGCTCTTATTTCAGCAGACGCTGAAACTGCACCTGAATCAGTTA
>JAZREU010000049.1:0-38586 GCA_045660925.1 Paludibacteraceae bacterium | reverse complement strand
GCCAACCCCTTCGCACACAGAACGACATGGCTCCGATCCGACTTTTGAAAACGAAAGCGATAGGTTTTTTCGCTTTCCCAGCGCGACGGAAGTTGTTTTGTGTGCCCACCTCTACGCCGCCGTTCGCGGTAAGAGTAATGATAGCGGTGTCAGACACGTGGAGAGCTGTGATAGCACCACCGCAGAAGTCATCTGAACCTGGGCAGTCGATGATATTGAGTTTTTTGTTATTGAACTCGATGTTACATACTGAAGAAAAGACTGAATAGCCGTATTCTTTTTCTACTGGAAAATAGTCGCAGACAGTAGATTGTGTTTCAACTGAACCACGACGCTTAATGACCCCGCACTCGAAGAGCATGGATTCCATGAGGGTAGTCTTACCCGAGCCACTGCCACCCATGAGGGCAATGTTCTTAATCTCGTTAGCTTGATAAACTTTAGCCATAACGTGTTTAGTTTTAGATGTTAAGTATATGTTTTTTCGGTATTTCTGATATCTTTATCGCCCACCGCAATGGAGTTCTATATTGGCGTATAACAGATATTGCTTGCAAAGGTACGGAAAAAAAATTATATATGCAAGAGATTAGGTGAAAAAGTGTAGAATTTTAAACAATTCGGTATTCGATACACCATTCATCTACTAAATACGTTATAGTATTGCCATATTTTATGGATGCATGGTGCATTAGCAAGAATTGGTGCCGAAGAATGGAGAATTTGGAGAGAAATATGGTATATACAACACGCGGGAAGTCTTGTGAGTCTTCCCGCGTGAGTGTGTATTATAAATTAGTTTGTATTTTAAAGACATTAACCACCTACCAAGTTATTGTTAGGATTAGGATCAATGTATATCGTATCTCTAAATGGGCTTGCGCATAAAATAGAGATAGGTTTTATATCTACGATTACTGTAGATGGGGATTGATATAATTTCTTATTCATAATTGTGTATTTTGCTGATTATATGTCCTATAGATTATTTTGTGATAATGACTTTTTTGCCATTGATAATGTAGAAACCAGAGCCTGTAGGTTGTAGTAATCTGCGACCAAGCACATCAAATGTGCCTTCTTGCACACCATTGGATTGGATATCTTCGGTGATATTATCCAAAGCAGTTGTCGTATTCTCATCTTGTAATGACATACCTACTCGTTGGCGACCAGGCGCTAACGGACGTGCTGTTTCTGGTACATCCTTTAATATTACATACGCACGATTGGCTGGCAATGAGCAATTATCTCCGCATAAGCGAAGCATATTGCTATTAATAATATAATTACCTGTCAGCAAGTTGCCAACAGCTGCTGCTATTTCTGTAAACACGCCGTATAATCCATTGATGTTTGAAAGAGGATTATCCACTTTCGTTCCATTTGAGTTAATAACAATTTGGTTGCTATGCGCATAGTAGATGTATGGTTTACCAGCTTCTAATGTAGTTACTTCATCAAAGTAGATTTGTAATGGTGCTTTGTATGCAATCTCAAAGAAGGTTGCACCAGAGAAATCGTTAGAACCAAATGGGATACAGATTGTACCATATGTATTTTGCGTTACTTCACGAATATATTGCTCTGTTTCTACCTTATCAGCAGCAAATTCGGCGGTGAGTTCTGTGTCTGCTGTAATAGTAAGTGTGCGTGGGTTGTCGGTGTTGCCGTCAGACCATTGTACGAAATGATAGCCCTCGTTAGCGGTAGCAGAGATGGTGGCACCAGAGCAATCATTTTGCTCCACTTGGGCAGTACCCATACTGGCATCATTTACATCCACACCAATCGTATATTCTACAGCAGGCTCTTGGATATTAGTAAAGGAGTTCCAACCACTTGCTGATGTATATGCCTTGGCGCATCCACAAGGTACATATACAGAGATAGAGTTAGAAACGCCATCAAACGCCGAATTGCCAAGTGTAGCAGGAGTTTCTGCTTTACATGTGATAGAGGTTAAAGATGAGCAATTATAAAAAGCCTGTTCTCCAATAGTTTTAAGTCCTTCAGGTAAAGCAATAGAAGTTAGTTTGCTGCAAGTTTCAAATGCCATGTATCCGATAGACTCTACATTATTACCAAGAGTAACAGTAGTGAGTGAAGTACAACTACCGAATGTGTTGTTTTGTATGTTCTTTATTCCATCACCAATAGTAGCAGTTATCAAATCGTGGCAGCCGTTGAATGCTTGATGCCCTAATTCGATTACATTATTAGGAATGTCAATAGATGTGATGTTCGTAGAGAAAAACGCCGATATTCCAATACTTGTTACGCTATTAGGAATTGTAACTGAAGTGATGTCGCAGTCACTAAATGCTCTTTCACCAATCGTTATGATTCCTTCTGGTATCGTTGAGTTTTTACATCCCCAAAGCAATGTGTTGGTCTCAGTTTCGATAAGTGCGTTGCTATTGTTACGACTATCAAATACATTATTCCCTTCTTCTACTATGATAGAAGCGAGGGAAGTACAGCCTGTGAGACTACGATTAGTTGCATCATACCACTCTCCAAGAATATTAGTCACAGTTTTAGGAATAGTAATGGAGGTAAGAGCTGAACAACCCTTAAAATAGGTTGCACGTATTGTGGTGACACCTTCTGGTAAAGTAATAGAAGTCAAGTTAGTGCAATCTAGAAAACCCTCTTCCGTCAATTCGGTTATAGGTGTTTTGAATACAAGGGTTCCCACTCCATCTTCATAGGTATTACGATATACGTTAGAACCAAATCTCTGTGAGCCGTATATATTCATTGATGGAATGACTTGATTATCAGAAGTGGTATAGTAGATTTTATGATTTTCAGGGGCATCTCCTTCTACAAAACTACCTACTTGATTTGCCCATGCGGATGCTTCGTATGCTTCCAATGTACCAAAGGGGATATGGCAAGTTGGTTTACTATAATTAAATACGCTACTTCCTAAAGTTGGTGGTGTGGTGGCTTCAACTATTACAGTATTAAGGGAGGAACAATATGAGAAAGCACTATATTCAATACTTGTTACATTTTCTGGGATAGTAATAGAAGTCAATTTAGAGCAGCCATAAAAAGCATTATTCCCAATGCTCTTTACGCTATTAGGAATAGTAATAGAGGTAAGGGATTCACAAGAATAAAATGTTTCATTTTTGATAGATGTTATGCCATCTGGGATGTTTATAGATGTGGCAGCTATACAATTGGCGAATGCCCCTTGTCCTATATTTGTAATGCCATCATGTAGTGTTATGGCATTGAGTTCGCTACAATATGAAAGAGCGTAATCGCCGATACTGACTACATTTTCTGGAATATTAATAAAGGACATATCATGGCAACCACAAAAAGCCGAACGTCCAAGTGCTGTGATGCTATTAGGTATCACTGTGATTTTTCGACCAACAATAAGTGTATTGGTTGCTGTCTCTATAATAGCATTACAATTGTCACGACTATCATAAATTGGGTTGCCCTCTTCAACGATTAACGACTGCATTGCATTACAGCCAAATAATATACCTAGATTAGTAACATCAATACTTGTTACGCTTTTAGGTATCGTAAGAGAGGTAAGGGAGGAGCAACCACTGAAAGCACTATGTCCAATAGTTGTTACGCTATTTGGAATGGTAATTGATGTTAATTTGCTACAACCTTGAAAAGCAGTGTTCCCAATAGTTGTTACGTTATAAGTCTTACTATCGTAGGTCACTGTAGAAGGAATCTCCACAGAAGTAAGATTAGCATAGACAGCAGAGGCTGGAGCTATCTCCACCGTTGTTTCACTTGTGACCTTGTAGTACAAATCACCCGACTGGAAGGTCTGTGCCCAGAGGATTGTAGTGGCAAAGAATGCCACAAAGAGAATAAATAATTTTCTCATAATTGTTTGAATTTAGAGGGTTAATATTGTTTGTTGTTGTGTTATAAGTCTAATAAACGCAATAAGCCAAATAAGTCCGATAAGTCGATCCAATGAGAGTTATGGGATATATATAGTGTGACACAAAAAGCGCAGACCTCGAGTTGCTTACTTACAAGTCGAGGCCTTCGCATTGCCCACCAAATCAAATAAACAACAGGAAACCTACGCTGATATGACAATACACTATGCCTTAAAACAAGCATAGTATGGATATAGTCATACCCATAGGCATTTACTGTTACTTTGGTTTTGATTTGGCTGGAAAAGTTGCGAAGTTTTCGACTCATCAAACGCAAAGCGCAATAAACGCTATTCAATATGTCAGAAACCTACCCAAGAAGACCTTTGCGAAACGCTTTTCGCAGGACATATTTCCCTCCAGCGTAGGAATCGGTTGCAAAGGTACAGAAAATTTGCGAGATGTGCAAGAAAATAGCACTTTTTTCGTCATTTTCAGTTTAGAGGATGCCCAATACCCGAATGATATTCATCTAATACCCCATGACGTATGCGTCATCGGAGACCCAGTGGCAATAGACATAGATAAGGAAGAGGGCGAGAGAAGAACTCGGCGTGCACACCGAGGGTACAGTCGATGACGGGACGGGAAGCCTCTGATTCTATTTTCGTAGTTGCTAAATAACTAATGAATCACTAATTAATAACTAAAGAATAACTAAAGATTTCCTGCTGAAAAGCGGGTTCTTCGTCAATTTAGATGAAAGAAATAATTCGTAGTTCTCCGAAATAAATTGCTACCTTGTCGAAAGTTGCTTGCGACAATGAACCAAATTTTCGAAGAGCCAAAAAAGGGGGAAAACTGAAGAAACGTGATTGTTATAGGTGCAGGCAGCGGAGGGCATCTTCCTCTTTGGCGGTCATCTGGGCTTTGGTTTCGGGGGTCTTGTCTGCCTGACCCGTGAGATGGAGTAGTCCGTGGATAATGATACGATGCAGTTCGTGAAGGAATGGTGCACCTATTTGTTCGGCATTGGTGGCTACCGTATCAAGCGAAATATAAATATCGCCATTCACACGCGTGCGCGTGGTATAATCAAAGGTGATGACATCCGTATAATAGTCGTGCTGAAGGAACTCGCGGTTCACTGCCAAAATCTTCTCGTCGTCACAGAAGATATAATTCAACTCACCCACAGAGAAACCGTATTGGGCTGCCACCGCACGAATCCAGCGCTCTACCTGTGGGTAGTCAAGCGAAGGCATGTCTATATATTCAGATGAAAAATGAATCATATTTGGTTTATAGTTGCAAGTGTAAAGTTTCAAGGCACGGATTTAGCCAAAGAAGATATTAGCAATAATGAAGGCGGCGATGGTGCCAATGAGGTCGCAGAAGAGACAACAGCCAACTGTATGGCGGGTGTCCTTGATGCCCACGCTTCCAAAATACACGGCGATAATATAGAACGTCGTATCTGTAGTGCCCTGCAAGACGCAACACAAGCGACCTACCAACGAGTCGGCTCCGTGCGTAGCCATCGCCTCAATCATCATACCACGAGCTCCACTACCCGAAAGCGGTTTCATCAATGCCGTAGGTACGGCACCTGCCATATCAGGATTGATACCCATCCATGCAAACAGATTAGCGATGCCCTGCTCCAGCAGGTCCATCGCACCACTGGCGCGGAACATACCTACAGCCACCAGAATAGCAATTAGATAAGGAATGATACCAATAGCCGTTTGGAATCCGCCTTTAGCTCCGTCGATAAACGCTTCATATACATTGACTTTGCGGACAGTGGCTTGGATAATAAACCAACAAATAACACCGAGCAACATAATGGCAGCCACGAGTGCGGAAACGGTGTTGAGCATGGCTTCGGGCAGATGGCGTGCTGCGAACAGCATGCCGACCATTAGGGCGGTGAGGGTGAGAATGGTGCCGATGATGACCTTGTCCCAAATCTTAATCTTTTGTACAAAGCAGACTGCTAACATGCCTGCCAAGGTGGAGAAATAAGTAGCCATCATGAGCGGTAGGAAGACATCGGCAGGGTTGGCTGCACCCATCTGTGCGCGGTATGCCATGATGGTGGTCGGAATGATGGTCAGTCCGCTGGCGCCAAGCACGATGAACATAATCATGGCGTTGCTGGCTTTAGTCTTGTCGGTATTGATCTCCTGCAACTGGTTCATCGCCTTGAGCCCGATAGGGGTGGCGGCGTTGTCCAAACCCAGCATGTTGGAGGCGATGTTCATGAACATCGTGCCAAAGACAGGGTGTTTGGACGGAATCTCAGGGAAAATGCGGCGGAAGAATGGTGCTACGCCACGTGAGAGGGTATTCACCACGCCACCTTGCTGGCCGATATTGAGAATGCCCATCCACAGCGACAGCACACCTGCCAAACCAATGGAAATCTTGAAACCACTCTCCGCAGAAGTGAAAGTAGAATTGAGTATCTCGGAGAAAATTTCGCTTTGTCCAAACGCAAAAAATTGCACGCAGCCCATGATGACCGCAAGCAGAATAAGTCCTATCCAGATGTAATTGAGTACCATAAAGAGTTCTAACGTTCTAAGCGCGACAATGCCACTGTTCTAAAAGTTCTAATTTTGCTACAAAGGTACAACTTTTTTTGCATATGTCAAAAAAAAATAGTACTTTTGCACGCCTTTATGAAGAAAAATGTATATTTATATCGTGCGAAGTCGTGGTTGAGACATCAATTGACTGCTGGGAATACTGGCGGGCATGGGATTCATTCGCCCTATTTGTTTGAATGGGTTCGCTTGGTGATGCGAGGTGATGATAGCTATTATGTGTGGGATGCGATAGAAGAGCGTCGGCAGGCGATGTTGCTGGATGAACGCCCTCTGGAGTACGTGGACTATGGGAGCGGGAAAATGAAAACTGAAAACGGAAAGGTGAAAACTGAAAGGCGCGTGAAGGATATAGCGAAGGGGAGTTTGGCAAAGAGGAAATATGCACAGATGTTGGCGCGGTTGGTGAATTGGTTGGGGGAGAGCGGAAAGGAAGGACTGGTGATTGTGGAACTGGGAACAAGTCTGGGCGTGACAACGGCATATTTGGCAGCGATGGATTCGCGCAACAGGGTGATTACCTATGAAGGTTGTCCCGCTGTCGCCGATATTGCTAAAGCGAATTGGAAAACCTTGGGAATAAAGAATATAGATTGTAGGGTGGGGGAAATAGATGTGGAGGCGTTGGCAAGAGATTTGAAACGCGTGGATGTTGCGTATGTGGATGCAAATCATACCTATGCGAGCACATGTGCGTACTTCAGCGTGTTAGCGGAAAAAGTACATGAGAAGAGTGTGATAATAGTGGATGATATTCACTATAGCCAAGAGATGGAGCGGGCATGGCGTGAGATCTGCGCAGATAAGCGCGTGACAAGTACGATGGATTTGTATCAAATGGGTTTGGTGTTTTTTGATAAGAATTATTGGAAACAAAATTACAAATTGAATATATGAAAATTTATACCAAAACAGGCGACAAAGGCAAGACGTCTCTGGCGACAGGTGTTCGTGTGAATAAATCTGATAAGCGATTGGCAGCTTATGGAACAGCAGATGAACTGAATAGTTATGTGGGTTGGTTGCGTGCAAAAATAGCAGGTGAATCACCTATATGGCATGTGGTGGTGGATGAGCAGTTGGATTGGGTGCAGAGTCGTTTGTTTGATGTGGGAGCCATCTTGGCAGGTGCAGAGATGTCCTTATCGAAAGTAGCTGTAAATCAGTTGGAGAAATGGATTGATGAAATGCAGAGCGAGCTGGAGGTATTGCGTGAGTTTATTTTGCCTGTTGGCAATGAAACAGTGTCAATAGGGCATGTGTGTCGAACGGTAACTCGTCGTCTGGAGAGAGAGATGGTGGTGCTGGTTGTGGAAGGTGATATGCAGTTGTCGGAGGAGGTGTGTTGCTTTGTGAATAGATTGAGTGATTATTGGTTTGTTTTGTCACGTTGGATAGCAAAAAAGGAGAAAATAAAGCCGGTTTTTTGGAAAAAAGAATAAAAATTGCATTTTTTTTTGCATATGTGAAAAAAAAGTACTACTTTTGCACGATAATTTCGTAACAAGTGCTTAATGCGTTGAAAATGATATGTATTGGACTTTAGAATTAGCGACAAAAATTGAGGATGCTCCATGGCCAGCAACGAAGGATGAGTTGCTGGACTATGCTCAACGTATAGGTGCTCCTATGGAGGTGATAGAAAATCTTCAAGAAATAGATGATGATGAGGAGATATTCGAGTCGATAGAAGATATTTGGCCCGATTATCCTACTAAAGACGACTTCTTTTTTGACGAAGAAGAGTATTAATTAGTTTTTGGTATAAGTAAAAATTGACAATGTTGTGAAACGCTATATTGTACTGTTGTGTGGTGCTGTTTTGTGTGTAGCAGGTTTGCACGCTCAATTTGACCCACAGATAGGGCAATATATGTTTATGCAAAGTTCCTATAATCCTGCGGCGGCAGGTGAGGGTGACTTGATGAAGGTGTATGGAAGTCATCGTATGCATTTTACAGGCATAATGGATGCTCCGATGACGACATATTTCTCTTTTACTTCGCCTTTTGTGATAGGAAAGACCCAACATGCTGCTGGTGTGCGGTTTATGAATGATCGTTTTGGTTTGTTTTCGAATCAAAGTTTTTACGTGGGATACGCATACAAGTTTCGTTTGGGTAAAGGAGAATTGAGTGTTGGTTCTGATTTGGGCTTTATGAATTTGAGTTTTGCGGTAGATAGCATAAACTTGGATAATTTGGCTCAAGTGGAGGATAATGCATATCATACAACTAACGATGAGGCTATACCTTCGGCTACGGGTGGTAGTGAAAAGGGTGTTTCGGGTATGGGGTTTGATATGAGTGTGGGTGTGTATTATTCTGCTTTAACGTGGTGGGCTGGTGTGAGTTATGGTCACTTGACGAGTCCTGTATTGGAGTGGAGTGATTGGACGGAGATACATGTTAGAGGTTCGTTGTATGCGGCGGGTGGATATAATTGGAGGTTGAGGGATAAGAGATGGGTGTTGATGCCAAGTGCGATGTTGCAGACGGACTTTAGGAGTTGGGATGTCAATATAACCTTATTGACCCAGTTGGTGGAGCGATATCATTTTGGATTAGGGTATCGTATTGCGGGGAGTGTGAATGTGTTGTTGGGGATGGAAATTGTGGATGGTTTGCAGATAGGATATACGTATGAGTTGCCTGCAAATGGTTTGATAAGAGAGAGTTATGGCTCTCACGAAGTGTATTTGGCATATGGTTTTGATATTCTAAGGCCAAAGCGAACCAATCGCTATAAGAGTGTGAGATATTTGTAAAAATGGAATATAAATTAAATACAAAATAAAGGTATGAAAGTAACAAAAGTATTATCAATTGTAGTATTACTATTAGGTTTGGTGGCTTGTAATAAGCCTGTCGGGGAGTTGGTCGGTTCTCGTCCCGGTGGTGGCTTTATAGAGCCTAATCCTTATGGTATGGTTCTTATCCGCAAAGGAGCTTTCTTGATGGGAGCAAACTCACAGTCTGCAATTTTCAATCAGCAAGACAACAACGTTATGGTGACTGTGAATGCTTTCTGGATGGATGAAACAGAAATCACTAATAGTGAGTATCACCAATTTGTGGATTGGGTGCGTGATTCAATTGCGTATTCGTTGTTGATAGAAGAGGAGGGTGCAGAGAGTGAATATGCGATACAAAAGGGGTATGAGGCTGATGATGATCAGATTTTGATAAACTGGAAGAAGCGTATCCCATGGGAGGATCGTTTTAGCCCAGATGAACCAATGGCGGATATTTTATCTCCTCTCTTCTACGATAATGGTCGTGGAGAGTTGAATACTACAGCACTTCGCTACAACTATACATGGGTAAATATAGATGAGGCAGTGAGAGCGGAGAATCGCTTTGATGTGGCTCGTGGTCGTTATCCAGCGGGTGCAACAGTTCGTATTGATACCTTCTGGGTTGAGAACGATGAGATACATTCTGATACCAAAGTGCGTCCATTGAGAGAGCCTAAAGATATTATCACCAATGGTATTATTTGCGTGTATCCAGATACAATGGTTTGGGCACGTGATTTTGAATATTCCTATAATGATCCATTACTATATAGCTACTTTAATCTTCCTGGTTATTCAGATTATCCAGTGGTGGGTGTAACATGGGAGCAGGCTCAGGCGTTCTGCCATTGGCGTACTCATTTGCTGAAGTCGCATGGTGTTTATGCCAATGCTTATCGTTTGCCAACAGAGGCAGAGTGGGAGTATGCTGCTCGTGGAGGTCATCGCATGGCTATGTATCCATGGGGCGATCGTTATGCTCGTGATGCGGGTGGTGCTTATTTAGCAAACTTCAAGCCATATCGCGGTTCTTATCACAACGATACTGGTGTAGGAACTCTACCCGTGGGACAATATCAGCCTAATGATTTTGGTTTGTATGATATGGCAGGTAACGTATCAGAGTGGACTGCGTCTGCATATTCGTCTACTTCTAACGTGTATGTTCATGACATGAATCCAGAATATCCATATGCTGCGCTTGGAGATGAGTCGGACGTGTTAAAGCGTAAGACAATCAAAGGTGGAAGTTGGAAGGATATTAGTTACTATCTGCAATGTGGTGTTCGTTCTTACGAATATCAATATGAGAGTCGTTCTTATATAGGCTTCCGTTGCGTTCGTTCATATATTGGAAACTAAGAATATTAACAGTAAAAATAATAAAATTATGGCAAAAGAAATTAACGCTGAACACAGCGTAGAGAAAAAAGGTTTTGGTGCACGTTTCATGGAATGGTATGGTTCTTACCAAGGAAAACGTGTAGTAGGTATGGTCTATTCTATCGGTGCATCTGTGGTAATTATCGGTGCATTGTTTAAGATTATGCACTTTCCAGGTGCAGGTGCTGTGTTGATGGTAGGTATGATTACTGAGGCGTTGTTGTTCATGATTGGTTGTTTTGACAAACCTCACCCAGAGTTCCATTGGCATGAAGTGTTCCCACAATTGTTGGGTCATGGAACAGAGCCAGAGTTGTTGAAAGAAATGCAATCTCGTCCAAAACCAACCTTGTTGGGTGGCGGTGCAGAAGGCGGTGCGTCTTCAAAAACTAATGTACCATCTTTGTCAGAGAAGGATCTGGATTCATTGAAAGAGGGTATTGCTGGTTTGGCTAAGACTGCTACACAATTGAGCGAATTGGGTAAAGTGGCAACAGCTACTACTCAATTAACAGAGAAAATGGCCGCAGCAGGTCAAGCTGCGGAGCAATTTGTGGCAGCAGGTAAGACCATCAGTGAGAAGAGCGAGGCTTTGTGCGAGACCTATACTCAAGTGGCGAGCGACATGAAGAATGTAGCAGCAGGTACTAAGGAGTATGAAAATAAGGTAGCAGCTGTAGCTAAACAATTGAATAGTTTGAATGCAGTATATGAGTTGCAAGTGAATGCAGTACAATCACAGGTAGATGCATACAAGGCACAAGCAGAGAAGGTGAATGGTGCAACTCAACAAATCGAAGGCTTGACAGTAACTGTTAAGAAGATGACCGATGTAGCAGCAGAGGCATTAAAGGATCAAGAAGCATGCAAGGCAGGTGCTAAGCAATTGGCGAGCCAAGTAGCAGACTTGAATAAGGTATATGGCAATATGCTTAGCGCATTGTCTTAATGAATGATAGATTGTATTCACGATTAATTACAATTACTTATTGAAAAAGTATGGGTGGAGCAACTAATTGTCCGGAAACTCCGAGACAAAAGATGATAGGTATGATGTATTTGGTGTTGACCGCTATGTTGGCGCTCAACGTCAGTGCAGCCATCCTGAATGGATATACGCAAGTGGACGAGAGTTTGCACGCAACAATCGACACAATGCAGGATAGTAATGCAGAGACTTATGCTACCTTTAAGGCAGCTTTGGATAAGAATCCAGAGAAGACACAAGAGTGGTATGATAAAGCCATGGAGGTGAAAAGAGTTTCGGATGAGTTCTTTGAGTATGTGCAAACGTTTAAGGACGATATGGTGTTGTTGGCTGATGGAAATAAAGCAAAGAAAGATGCTAAGGTAAGTGAGATTGGTAAGAAAGATGATACCAATATTCCATCTCAATACGCTATTAGTGAGGGTAATGCTACAGTTCTAAAGGAGAAAATCAATCGTTTCCGCAATTTCTTGATTAAGTTTACAGAAGATGCTCCTGGTGCAACGATGTTTCATGAGGAGATGAATCGTACTTTCGTAACAGAAGACGGTACAAATGCCGAGGGCGATCCTGTAACATGGGAGAATATGATTTTCAATGAAATGCCAATGTGTGCATCAATCACAATTTTGACAAAATTGCAAAATGATATTCGTCACTGCGAGGGCGTTGCCACACGATTGCTATTGGGTGCTACCGATGCGGGAGACTTGCGCGTAAACAAATTTAATGCATACGTGATTCCTTCTGCAAACTATGTGGTAAAGGGTACAAAATATACTGCACAAGTAATCTTGGCAGCGATTGACTCTACACAAACTCCAGAATACTATGTCAATGGTCAGAAATTGAACAACAAAGGTATTTATGAGGTTGTAGCTAATAACGTAGGTGTGCAGAAGATTGTAGGTAAGATTGGCTATATGGATCAACAAGGTGTGATGCAATACTTGCCATTTGAGCGCGAATATACAGTAGGTGAGCCAACAGCGACTATTTCTAACACCGACTTGAATATTATGTATCGTGGTTATGACAACCCATTCTCTATTTCAGTGCCAGGTGTGAGTGCTCACTTGTTGCAAGTGAGTTGTGCTCAAGCCTCTATAACTCAAAAAGATGGAATGTGGATTATTCGTCCTAACGCTAATTCTCCAGAGAATTTAAATATTGAGGTTTATGCTAATATTGGCGGTACGCCAGCATTGATGGGTTCTCATACTTATCGTGTTAAGAACTTGCCTCGTCCAGATGCATATTTTGAGATTAATGGTGTGCCAACTGAAGACACACGTGTTCCACGTGCGCAATTGGTTAACCCAAGCAACAAAATCGTAGCATCCTATGGTGCAGATGGTTTGGTTCAAGCAAAATTTGAGATTACTGGTTTCCAAGTGAAGTTGCCTACAGGTGCATCTATCTCTGTGAAGGGTGATCGTTTTGATGATAAAGCATTGGCAGCAATCAAAAAGCTCAAGCAAGGAAATACTGTTAACCTGATGTATATTAAGGCAAAAGGACCCGATGGAAAAGAAATTCAACTTCGTGGTCTTCCTATTGAGTTAAATTAATATTGAATTATGAAGAAGGTAATTTTTGTTCTTTTTTCGCTTTTGGCATCCGTGACCATTCACGCGCAATACAAGGTGAATTCGTTCTTTGATGATATGGGTAACATTCGTTTAGAGACCCAAGAATTGGCAGAATCTGCTGACACTTTGGTAAGTGTTTTTCACCGTTCAGATGATGTTGTGTGGTCGCGTATAGTGTATCGTATTATTGATATGCGCTTTAAGCAAAATTATCAATTATATAATCCTATATCATCAGAAGATCCTCAGTACAAATCCTTGTTTTTGGTGATGCTGAACGCAATTCAAGATGGTATGGAAGTGTATGAGAAGGCATCAGATATTGGTGATATAAAACCATATTTCAATTTGCCTCCTATGCCACGCGAAATGATTCCAACAGTATTGAATACAGACCGCACAGGTGAATTGGGTGATGGCGATATCGCTACCTCTGAATATATGTTGCTCAACTATGATTCCACAACTCAAGAGATGCGATTTAACAACTATTCATACAGAGGTTTTGTGCGTAATCAGTTGAAGTATGTAATTCAAGAGGTCATCTTCTTTGATAAGCACTACTCTCGTTTGTATTCCAAGATTTTGGCGATAGCTCCAATGCACGCAGACAATACTACCTATTATGATGAAATGCCAATTATGGAGGCATTGTATGGTCAGATTCTTTTCTGGGTACCATTTGATGCTTTCCGTCCATATATGGCTCAACAGTATTTGATGCCACGTGACAATGACTCGAAGCGTGTGACATTTGATGACTTCTTTGCTATGAAGTTATACACATCATACTTGGTAGGTGCAAGCAATGTGTATGATCGTATGATCCCTGATTACGCAACAACTCCAGAAGAGATTGCTAGAGAGCAAGCTCGTATTGAGTGGGAATTGTTGAGTGCAGAGCAGGATTTGTGGGAGTATTAATATTTTTATCATATAGGTTGCCTAATATTTATTGGGCAACCTATATATTTATATAATGAAAAGACGTAGTCTATTAACAGTTTATTCTACTGCCACTTTGTCGGTGGCATTGGTTTTGTTTTTGGTAGGGCTTGAGTGTCTCTTATTACTTTCTGCGCGCGAGTTAATGCGTCATGTCAAGGAAAATGTAGTGCTTTCTGTAGTATTGAAAGATGATTGCACTACCGACGAGGTGGCTCGTGTGGATCGTCTGTTAAAGTCTGCCTCTTATTGTTTAGATTATCGGTATATTTCTCGCGATGATGCCTTGCAAGAGCATATTGCTAATTTGGGTGAAGATCCTCAAAAGTTTTTAGGCTACAATCCTTTGACCGACTCGTATGAGATTCGATTGCGATCTATTTATGCTCAGTCAGATAGTATTACGAAGATAGAGCGAGGTTTGTTGGGTATGCCTTTTGTGGATAAAGTTTTTTATCAGCAAGATGTGGTAAAGGTATTAGATAAAAATCTCAGTGAGATAGCTTTAGTTCTATTGGTGGTTGCATTGGCTTTATTGTTGATAGCATTGGTGCTGATTAGCAATACCATTCAATTGCAAGTGTATTCTAAGCGTTTCTTAATCAATACGATGCGTTTGGTAGGTGCGACTCCTTGGGTTATAAAGTGGCCTTTAATACGTAGAAATGTTCGCATGGGAATTGAGGCATCGTTGTTAGCGCTATTATTGCTATCGGCTACGTATTATTATTGTCAAACTCGCTTGGGAGTGGTATTATTTCCTTTAATTTGGCAGAATATAGCTTTTGTAACAATAATGGTTTTTGCTACAGGTTTGACTATCACCTTTTTTGCTTCATTGGCAGCAACTAATAGATATATACGAATGAAGACCAGTAAAATGTATGAAATTTAATCTTCCAAAATTTAATGCAGTTTTGATAGCCATTAGTTTGGTAATCATTATATTAGGATTTGCTTTAATGACAGGTGAGCCAAGTAGTGCAACTGAATATAATCCTGATATATTTTCTTTTCGTCGCATTACGGTAGGACCGATGATATCTTTGTTTGGTTTTTCTGTGATGATAGTAGGAATCCTTTTCAAACCTCGTAGGAAATGAGTTGGTGGGAAGCGCTTATATTAGGCATAATTCAAGGGCTTACAGAGTTTTTACCTGTATCTTCTTCAGGTCATTTGGAAATAGGTCAGGCTCTATTGGGGACAGCAGGTGAAGAGAATCTTACTTTTGCTATTGTAGTGCATACAGCAACAGTACTTTCTACATTGGTGATTTTGTGGAAAGAAGTAGCGCAATTGTTCAAAGGAACATTCACAACTATACAGTGGAATGAGGACAAGAATTATATAGCCATGATTCTGGTGTCAATGATACCAGTTTTTATCGTAGGAATGTTCTTTAAGGAGCAGGTTGAAAATTTCTTTGGAAGCGGATTATTGCTTGTTGGCATATGTTTATGTATAACGTCTGTTCTTTTGTATGTGAGCGAATGGTTGAGCAAGCATCGTGTTGGATTAGGACATGAAGTGGGGTATAAGGATGCAGTTATTATTGGTCTTGCTCAGGCTGTGGCTGTTTTGCCAGGTTTGAGTCGTAGTGGAACAACGATAGCTACAGGTTTGTTATGTGGAGTAAAAAAGGAGAGTGTCACAAAATTTTCGTTTTTAATGGTTTTAATTCCTATTTTGGGTGAAGCATTCTTGGAATTGTTGGATATTTTGAGTGGCGAAGTGGTAAGTTCTTTGGGTCTGTTACCCATGGTAGTAGGTTTTTTAGCTGCATTTATTTCTGGTTGTTTGGCATGCAAGTTTATGATTAATATTGTACGTCGTCAGAAATTAGTATATTTTGCTATTTATTGTCTTTGTGTAGGAATCTTCTCTATTGTGTATGGACTTTGTTGAGGGGGAGATATTAGCATTTGACAAACCCTATCGTTGGACGAGTTTTGATGTTGTAGGGAAGGCGCGATGGCTCTTATGCAAAAGGTTAGGTGTAAAAAAGTTAAAAGTAGGACATACAGGTACACTTGATCCTTTGGCAACGGGGGTCGTTGTTGTGTGTACAGGCAAGAAAACCAAATTGATAGATCAGTTGCAGGCTCATCAAAAAGAATATATAGCAACCCTTCAACTTGGTGCAACAACCCCCAGTTTTGATCTTGAAAAGGAGATAGACTTCACTTATCCGACAGAGCATATCACGCGTGCGTTGGTGGAAGAGGTACTCCCTTCTTTTGAGGGTGAACAATGGCAAGTTCCGCCCATGTTTTCCGCAGTTAAGGTGGATGGGAAGCGTGCGTATAAGTTAGCTCGAAAAGGAGAAGATGTGGAGTTGAAAGCGAAATTGCTGGTTATCGATGAGATAGAAATTTTGAACTTTGACGAACGGGATATGCAATTAACATTGCGTATTGTTTGTTCGAAGGGCACTTATATACGAGCTTTGGCGCGTGATATAGGTCAGCGTTTACATAGTGGCGCACATTTAATAGCATTGCGCAGAACGAAGGTCGGAGATATTCGTTTAGAGGATTGTATAACATTTGAACAATTTACAAACTTGATAGATAATGAGATTAAGTGATTTCAAATTCAAACTGCCAGATGAATTAATTGCGCAGTTCCCAAGCCGTTTTCGCGATGAAGCAAAAATGTTGGTTTTGCACGCAAAAACAGGTCGGATTGAGCATAAGATGGTGAGCGATTTTGCAGAGTATTTCGGAGAGGGAGATATTCTGGTAGCGAACGACACGAAGGTCTTTCCTGCTCGCTTGTATGCTAAAAAGGAAAAGACAAACGCAAATATTGAAGTATTTCTATTGCGTGAGTTGCATCATGAGAATCGTTATTGGGATGTCTTAGTGGACCCTGCACGAAAGATTCGTATAGGTAATAAATTGTTTTTTGATGATGATGCTACGATTTTTGCAGAAGTGATTGACAATACCACTTCTCGTGGTCGCACGCTGCGTTTCTTGACGGATTACGTCGGTGACGAGTTTGTGGATAATCTCTACGCTATGGGTACAACTCCACTACCCAAATACATTACACGTCCTATGACCGAGCAAACGTATGAGGAATATGAAAAAGTATTCAGTGATTTGTTGGTGGATGAGATGGATGAAGAGCGTTATCAGACTGTTTTCGCAAAGCATATAGGTGCAGTTGCCGCACCAGCTTCGGGAATGCACTTTTCAAAAAATTTGCTCAAGCGTTTAGAGATACGTGGTGTAGATACATATATGTTGACTTCTCATGTTGGTTTGGGTAACTTCAAACCAGTAGATGTAGAAGATTTGACCAAGCATAAGGTGGAAAGTGAGCAGATTAGCATTTCTCAGGAATTGGCAGATGCCGTAGATAAGGCTCATGCGAATAATAGTATGATTTGCGCAGTTGGAACGGAGGTTATGCGTGCCTTGGAGCACGTGGTAGGTACGAATGGACAAATCAAAGCATATGATGGCTGGACCAATAAATTTATTTATCCGCCATATGACTTCTCGGTAGCAAATGCATTTTTCGTTAATTTCTATATGCCTATGTCCACCCAACTTATTATGGTGGCTACTTATGGTGGGTATGAAAATGTGATGAGTGCTTATAAAGAGGCTGTCAAAGAGGGGTATAGATTTGGCGATTATGGAGATGCGATGCTCATTCTTAATGATTAGTGTATAGAACTATAAAGACGTTGTATCCTTTTTGATATTACACGATGACTGTGCGTATTGATGAAAGTTGGCGACAAGTGTTGCAACCCGAATTCGATAAACCATACTTCGAGTTGCTGACAAATTTTGTGCGCCATGCATATGCTACTCATCAATGTTTCCCTCCTGCTGGACAAATTTTTCGTGCTTTCGACTTGTGTCCGTTTGACAAAGTGCGTGTGGTGATAATAGGTCAAGATCCATATCATGATGTTCATCAGGCACATGGACTATGTTTTTCTGTGCAGGATGGAGTGCGTATTCCGCCATCATTAGAAAATATATACAAGGAGCTCAATCGAGATTTAGGCAAACCAATCCCCACTTCGGGAAATCTTACTCATTGGGCGGAACAGGGTGTATTGCTGTTGAATGCAACGCTCACGGTGGAAGCGCATCGTGCAGGTAGTCACCAAGGAAAAGGGTGGGAAGAACTGACTGATGCTGCCATCATGGCATTGAATGAAAAGCGGGAGAAGATAGTCTTTATGTTGTGGGGAAGTTATGCACAACGCAAGGGTAAGTATATTGACCGTCGCAAACATTTGGTTTTGGAGGCTGTACATCCGAGTCCGTTGAGCGCATATCGTGGCTTCATAGGCTGTGGACACTTCTCTCGAGCTAACACTTATCTCCAGCAGCATGGACAGACTCCAATTAGATGGTAATTTTTACCTTGTAAAACTCTAAAAAACTTTTCCGCTTTGAAAACTTTATTGCTCATAGATGCGTATGCGATGATTTATCGCGCCTATTATGCTTTTATTCGTGCTCCTCGTATGAATTCTCGTGGAGAGAATACTTCTGCTATTTTTGGTTTTGTAGTTACGCTTGAGGACTTGATAAAGAGAGTCAAACCGACTCATCTTGCAGTGTCTTTTGATCCTGCGGGACCTACATTTCGTCACGAAGCTTTTGAGCAATACAAAGCACAACGACAAGAGACCCCCGAAGATATACGATGGGCTGTTCCACGAATTAAACAATTGCTTCAAGCGATGAATATCCCCATATTGGAGGTGGCAGGTTATGAGGCAGATGACGTAATAGGAACGCTCGCTCATCAGGCGGAGAAAGAGGGATTTGAAGTTTATATGGCTACCCCTGATAAGGACTATGGACAATTGGTGACGGAACATATTTTTATGTTTCGTCCGCGCCATACGGGAGGGTTTGAAAAACTTGGACCTATGGAGGTATGCGAAAAATATGGTTTGCAACATCAATCGCAGGTAATTGATTTGTTGGGGCTGATGGGCGATAGTAGTGATAATATCCCAGGTTGTAAAGGGGTAGGGGAGAAGACAGCCGTACAACTTCTTCAGCAGTTTGGTTCTATAGAAAATCTACTTGAGAATACAGATCAACTCAAGGGCGCACTGCA
Source organism: Paludibacteraceae bacterium (assembly GCA_045660925.1). Classification (GTDB taxonomy): domain Bacteria; phylum Bacteroidota; class Bacteroidia; order Bacteroidales; family Paludibacteraceae; genus Colicola. The sequence goes on along the minus strand of JAZREU010000049.1, from coordinate 19,287 downwards.
ACGCAAAGTGCGGGAGCAGGTGGAGGCAATTCGTTTCTCTAAATTTTTGGCAACCATTAAAACTGACGTACCTATCGTTTTTGATGCGCCGTCGCTTGTTTGTCAGGAGCGAGACTGGGAAAAAATTGTCCCTCTATATCGTGACTTAGAGTTTAATTCCCTACTCAAGCAGGCACCATCATCAATTGCTAATAGTCAATTGCCAATAGCCAAATCTATTAAAAAGGCTAAACCACAAGAGGCAACACTTGACTTATTTGCAGCTACAGAGAATGATTCGATGCAAGCGGATTCCTTCAAAGATACATATGATGCTCATGCAATTGCTGAACAGCAGGAGTCATTAGAGGGGCGTTTGGTGGCATATTTGCTTAATCCAGAAGTAGCATACAATCCAGCACAACCCATTCAATGGGATGCACTGAAGGCGGATACAGCTCTTTGGAATCTCTATCAGGAGGTGGAACTACCGCTTTCAGGTATCCTTCGTGAAATGGAGCAGGCGGGGGTTCGTGTCGATATTAGTATGCTTAAACAAGCGGAGATACAACTTAACGAAGAGTTGCAAGAACTTGAGCAAAAGATATATACCGCAGCGGAAACGACATTCAATATTAATTCACCAAAGCAGGTGGGAGAAGTACTTTTCGATCAACTAAAGCTTGATACAAAAGCTAAAAAATCGAAGACAGGACAATATTCTACATCTGAAGAAATACTCTTGGCGCTCAAACATAAGCATCCTGTAATAGGAATGATTCTCGATTATCGTGAAATAAAGAAATTAATTTCTACCTATATTTCAGCATTGCCAACTTATATTAATTCCAATACGGGGAAGATTCATACTACTTACAATCAGACTGTGACGGCTACAGGTCGCCTTTCGTCTTCAAATCCGAATTTACAAAACTTGCCTATTCGAAGCGAACGTGGACAACTAATCCGACAAGCTGTGATTCCTGATGAGGGTTGCATGTTTCTTTCTGCTGATTATTCGCAGATTGAGTTGCGCCTTTTGGCGCATCTCTCTCAAGACCCGCATTTGGTTGAAGCATTCCGTTCAGGACAGGATATTCACGTGGCTACAGCATCAAAGATTTTTGGTGTGCCTATGGAGCAGGTAACAAAAGAGCAACGCCGACAAGCCAAGACTGCTAATTTTGGTATTATTTATGGTATTTCGGCATTTGGACTCGCCCAACAACTTGACTGCTCTCGATCCGAAGCAAAAGCTCTTATTGATGGTTATTTTGCTGCTTTCCCTGGTGTGATTGGTTATATAGAACGCCAAAAGGAGTTAGCTCGTCAGCGAGGCTATGCTATTACGCTTTTTGGGCGTAAACGTTATCTCCCTGATATTCTTTCGCATAATGCTACGGTTCGTTCGTTTGCAGAGCGCAATGCCGTCAATTCGCCTATCCAAGGTACAGCAGCGGATATAATCAAAATGGCAATGGTCACTATCCATCGTCGCATAAAAGAAGAAGGACTGAGGACGCAGATGATTATGCAGGTACATGATGAATTGAACTTTAATGTACCTATGGATGAAGTAGATACGGTGCGCAAGATTGTAGTGAGCGAAATGCAGAATGTGGTTCACCTCACAATTCCTCTTATAGCAGATTGCGGTGTTGGCATCAATTGGCTCGAAGCGCACTAATGATTTTATTCACTCTCTAAATACTCATAAACAATTGTATATTATGGGCAAACTAAATGCTGTTTTAGTGGGACTTATTACTCCCAACCAAAACGAAGAAAGAACTAACGAGTACTTGGATGAGTTGGCATTCCTTGCCGACACGAACAATACCAATTGTGTCAAGCGTTTTGTACAACGCCTTGACTATCCAAATACGTCCACCTATGTGGGCGAAGGTAAACTGCAAGAGATTAACCAGTGTGTACAACAACTGGCTGATACCGATGATTTTATCGACATGGTCATCTTTGACGACGAGTTATCTCCTCGCCAGTTGCGCAACATAGAGAAAGCACTCAACGCGCATAATCAGAATGAGATAAAGGATAATCACAAACAGCCCGTTCGTGTGATTGACCGTACTATCCTCATTCTGGAAATCTTCCTCCATCGCGCGCAGACCTCCTATGCCAAGACACAGGTGGAGATGGCGCACCTGCAATACATGTTACCTCGTTTGACCCGTATGTGGTCGCACTTGGATCGTCAGCGAGGTGGTGGCACTACCAGCCGTGGTATGGGTGAAACGCAGATTGAGGCAGATAAACGAATCATCGGTCAGCGTATTGCGCTGCTACGCGAAGAGCTAAAGAAGATTGACCGCCAAATGGCCACCCAACGCCAGAACCGTGGCAAGATGGTGCGTGTGGCACTGGTGGGCTATACCAATGTGGGCAAGTCCACCATCATGAACCTTATCAGTAAGTCGGAAGTCTTTGCGGAGAACAAACTCTTTGCTACGCTGGATACTACTGTGCGTAAAGTGACCATAGAGAATCTGCCTTTCCTACTCTCCGACACAGTGGGCTTTATCCGCAAGTTGCCCCACCACTTGGTGGAGTCTTTCAAGTCCACATTGGATGAGGTACGAGAGGCTGACCTACTCATCCACGTTGTGGATATATCGCACCCAAATTTCGAGGAGCAATACGAAGTTGTGGAGGAGACTATCAACGAACTGCTCACCAAGCAGACTGAAGTTAAAGAGGTAGACCCATGGTCCAAGAAGCAAAAAGCAGGTCGCAAGACCGAGAAGACCGTGGCACAGATTCCTCGTATCGTAGTCTTCAACAAGATAGATGCTTTCACCTATACGCCTAAAGAGGAAGATGACCTTACGCCTCTCAAGCGTGAGAATATTTCGTTGGAGGAACTGCAACACACATGGATGGCGAAGTTGCACGATGATTGCATCTTCATCTCTGCACGCCAAAAGATAAATATCGACGAACTGAAAGCGCTCTTTTACGACCGAATCAAGGCTATTCATATTCAGCGCTATCCGTACAACGATTTTCTATTCCAGCAGTATGAATAAACCATTGGGCAGTATAAAAAGAAACGAGGGCATTCGCCCTCGTTTCTTTTTATATATGATGGTCTATCATTGAACCAGCACCTTGCCCTGCTTGCTAATTGCAATACCCTTATGCGACTGAATATCTATGGGTTGTCCCAAGAGGTTGTACCATACAACAGGCTTATTAGGAACAGGCACTATTTCTACATCAATTGTACTGTTTGTGGTGGTGAAATCACAGGTTATGATTCCATTGGTTTCTTGAATATTATATAAACCATTGTATTCTTTAAAAGGCTCATATTTTGTTTGGTTATTGGAACCTGGAAATGGAACTTCAGGCTTCGCTTTTCCTTCGGTATAAGGTGAAGACTTAGACTCGGCTGAAACGAGAAGATACCTCGCTACATAATCATTAGGACAGTTGTTGTACCAATCCTCTTGATTGTACATCACACGCCAAACAAGCATGCCATGTCCTGGTAGATACGCATCCCAACCATCTTGCTGTCGGTTCTCGATATAATACACAGTATCAGTACGATACGCGCCTTCTTCTACATGTGTTTGATTGCGAGTTAGCATATAAGTAGTCGTGCCATCCGCAGGAATAGTGAGCGACTGCGATTTATCAAGAATAGTAGGTGTAAGCCAACCAAGCAAATACTTATCATATACGGAGAAGTTGGGTGGCGTATTACCTTCGTTCAGATAATTGCCATAGCCCATCAGTGACCATGCACCAGGGGTAAGACGCTGATTGGTTATAGGAGACTCTGTGGTTAGGTAATAGTCTGGCAGACCCAATACATGGCTAAACTCGTGGCAGATGGTACCTATTCCAGTACGCGAATCATTTCGCCGTATTTCATTTGAGCAAGCATATTCGTTAAGTATTTTACCATCAAAACTTGGCAGCTTATAATCCACATCGGAATAGGCATAATATTCATTTTGATTGGTATATCCATAGTACAAAGCAGATATTAGATCCCAGTTGTGTGGCCATATCGTTGTTGCCCCTCCTCCCTCAGACTCGGCGTGGCCTGTATAAATAATATACACAAAATCCAGCATACCATTATTGTCATGATCATATTGTGAAAAGTCCACGTCCAACGCATCTGCACCACGACATGCATCTATCACGAAATCAACAACATACAGATCATACCCCTCATCGTCATTAGTTCCATAATATGCCATATCGTGAGGCAACTTTACAGGTCCCACTACATCGAAACATGGAGAATACTGACCATTGGATTGCGCTTCGAAGTACTGTCTGCACGATCCTGTAGCACCATTGTGAGTATAGTTATCGCCATTAGCAAGCGAATCAAAGGACTGAATTGTATTCCCTTCAGACAATGACACATCTGTAAACTCAACCACAATTAGCAATCCGCGTTCAGCTAACGATTTGCCATCCGACTGTGAGGCCACGCGACTTTGGGTGTGCTTATTGTTTATGGTAAAAGGAGCACGGAGGCGCATTGGTTCCGTCAATCCTAATTCTGGTAATGGTGCTACTGCCAATACAGGAGTAGCGCATAAGAATGCTGTCGCAACAATCAACAAACGAAAAATACTTTTCATACTACCTATAATCTATAAAAAATCGTGCAAAGGTACACAATATTTACGATTTGACAAAGTACATCGTACTTTTATTTGCAAATATGCAAAAAAAACACTACCTTTGCGCCATATTTCGTAAAAGTTATGGAAGTTTTCAAAACACCTATTGAGGGTCTGTTGGTTATCGAACCTAAGGTTTTTCGCGATGCACGCGGTTATTTTATCGAGACTTACAACGAGCAACGCTACCGTGAAGTGGGTGTGGATGCCACTTTCGTGCAGGACAATCAGTCTTGCTCCTCATATGGTGTGGTGCGTGGTTTGCATTTCCAACGCCCTCCTTACACTCAAGCCAAGTTGGTCAGTTGTGCTGAAGGTCGTGTGCTGGATGTGGCTGTGGACTTGCGTAAAGATAGTCCTACGTATGGTCAGCATTTTGCTGTGGTATTGGATGCCGAAAGTCATCGCCAGTTCTATATCCCACGCGGTTTTGCACATGGTTTCTCTGTGTTAAGCGAACGTGCGGTATTTACATATAAGTGTGACAACCTCTATCACCCTGAGGCCGACGGAGGTATTCTCATGATCGACCCCGCGCTGAATATTGATTGGCAAATCCCTGCCGAGCAGATGATTCTCAGCGAGAAAGATAAGCATCACCCTCTTCTCCATGATTTCGACAATCCCTTTTAATTAAATAGTACATTATAGTCAAAAATGTAAATCAAATGAATATTCTTATTACTGGCGCTAACGGACAGTTAGGCAACGAGATGCGTGTCCTCTCGGCGCAACATACACAACATACATATTTCTTCACAGATATAGCAGAACTGGACATCACCTCACGCGAGGCAGTGAGTCAGTTTGTGAAGGACAACGCCATTGATATCATCGTCAATTGCGCCGCCTATACTAATGTGGACAAAGCCGAGATAGACGAGGATGTAGCCCACAAAATTAATTCCTTGGCGGTCGAGAACTTAGGTCTATCAGGCGCACGCATTATTCATATCAGTACCGATTATGTCTTCTCGGGTGAGGCATGTGTGCCATATGCAGAGACAGACTCTGTGGCTCCTCGCACTGCCTATGGACGAACAAAAAGAGAGGGCGAGGTGCTGCTACAAGCCGTTTGTCCTGAGTCCATCATCATTCGTACAGCATGGCTGTATTCTGCCTATGGTAATAACTTTGTGAAGACGATGTTGCGTTTGGGGCAAGAACGCGAGTCGTTGGGTGTTGTGTTTGATCAGATAGGTTCGCCTACTTATGCTGCTGACCTTGCTTTGGCTATTTTTGCAGCTATCAATGCTCCTGTTTGGCGACCTGGCGTATATCACTTTACCAACGAGGGCGTATGCTCGTGGTATGATTTCACGCATGAGATTTTTACACGCGCACAATCTTTATTAGGTAAGGAGGCTGCAAACAAAATAGCATTTTGCCAACTCCGTTCTATCCTCAGCAGCGAATATCAATACCAAACGCCACGCCCACATTATAGCGTACTGAGCAAAACAAAGATTAAGCAGACCTTCGGCATCGCTATTCCTCATTGGACAGAGGCGCTGCAAGTTTGTTTGGAGAAATTGCTCAATGAGTAATTTCGTTGATGACCATGCTGGCGAGGGTCATGCCAAAGACTCCGACTACGGGAGCGAGGGTACCTTTTTCGCCAGCAATCTCTTCGGAATAGACGCATTGAATCTTAGAGGCAGGCAACAAGCCTGCCTTTTTCATTTTTGTGCGCAATGCACGCGCGAGGGGACAACCTTGCACCTTCCAAAACTCAGCAGTATGAATCGTCTGTGGGTCGGTTTTACGCCCTGCTCCCATGCTGGAATACACACGGCAGCCTGCTGCGGTAGCGTTGTAGAGAAGAAGTGCTTTGCAATCCACCATATCAATGGCATCAATCACAATGTCATATTGTGCGAGGTCAAAGGTATCGGCTGTGTCGGCATTGTATTGTTGGTCAATGGCTTGCACATCGGCTTCGGGGGCAATGCTAAGCAATCGCTTTTGCATCTCGAGCACTTTGCTTTGCCCGATATTGCTGGCAGTGGCTACCACTTGACGATTGAGATTGGTGGTGTCCACTGTGTCGAAATCCACAAGGGTTAGGTGTCCGATACCTGTGCGCAGGAGTGTTTCTGCGCACCATCCGCCCACGCCTCCGACACCAAATAATATTACGCGCGCTTTTTGCAGCGTCGCAAAACCGTTTTCGCCTATGAGTTGTATTGTTCGTGTAAACATGAGTGTGCTAATCCAAATTCAAGGTGGTTCGTAGCTTCTTAGCAGTTAGGTCTGTAGTGTGCGCACCAGCCATTGTACTGCTTACGTACACGAGGCGTGCAATGAGTTTTTGCATGGCTGATGCAATAGCTTGCAACCGTTGGTTGTTGGTTTTCTGCATAGTCACTATAGTGTTGTATAATGGTAGGATCTATTGCCCACGCGCAGAAGATATTGCTTATCTGTTGGCAGAAAGCTCCTTTCCGCGCGAGGTTATTTTTTAATAAAACAACAATATATTGCGACTTCATGTAATCGTATATTAGTCAGTTATATCGCATTTTACGCAATTCGCGAATGGCGAATACTTATTCCGCTGCAAAGGTACGGAAAAATTTGCAGATATGCAAGTTATAGTTTGTGAAATGATGATTTATTGGTGTGATTTGTATAAAAAGTCACTTCTTCATTTTTGGGGAATAGGCGTGCTGCAAGTTAGGCGACCTGAAGGAGTGCGATGGAACGCACTCCGAGTGTAGCACCCGAAAAGTCCCCACTTTGAGGAATCAGCGCAAGCATAGAACAAATTAGGCGACCACCATAGGAGATCTGTGGGAGATCTATGAGCTTTCGGTGACGTCCGCATTGTGAGTTATTTATTATTGTTTATTTTGAACACTCGCATAGCATTTCGATGGGTTACTTGATTAAACTCATCTTCTGTGGATATAGCACGAAAAGCTGATATTTTTTCCGTGTAATAACTTTCTAAATTTATTTTTGGAAAGAAGTGTTTAGGGATGCACATATCTGTTCCCCATAATAATTTATTACACAAGCCTTTATCTACAAACTTCTTCATTTCATCAATTGGCATAAATGCAGAGTCAACAAATACATTTGTATATTCTTGTACCATCCGAATTGCTTCGTCATTTGGACGACCATGCGCTAAAATAAAAGTAATGTCAGGGTGGGTGTGATATAGCGATTCGTACTTATGGGCATAACAAGATTCTTTATTCCCAGTATGAATAAGTAGTGGTACTGATAATTCTCGCGCAATATCAATCACTTCTATCATTAAGTTTCCATCTGCAGGCCAATCATCAGGATGTAATTCTGGATGAATCTTAAGACATCGCCAAGGAATATTGGATTCTAAAAACCATGCGATATTGCCCTTTAGTCCTTCTGGCGTTATCCACATGACAGGAAGAACCTTTTTTCCATCCAATTGGATTAATTCATGGAGCTCAGATATTACTTTTTCATAATTTTCATCACATATTGTTGTTGAAGAAACGGCATAACAATCCACTCCTATCTTATCCATCAATTGGCTAATGTCATTTGGTGATATATAGAAAGAAGTGAATTGTCCTACATGTATATGTGAGTCAACTAACATAATTTTCAGACGAGAAAGTGGGTGGAACTTTTCCACCCACTCGTTACGATTACATTGTGCGCTCGCAACTCATGCAACCTTGCCCACCACCAGCGAGAAAGAGAGAGCAACTTTCATCAGAACCTCTGTTTTTAGATGGGCAACCAGCAGCGTAAGAACCAACTACTTGATTCTTCGCAACAAGTTCTACTTTTTGGTACTTTTTCATATTTGTAACCATTTAGAAATTATGCCTACTTCCTTTCTAGCGTTTCGGCTTTCTCTATGTTAATATAATTATTAACAGTTTTTCTTTTCAAAGAAGGGAGAATCTATGACCCCTTTGTTATGATATTCTTCTGCTAATCGTTTTAATAAAAAAGCTTCTTCACAGAATACTGGATTAATCTTGAACATATCACCATTGCTCTCGTTAAAGTTTCTGACAAGACATCTAGCACAAAAATCAAATGCCTCGCATTCTAAACATTGAGGGAAAGAACTTTCTGTAATAGTTCGTAATTCTTTTATTTTTTCATTATTTTCCCAAATATCCTTTAGAGACTGCTTATACACATTTCCTAATACATAATTTTGCCACCCAGCACATGGATATACATCTCCATTAGCTGTAATACAGCAATTATCATATCCTACACCACATAGTGGTTGTTTTTTAAATGCCTCAAAGTCTAGAATCATTAATTCACTCTTTGGGATTTTTTTAAGTGTTTCTTTGCGGAACTCTATATCATGCTCTATAATGCCACGCAAAAGAGTTTCCGTTTCTTCATAAGATAGTCTTTGTTCCAAATTGTCCGTAGAGAAATCTGCACGCGCCATCATGATATAGTCCGTTTGTGCCTTAATTTGGCGCTCACGAGCATATTTTAAGACATTTATATATGCATCTTTATTAGTCTTCATAACAGGACATGAAATTTGAACTGGTATATCAGCTGCTACTAATTTTTCTATTGCAGTTTTCGTCTTCTCACAAGAACCAGGTACTGTGGTAATCGCATCATGAATTTCTGGTTCAACAGCATATAGAGATGTTTGTACTAATGAGACATTTGCTTTTTTTAGAACTGGTATGTCGTCATCCTTTAACGAAATAAGATTCGACAAAATACTGATACTGAGATCCTTTTCTCTACAATACATAACAATCTCCAACAGATCCTTGTGCATAAATGCTTCACCTCCTGACAATGTAACATGTAAGCCTCCCATAGCAGCAAATTCATCCAAGATACTCTTAACTTTAGCGGTCGGCATATCAAATCCATGGTTTTTCTTTTCATTGGGAATATAACAATGGATACAACGCTCGTTGCAACGACTAGAAAGTTCAAATTGGAGACTACTGATTTTAGGAGTACCCTGTACTTCCTCAAGAAAATAATCTTGAGTAGACATACTGACCTGTTGTTCTGTTTCTTGATAATAATTATTTGTCAATGTCTTAGGGTTATTATGTGCATAGGAAAAATCTAAATCCTGTGTTTCAAGTTCTTCGACAGTTTCGCCTACGATAACAAACTTGTGGATTGATAGATCAGTAATAAATTCCAAAAAGTCTTGAGTTAATTCCTCTTTTGTCACACTCTCAAAGATAGACAATAGATGCTCAATCGCATCCTCTATGCTACGAGGATCACGCGAAATCATTCGTAAAAACTCTGCACCTGTAGAGTTATATACTCTATCAAATTTAGTTAATTGATTTGTAACATATCCGTATTTTTCTGTACTACGGATAAAGGAATTTTTGGATTGTTTGAATAACATAATATTTAAGTTGTATAGTAATTGTATAAATATGGAGATAACTTAGAGCATTTCTTTAGATTGAAAAAACATTTCTTTGAGGTCGTTAAGCCCCTTTACTATGTCCCCCAACTCTTTCGTACACTCATCTAGCGTATCAATAAGAACATCTATATCTCCTTTTGAAATCTGTGTTTTTTTATCAGACAAGTTGTAGAGGGGCATTTTATATTTTTTCGCAAATTTATCTAAAGGTTGAGGCTCATTCTTCTGTAGTGTTTCTATAAAAGTTTTAGCGTCTAGTGAATTTGTTAGAACACTTTTAAGCATTGGGTCTATTGATCCTTTAGTTTGAGACTTTGATGCTTGTGTAATTAAGTCAAGTAATGCAGGCGTACCCTCTATAGCCACCTTTAATGTTAAATTTTTCATTCTTCTATTTTTCATGTTTTATACAGCTTTTGAGTATTTCTCCAGTTTATTTTTACTTTGTTATATGCATACAAAAAAAGCGTGAAACTTGCCTTTGCCAGTTCCACCTTATGAGGCTGTCGCATTGCCTTAATGTTTGAACCGACAACGCGAAGCCCACGCCGAATATAAAATATACTCTCGTGCTATTGTATAGTTAAGGTACGCGTGTGCGCATACACATATACGCAAAAGGCGTACCAATAGGCACAAGAGGGATAATCTATATCCCGTAGGACATCTATCGTTGCTAAGTCCTGAAACATTAATCTGAAACTTGCGACATTTCATAAGGTCAGAACAGAGCGCTAATAAACGCCTTTAAATATGTCTGCTACCCTCCGCCGATGATGTACAGACATCCCTCGGCGCAGGTTCACGGTGCAAAGGTACAACAAAATTTGCGGATGTGCAAGAAAAATCGCATTTTAGTGCAATTTTTCTGGTGTAGGGTGTAAAGTGTAAGGTGTAGAGGCGGGAGAATTTCGCAGGCGGAACCGCAAAGTACACCTCAAAATGAGTAAACTTTGTTAGGTATTGAGGCAACCTTTTTAGGTCTTTAGTTAACCTTTTCAGGAATGGAGATAACTTTTTTAGGAAAGCAATCTTAAGAAATAGCACTTTTTGTAGACGGGGAGTTGAGTCGGAGTTTTCTCGGTCGTCGGTCGGTGTTCTCTCGGTAAAATAGGGCAAGGTATAAGAAAGGGAAAAGAGATGGCAATCTTAATAATAGTGATAGTGTAGGGCGTAGCGTGTAAGGTGTAAAGACGGAGATTGTATCTTCATCCTTCACGGAAGTGATAGGAATTGTGCGTTTATTGTGCGTGAATAGTGCGTCTATTGTGCGTGAATAGTGCGTAATCAATAAGGAATACCCGAATAACATTCGGGACAACGAACATAGAAGTGTGCAAAGCGCAGTTTAGAGGACGGTGCAGAGCACCTACAGTTTAGAGATTGGAGGCAGGAAGACACGGCGAACTACCGCCGAGCATTGAACAGACTGCGGGAACAAAATCAAACAAAAGACATCGATAGGATTTCCTACCGATGTCTTTGTGTTTTGTATTGTCGGCTACTGCCGAGGTTTGTGCCCATTAGGGGCTGGTCGTGTCGCTTTGCGAGGGCGGGCTATTATGCGAAGAGTTTGCCGAAGTCCTCGTGGCTGATCTCTTTCTCCTCGATCTTAGCTACGCCCTTGAGTGCAGCATAAATCTTGTTCTCAGCTACGCGCTCAACGATACCGCGGAGTTGCTTCTCGTCCTTGAGCATTTGCTCTGCATAGTTAGCCAAGTAGCTATCTTCTACATGCATCAAACCGTATTGCATGAATTGCATGCGAGCTACCTCTTTCGCATATGCCTCTACATCCTCTTTCTCCACTTGGATGTTGAAGTGCTTAGCCAATTGGTCTTTTGCCAAGTGCCAACGGAGCTCGTCCACCATAGCTGGGAAGTCTTTCTCCAACTCCTCGTCGGTCATCTTCTCGTTGGTAGCTTTCACCCAGCGTTTGAGGAATGCCTCAGGGAACTCAACCTTAGCCATTTTCTTCATCACAGCCTCTTTAGCGTCCAAACCAAACTTGTACTTAGCGTCCTGAGCCATGTTCTCTACGATCTCAGCTTTGATGCGAGCGCGGAAGTCTGCCTCGTCAGCTACATTGTTCTCGCCGTAAACCTTAGCGAAGAGCTCGCCATCGATAGCAGCAGCTTGGTGACGGGTGATACCTTGGAGCTCGAAAGTGAAGTCGCTGGTCAATGCCTCTGCTTCCTCTTTGCTGATGCCGAGCATTGAGCTAACCTCTACAGAGTTGCCGTATGCTTTGGTTGGGTTGAAGGTGATCACATCACCAACTTTTGCGCCAGCGAACAACTTAGCTTGCTCTTTGTCTGACATATAGGCTGGAGTCAACATACCGTTCTCTTTCACGATTCCGTTCTCTTTTTGCTCGGTGAGAAGACCCTTCACTACATCGCCTTCCTCTACAACCTCAGCTTGTACATACTCGCCAAAGCGTTGCGCATAGCTCTTCACTTGGTTGTCAACCATCTCATCGGTAACGGTGATGGTGTATTGGGTGAGTTTGTTCTTGCCGTTGAGCAACGCGTCGAACTCTGGAGCTACTGCAATGTCAAATGCAAAAGTGAAAGTGTCTTGGGTGTCGAAGTTTAGCTCTGGAGTGAGCTCCTCGTTTGGCAATGGATCGCCAAGAAGGTTGAGGTTGTGCTCCTCGATGTACTTGTTGAGACCTTCGCCAATAACCTTGTTGATTACCTCAGCGAGGATGCTCTTGCCGTACATCTTTTGCAACATACCCTTAGGTGCCATACCTGGACGGAAACCTGGGATGTTAGCTTTCTTACGAATTTGGATAAGTTCTTTTTGAACTGCCTCTTGATAGTCTGCTGGCTCCACTGTGAGAGTGATAACCGCTGTGAGGTCTTTGATTTCTGTTTGATTAAATTGCATAATTGTATATTGTTATTTAGTTTTTATTCGCACGTTTTCTTTCTAATTCATCGAGGATGATTTTGCGGATACGCATATAGTTTGGTGTTACCTCTACATACTCATCCTCCTTGATATACTCCAATGCCTCCTCCAACGAGAAGATCACAGGTGGTGGCAATACCGCCTTGTCATCTGCGGATTTCGAACGCATATTGGTCAACTTCTTTGACTTGGTCACATTGATGACGATGTCGCCCTCTTTCGAGCTCTCGCCAACTACCTGACCCGCATACACCTCGTCTTGTGGCGAGATGAAGAATCGTCCACGGTCTTGCAGTTTATCAAGCGCGTATGCGTATGCAGTACCACTCTCCATGGCGATGAGCGAACCATTATTGCGCTTCACGATCTCGCCTTTGTATGGTTGGAACTCCAAGAAGCGGTGTGCCATGATCGCCTCGCCAGCAGACACATTCAATACGTAGGTACGCATACCGATGATACCGCGGCTAGGAATTACGAACTCCAATTGCACACGGTCGTTGATCATCTCCATACGGGTCATCTCGCCCTTGTGGGTGGACACATACTCGATGATCTTACCTGAGCACTCCTCAGGGGTGTTTACGGTCAGTTGCTCTACAGGCTCGCACTTCACGCCATCAATCTCCTTGATGATGACTTGTGGCTGACCCACTTGCAACTCGTATCCCTCACGACGCATGGTCTCTACCAATACGCTCAGGTGCAATACACCACGTCCAAACACATTCCACGATGTCTCGTCTGTACCACGCTCCACGCGAAGGGCGAGGTTTTTCTCGAGTTCTTTGTTTAGTCGGTCTTGAATATGGCGAGAGGTCACGAACTTACCGTCCTTGCCGAAGAATGGCGAGTCGTTGATGGTGAATACCATCGACATCGTTGGCTCGTCGATTGCAATTGGATCGAGTGCCTCTGGATTTTCAAAATCGCAGATAGTATCGCCAATCTCAAAGCCGTCAATACCGATGAGTGCGCAGATATCGCCAGATTTCACTTCCTCCACTTTCATACGGCCCATGCCCGAGAAGGTGTGTAGCTCTTTGATCTTGCAACGGATTTTGCTGCCATCTTTCTTTGCGAGGGTCACGTTCTGACCATTCTTCAAGGCGCCACGGTGTACACGTCCCACAGCGATACGACCCAAGTACGGACTATAATCCAAACTGGTGATCAGCATCTGTGGTGTACCATCCAACATCTCTGGCGCAGGCACATGCTCAATGATGGTATCCATCAATGCGGTGAGGTCGGTGGTTGGCTTGTGCCAATCGGTGGACATCCAGCCGTTCTTAGCTGAACCATAGATGGTTTGAAAGTCGAGTTGTTCCTCGGTCGCGTCAAGGTTGAGCATCAGGTCAAAGACCTCCTCTTGCACCTCATCTGGACGGCAGTTGAGTTTATCTACTTTGTTGATTACTACGATAGGTTTGAGATTGAGCTCCAGCGCTTTTTGCAGCACAAAGCGAGTCTGTGGCATAGGGCCTTCGAAGGCATCTACCAACAGCAGCACGCCGTCTGCCATGTTCAGTACGCGCTCCACCTCGCCACCAAAGTCGGCGTGGCCCGGAGTGTCAATCACATTGATCTTGCAGCCCTTGTATTCAATGGCTACGTTCTTCGCCAAGATGGTGATACCGCGCTCGCGCTCCAACTCGTTGTTGTCGAGGATAAGCTCGCCTTTCTGTTCGTTTTCACGGAAGAGGTTAGCGGTGTACAACATCTTGTCAACCAAGGTGGTTTTACCGTGGTCAACGTGTGCGATGATAGCTATATTTCTGATGTTTTGCATATTCTTTCTGTGTGCCTATATGTACGCGCACATTGCGCATTATATGAAAAATCAGGCAAAGGTACTACAAAAAATGCAAATATGCAAGAAAACTTCCATTTTTTTCAAAAAAGGACAACTTGCATGCATTCTACATTTAGAAAATAAGTTAAATTAACGAATAAATCTTGCACGTTTACTTTTTTTTTTGTACCTTTGTTGCGAAATGGACCAAATTAGTATTTGTATGCGAAATTTTATCACTATATTTTTTCTTGTAGTAGGATTGACAGCTTGTCGTCAATCATTTCAGGTAGTAGAGTCTCATAGTGAAATTATTATGATAGATAGCACTTTTGATTCTATTCAGGATGCAACATATCTATGTCACATAACTCCCATTAGGGATATGCTGAAAATGCAGCTTGACATGTCTATCGGACAAGCCCCCAAGGCACTACTTGTTTACCAGCCAGAGTGTCCGATGTTAAATTGGGCAAGTGATGCACTATTTGCTATGGCGAGACAATTATATCCCGAACGCGTGGATATGGCTGTAGTGAATATAGGGGGTATGCGCTGCGAATGGGCTGCGGGAGCTATCACATTCCGCAATGTATTTGAATTGATGCCTTTTGATAATGAATTGGTTGTTCTCACGCTACAAGGTAAAGATATTCTTGCGCTTTGTGACATCTTTGCGAAAAATGGTGGCGAAGGTGTTGCTGGTTTGCGTATGGTGGCAAAGAATGGCTCGGTGAAATCGGTTAAAATTGCAGGTAAAGAAATCAAGCCCGATGCATATTACACCATTGCAACAAGCGATTATTTAAGTCAAGGGAACGATGGTATGATTCCGCTAAAGAATCATGTAGAAGTATGGAAATCAGATAGAAAAATCCGCGACTTATACATCGAGTATATCCAACAAGTCCAAGTTGTAGAATCTCAAGTGGATGGACGAATGGCGATTGAGAATTGAGATTTATGAATTATTAATTTAGATTTATGAAGAAAGTATATTTGATATTTGCGCTATGTAGCGCATGGGTGGCAGGTATGGCCTGCACCAATTTCTTGGTAGGTAAGGATGCTTCTGTGGACGGCAGTACGATGATCTCGTATGCTGCGGACAGTTATGCGTTGTATGGTTTTTTGCATTATTCTCCAGCAGCGGATCATGCGGAAGGTGCTGTGCGTGAAGTAAAAGATTGGGACACGGGCAAACCGCTATGTACTATTCCACAAGTGGCTCATACCTATAATGTCGTAGGTAATATGAATGAGCACCAATTGACCATCGGAGAGACCACTTGGGGCGGACGTCCAGAATTGGAAAGCGGCGAGGGAATCGACTATGGTTCATTGATTTACATTGCATTGGAGCGTTGTAAAACTGCTCGCGAGGCCATCAAATGCATGACCGACTTGGTGGCAGAGTATGGCTATGCCTCTTCAGGTGAAACCTTCTCTATTGCTGATCCTAACGAGGTGTGGATGTTGGAGCTTATAGGTAAGGGTAAGGTGGAGAAAGGTGCTGTGTGGGTAGCTACTCGTGTGCCAGATGATTGCATTGCTGCGCATGCTAATCAAGCACGAATGACTACTATCAACTTCAAGGACAAAGAGAACTGGATGTGGAGCAAGGATGTGGTGAAGTTTGCTCGTGAGCAAGGTTACTACACAGGTAAGAAGGACGAGGATTTCAATTTCCAAGAGGCATATGCACCATATGATTTCTCTGGATTGTATGTATGCGAGGCACGCGTGTGGTCATTCTTCCGTAAGTTCTCAAACGACATGGATAAGTATTTTGATTTTGCTTCAGGCAAAACATTTGTTGAGACAGGCGGTAAGTATGCAGGCGAGCGTATGCCATTGTATATCAAACCAAATCATAAGGTGAGTGCACAAGAATTGAAAGATTGCATGCGTGACCAATACGAGGGCACACCACTGGATATCACCCAAGGTCCAGATGCAGGTCCATGGAACAGCAAATTGCGCTATGGTTCGTTGGGCTTTAAGTTGGATTCAGTACAGTACTGGTTTGAGCGTCCTATCGCTACCCAACAAACGGCTTGGTCATTCGTAGCACAAATGCGTGGCTATGAGGGTGCAAACGCAGGTGGAATCTTCTGGTTTGGTGTAGATGATGCCGCTTCTACCATATATGTACCTATATATAGTATTATTACTGAAGTGCCAGAGTGCTTTAAGGAGGGCAATGGCGATATGTATAATTATTCACCAACATCGGCTTGGTGGACATACAATATCGTAGCCAACTGGGCATATACCAAGTATTCAGCGATGATGCCTGATATCAAAAAGGTGCAAGCTACTTGGGAAGATAAGTTCAATGCACAAGTGGCAGTAGTAGATGATGCAGTAGCAGATCTCAGCGCAGCAGAAAAGGCAGCATGGCTGACCAAGTACTCTCTTTTGCAAGCAGAAAGCTCCACCGCAGCATGGAAGGAGTTGGGTATCTACTTGTTTGTTAAGTACCTTGATGGTCAGCAACGCAAAGAGCAAGATGGAGAGTTCTTGCTCAATGCGTATGGACTACCAGAAGGTCCAAACCGTGTGCCATATCCAACTGAGTTTCTGCAAAGCATCCACGAGCATGTGGCTCATGAATAACCCTATTGTCTAACATCTAACAGCCGTAGGCGGTCTAATAGCGCAGCGGTCTAACATCTAATAAATATGATTAACGAATTACAACCCAAGGAGGTTTTCTCAATCTTTCATGAGATTACCCAAGTGCCTCGCCCATCGAAGCGCGAAGGCAAGATTATCGAATGGCTTAAGAACTTCGCTACAGCTCATAATATTGAGTACACTGTGGATGAAGCTGGTAATATCATCATGCGCAAGCCTGCTACCCCTGGCTACGAAGATAAACCAGGCGTGATTCTGCAAGCGCATATGGATATGGTGTGCGAGAAGAACAATGACACCGTGCATGATTTTGACAACGACCCTATCCACACCTATATTGATGGCGATTTTATCAAAGCCCAGGGCACAACCCTTGGCGCAGACAACGGCATCGGTATGGCATTGATGTTGGCGGCTATCACCTCCGACACCTTGAAGCACCCTGCATTGGAGTGCCTCTTTACGGTGGATGAGGAAACAGGTCTGACAGGCGCTTTCCGTTTGCAAGACGGTTGCTTGCAAGGCAAACAACTCATCAACCTCGACTCTGAGGATGATGGCCAAGTGTTTATCGGTTGCGCAGGTGGTATTGATACGCTCGCTAAGATGCATTATGAGGGTATGAGGCTAGAGGCTAAAGGCGAGAGGCTAGCGATACATATTAAAGTCGGTGGATTGATGGGTGGTCACTCGGGCGATGATATCAACAAGGGTCGTGGCAATGCCAATAAGATCCTCGTGCGTTTCCTCTATCAAGTGATGCAAGCCACTGATATGCAGTTGGCTACTATCAATGGCGGTAACTTGCGCAATGCGATTGCGCGTGAAGCAGAGGCGGTGATTGCTATTCCTATGTCATACAAGGAGGATATCCGTGTGATGCTCAATCATTATATTGCAACTATTGAAGCGGAGATTGGCGATGTAGAGAAGGACTTCTTTATGCATCTAGAGACAACCGATATGCCTGAGTTGTTTATTCCTGCGGAGAAAGCCAAAGTGCTTATCCAAGCTCTATATGCATGCCCTCATGGTATGACAGCTATGTCGAAGACCATGCCTGGATTGGTAGAGACTAGTACCAACCTCGCTAGCGTGAAGATGAAAGAGGACGAGAAGGGTGCGTTTGTTGAGATCAATACTAGCCAACGCTCGTCTATTGAGAGCAAGAAGCACGATATCAAGCAGATGGTAGAGTGTGCTTTGGCATTGGCTTGCGACGAGGTTACTCATGGCGACGGTTACCCAGGTTGGGCGCCTAACCCACAATCGCCATTGTTGGAAGTGACTAAGAAAGCATATCAAGATTTGTTTGCTGCGGAGCCAAAGGTATTGGCTATTCACGCAGGCTTGGAGTGCGGTTTGTTCTTGGAGAAGTATCCATACTTGGATATGGTGTCCATCGGCCCACAAATGTTCGGTGTACACTCTCCACAAGAGCGCTTGAGCATCGCTTCTACCGGCAAGTGCTGGGAGTGGCTGAAACGCGTACTTGAAACGCTATAAGCAATTGTACACTAAACAGTAGTAAAAATAGCCATTTGTGTTGATGCACAAGTGGCTATTTACATATCCATCCTCCAGCCTTATTCTACCGAGAGACAACCGAGAGACGACCGAGAGAAGAGCGAAGCGTTATCGTGTGACTAAACCTGAAAAAGGTTGACTCGATTACTGAGTTATGATCTTAAAAAACGTAAACTTTTGACTCGTTTCCTAAAAAGGTTGACTACGATTCTAAAAAGGTTTACTAGTGAAAGACTCTGCAAAGATACAACAAAAAAATGATATACGCAAAAA
The DNA here is from genome assembly GCA_045660925.1 of Paludibacteraceae bacterium. Classification (GTDB taxonomy): domain Bacteria; phylum Bacteroidota; class Bacteroidia; order Bacteroidales; family Paludibacteraceae; genus Colicola. Next base: position 95 of record JAZREU010000049.1, on the reverse strand, counting down.
TCGTTTAGATTGGCGCTATTTTTTCATTAAACCTATTCCTCTAACTTTTGAAAATTATTGTTTTCTGTAGTATAGTTGTGCAGGTGTCTTCATTC
>JAZREU010000048.1:0-7005 GCA_045660925.1 Paludibacteraceae bacterium | reverse complement strand
GCGTCTCCGTCGCGAAGTGGAGTACCAGAAACTCCGCGTTACAGGCTATGAGCGCCTTCTTGAGATTATCAAAGAACAAGATGGCATTGACCTATTAAAAAAAGGTGGAGCCAAACAGTAGAACGCCTGTCCGCAGAGTATCCGTCCGAAACGATGGAAACACTCTGCGGGCTGTTTGGCAAATCTAAGCAGGCTTATTACAAGCACAAACGCAAGTCATTCAGTGAAGAAGAGATAGAGCAAACAATCTTATCCATTGTGCACGATTATCGTGCAGAAATGCCTATTATAGGCGGTCTCAAACTCTATTGGCTAACACGCTCTGTGTTTGGTGATACATTGGGTGTAGGAAGAGATAAGTTCCTACGCTTGCTACGGCAGCACAAACTCATTATCCCTCCGCGTAAACCACGTCATACAACCAACTCTAACCATATGTATTTTAAGTATCCTAATCTTGTAAAAGAACTGACCGTAGTGTGTATTAATCAACTGTGGGTGAGCGATATAACCTATATCTACACGATGGATGAAAGATTCTGTTATTTGCATCTTGTAACAGATGCTTTCTCGCGCATGATTCTAGGATATGTCCTCTCTCCTACGTTGGAAGCAAAATACACACTAGAGGCATTAGAGAAAGCCATCGTACATGCTGGCAGCGGCAACTTGTGTGGCACCATCCATCACTCTGATAGAGGATTACAATACTGTTGTAATGACTATGTACTTAAACTAAAATCTCATCACATACGTATCAGTATGACTGAGGATAGCGATCCTACAGAAAATGGCATGGCAGAGCGAGTGAATGGTATTATTAAGAATGAGTTTCTTGATCCTTTGCCCACGCCACGGAATTTACAAGAAGCTATACCATTAGTGGATCATGCAGTACATACCTATAATACATTGCGTCCACACTTTAATCTTGGGATGCGTACACCTGCGCAGGTGTACCAATATAACAGATAATTTTCAAAAGTTAAAGGAATAGGTTTAATGGCAAATTTGCATATGTCAAAAGAATGTAGTATCTTTGCATCCTCTTTCGAAGAGTCAACCTTTTTAGGACTCCAGTCAACCTTTTCAGGAAACGAGTCAAAAAAGTACGTTTTTTAAGATTATATATCAGTAATCGAGTCAACCTTTTTCAGGTTTAATCAACTTGACTATTTGAGTTTTAAAACGTAATTAAGTTTTTTCTATTATACTATTCGTTGCAAAGATATCAGTTCTCGAAAACTTACATTATCACTTCCCAGTGACCTCCTTTATCTGGACCGATGCGGTAAAGCAGTCCCTGTTGCTTAAGTTTTCTTATTTGATAATTAATACCACTTCGGGTAAGACCACACATTTTTGCTAATTCATCTGTCGAAATTTCATTATTCTTCTTAATTAGTTCAATGATTTTCTGTGCAGTTTTCTGTATAGTTTTCTGTGCAGTTTTTAATGTACTTTTCTCCGTAGTGCTTGGGGATTCTTGTTCGTTGAGACTTTCTACTTCGCGTTGAATGATTACAGAAGTACCTTTAAACTGAGTTTCTACCTTTGGGAACAAGATCTTAGCAGCGGCAAAAGCGTTCTTTACCTTGTCAAAACCACGTCCCCAATGCTCTATGAAACCTGCTTTGTAGAAAACATTCGCTATCAACTTATTACGGAGTACCGAATGATGGTCATTTTGCAATGTCTCAGTATTATACCCATCAGGCAACTCGCCAGGATTCCACAGCCAGATATGGTCGTCATAGACTTTCATGATTGTTTCATCTCCCATATAATCACGATGAACCATTGCATTGTACAGAAGTTCGCGCATAGCCGTTTCAGGAATTTCCAATGCTTCAATACGCTGCATACCCTCATAATGGATAGGCGTTTTGAGGTATTTGCTGCGCAATAGTTCTATCACTCGATTGGTCATTTGGAATATATTGCCATATACCTCGTCTTGAAAAATCAAGTCAGATGGTGTCAAGCCAAAACGACCTAAACGAAAATAGGTGTATTTATAGAATTTTTGCGGGTTTTTACCAAATAATAAGATAGCTGCATTTGTCAATTCGCCATCCTTGGTCAGCAAGTCAAGATTCTGCAAAATAGTTTCCGCAGAACCTTTCAATGCTTCGCTGGAAATACGACCTACTTGAATTGCGCAATAGAGGAAATAATCAATCACATCGCGATCAATATCCTCAATTGTCGCCTGAGAATTAGGCAATGCTTCGTAGGATAGTCCCGATTTCTTGAGAATAAACTGCTGGAGTGCCACTCCGTTCATCTCTTGCAAAGTAGATCCTGAACGGTAATAAAACTTACCTCGATAGGAGATAGCTTGGTCTGCTGCATCTACGTGTATAGAGATATATTCTTTGTCGTCCTGTGTAAAAAGATCAACTTGTGCGAGCAGTCCCATGGTTTGGTTGATTTGGTTGGGCAGGTTCTCAAGGAGTTTGTGCGCATTGGAAATGCCGCAAACATTGCCTTCGTCGTTGATTCCAATATACAGAGTACCGCCTTGCGCATTAGCAAACCCGCAAAGATATTGCAAGTATTCATCTCGCCACGATTGCTTAAACTCTATGTGTTGATTTTCTTTCATTGATTAGAATTGTTATTTATTCCGCAAAGATACACTTTTTTTTCGAGATGTGCAAGAAAAATCGTTTTTTGAGGTGATTTTTCTGGTGTAGGATGTAAAGTGTAGGGTGTAGCGGCGAGAAATGTAAGTCAACGGTTTCAGGAATGGAGTCAACTTTTTTAGCATGGGAGACAACTTTTTTAGGATGGGAGACAACTTTTTTAGGTTCTCAATCTTAACAAAAAGCACTTTTTGGTTGCGGGGAGTTGAGTCGGAGTTCTGTCGGTCTTCTCCCGCTCGTCGGTCGGTGGAATAAGGCAAGGCATAAGAGAGGGAAAAGAGACGGCAATCTTAATAAAACGCACATTTTGTGATTTGGCGTTCTTAGGTTCTTCCTAGGTTCTTATCTCGCTCAAGGGCTCGAACGATTATTCCTTCTTTGGTTCGTCCTTGGTCTTTAACACGGACCAGATTGGCAAGGAACTAGGGGACGGAATATTAATAAAAGTGCTTTTTGCGCTAAGTGCAGGGGTTTCGCTTTGTGGTGTGGTGTCGTCCAAAGGCGAGGTGGTGGCAGCAGAGCTGCGGTAGTGGCACGCTCAAAAATGAGCGCGAAATGCACGGTCATAACTCGCGGGGATAGCCGCGAACACTAAACCTGTAACGGGAACGAAATAGCCGAGCAATGGCAGACGATGGTTGCTGTTTTACGAACTAATAATCATCACCGATTATTAGTTCTTATCTCTACCAAACGAAAGCAAGTGACATTTCTGCCACTTGCTTTTTTGTATAACCTGCTATACCTTTGATATGGTGTTAGAAAAGTCATAATTAAAATGAGACTAAATAGAATGTAATTAAATGATTACCATCTAAATCATAGACTTTTAGTTCTGGTGTGTCATTTTCTGTATCTTCCCTTAATATATATGATGCTGAATTGTTACTTGCAGCCAGTTGTGTATCGCTCAAACGGCGATAATTATACAAGGTACTAGTAGTATTCTTTGAAAGTAGTTCTTCTTTTGTGTCCTGATTTTGGTAACCTTTATCTACGCAAATTACATTATCATTTCCAATGGTTAAACCGTCTATCTGTCGCGATTCATACAAAACAAATGAGCCTGTTTCGTGATCGTAATAATAATAGTCTTCATATAAATTGGCATCATAATGAGAAAATTCTTCATCGTATTCAATTGCAAATCTATATCTAATTTCTCCTTCTCCTACAGTTTCTTGGATTACATCATACCATGTGAATTGATAAGTTAGGCTATAGGTGTATTTTGTGGAAGTAACCATTTGTTGCATAGTGGCTGTTGTATTCCTCAATTGCAGACTATACTCCTCGTTTTCCTCTATCTCTATAACCGTTGAATCCTTTGTGATATCATGTTCTTCTACAATAAAGCCATATTCTCTTAGTGTTTGGACAAATTGTTCTTTTCCGCCATCTAGGTCTATCTCTGGTTCTGATATACCATAAAAGCCACTTTGCCACTTGGTATTATACCACTTATCTTTAGGAGTGGAGGAATCTTCTTTTATAGAATTATCAATAAGTATTGTCTCTCCATCTTTTGTGATAATGGTAATATTCCCGTCTTTATCTTTAGTAATGGTATTCCCTTTGTCATCGGTCATAACAATAGACCCATCTTCCAAAGTTTTTGAATCAATAATAGTACCGATCCCATCCACCAAATCGCTTAGTCGTTCAATGACTTCTGTGCTTGGTTTGTTGTTTTCATTGTTTGGATCGTTACCTTGACATGCAATGAGTGCTATACAGCACAATGTTGCGCTAAATAAATACTTTGCTTTCATTTGTTTATATTTTTATTTTCCCCTCTTACGCCTTTAGGGTTTGGCATATAAAAAGTGTGAACTTTCGTTGTGTTATATTGGTTCTCTCGGGCTTCGACTCCCATATGTGCCAATATACGCAGAAAGTTCACACTCACATGTGAACATTCGCTATATTTCGGACACATATTACAATTTGTCGAAGATTGAGAGAATCCTTAATAAAGCAAATGCTTATTTATATTATGTCTGTTTCGCGTGTTATTTTACCATAGGCGATAATTAGAAGTTAGATATTAGACCGCTTACGCTGTTAGATATTAGACGCAAGGAGTTGTTTTACTTGGTTATACACATTCTCTGCGGTGAAGCCGAGTTTCTCGTCAAGCACTTTGTATGGAGCAGAGAAACCGAAGGAGTTGAGTCCCCAAACGGTACCGTGTTCGCCTACGAGGCCTTCGAGGTTGCATGGCAAGCCTGCGGTCAAACCAAAGCGAGTAACGCCTTGTGGCAATACCTCTGCTTGATACTCTTTGCTTTGTTGGCGGAAGATAGCCTCTGAAGGAACACTCACAATCTGGAGGCGGACACCCTCAGCACGGAGGAGTTCGGCACCTGCCATGAGAGTAGAAACCTCGCTACCAGAAGCAATCATCACTACTTGTGGGTTCTCGTCTTTGCTTACGATATACGCACCTTTCTTCACGCCAGCCTCAGAGGTGTTAGGCACAGAAGTTACATCTTGACGAGAGAGGATAAGGGCAGTTGGGGTATAGATATTCTCCATTGCCATTTTCCATGCTGCGGTAGTCTCCTCTGCGTCAGCAGGACGGAGCACCATCACACTTGGACGACCTGAGTGGTTGTGGAGCTTCTCCATGAGGCGGATCTGTGCCTCTTGCTCTACAGGTTCGTGGGTTGGACCATCCTCACCTACACGGAAAGCGTCGTGGCTCCAAACGAACATCATCTGAATCTCCATGAGGGCAGCCATACGGATGGCAGGTTTCATGTAGTCAGAGAAGACAAAGAAGGTACCGCAGGCAGGAATGATACCACCATGAAGTGCCATACCGATGCAGACGCAAGCCATAGTGAGCTCGCTCACACCTGATTGGAGGAAGCGACCGGTGAAGTCATCGGCTGTGATGACGTGGGTGTGCTTGAGGAAACCGTCGGTCTTGTCTGAGTTGCAAAGGTCGGCGGAGGATACAATCATGTTGCCGACATGCTCAGAAAGGAAAGAGAGAGCAGATGCCGAAGCGGTACGGGTAGCGACATTATCTTTTTGTTGGAGCAGACTCCAATCAAGGCAAGGTGTCTCGCCGCTCATAAAGGTCTCATACTCGTTGGCTGCCAATGGATTAGCCTCTTTCCACTCATGGTAAGCAGCATAACGTTGGTTGGTTATCTCGCGGAGCTCTTCTGCGCGTTTGTCGAAGAGTTCTTGTACGTCTGAGAAGATCACAAATGGATTCTCTGGGTCGCCGCCGAGGTTCTTGACAGTAGCCTCGAAGCTTGCACCAGACTTGCTGAGTGGTTGACCGTGGGTAGAGGTCTTGCCTTCCCAACTTGCGCCTTCCGCATTCACGCAACCCTTACCCATAGAGGTATGACCAATGATGAGCGAAGGACGAGAAGTCTCATTTTGTGCGTTGATGATCGCTTGGCGAATAGCGTCTGGGTCGTGACCATCGATATCTTGTACATACCAACCCCATGCCTCGTATTTCATAGCAACGTTCTCGGAAGATACCTCATTGCAGGAGGTAGAGAGCTGAATCTCGTTAGAGTCGTAGTACATGATGAGGTTGTCGAGCTTGAGGTGACCTGCCATACGACCAGCACCTTGGCTAATCTCCTCTTGGATACCGCCGTCGGAGATGAAGGCATAGATGGTAGGGTTGTGTACCTCGCCATAGCGAGCGTTGAACCACTTAGCTGCGATAGCTGCGCCGACCGCAAAAGTGTGACCTTGACCAAGAGGACCAGAGGTATTCTCGATGCCACGCTCCACGTTGCGCTCTGGGTGACCAGGAGTAACGCTACCCCATTGGCGGAGTTGCTTGAGCTCGTCCATGGTGAAGTGACCCGTCATGCAGAGTTGTGCATAGAGCATAGGTGACATGTGACCAGGGTCGAGGAAGAAGCGGTCGCGCGCCTCCCAACATGGGTTCTCTGGATCGTGGATAAGGAACTCAGAGTAAAGCACTTGCACAAAGTCTGCTCCACTCATTGAGCCACCTGGGTGACCACTCTTGGCCTTTTCGACCATTGCTGCGGCGAGGATACGGATGTTATCTGCCGCTTTTGTCATTAGTTGTTTTGAATTCATGATTGTATATTGTTGTATTGTTTAGCGTTGTGTAGTGCCCGCAAGCGGGCTGTGTAGTATTGTTGGTTAAAATTTATATGCGAGATAGTAGTTGAATCCCCATTGGAAATCTTTTCGGAAACCAAAACCAGGAAGATAATAGGGTAACACAATTGTGTCATCCGCTTTTCGGGTAAAGAGTAATTTCATACGCAAGTACCATCCCATCTGAAATCCTTTATACACTTGCACTTGACAACCTGCGACAAACTCTCCCCAACAGTCAAAACGC
>JAZREU010000047.1:0-2274 GCA_045660925.1 Paludibacteraceae bacterium | reverse complement strand
GCTGACGGCACCAAGTATCACGAATCTATCAAAGAGTCAGACAACATCGGTTATATCTACGATGCAGTGGAGGAGTTGCTCAACACAAAACTATCGAAGCAGGAAAGAAAGGAGTTGCCTCTTGATGTGCAGATAATAAGGCTGACGGAGCGAACCAAGGATGATTATGACGCCCAACTCATCATTGCCGCGTACTTGCTGATGGCGGTGTCACCACAGCTCTGAACATCGGTGCGCTGACTTTTATCTAATACCCCCGAGACTGCCCCACACGGAGCAGCCTCGGGGATTTTGTTGGGTGAGGGTGAGTTTAATATAAGAAACCAAAAAGCCACAGAGGAATCTTGTTCCCCAATGCATATTCGATATTGTCGGCAGCAATGAATGCATTCTCTGCACTGGCAATCTGCTTGCCATCCTTGCTTGCTCCACCCACCTCGATGGTATATTTTCGGTCAATAACGAAGTCGCCCTGTTTGGCATACTCCACCGTATGCTGGTATGAAAGTTGATTGACAAAGTAGGTTTCTCGTGCAGTGCCCGCTTCTACTTGTGTGAGCGAGAGTGCATGCAGCAGATTGCAATTCTCCATATAAATCTTGTCTGGTTTCTGCATTCGCTTGAGGTTAACTGAATCGCTATATAGGAGGTTGATTAGTTTGGCCCGACCGAGATGAGCAAGATAATTGACAATGGTGTTACGATTGAGTTCTGCCGTTTGAGCCATTTTACTGATATCTACCGCAAAGGGTACACCGCTACTGACTACGGATAGCAGACTTTTTAGCTTACGCACATTGGCAATATCTACATTGCCCAACTGTGGAAGTTCAATCTCTAGAATCATATTCACCACCCGTTGCACCTGAGTGAGATAATCTATCTGTTGCTCCATGAAGAAGGGGTAGTATCCTTCTTCTAGATAGTGGGAGAAGTGTTGTAGGGGTCTGCATGCAGCCAACACCTTCTCTGACACCTCCAACGGGTGGTTAAGGATGTCGTCTAGTGTGAGGACGGGCAATGAGATGTTTTCTTTGATCATCAGATATTCACGGAACGAAAGGCCCTGTAGGTCATAGCTCACGCAACGTCGCGACAGGTCGGCCTCGGCATTGAGGATGTTGAGCAACGATGAGCCCGTGAATATGATTTGTAGTTCGGGAAATCCGTCGTAGATGTTCTTGATTTCGCGGCTCCAGCCTTCATATTTATGCACTTCGTCGAGACATAAGCATTTTCCACCTCGTTGGTAGAACTCTTCGGCCAGATCAAGTAGCGAATGGCGGGTGAAGTATAAGTGGTCTAAACTTGCATACAAGGCCGTTGTGGGTGATGTGCCGTAGGTCTTTTTGATGTGTTGCAAGAGCATGGTTGTCTTGCCCACACCGCGTGCACCGCGGACAGCAATAAGTCGGGCATTCCAGTTGATGGTTGCCATCAGACTACGCTCGAAGGGCATATTCAGATGCCCTAAAAGTCGCAAATGTTGAGATTGTAGCTGCTGCATCATATATCCGTTTTGTTGTTTTTCGGTGCAAATATACTACAATTTGCTTAATTCAATAAGCAAATCGGAATATTTTTTGCTTAATCCAATAAGCAAATGCGTGTTGATGAAAATCGGTAAGATGATGTCGTCTTTGACCACATAGGCAAATATAACAAAACTGCCTTAAAAAACAGCAATTTTCATCAAAGAGAGGAGATATGTAGCCTAATCTTTTGATTTACTACTAGTTTAATGGTAAGAAAAACTGTATAAATTCCGTGCCATCAGTTGACATAGAAAAAAAAGTTACCCCGATTTTTGAATTTTTTTCTTTTTGTTACCATATTATGCTCGCAACATTAAAAGAGAAATACATCATGGCTAAGGAACTAACATTTACACTCACAGGTGCTATGTATGCATCTGCACCAATTAAATTGGAGCGAAAAAAGATCTATGGATGGAGCAATCTTATTGCTACCAACAAGGAAGGTACAATATGCAACACGGCCTATCTGTTGCCTGACGATGCACTGCTCATTCCATCGGGAGGTTACAAACAGGGCGTAGTGGATGCCAACGGTTGCTGGGTAGAAAAGAGTACGCTCACCCCATGCAATGAGGAAGGCGAAGCACTACCCACCTACCCTTCTTCGTTTGATGAACCCATCGCACTCACACAGACGGTCACCGCCGAAGAGTTTCTCGACAACGAATGGGAATCCGTATATCAGCTTGTGAATGCCGACCTCGCCACTGCCGTGGGCGACAATATCTACAAGTTC
>JAZREU010000046.1:0-13324 GCA_045660925.1 Paludibacteraceae bacterium | reverse complement strand
CTTTTTGTCTCATAATTAAACACTTAATGTGTCCAAAAAATGGGGGTCAGTACAAGGTAATTACCTTGCGTAGCTGAAAAATAACTAATTAATCACTAATAAATAACTAAAGAATAACTAAAGAATAACTAAAGATTTCCTGCTGAAAAGCATGAAAAATAAAGGTGAAAATTGAAAAGTGAAAACTGAAAAGGGAGACAAATAACAAAACTCGTGCTTGCTATGCTTGTGAAATATACCCCACTTTTCACCACTTTTTGGATAATGTTTGTAAGTTGCTGATAAATAGAGTGTAAGGGTGTTGATAACTTTGTTGAAAAATAACTGAAAATAGTATTGAAAAATTTTTTGTGGGGAAAAGTGGGGAAATATCAAATATTTTTTGTAACTTTGCAGCGGAATTTGAAAAAAGACCGCTGCGCTGTTAGATATTAGACCGCTACGCTGTTAGAAGTTAGATTAAAGAACAATATATGAACACGTTTATTGGAAATATCGAGGCACGTTTGGACGGTAAGGGTCGCGTGTTTGTTCCTGCAAGTTACCGCAAGATACTTGCAGAGATGGGTTCGACGCATATAGTCATGCGCAGAGATACCGACAATGAGTGTGTTATCTTCTATCCCGAACACGTGTGGCACCAGAAAGTAAGCCAACTGCGTAACGCACTCGATGAATGGGACCCAGAAGACCAAATGATACTGATGCAATTCATGTCAGAGGCAGAAATGCTGGATATGGATAGTCAAGGACGCATATTGCTGCAAAAGAAACACTTGGAAATGATTGGCGCAGAGCAAGACCTACTATTCGTCGGCATGCTTGATCGCTTTGCGATATGGAACCCAACTGTGTTTGCGGAGAAACAAATGCCACAAAAAGACTTGGCAGAGCGCATTAGAATACGTATGAAATCCCAGCCTAAACTATAATTATAATTATGAATTTTGAATTAAGAAGTATGAATTTGGAATTCTGTAAGAACCATTAAACCAACTGAACTATGAATGAGATTTATCACATTCCCGCAATGCTGAGAGAGACAATCCAAGGGTTGAATATTCAACCCGATGGATTGTATGTGGATGTGACCTTTGGCGGAGGAGGACATTCGAGGGCGATATTAGAAGCCGCCTCTCTCCAGCCTCTCCCTAAAGGGCAGGGAACCAAAAGCGATAAGGCGAAGGTGAAGTTGTATTCGTTTGACCAAGACTTGGATGCGTACCATAACGCTGTGCGTTCGGATTTCGGGAATCGGATTTCGGATAATGGGGATTGGCAATTCGTACACAGCAATTTCCGTTACTTGCGTAACTTTATGGACTACTACGGCGTGGAACAGATAGACGGACTATTAGCCGATTTAGGTGTGTCGTTTCACCATTTTGACTGCCCAGAAAGAGGATTTAGTTTTCGTTTCTCAGCACCATTGGATATGCGCATGAACCAGTCGGGTGGCAGAACGGCAGCTGATATAGTGAATAACTACAGTGAAGAAGACCTCGCGCGCGTGCTATATATATATGGTGAGATGAAAAACTCACGTCAGATAGCGAAGCGAATCGTGAAGGCAAGAGAAAAGAAAGCGATAGAGCGGACAGAGGAGTTGATAGAGGCGGCGATCGGGTGTCGGGTGTCGGGTGTCGGGGAACGAGAGTTGGATATTCCTGCGGTGGCGAAGAAAGAGTTGGCCAAGTTGTTTCAAGCCCTCCGAATAGAAGTGAATGATGAGATGGGGGCGTTGCGAGAGATGCTATTGGCCGCTAAAGACTTGCTGAAAGTAGGCGGTCGGATAGCTATACTGACTTATCACTCGCTGGAAGATAGAATAGTGAAGAACTTCTTGCGTTCGGGTAATCTGGAAGGAAAGATAGAAAAAGATTTTTATGGTAACATCTTGAGCCCGTTTAAGGTAATCGAAAAAGGTCTGACCGCCAGCGTAGATGAGGTGGAAGTGAATCCGCGAGCCAGAAGTGCGAAACTGAGAGTAGCTGAGAAGATAGTGGAGAATTAAGAATTATGAATTAAGAATTATGGGTTTCTCAATAAAAGACATATTTAGTGGCGAGATATTTGCCAAAGAGTGGTTTAGACAACAGTATAAATTGATTATACTGATTGCTTCGTTGATATTCCTATATGTGTATATTGGTTATGAAACACAACGCCAACAACATCGTCTGTCATCTATCCAAAAGAAGGTGGAAGATGCGTATTTTGTGAAAACAACGTTGAACGCCGAATTAATGTCATCCACTCGCCAATCTATAGTGGCAGAGGAGTTGCAACGACGAGGCAGCACCGTGAAAGAAAGTAAAATAGCTCCCATCTACATAGAATAAGCAATCCATTAAACCCTACGTACTATGAGTGAACATCAAAAACAAACCATCTTACGCTTTGCCATGATTTTTTTTGGCATTTTGGCTATGTTCGGTGCTGTGATCGTGAAGATCGTGTATATCCAGACGGTAGAACGTGAAGCCTGGGAGCAACGTAGCCAACAGAATAGGGTGAATATCACTCGTCCTATTCCTGCGATACGAGGAAACATATACGATGCTAACATGCAATTGCTGGCAAGTAGCATACCTCAATTTAGTATTCATATGGATACCCGTGTAGAGGCGTTGCATTTGGGTGGTGATACCTTGTTTTGGCAGTATGTAGATACTTTGGCGAATGGTTTTAGCCGTATCATAGGAGATAAGTCGGCTGCAGAATACCGCAATATCATGGTAAGCGCATTTCGTGGTCAGACGAAGCGTGACATACGTTTGACGTACAAACGAATCAGTTATACGCAGCGTAAAGCCATAGAGCAACTGCCCTTAGTGAGTAGGGGTGTGTATAAGAGTGGTGTTTATTTTGTGGATTTGAATCGTCGTTCGAAGCCATATGGCAGTTTGGGCAGTCGTACTATAGGCACTATTTATGGTGAGAGCGGTAAAGGTTCGGCAGGATTGGAGAAGCATTTTGATGAATATCTTCGTGGCAAGGATGGTTTGAGTTCGCGCCAACGCGTGGCAGGTCATTGGGAGTATCTCCCATTGCGTGAGGCGGAGAATGGTGCGGATGTATATACGACGTTGGATGCCCATTTGCTGGACGTGTGTGAGAGTAGCTTGCGCAAGCAATTGCATAAGACTCGTGGCGATTGGGGATGCGTTGTGCTGATGGAAGTGAAGACGGGAGAGATAAAAGCATTGTGTAACTTGGATTTAGACCCCTCTATAGGCGATTATGTGGAGAAAGAAAATCATGCGGTGACACGTGTGGAGCCTGGTTCTACATTCAAAACGATAGCATTGATGGCCGCGTTGGACGATAACAAAGTGGCTATAGGTGATAGTATAGAAGTGTGGAGAAATGGTTGGCAGTATCATAATTCTTACCACTATGACGCGCATCCAGCAAATGCAACCTATTCAGTTCGCGATGCGTTGGCCATCAGTAGTAATATAGCGTTGGCACAAATAGTAACTCGCGGTTATGAAGGTAGCGCAAAGAAATTCATCGAAAAACTGGAGCGAATGGGTTTGAATGATAGTGTGGACTATATGATACCTGGTGCGCAGCAAGCATTGCTGAATATCCCGAATGACACAGTAACTATCTCAAAAATGTCGTATGGCTATTCAGTAGAGATGAGTCCGATGCAGATGGCAATGTTCTATAACGGCATAGCCAATGGCGGTAAGATGATAAGTCCGTTGCTGGTGAGAAAAGTGTGTCGGGGTGAAAAAGAGCTGGAGAGTTACAAGGCATCAGTGGTATGTAATCGATTGTGTAGTTCTCAGACTTTGGCAGATATACAGGGTTGTTTGCACGATGTGGTTTGGGATAATGAGTTTGGTACAGCCAGTGTTACTCCTTGGAAGACGCCCAAAGCGCAAAGCAAGTATGTGGCAATAGCCGGAAAGACAGGAACAGCGCAAGTCTTTGACGGGAAATATCATAGCAATCGCCATAGAATAACCTTTGTGGGTTATTTCCCAGAAGATAATCCTCAATATACATGTATCTGCGTCATCAATGAGCCAAAGGGCTACTATGATTCGGGAATGGACTGCGGTACAGTAGTACGTACTATTGCGGAAAAAACGATGGCTTATACAGGAAAACGCATCATAGAAGGTGATAGCATACTTCTTGTATCGCGATAGAAAACCAAAGATAGAATAGCATGAAACTATCCGAACTAATACAATGTATAGATGTCCTGCGCGTGGTGGGAGAAACCGCGATAGAGGTGCAGGATATTACCTTTGACTCACGTAGCGTGGCTCAAGGTAGTTTGTTTGTGGCGCAAGCAGGTACGTCGGTGGATGGGCATACTTTTATCGAACAGTGCGTGGCGAAAGGTGCATGTGTGATTGTGCTTGATAACCCAGCTTATTTGCCAGAGAGTGATAGTGGAGTTACTTTTGTGTTAGTAAAGAATAGCGATGAAGCTTTGGGTAGGCTGGCGCATTATTGGTTTGGTGAGCCAACAAAAAAGTTATGTTTGGTAGGCGTAACGGGTACGAATGGCAAGACCACAACAGCCACGTTGCTATATCGATTGTTCAAGGCCTTGGACAAGAAAGTAGGTCTGTTGTCCACCGTTGTGAATTATGTGGATGATGAAGCGGTGGAGGCAACCCATACGACTCCCGACGCCTTATCTCTAAACCGATTATTGGCTATTATGGTGGAAAGAGGTTGTACGCATGCTTTTATGGAGGTAAGTAGTCATGCGATAGCGCAAGAACGCATAGCGGGTTTGGAGTATGCGGGAGCCTTGTTTACCAATCTGACACGCGATCATATGGACTACCATAAGACCGTGGAGCATTATCGCGATACGAAGAAACGTCTGTTTGACAACCTGCCTAAAAATGCTTTTGCTATCACAAACGGCGATGATAAGAACGGATTGGTAATGACACAGAATAGTAGATGTCGTGTCTATACCTATTCTACTCGCAGTATGGCGGATTTTCGCGGAAAGATTTTGGAGGAGACTTTTGAAGGAATGTTGCTGCGAATGCAAAGTACGATAGGGGCAGTCAATACCGAAGTGTATGTTCCATTGGTAGGGCGATTCAATGTGAGCAATCTATTGCTGATTTATGGTTGCGCTGTAGTTATGGGTGTGGATGCGATGGAGACGTTGCGTATTTTGAGCACTTTGCCAGCTGTGAATGGTCGCTTTGAAACCATTCGTTCGCCTAAAGGGTGGACGGCTGTGATTGATTATGCTCACACACCAGATGCCGTGGAGAATGTGCTACGCACGATAAATGAAATTGTGGATGCGAACAAGAAGTCAGAAACTAAGAGAGCACAAGTGATAACAGTAGTAGGTTGTGGTGGTAATCGCGATAAAGGTAAACGTCCGATAATGGCACGCATAGCACGCGAATTAAGCACACAACTGATTCTGACATCAGATAATCCACGCGATGAAGATGCAATGGCTATTTTGCGTGAGATGGCCACAGGGCTGACAGAGGATGAACTGCGTCGTACATTGATAATAGAAGATCGGTCTTCTGCTATCAAGACTGCGTGTATGTTGGCGCGCCAAGGTGATGTGATTTTGGTAGCGGGTAAAGGACATGAGAACTATCAGATTATCAAGGGTGTGAAGCAACATTTTGATGATCATGAGGAGGTGAGAAACTGTATGTAGTAGAAACTTAAAGGCAGGTATTATGATATACGAATTGTTTCAAATTTTAGGTAGTGTGCCAGGTGCACGATTGATGACCTATATTTCGTTTCGCGCTATAGTAGCGGGCGTATTGGGTCTGTGTATCAGTATTTGGGTAGGCCGATGGTTTATAAATCTGCTTCGTAGAAAAAACATCTCCGAAACACAACGAGATGAGAAGATAGACCCATTTAATACCGCCAAAAAAGGTGTACCAACGATGGGCGGTGTGGTGATTATTGCTGCCATACTTATCCCATGTCTGTTGGTGGGCAAACTGAGCAATGTGTATATGCTTTTGATGCTGCTGACTACCCTTATCTTGGGGGCATTAGGCTTCGCAGATGATTATATAAAGACTTTTCGAAAAAATAAAGATGGTCTGAATGGTTGGCTGAAGATTGCAGGACAAATAACGCTGGGTCTCATAGTAGGATTGACACTTCGCTATAGTCCAGATGCCGTGATGAATGAACGCGTGACCTCGCATATAGAGAATAATATCACCGTCTTTGAGAAAACACCAGAAGTGAAATCTACCCGTACTACGATTCCTTTCGTGAAGGAACATAACTTCAATTACGCGGATATGTTCTCTTGGTTGGGAGAAACCAATAAGTATAAAGCAGGTTGGGTGTTTTTCGTTATCCTAACCATCTTGGTAGTGGCTGCGGTGAGCAACGGCGCAAATTTGAATGATGGTATGGACGGTATGTGTGCTGGCAATTCTGCGATTATTGGAGTGGCGCTGTTGATATTGTCGTATATCAGCGGTAATGTGGTATTCTCGGATTATTTTGATGTGATGTATATACCAGGAAGTGAGGAATTAGCCGTCTTTTTAGCAGCATTTATCGGTGCATTGATAGGTTTCTTGTGGTGGAATGGTTACCCTGCACAGGTGTTTATGGGAGATACGGGCAGTTTGACCATAGGTGGAATCATCGGTGTGAGTGCTGTGATTATCCATAAGGAATTGCTGTTGCCGATTCTGTGTGGAATCTTCTTGATGGAGAGTGTGAGTGTGATTCTGCAGACACAAGTATATAAGATAGCAAGACGCAAGGGACAACACTTGCGTGTATGGAAGCGTGCTCCGTTGCATGATCATTATCGCATTTCGATGGAGCAAGTACTCCGCAATGACCCTACTTGTAAAGTCCTTTTCAAAGGCAAGGGCCCTCTGTTGCATGAGAGTAAAATAGTATTACGCTTCTGCATCATAACGCTGATTTTAGCAGCAATAACAATCCTAACACTTAAGATACGATAACTATGAAAAGAATTGTTGTTTTAGGTGCAGGCGAGTCAGGTACTGGAGCTGCCATACTGGCAAAAAGCAAAGGTATGGAGGTCTTTGTCAGCGACATAGGCGAGATTGCTCCTATGTACCAAGCCCTGCTTGACCAGCACCAGATTGCATGGGAATCAGGTAAACACACTCCCGAACTTATCCTCAATGCTGACGAAGTGATTAAGTCGCCAGGTATTCCACTGACGGCACCTCTCGTAAAGCAACTCGTCGCGCAAGGCACACCGCTCCTTTCGGAGATTGAGTTTGCATCACGTTTCACCCACGCCAAGATGATTTGTATCACAGGCTCTAATGGTAAGACAACTACCACATCGCTCATCTTCGATATGCTCCGCCGTGCGGGATTGGACGTGGGTTTGGCTGGCAATATCGGCAACTCATTGGCATTGCAAGTGGCTCAGGATGATCACGATTATTACGTGATAGAACTGTCGTCTTTCCAACTGGATAATTGTTATGATTTTAAGGCGGATATCGCAATATTGCTGAATATCACGCCTGATCATTTGGATCGTTATGACTATCAGTTTCAACATTATGTAGATGCAAAATTCCGTATTACACGCAATCAGACCAGTAGCGATGCGTTTATTTATTGGAGCGAAGATCCTGTGATAGATCGTGAGATCGCACGTATTCATCCTCAAGCCACTCTTTATCCGTTTGGAAGCAAAGAGCAGAATGTGGCTTATACGGATGGTTCGCAACTGGTAGTAGCAGCTCGAACGAATCACCCCCCCTTGTGCGTACCGATGGGCGAGTTGCGTCTGAAGGGTAAGCATAATCAATATAACTCGATGGCGGCAGGATTGGCTGCGCAGATTTTGAATATTCACAACGATGTAATCCGTGAAAGTTTGCAGCAGTTTGCGGGTGTGGACCATCGATTGCAATATGTGGCGACCGTGAAAGGGGTACGTTACGTGAATGATTCCAAGGCTACGAATGTGAACTCTTGTTGGTATGCGTTAGAGAGTATGACAACTCCTACCGTCTTGATTCTGGGTGGAACAGACAAGGGAAATGACTATAGTGAAATAGATGAGTTGGTGCTGGAGAAATGCCACACCTTGATTTTTATGGGTAAGGACAATAGTAAATTGCGCCAACATTTCGGCACTTTGGGTTATGACAGCGCTTTGTCGAGCAAGAAGCGATTTGTGGACACTCATAGCCTTCAAGAGGCAGTAGATGCGGCGTATCAATATGCGGAAGCGGGTGATACGGTTTTGCTGTCGCCTTGTTGTGCAAGTTTCGATTTGTTTACCAATTATGAGGATAGAGGAGAGAAATTCATGAACGCTGTTCGCAGCTTATAAGGTATAGATTATGAGTATAGAAGATTTCAAGATTAGGATTAAAAAGCAAATGCAATATGTGGATCGCACGTATTGGGTGATGTTTGTGGGATTGATAATCTTTGCCATTATCTCGCTTTTTTCTGCGAGTAGCACGCTTGCTTTTCAAGATAGCGATAGTATTTTTGGCCCTATATTGTCGCAGATATGCTTTATAGCATTGGGAGTGGGTTTGGCATTTGTGGTTCAGTTTATTCCGAGCAAGATTATACAGATGACAGGATATGTGGGTCTGGCTTTGTCTTTTGTTCTGCTGCTATTGACATTTACCGAATTGGGTGTAGAAATCAATGGTTCGAAACGTTGGCTAACGATATTTGGTATTACTTTTCAGCCATCAGAACTTGCCAAGTTGACACTGATAATCGTGGTGAGTGACTTGTTGAGTAAGATTAAGAATGATGAAGACGAACGTAAGTATTTTGGTATTTCGATAGGGATTACGATTGTCATTTGCGGAATTATTCTTATTGGCAATCTTTCAACCGCTGTTGTTTTGGGCGGAATAGTGATTTTGTTGGCTTTTTTGGCGCGTGTAAAATTTAAGTATTGGGGCAGTTTGTTGGGCGCAGCAATGGTGTTCTTAATCTGTGGCTATTTCTTTGTGAATGAGGTGTATGTGAAACAGAATCGTCAGATGGATGGTCTGTTTGGTAGAGCAATCACATGGGTAGGGCGTATTAATGATAAAAGCAATGAGGTAAGTGTGTTGGATCCAAACTTCCGCATAACGGACGATAATTATCAGAGTTCGCATGCCAAGATTGCTATAGCGCGAGGTGGTGCTTCTCCATTGGGCGTGTTGCCAGGCAATAGCGAGCAACGAGATATTCTACCACAAGCTTTTTCGGATTATATATTCGCCATTATTGTGGAAGAGAGTGGTTTGGTAGGTACAGGCATCTTAATACTGCTGTATTTGGCGATACTATTCCGTGCTTGTCTCACGAGTAGTCGTTATGCCGATTATTCAGCGATGTTGATGGTAATGGGATTGGCATTGATGCTTACTTGTCAGGCGTTGGTGAGTATGTTGGTGTCAGTGGGCATTGGTCCTGTGACTGGACAGCCATTGCCAATGATAAGTCGTGGTGGTACGAGTGCGCTGATTACGAGTATATATTTTGGTATCATTATGAGTGTGTCGCGCGAGCAGAAGATGCTATATACTCATCAGCAAACTATCAATAACCAGACATTGGACGAAGTGCCAGAAATAAATCTGGATTAAAGACGGTATAGCAGAACCTATAAAATAGCAACGGTATGAAATTTTTAATCTCAGGTGGCGGTACGGGAGGTCATATTTTCCCTGCTGTGAGTATCGCAAATGCATTGCGTGAGATAGATCCAACATGTGATATCCTCTTTGTCGGTGCAAATGGAAAGATGGAGATGGAGCGTGTTCCTCAGGCAGGATATGATATTGTAGGTCTTCCGATTAGAGGCTTTGATCGTAGTCGTCCGTGGCGTAGTATCCGTGTGGTGATTGATCTGGTTCGTTCTTTGTGCAGAGCACGAAAGATTGTACGTGATTTTTGTCCAGATGTGGCTATCGGAGTAGGTGGATATGCCAGTGGTGCTGCTATGAAAGTGGCAGCTCGAATGGGAGTGCCTATTTTGCTGCAAGAGCAAAACGGTTTTGCAGGTATGACCAATAAACTACTCAAAAACGATGCGAAGAAAATTTGTGTAGCTTACGAAGGGATGGAGCGCTTTTTTCCTGCAGAAAAACTTATTTTGACGGGTAATCCAGTAAGACAAAACCTACAAAATGGTACAAAAACAGAGGCTATTCGCTACTTTAATGAAGAGTTTGGAATGGATTTTACTGAGGAGCGCAAGACATTGTTAATTATCGGAGGTAGTCTTGGTGCGCGAACGATCAATCAAAGTATCATTGCTCATCTGGATGAGTTGGTAGAGAGCGATATTCAAGTCATTTGGCAGACGGGAAAAAATTATTATCAGGCTTGTCGTGATGCCTTGGATAATACCACCTCTAAGCATATTTGTTGCACGGCTTTTATTAGTCAGATGCCATTGGCATATGCATTGGCAGACTTGGTGATTTCGCGTGCAGGTGCTTCATCTATTTCGGAATTGTGTCTGTTGGGTAAACCCAGTATATTAGTGCCATCGCCTAATGTAGCAGAAGATCACCAAACGCATAATGCTATGGCTCTGGTGGCGAAAGATGCTGCGGTGTTGGTGAGAGATGCTGACGCTAAAGAAACATTGATATCCGCTGCGTTGTCGCTTATTCAAACGGACGACAAGTTATCCGCATTGCATACCAATATCTTGACCTTAGCTCTCCCTGATAGCGCTCATCGCATTGCAGAGGAAGCGATGAGCATGGTTCGTTAGCGATTAGTCGCACAGCGAAAATAGGTCTGCTCGAGGATTAATGAGCATGACGGGCACTTGGCTATGGCGAATGACGTATTGTTCAGGTGGACCAAAGAGCCAATCGTCAAGTCCATATTCTCGGCTGGCGGTTAGCAGAATCAAAAGCCCATCTCTAACTTCCTTCTGAAGGGTGGAGGAGATTGTCGGGAGTTCTTTGTGAATGTGAAAACTGTCACTTTTGGCTACGCGTTCTTCGTATGTGATTGTTTCTCCAGTACGTTCGGCAATGTTTTGGATATGCGTGATGATACGTTGGGTGTTTCGTTTGGCTTTGCTGCCATAGTCATTTGCGCGTAATAATATAAGGTGTGCACCCGTTTTTCGTGCAAGGTATGTGCATATTTCTGCCTTATATACCTCTTCCTCTAACATGGTTATGGGAACGAGGATGGAAGAACCAGGAACCAAGAACCAGGAGTCAAGACTATTTTGATTCGTCTGATCAGTCGTAAGTGATATGTCTTTGCTCTTTGTTCCTTGTTCCTTAATCACGAGATACGGGCGGCGCTCCTCACGGCAGGTATCTAATACCTGCTGCACGCCGCGGCGCGTTCCATCGCAATGCTCCACGCGTATATCATCCGTATGTAATAAATCAAAATTCAAAATGCCTAATTCTTAAGTCTAAATTCAAAATTCTTAATTAGAACGATTAGTGATATCGCGATTGATACCCTCAATATATGCAATCAGTTCTGCTTCGCCCAGACCTTTTTCGGCAGATGTAACGAAGATAGGTGGGAGTTCTACCCATGTTTCAAGAAGTTTCTGCTTGTAGTTTTCTACATTAGTAGCCAACTTGCCTTTGCCCAATTTGTCCGCTTTGGTAAAGACAATAGAGAACGGAATCTCGTTTTCGCCTAACCACTCCATAAAATCCAAATCTATCTGCTGGGGTTCGTGACGACAATCCACCAATACAAACAGACTAACCAATGCTTCACGCAATAGGCAGTAGCGCTCAATCATCATTTTGAGCTTGGCACGTTGTGTCTTTCCTGCTTGCGCAAAACCATAACCAGGCAAATCTACCAAATGCCAATGTTGGTCTGTACCCGCATTGATGATAAAGTGATTGATAAGCAATGTCTTACCAGGCTTTTGACTCGTCTTGGCTAACTTAGGGTTGTGCGTAAGCATATTGATAAGACTGGACTTACCTACATTGCTTCGACCAATGAAAGCATATTCAGGAATAGTGCTTTGTGGGCACTGCATGACATCTGGACTTGAAATAACAAAAGAAGCAGATTGTATCATATTGTTAGAAGTTCTAAGAGTTTGAAAATAAAGGTATTTAGTCTTGAATCTTGGTTCCTTGTTCCTGGCTCCTTGTCCAATAGGCAAAGCCAATAAGCAATGCCACTGTGGTAATTCCCGCAATCATGTACGCTACCCAACTCAGCCCAATTTTTGCAAAATGGAAGCCTTCGGGTGCAATGAAAATATAACTTACGCTTACCATCGTCATAAACAGCGCAGGAATCAACGCGATAAGGTATGCGTATGGGTATTTCTTCATTGTGCGTGAGTTTTTGTAGAGGAATATTGTTCCTGCCCACAAAGTGAAGACAGCCAATGTCTGGTTGGTCCAAGCAAAATAGCGCCAAACGACGTTGAAATCGACGAAAACCATACCAAATACGCACAAGAATAGCGGAATAGCAATCATCAGTCGGTTGCGGATAGGCCGTTGGCTCAGGTGCAGGAAGTCCGCTACAATCAGTCGCGCAGAACGCAATGCCGTGTCGCCCGAAGTAATTGGCGCAGCAATAACACCGATAATCGCTAAAATGCCACCTATCGTACCCAACCACGAACGAGAAACTTTATCCACCACTAATGCAGCAATATTCTCGCCTGGGTGCGCTGCGGCGAAGGCTTGAAGTCCGTCTATTCCGTACAAACCTGCCTCTGGATCTGCAAACATCGTACCTGCTGCGGCTGCCCAAATCAGTGCCAAGATTCCCTCTGCCACCATAGCGCCGTAGAAGATCCAGCGTCCTTGGCGCTCGTTGGTCACGCAGCGAGCCATTATCGGCGATTGTGTGCCATGAAAACCCGAAATAGCACCACAAGCAATGCTGACAAACATCATTGGGAAGAGTGGCAGACCATTAGTCTGTCGGTTACACAATCCATCGGTCAATTCGGGCATTTCTGTACCAAACTGGCTAAGCATTACCACCATAATACCGATACCCATAAACAGCAACACACCGCCAAAAATAGGGTAGAAACGACCGATAAGTTTATCTACAGGTAACACCGTAGCCAATGTATAATAACCAAAGATGATCAATACCCACACAATAGGAATCAAATGTCCTTGGAAGGTCATCGTGCCCAAACTAGCCAATCCTTGCAACAAAGTAGCGGGGCCCGAAAGGAAAGTAGTAGTCAGTAATACGAGCAATACAATAGAGAGCAGTCGCATAAAGATCTGCACGCCCTTGCCCAGTTCTGTGCCCACTACTTCAGGTAGCGACGCGCCGCCTTTGCGAAGCGAGATCATACCGCTGAGGTAGTCGTGTAAGTCGG
>JAZREU010000045.1:0-21500 GCA_045660925.1 Paludibacteraceae bacterium | reverse complement strand
CTAACACCAGTCACCCATTCTATACTGGTAAATCTAAACTTGTGGATACCGCAGGTCGTGTTGATAAGTTTATGTCTCGCTACGGCAACCGCCGCAAGTAATCATACAACAGCGAAAGGCGAGCTTCGGCTCGCCTTTTTTTTCACTATCCACTCTCACCCCCCCGTCCGACTCGTCCGACCGCTCCTCCCGGAGATATTAACTATTAACTATTAACTATTAACTCTCTACACCTTACACCATACACTCTACACTCTACACCTTACACTAAACACATGAAAAAGACCCTTTGGCAAGAATTCGCCCGTAACACCCTAATTTCCCTCGGCATCTTCTCTGCTCTATTCCTTATATTATATATAGTAGAATGGGCGGTTCCATCGCTTAGCGGTGTGCTTTTGCAGTGGTATGATCCTGCTTTTGTGGTGGGTATTCCTGCCAGTGTGATAGGGGTGGCATATGTATTGACTATTCGCAATCCTAAGAACTATACGGGGTTTGCAGGTGGTATGGTGATGGCGGTATTGCTAGCTGCGCAATTCTTTTTGCTCCGAAGTTATGATCTGGTGATTCTGCAGTTAGCCGTCTTCTTTCCATTTTTGCTGATATCATTCCTTCGTTGGCGCCGTCAGACGCTCAGTCTTTCCGCCGCAGAGCACCCTTTCTACCCGGAGTGGTTGCCTTTAGGTCCGCGGTTTATCTCCCTGTTGTTGCTAGTAGCTATTATCATGGCAGACTATGCGCTGGCTACACTCGTTATTCAGCACAATGCTTGGAGTGATAATATTGTCTTGAAATTAGTAGGGGGACTAATGATAGCATCTTCCACGCTCGCTAACTTCATCCTCATCTATCAGAAGATTGATGCATGGATTTGGTGGGTAGTTTATGCGTTAGCAGGTATGATTTTTTATGCTTTGATAGGCAATGCTTTTTCTTTCGTGCTCTTTACTGTCTTCCTGCTGGTGAATGGCGCAGCTGGTATCGCATGGATCAAGGCATTCAAAGCTCATAAATAACAAACAGAATTTATCTTTTATCTCGAATATGAAACAATACTTAGAAGAAAGCGTACACATCTCGGCAGAAGATGCGAAGTTTATGGAAATGGCTATTCGCCTTTCTGAAGACAATATTGACAATGGTGGAGGTCCTTTTGGAGCTGTTATCGTTCGCGATGGTGAAGTGATTGCCACAGGCACGAACCGTGTCGTTCCTAACAATGACCCAACCGCTCACGCAGAGGTGATGGCAATTCGTAGTGCGTGTGAGAAGTTAGGAACTTTTCAGTTGACGGGTTGTACGGTGTATAGTTCGTGCGAGCCATGCCCAATGTGCTTAAGTGCACTGTATTGGGCAGGAGTGAAGCGCATCTGCTATGGTAATACCAAAGATGATGCCAAAGCCATCAACTTTGATGATTCGTTTATCTATGATCAGTTGGAGTTAAACTATGCTGATCGTTCTATCCAATGCGACCATTTCATGCGTTCGGAAGCCATAAGGGCATTTAAGAAATGGGCGGAGAAAGAGGATAAGGTAGAATATTAACACGCTGAATTAGGAATAGTACAATTCTTAAGATTTCAGTCTTTTGTTTCCTCAGTGTATTCTCCGTGTTAAAGACCAAGGACGAACCAAGGAACGACCAAAGAATGTCAAATTACAGAATGTGCGTTTTATTAAGACATTGACTCATTTTCTGAAATAGTTTACTTATCTGTTTTAAAGAAAAAATACCTTAAACGGCGATTTTTCTTGTTCAATCCAAAATAAATTTGTACCTTTGTCGTCAGATTTACAACAATATCGGAATGAAAGATCTAACCCTTCTAAAATCACTGACTGAAGATGAATATAATCAATTACTGCGACAGGCTGTCGCAGTAATTGAAGCTTCTCGCATACAAATAGCCAAACAACTAAACACAGTTGCTATGTCGTCCTATTGGGAGATTGGCAAACTATTAGAAGAAAAGAAACTCGATAGCAAACACGGTGATAGTGTTGTTAAAAGACTTTCAGCAGATTTAAAATCTAGATATCCCGACATGGGATTATCTCCAAGAAATCTATGGGATATGAAAAAGTTCTATCTCCGTTATAACGAGGGAGATACAAAACTGCGACAAGCTGTCGCACTTTTGCCATGGAGCCACAATTTGCTTCTTATGACCTACAACTTATCGCCAGAGTATATCATTTTCTACGCTACTGAGGTCATTGAAAAGGGATGGTCACGTGATATGTTGAAACATGCCCTAAAATCAGAGTACCACCTTACCATTCAACCTGTTGAGCAGTTCAATAACTTTACCACTACCTTGCCTGCCCAACAAGTGGCATACGCCAATGAAGTCTTTCGCAGTAGTTATAATCTTGGGTTTGTTGATGCGGTAGAACCTCTGAGAGAGTTAGATCTTGAACGCCGTCTAGTGCACAAAATTACCACTTTCATAATGGAGTTAGGCGATGGTTTTAGTTTTATAGGCAATCAGCACACTTTGACATGTAATGATAAGGAATATCGTGTTGATTTGCTGTTCTTTCATCGTCGTCTTCGTTCTATGGTCGCTATAGAACTAAAAATAGGAGAGTTCAAACCTGAGTATGTAGGCAAAATGAATTTCTATTTGTCGCTTTTGGACAAATTGGAGAAAGCACCAGATGAGAATCCATCTATTGGTATTATCTTGTGTGCAGAAAAAGACCATTTAGAGGTAGAATTAGCATTGCAAGATGTAAATAAACCTATTGGTGTTGCAGAATATCAATATTTACTACCTAAAACCAAGTTGCAAGAACTAATTGCTGAAGAAATTCAAAAGACAGAAAAAGAATAATTCAGTTTCACAAACTTTTCGTATTACTTTTGCCATTTATGCAAATTCGCATAAATGGCTTTTTCTTCTCTCTAAACACTAAACAGTAGGCGCTTTCGCCGTTCTCTAAACTGCGACATAATCGTCGCCTTTCAACCTTAAACTCTAAACTTTCAACTAAAAAATTTGCACGATTGCAAATTTTTCACTACCTTTGCGGTCGAAATAGATAACCTCGTAAAATACCCGATATGTCTAAAACTCAAAATATAGAGCAGTTTAGTTATCCCAATCTCCTTGCACAAGTGAAGGAGCGTGTGAAGTTAGCTCAGCAACGAACTATATATGCTGCTAATGATGAGTTACTGCGCATGTATTGGGACATTGGGCATATCTTATGTGAGGTGAAAAAGAAAATCGCTTGGAGTAATGGCGCTTTGAGACGCTTATCTGAGGATATGCACAACTACTATCCCGAAATCAAGGGCTTTTCTGTGCGTAACTGCCAATGTATGATTCAGTTCTATGAAGAATATAACCAAGAACTGACCCTACCTAAATCGGGTACTCCAATTGCGCAACTGCCAGTTGCGCAATTAGGCGAAGCAAAAACGCAACCAGCGGTTGCGCAATTGCCAGAGTACAATTTCACGCTTGTAGCAAAGATAAGATCAAAGCCGAATACGCATTGCGTGATATAAACAAACCAATAGGTGTTTCTGATTACGAACTTGGCAATGCTTTACCAAAAGACATACGGTCTTCGCTACCCTCTATTGAGGATATAGAACGAGATTTGAATGAATAATAACTACCCCCCTAAATAGTAAATAACAAAACAGATAGACCATTTTATCCGCAATTTCAGTTTAATAGCGATATTAACTATTAATTATTAACTGTCAACTATTAACTGGCTTTGCCCGACATATTTAATATAGCGTTATAAGCCCAGACTTGATTGTTTGAAAACTGGACACTTTCAACAATTAATTTACTCAAGTACGGTTTATGCACGCTCGCGTTACCAGCGTGAGTTTTCCGTGCGTAGATTTGAGTAAATTAGGTAGTCCAGATTCCTCAAACAATCAAATTGAAGCGAACGAAAGCGCACGCTTTTTCTATCTATATACACCAAATAGCAAATAAAACAAACAACAATATTAACGCTTAAAATTCAAACAATTATGAGAAAACTATTCTCCCTATTTTTGGCAATTCTCGCCACCTCTTCCCTTTGGGCACACGACTTCGAAGTAGATGGTATTTATTACAACTATCTCACAGGCAATAACGTTGAAGTGACTTATCGAGGCAATTACTATAACTCTTACGATAATGAATACTCTGGCACCGTTACTATCCCCGAGACTGTTACCTGCTACGGCACCACCTACAGCGTGACGAGTATTGGAGAGGAGGCTTTCTATTATTGCTCTTCTTTGACCTCTATCACTATCCCTAATAGCATGACAAGCATTGGAGATTATGCTTTCTTAACTTGCTCTTCTTTGACCTCTGTGACTATCCCTAATAGCGTGACAAGCATTGGAGAGATGGCTTTCCGTTATTGCTCTTCTTTGACCTCTGTGACAATTGGCGAAAGCGTGACAAGCATTGGAGATTATGCTTTCGAATATTGCTCTAAATTGACCTCTGTGACAATCGGTGAAAGCGTGACAAGCATTGGAGCTAATGCTTTCTCTTCGTGCGAATCCCTCACCTCTGTTACCATCCCCAACAGCGTAACGAGCATTGGAGATAGGGCTTTCTATTATTGCTCTAAATTAACCTCAGTGACTATCGGTGAAAGCGTCACCAGCATTGGATTTGCTGCTTTCGCTAATTGCTCCTCCCTCACCTCTGTGACTATCGGTGAAAGCGTAACAAGCATTGGAGAGATGGCTTTCTCTGATTGCTCTTCTTTGACCTCAGTGACTATCAACTCAGATGCTATTGTAAGCAAAGACTATTCAACTGATGACAATATTTCCCATATATTTGGCTCACAAGTTACTGAGTACATCATCGGTAATAAGGTTAAGGGCATTGGAGAGAGGGCTTTCTATGGTTGCTCTTCTTTGACCTCTGTGACTATCCCTAATAGCGTGACAAGCATTGGAAGGTCTGCTTTCTATAGTTGCTCTTCTTTGACCTCAATGACTATCCCTAACAGCGTGACAAGCATTGGAATGTCTGCTTTCTATAGTTGCTCTTCTTTGACCTCAATGACTATCCCTAACAGCGTGACAAGCATTGGAAGTTCTGTTTTCCGTAATTGCTCTTCTTTGACCTCCGTGACGATCCCAAATAGCGTAACAAGCATTGGAGATTATGCTTTCTCTGATTGCTCTTCTTTAACCTCAGTGACTATCCCTGAAAGCGTGACCAGCATTGGAAATTATGCTTTCTCTGATTGCTCTTCTTTGACCTCCGTGACGATCCCAAATAGCGTAACAAGCATTGGAGATTATGCTTTCTCTGATTGCTCTTCTTTGACCTCGGTGACTATCAACTCAAATGCTATTGTAAGCAAAGCCTATTCCAGTTATTACAATATTTCCCATATATTTGGCTCAAAAGTTACTGAGTATATCATCGGTGATGATGTAAAGGGCATTGGAAATTCTGCTTTCGAAGAGTGCTCTAAATTGACCTCTGTGACAATCGGTGAAAGCGTGACAAGCATTGGAAATTTTGCTTTCAATAGTTGCTCTTCTTTGACCTCTATCACTATCCCTAACAGCGTAACAAGCATTGGATTTGCTGCTTTCGCTAATTGCTCCTCCCTTACCTCTATCACTATCCCCAACAGCGTAACGAGCATTGGAGAGGAGGCTTTCAATAGTTGCTCTAAATTGACCTCAATGACTATCCCTAACAGCGTAACAAGCATTGGAGAGATGGCTTTCTCTGATTGCTCTTCTTTGACCTCTATCACTATCCCTAACAGCGTAACAAGCATTGGAGAATCTGCTTTCGGTGGTTGCTCTTCTTTGACCTCTGTGACTATCCCTGAAAACGTCACCAGCATTGGAGAGGAGGCTTTCACATGGTGCTCTTCTTTGAACTCTGTGACTATCAATTCAGCTGCGATTGTAAGCAAAGCCTATTCCGAAGCTTCCAATATGTCCCATATATTTGGCTTACAAGTTACTGAGTACATCATAGGTAATAAGGTCAAGGGCATTGGTTCTTCTGCTTTCTATGGTTGCTATTTTTTGACCTCTGTAACTATCGGTGAAAGCGTGAAAAAAATTGGTTCTTATGCTTTCAATGGTTGTCACGCTTTGACCTCTATCACTATCCCTAACAGCGTAACAAGCATTGGAGAGAGTGCTTTCGATGGTTGCTCTTCTTTGACCTCTATCACTATCCCTAACAGCGTGACAAGCATTGGAGAGAGTGCTTTCTATTATTGCTCTAAATTAACCTCAGTGACTATCGGTGAAAGCGTGACAAGCATTGGTTCTTCTGCTTTCTATGGTTGCTCTTCTTTGACCAAAACCAATTATACTGGCGATATTGCAGGTTGGTGTAACATTAAGTTTGGTGGCGGTAGTGCTAATCCAATGTACCATTCACACAATTTCTATATAAACGACCAAGAAATCAAAGATTTGGTAATCCCAAATAGCGTGACAAGCATTGGAGGTTATGCTTTCAATGAATGCACTTCTTTGACCTCCGTGACTATCGGTGAAAGCGTGACAAGCATTGGATATTCTGCTTTCGGTGGTTGCTCTTCTTTGACCTCTGTGACTATCAACTCAGATGCTATTGTAAGCAAAGACTATTCAACTGATGACAATATTTCCCATATATTTGGCTCACAAGTTACTGAGTACATTATCGGCGAAAGCGTGACAAGCATTGGAGATTATGCTTTCGAAGAGTGCTCTTCTTTGACCTCAATCACTATCGGTGAAAGCGTGACAAGCATTGGAGATTATGCTTTCGATGGATGCTCTTCTTTACCTGTAAAAAACAATCTTCGTTATGCAGACACATATTTAGTAGAAGCGGTTAACAAAACATTATCTACTTATTCTATTAAAGAAGGAACTAAATGGGTTGGAGATTATGCTTTCGAAGAGTGCTCTTCTTTGACCTCTGTGACTATCCCTAATAGCGTGACAAGCATTGGAGAGTATGCTTTCTATGAATGCACTTCTTTGACCTCCGTGACTATCGGTGAAAGCGTGACAAGCATTGGAGAGTATGCTTTCAATGGTTGCTCATCTTTAACCTCCATTACATGCGAGGCAGTAACTCCTCCTACTGTTGGTAAATACGCTTTTGGTGGCGTCTCAGAATCAATTCCTGTATATGTACCTTGTGGATGTGTAGAGGCATATAAAGCTGCAAGTGGTTGGGAAGATTTTACCAACATTCAAGTACCATTGCTGGAGTATTCGATAGAAGTATATGTAAATGACACCATAATGGGAACTGCTAATGTGGATTACAATACTTTCTGCGAAGGTGCTCAAATTTCAGCCACACCAAACATTGGCTATCATTTCGTACAATGGAGTGACGGAAATACCGATACCATTCGAACTTTAGTGCTCACACAAGATACTATCCTCACGGCTGAGTTTGCTCTTACAATAGCTGGTCAATGTGGAGACAATCTCTACTGGAGTTACGACGAAGATACAAAAACTATTTCTATCACAGGTTCTGGCAAAATGTATGACTATACAGCTGACACCCAGCCATGGTTACTATTCAAGGAACAAATCAAAGAAGTAACTACCACCAACACCGTTACATCTATCGGCACTTCTGCCTTCGAAGGATGTGCTCGTTTGGGTAAAATCAGTCTTGGTACAGGTTTGGAAGAGATTGCTGCTAATGCTTTTGCTGGTTGTACCCGCCTATACGACATCTATTCATATGCCACCTACCCTCCATTCGCGGATGAGTCTTCATTTGCGAACTACAATGTCTATGTATATATTCCATGCGAATACCAACGAGATTACATATTGGATGTAGTTTGGGGCAAATTCAAGTTCATCGAATGTCTCGAATCCGAAGACGTCACCACCGATGGCAATGTTACTATTGTTCCTGGCTTCAACGATGTCACCATCACATGGCCAACAGAAACAGGGGCAGACTCTTATACAATCGTTATCAAGAAAGGGGATACAGTGTTCTGCACGCTCACCTTCAATGCCGATGGTCAATTGCTCAATATCGCTTTTGCTCCAGGTCGTGATGGCAATCACCCAGCACAATATGCCGAGCAAGCAGGCAATGGCTATCGCTTTACAGTGACTGGTTTGGAAGAGGGTACGCAATATGCTTACAACATTACAACCAAAGATGCGGCTAACAAAACCATTGCTACCTATTCTGGCGAGTTCACAACAATGGGCGGTACCACAACTGATATGGACAATATCCAATCGCCAATATCCAATTGCCAAAAGATTATCCGTAACGGTCAACTCATCATCCTCCGTGATGGTGTAGAATACAACGCCGTAGGACAGGAGATTGGTAATTAAGAATTGTGAATTTTGAATTCAGAATTATATTTAAGTGCGGGCAGAAATGCTCGCGCTTGATTTTATTCCTTCGGCAAGGGTTCGGCATCTCTTCGGAAAAATAAAAACTGAAAATGGAAAGCGGTAGAAACTCACGCGAATATAAAAACGACATGTGGCGGAACGGCGAACATGTATATGCGGTTATTGTGGTTTTAGCGGTTTTGAAAACCGCACGCGAAATAAAAAACATGTGGCATTTTGGGCATTATTGGCATTTTGACATTGATGAAAGTGCCAAAAGTGTCAATAATGTTACCCTGCGTGATTAAGAATGGAGCGTTGATTTTCAGGGAGAAAACTCTAAGAAATGGATTTCTGCGGACTTTTTGAGGTGGGCTGAGAATGTGTCCGCAGGAAGTCCGTAGGATGAGGTGATAAGGTTATCAGGCTGTAAGATAAATCCGCATAATTGATAGAAAACGAATCGGTTATACGGATTTGTTATTTAAATTGGAGAAGAAAAAACAAAGATAGTATTTAGGGTTTTTAGGGTATATAGGGTAAATGAGAAATGCCCAAAATACCCAATTTACACAAAATACCCACGCTATATTTTGGAAAAAATCAATGAATCATTCTACGTGGTATCTGTCTATAGGAGTGGGCAGAATCACATAGTTATCTTATAGTAATCATATAGTAGATGTAGTGAAAGTATAGTATGAACCCGTCATGAACCCGTAATTGGTAGTTTACATATAACTTTTTAAAAGACAATTTCAAGCGAGCTTGAATGAGTGACAAATAGCGGATGAGATAGATAATTATCTATCTTTTTACAATTAATAGCTCGCTCTACTTGCGTATTATATGCGGACTTCGTCCTCACGTAGAGTGGCAGGATTGTACCTTCGAGGGCACCGACCTCGCTACGCTCGCCCACCTCGAAGCTACTGCCGCCCTACACAGCCCAAATAGGCGAAAAACGAACCTATAAGTGAACTTCTGCTCGTTTTTCTTGTATTTGTGCGTATTTTTTCGTACCTTTGCAGCGAATTTGGCAAAGTGGGCGACAGTGCCCCAAGGGAACGTACAAAAAAACGAATGAAACGCAAACAAGATACATCTTTTCGAGTGGAAGCAACGGCAGAGTTGATGCCTTTTCTGCTCTCTAAGTTGGGCGGTATGACCCGCACCAGCGTCAAACAATTGCTCAGTCAGCGTCGCGTGACGGTGAATGCAGGTATTCAGACACGTCATGACACTCCACTCAAAGCGGGCGATGTAGTACAAGTGCTACAAGGTAGGGGTAACATCGAGCTCCGTCACCCCAAACTGCGTATCATCTACGAAGATGATGCACTCATTATTGTGGAGAAGAAGAACGGCTTGCTGACCGTTCCTTACAACCCCAAGAGCAGCGAAATGACTGCGTACTCCATCCTCAAAGAGTATGTCAGGAAGGAGTCCAAACGCAATACTGTGCATGTGGTGCACCGCCTCGATCGCGAGACCAGCGGTGTTCTCGTGTTCGCCAAATCACCTGAGCTGCAAGAGTATATGCGCACCTACTGGCGACAATTGGTCACCAAACGCACGTATGTTGCCCTTGTAGAGGGACAGTTCGAGCAGAAAGAGGGCACTATCACCACTTGGCTTACCGAAGATGCACACACGGGTATGGTCTATTCGTCGCCTAAAGATGATGGCGGACAAAAAGCTGTGACGCACTACAAGGTGCTCAAAGAATTGGAAGCCGGACTCGGGAGCCCGGATGTAGCCATGTCTCTCATAGAACTGAACCTGGAAACAGGACGCACCAATCAGATTCGTGTGCACATGCAGAGCGTGGGGCATCCCGTGATTGGCGACCGCAAGTATGGACACGGCAACGAGTATTCGCCCGTTGACCGCCTCTGTCTGCACGCCAAAGTGCTGGAGTTTATCCACCCAATGACCGAGAAAAAAGTACGCTTTGAGGCAGCAGCTCCTAAGGAAATGCTGCGCCCATTTAATGAGTAAGTAAGAATTAGGCTAAAGGCTATTAGGCTATAAGGCGAGAGGCAAGAAGCAGCGGCGCAGCCGCATATTACCCGCCTTTAGCCTTTAACCTCTAACCTTTAACCTAAAAATGAGAATAATATGAAACTATCATTCAACGATGTTTTTCAACCTAAGCTCTTCCATACGCTGAAGAGCTACACCAAACAGAAATTTCTGCAAGACGCCCTGGCGGGCTGGATTGTCGGCGTGGTAGCTATCCCATTGGCTATCGCCTTCGGTATCGCCTCGGGCGTAGGACCTGCGGAAGGTCTGATCACGGCTATCATTGCGGGATTTATCATCTCTGCTTTCGGCGGTAGCAAGGTGCAGATTGGTGGTCCTACGGGCGCATTCATCGTCATTATCTATGGCGTGATTCAGCAGCACGGACTCACAGGCTTGCTCATCGCCACCATCATGGCGGGTATCATGCTTATTCTCATGGGCGTGTTCAAGCTGGGCAGTATCATCAAGTTTGTGCCTTATCCTGTGATTGTGGGCTTCACGGCAGGTATTGCGCTGACCATTTTCTCCACGCAGATGAACGACCTCTTCGGTATGAACATACAAGGAGTGCCTGCGGATTTTATCCACAAATGGGTGTGCTATGCCGAGCACTGGAAGGATATTAACTGGTGGGCGTTCGGTGTGGGAGCCATTTCGCTGGCGATACTGATTCTCTTGCCACGCTTTAGCAAGAAAGTACCTGCGTCCTTGGTGGTGATTATCGTCATGACCCTCATCACATGGCTGTTGCGCCGCTATGCGGGCGTGGAGAACATCAAGACTATCGGCGACCTCTATACTATCCCTAACGGCATTCCTGCGCCGCACTTGCCATCCTTCGAGTTAGCAGAGGGTCAGACCTTCTGGAGCTTGGTGCAAAGTCTTTTCCCTGCGGCTTTCACCATCGCGATGCTGGGCGCTATTGAGTCCCTCTTGTCGGCTATGGTGGCAGACGGTGTGATTGGTGATCGACATAACTCCAACACCGAACTGATTGCGCAGGGTGTGGCGAACGTGGTGGTGCCATTCTTTGGCGGTATCCCAGCTACGGGCGCTATCGCGCGTACCATGACCAATATCAACAACGGTGGCAAGACCCCTGTGGCAGGTATCGTGCACGCTATTGTGCTCATGGCGGTGCTGCTGTTCTTCGGTCCGCTGGTCGGACTGATACCTATGGCGTGTCTGGCGGGTATATTGATCATGGTGAGTTACAATATGTCGGAGTGGCGCTCCATCGTATGGCTTGCTAAGAACCCTAAGTCCGACTTCCTGGTGATGCTTGTTACTTTCATTCTCACCGTGCTATTTGACCTCACTATCGCCATCGAGGTAGGACTGCTGTTGGCGGTTATCCTTTTCATCAAGCGTACCAACGAGTCCACCACGGTGCAGTCCTTCACCAACGAACTCGACCCAACGCATAACAACGACCTGCGCTTGCATGGTCAAGACCTTGAGACCCTCAAGATTCCGCCATACACCGAGGTATATGAGATTGATGGCCCATACTTCTTCGGTATCGCCAACAAGTTCGACGACATCAGCCGCCGCACGCATAGTGGCGACCAAAAAGTGCGTATCATCCGTATGCGTAAGGTGTCGTTTATCGACTCCACGGGTATTCACAACTTAGAGCAACTGCATATGCGTTTGCAGCGCGATGGCATACAACTGGTGCTCTCTGGTGTCAATGAGAAAGTGTTCAACACCCTGGACAAAGCTGGATTAGTCAACAAGATCGGTCGCGAGAACGTGCGCAACCATATCAATGGTGCCCTCGCTCGTGCCGAGGAAATAGTCAAATCAGGTGATTAGGAAAAAAGGCGAGAGGCGATTAGGCGAAAGGCCAGAAAATAGCGGCTTTGCCGCATAATACCAGCCTTTAACCTTTAACCTTTAGCCTCTAACCTCTAAAAATAGAAAAATATGAAACGTCTTCTTCTTTCCGCATGGCTACTGTGTTTGGCAGTAGCGATAATGGCTCAAGCCAAGTATGTATTCTTCTTCATTGGCGATGGCATGGGACCTAACCAAGTGCTCACCGCCGAGATGTACCAAGCAGCTCTGAAGGGCGAGAACGGTCGTGTGCCGCTGCTCATGACCCAGTTCCCCTATTCGGGTCAAGCGGCTACTTTCTCCGCTTCGGATGGTATCACCGACTCCGCTGCGGCAGGCACTTGCCTCGCTTCGGGTAAGAAGACCAAAAACGGTATGATCGGTCAAACGCCTGACGGCGCACCCGCCTATAGCGTGGCATCCGACCTGAAGAAAGAGGGGTGGGGTATTGGTATCATGTCCACCGTGCCTGTGGACCACGCTACCCCCGCTTCGCATTACGCGCATGCCGAGAAACGCAGCAACTACTACCTCATTGGCACCCACCTCGCGGAGTCGAACTTCGATTTCTTTGGCGGTGGCGGTTTCCAACGCCCTGTGAATAAAAACGATGCTACGGCACCTAACCTCTATGACCTCTGCAAGAAGAATGGTTATACCCTCGTGGGCAGCTATGCCGAGGCGCAAAAGAATATTAAGAAACGCAAGATGCTGCTTGTGCCACAGGTCAATCTGGATAATCCGAACAAGGGCGCAGAGGCATTGCCATATGCCATTGACCAGCAAGAGGGCGACCTCAACTTGGCGCAGATAGTGGACGTGGCTATCCAGCATCTCTCTAAGCACGACCGTTTCTTCATGATGGCTGAGGGTGGCAAGATTGACTATGCAGGTCACGGCAACGATGGGGCAACGAATATCCAAGAGGTGTTGGATTTCGACCGTGCGATACAGGTGGCATATCGCTTCTATGAGCAGCACCCCGATGAGACCCTCATTGTGGTGACAGCAGACCACGAGACGGGTGGCATGAATTTGGGAAAAGAGGATTCGTTTGAATTACAATTGTTGCAATACCAAAAATGTTCATCCGATGCGCTTTCTAACAAATTATCTACATTGCACAAAGAAAAAGGCACAATGCTTTCGTGGAATGAAGTTAAAGATGTGCTTTCTGAGAACACAGGACTATACACACATGTAGAAATCACCAATGAGGAGGATATCCTTTTGCAAGAAGCCTATAAAAATATGAAAGGCGAGCATTCTTCACTTAAAACTCTTTATGAAGATATCAATGTGTTGGCAGCGAAAGCCATTGCTATTTTAAATCACAAAGCAGGTTTGGGTTGGGTAGGTGAAAACCACACTGCTGCTGCAGTTCCTGTCTTCGCTGTAGGTGTAGGTGCCGAACGTTTCACAGGTTGGATGGACAATAGCGAAATAGCTCCACGTATCTATCAAGCCACAAGAAAAGAATGATATCACCATGGTATATTAAATGATAAAAACAACAATTAAAACGATGAATATGAAAACGAAAAGCGTAATTTTTACAGTACTCCTACTCGCAGCAGTAGCGATGACTTCCTGTTTTGGTCCAAGTGAGGAACCTACTTTTGTGGAAAACGATCTCCTCGGTCTCTGGCAAGAGAAGGGCACAGAAGCATACGTGCGTTTCACCAGCGAGAAAGACGACGCGGGCGAATACAAATACGGTCGCGAGTGGGACGAGAGCGAAGATATCTTTGAGTCTGACCTCTTGCCATACGGCAATGGTTGGTTCAAATACAAACTCGTGAAAAGCGACCTCACCGAAATTCACCTCATGGACAACGGCGGTGCAGAAGTACCCAAAGTGTATGTTGTCACCAAACTCACCGCTGGCGATTTGGAGTACAAAGACAATTTCGGTACAACGCACGTATTCGAAAAGGTAATAGAACCCACCCCTCATCAATAAACTATGAAAAAAGCACTCAAAATATTCGGCATTACACTGGGCAGTATCATCCTACTGCTGGCAGTGGTAATAGGGTTAGCGCTATGGGTAGTGTTCACCCCTGAACGTTTGACCCCCATCGTGCGCAATGTCGCCAAGGAATATGTGAAGTGCGATCATCATATCGGTAAGGTGGAACTCACTTTCTTATCCACCTTCCCGCACTTTGGGTTATCCCTCGACAGCATAACCTTAGTCAACCCCACTGCAGGTGCACCCAGCGACACGGTGGCATATATCCCACATGCCGTGCTGAGCGTGGACGTGCTGGCATTCCTCAACGAGAAAACGCTATCCATCCCCACCCTCCGCATGCCCGACCTGCAGGCGAACATCTACGTGGCTGCCGATGGCACCGCCAACTACGATGTGCTGTTACTGCCTACCGACACGACCGCCGAGGACACTACCACTACGGCATTGCCCTTTGAGCAGATTAAGGTAGGCGAGTTGGCTATCTCCGCTCAGTCGCTTGACTACACGAGTCTCCCCGACTCCATCTCCGCCACACTCGGTCATACATCTATCACCACCAATATAGCCAACTGGGACGATATACAAGCAGCCCTTCGTGCAGAGGACATTAGTGCCACCATCGGCAATACCACCTATGCGCAAGGTCTGACTTTCAATGCTCATATACCCGCTGCTGTGGACTTGGCACGCATGCGCGTAACCCTAAACAACGCACAACTGGCAGTCAACACCTTGGGCGTTTCGCTCAACGGATGGGCAGAAGCAGGCGATACGCTCCAAACCAACATGCGCCTGACGCTCAATGACTGGCAAGTGGATTCCCTTATGCCGCTATTGCCATTCACGCTGCCTAAAGATATTGCCCAACTGATTCGAGGCGGTTCGGCTTCGCTGGATGCCACAGCTGCCATCAACATGGCGGATGGCAACGCCTCCACTGTAACCATTCACAACCTCGCTGCCCACACCAAGCAGACGACCCTGCAAGCACAAGGCGAAGTCAAAGACCCATTGGGCAATCTGTGGATGAACCTCGCAGCCAACATGGATGTGCGCATAGCCGACATCAAGGCGTTCTTGCCCACCGACATGCACGTGAGCGGACGAATAAAAGGCAGTGCGCATGCGCGCATATACTTGGACGACCTGATGGCAATGAACCTACACAAGGGAGATATAACAGGCGATGTGCAACTCTTGGGTATCACCTACAAAGCGCAAGACATAGCAGCCACGCTGCCCAACAACCGTCTGACCTTCCAGATACCTAATCGTCAGCCCTCACGCCACGAGGTAGATTGGCTGCAAGCCACCCTCCATACACACGGTGCTGACATTAGCATGACACCACTGCTGCAAGCAGATATGGGCAATACGCATATTGCCGTAGAGACCAACAATATCTTGGGCACCGACCCACTCTGGCACGCTACCCTATCCCTACAATCAACCGAGCAACTGCAAGCCGGCATGGACAGCATGGGTATCACAATCCTCAAGCCCAACGTATCGGCTTACGTGGCCTACCATACCACAGACACTAGCGTTATGCCCGTACTGGATGCGCGCGTAGCATTCGACCGACTGATGGGTCACTACACCGACATGCACGCCGACATACACGCTTCCACCCTCACCGCCCAACTGCAAGCGCCACGTCTCAAAGCGACCCTACAATCCAACCAAGTGGCAGCACAGATGCCTAATGTAGCGAACATAAGCACCCAGCACATCAGCATAGAAGCCGCAGCGCGCTACAACGCCAACGGTGGCGACAACCTGCTGCTCAAGTGGAACCCACGCCTGTCGGTGAGCATGCAGCAAGCCATAGCAGACTTGGCAGACTGGGAACAAGACATACAGATACCTGAGATTGACTTCGCCTATACCAACCGCGAATGCAAAATCGAGCAATCGAAACTCATTATTGGCAACTCCGACTTTGCGCTTACAGGCGAGTTGCGCAATATAGGTCGTTGGCTGCGCGAGAAAGGTACATTGGAAGGCGAGATGACCTTCATTAGCGAACAAACCGATGCTGACCAACTACTAACGCTCCTCTCTGCCGACCAAGGCTCCGAGGAAGAATCCACCTCGCCAAGCGACACCACCTCGGCTTTGACGACACAACCCACCGACGGTGCCTCACCTCGCGAAGCGACAGAACCATTCCTCGTGCCCACCAATGTTGATTTAGTGCTAAACACACAAATCAAGAAGGCCAATGCATTAGGTCAGACGGCGACGAACTTGGGCGGAAAAATATACGTCAAGGACGGCACACTCGTGCTCGAAGAGATGGGTTTTATCTGCAACGCAGCCAAACTCCAACTCACTGCCATGTACCGCACCCCACGACGCAATCACATCTATGTGGGCTTTGACTACCACATGGTGGATGTAAATATCCAAGAACTGGTGAACATGATTCCGCAAATCGACTCCATGATGCCTATGCTCCGCTCCTTCAAGGGCGAAGCCGAGTTCCACCTCGCAGCGGAGACATACACCAACGCACAATACCAAATCAAGCCTTCCACCATTCGCGGCGCTGCAAGCATATTCGGCAAAGACCTTGTAGTCATGGACAACGAGACCTTCAGCACCATATCCAAATTGCTCATGTTTAGCAAAAAAACCGAAAACAAAGTGGATAGCATATCCGCCGAGATGACCCTCTATAAGAAGGAGATTGACATATATCCATTCTGCGTATCCATTGACAATTATATGGTGGCACTCGGTGGACGACACAACTTGGACATGACCTTCAACTACGATGTGAATGTCCTTTCGCCTATATACTTAGGCGTAAACGTATCGGGTAACTTGGATGACCTGAACATCAAACTTGCCCCATGCCGATTCGCCAAAGACTTCAAACCACTCTTCCACCGCAAAGTGGATACCCAGTCCGCTGAAATACGCAGCATGATACGCGAGTCCATGCGGAAAAACGTGAAACTATAATCATTAACAACCTTAAGGCCCTTAACGACCTTAAGGACTTTAACAAAACATAATAACAATGAAAAAATTCTTATTCCTGAGCATTATGCTCGTATCGCTTATGGCATGTACTAAAAACGAGAACCCATTGCTCGTAGAGCAGAACACACCTTTTAGTGTACCTGCTTTCGACAAAGTGAAAATCGAACACTATCTGCCTGCTTTTGACCAAGCTATCGCAGAGAACGAAGCAGAGATTGCTGCTATCGCCAATAACCCTGAGGCACCTACCTTCGCCAACACCATCGAGGCACTCGACCGCAGTGGCGAACTCCTCAATAAGGTAGTAGGTGTATTCTTCAATGTCATCGAGGCAGACGGCAACGATGAGATGAACGCTATTGCTGCAGAACTCTCTCCTAAACTCTCTGCACTCAGCGACGGCATCATCCTCAACGATGCCCTCTTCCAACGCGTGAAAGCCGTTTATGAGCAACGCGAGACATTGGGTCTCAACGACGAGCAAATGCGCCTGCTCACCGAGACCTTCAAGTCCTTCGCTAACAACGGTGCTAACCTCCCAAAGGACAAGAAAGCACGCCTCAAAGAGATCAACCAAGAGCTCGGTCTATTGGAGCTGAAGTTTAGCAACAACGTCGTAGCAGAAACCAACGCATACCAACTCTTCATCACCGACGAGGCAGAGCTCAAAGGCTTGCCAGAGAGCGCCAAAGCCGCTGCGAAAGAGGAAGCTACTGCTGCTGGTCGCCCTGATGCATGGCTCTTCACTCCTAAGCGCACCAGCTTCACCCCTGTACTCCAATACTGCGAGAACCGCGAACTGCGCAAAGAACTCCTCATGGCGTACACCACCCGTGGCAACCACGACAACGATAACGACAACAAGGATATTATCGTTCGCACCATGCAACTGCGCGTGGAGAAAGCCCAACTCTTTGGCTACACCAACCCAGCGGATTATATCCTCGCTGACTGCATGGCACACGATGCTAAGACCGTGGACGCTTTCCTTGAGAGCGTATGGGGTCCAAGTCTCGCTGCTGCTAAGCGCGAAGCGGCTGAACTGCAAAAAATGATGGACAAAGACCTCCCAGGCGAGAAACTCCAACCATGGGACTGGTGGTACTACGCAGAGAAACTCCGTGTAGAGAAATATGCCCTCAACGAGGAAGAACTCAAGCCATACTTCGAACTCAACAATGTGCGCAAAGGTGCCTTTGGTTTGGCAAACAAACTCTTTGGCCTCAACTTCGAGAAACTCGAGGGTATGCCAGTGTATAACCCAGAGGTAGAGGTCTTCAAAGTCACCTATGCTGACGGCAGTCTTGTGGGTATTCTCTATACCGACTACTTCCCACGTGCTGGCAAACGTCCAGGTGCATGGATGAACAATATCTGCAACCAATACATTGATGCCCATGGCGTGGATCACCGTCCTGTGATTATTAACGTAGGTAACTTCAACAAACCTACCGCAGGTAACCCTTCACTTCTCTCTATGGACGATGTAGAGACCCTCTTCCACGAGTTCGGTCACGCATTGCACGGCTTGATGTCCAAAGCTACCTACCAATCCCTCGCAGGTACCAACACCCCACGCGACTTCGTGGAGCTCCCTTCACAATTCATGGAGAACTACTGCTACCACCCAGAGGTGCTGAAGACCTACGCCTTCCACTACCAAACGGGCGAATTGATCCCAGAGGAGTTGGTAGCTAAGATCAACAAGGCAGGCACCTTCAACCAAGGTTTCGTACAAACCGAGTTGCTCAGCTCTTCTATCCTCGATATGGACTACCACAAGATGACTACCACCGAGGCGTTTGACGTAAACGCCTTCGAGGAGGCTTCTATGAAGAAGATGCAGATGATTCCTGAGATCATTACCCGCTACCGCTCTACCTTCTACAACCACATCTTCACCACGGGCTACGCAGCTGGCTACTACAGCTATACATGGGCAGCCGTGTTGGATGCAGATGCGTTTGCAGCATTCGAGGAGACAGGCGACATTTTCAACCCAGAGATGGCGAAGAAGTTCGCTCGCCTCTTGGAGCAAGGTGGCACACGCGATGCAGCGCTATTGTACCAAGAGTTCCGTGGCAAGGACGCCGATCCTAAGCACCACATGAAACGCTGCGGATTTGTAGAATAAGGTGACACCTTTTTTCAAAAATATAGCACAAAAAAATCCTTTGAGAACGAGTATTTTGCTCGTTCTCGGGGGATTAATGTGGGTAGTGAGCTTGCTCCATTCTGATAAATTCACTACCGAAATGGGCAATAATAGAGCTATACTATGGGCTACTTTATTGCTCACCCTCATGAATAGTATATTATGTGCCTACTCGTTCTATAAAAGTAAGGAAACGAATTTACCTTCACCTTTTGTAGGTACCACGTATTGGTTTGCTATGTCGATAATACCATTTTTTCATACGTATTGGCAAGCGCAATTAGTGGTCTTAGGAGTATTGTTAGGCTGTATTGCTTTGTTGAATATGGACTATTTACACGAAGCCACCGAAGAAGCTTTCTTGGCAACATTGATATGTTGTATCGTGGCTGTTGTACCGATGGTTTTGTACGTAGGTATTTGTATTATTTGGGCGTATTTGCTATTTAAGGGACAAATGACATGGCGTGTGTGGTTAGCAACTCTAATAGCTATTATCATACGAGTAGTATCTATGGTTATCTTCCACTACGCAGGTGTATTAGAATTCTTGTGGATGGAGAATATACCACGCCTTGCTGCCCAACAATGGGCTATGTTCGGTATCTTGTTGGTATTGACAACACTGCTTATGTTCTTACCTTTACGAAAACCCTCTACTGCGAGTGGAATTTTTTATGTAGTATCACTATTGTTACTTACTATCGCGGGAGGATTTTTTATCCTTATTTGAATCCAAAAACAAAATATACTGCAGCAATTAGGCAAAGACCAGCCACAATATGATTCCACTTTATTTGCATTTGAAATGCAAAAACGGAAAATAGCACGAATACCACCAATGTTATCACCTCCTGCATTATTTTCAGTTGCATCAGGGAGAATGGTCCTCCATTGCCTTCAAAACCTATTCGATTGGCAGGTACCTGCAAGCAGTACTCAAAGAACGCAATGCCCCACGACAATGCAATCACACCTATCAAAGGCAATGTCTTGAACCACGAAAACTCTGCCATCTTCAAATGGCCATACCATGCCAATGTCATAAAAACATTCGATGCCACCAATAGGGCTATTGTATAAAAACTATTCATATATCATTTTGATTCAAACACGACGAAGTAAAAAACATGGAAGAATGTTTAACGACGCTTTGGTAAATACTCTGTTTTAATATTCTCCATTGCTCCCCAAATAGAGTCGCGCACATTGGGATTGAGTGTCTCTATTTGTTTGAGCAGTTCTTTCATCTGTGCTCGGCTACTTTCTTTTTCAAATGGACAAGCTTTGATTTGCTTCTCATAGCCATTCAGTTTAGCATAGCGCGCAATATCGCGTTCCTCTAACAGACAGAGCGGACGAATCATCTGGATAGGCATCTTCTCCATCTGCAAAAGCGGTGGGATAGTGCCTATGCTGCCCTGAAAAATCAGATTCATGAGCAAGGTCTCCACAATATCATCTTTGTGATGCCCCAGTGCAATCTTGTTGCAACCCAACTCTTGTGCTACATCAAAGAGTGCTTTTCGTCTATACCATGAGCAAAGAAAACATGGGTCTTTCTTTTCCTCACCTCCAATCTCAGCATCGCGTACTATAAAAGGCACATGCAAATTCGCGCAGAAAAGTTGTAGATATTCTATGTTTGACTGATACGAACGTTCTTTTAGACGAATATACACAGCTGTTACCTTAAAACGTGGTACATACACCTGTGCACGTTTGCCTAAAAACTCAACTAATGCCAGCGAGTCTTTACCACCACTCACACCCACCAAGATATGATCGCCATCAGCAATCAGTCCGTAATCGGCACATGCTTTATGAAATCGTTTGGTCAAACGAGCACGCAAACGGATGAGTTCTATTTCTTCTGCTGTTCGTTGCATAAATACGCTAAAAGTGATGCAAAGATACGGCTTTTTTGGCAAATATCACACAAAAATGCACAAAAATCACTTTTTTCTCATTTTTTTCTCAAAATATTTGGTCATATCAAAAAAAAGCAGTACCTTTGCACTCGCTTTCGGATGAGAGCGATGTTCTTTAATGTTTTGCGGCAATAGCTCAGTTGGTAGAGCACAACCTTGCCAAGGTTGGGGTCGCGAGTTCGAGTCTCGTTTGCCGCTCTATAGAAATGAGCAGGACACAGTTCCTGCTTT
>JAZREU010000044.1:0-4223 GCA_045660925.1 Paludibacteraceae bacterium | reverse complement strand
CTCTTGATGCCGGAATTTCCAAATCTCGAATTTTCTCAAAGTCCTCACGGGTCAATGCACGTGGTGCTTTCCTATTCTCTTTTGGAAGTTTGAAATTTACGAAATAGCGTTTCTCTGAATGACCTTCTTTGAAAGCCAGTTGGCAAATCTTTTTGAGTATGGCCAGATAATGCCTTGCCGTATCAACAGCAAGACCTTTATCCTTCAAGACATACTCCTGAAACTCATATGCCAAATGCTCATTCAATTGTCCGAAAGCCAAATCTTCAACCTTGAAACGCTTTTTGATAAACTCGCCAAGATACCTGCGAGTATAGATATAGGTTGACATAGATGACTTGGCGACATCGATACCGATTCTCGACTGCATATCATCAATATGAATATCCAATCGTCTGAGCAGTGTCATTTGAGTTTCAACATTGCCTTGAAAAGCCTC
Organism: Paludibacteraceae bacterium; assembly: GCA_045660925.1. Lineage (GTDB taxonomy): Bacteria > Bacteroidota > Bacteroidia > Bacteroidales > Paludibacteraceae > Colicola. The sequence continues at coordinate 3,784 of JAZREU010000044.1, read as the reverse complement.
TTTGACTGCTTTTGCATCGAAATCAATCTTGCGCTCCAAAAGAGAATCAAATGCCGAGTTAATGGCAAGCAGCAACTTGTCAATCTTGGCATTGATTTCAACAGCCTCCTTGCTTTTGCCATTTAGTCGGCTTTCGCGAGGATTCCATAATTCTGGAGTACACGACAGCTTGCTGCTGAACTGCACCATCGTTCGGTTTACGGTAATGCGTCCCATGATGGGAGCCTTACCCGACTTGTCTAATCCACTCTTTTTAAGGTAGAGCAACACCTTGAATTTTTCTACTTTCATACGCTTATATTTTTGGTTGCTAAGTTAGCCCATATATAAGCGTTCTTAACTATGCAAAATGATGACAATCAACGCAATGTGATGCTATTGCAGATTATTTCGTTACCACTCGGCTTTTGGTAACAGCCAAGCTAACGATTTGGTAACTGAACACCTGCTCATAACCGTTACTTCTTGCATTAAGTATATAGTGCGAGAAAATCGTTTTCACTTGTTTCTCAACCGTTTACGTTTGCTTTATTCAATTCCGAAATCGTTTGCTTTGCTACTTGCTTTCCACTGCTTCAGGCACAGCTATGCAGTCATCCAAATCTCCTTAGGCACAGACATTTACACCGTATCGAAGATGCTGACGCATAAGAATGTTACCACCACGCAGATTTATGCCGACCTTGTGAACTCCAAGAAACGCGAAACCGCCAACAAGATTTCGTTAAAGTAGGGAGAAAACCGCTAAAAGGTAGGGTGAAAACTCTGGAAAGGTAGGGAGAAAACGCCATAATTACTATCTGCATCATTCAGCGATAAGTGGTGCAGATTTTATTTTAAGATAATACAAGGTGTCGAGCTATGGGCAATGCTATAATGTAGTGACGAGAGTTGGCTTGAGTTGTCGAATGGGGCAAAGACGACTTCCGAGGCGAGGTCGGCGGTGAGCCAATTACGGGTTTGAGAGTTGGAGAATGAGGGGCGTGAGTAGTCTCGAAACGATACGAACAATACCCTATTGCTATCATAGGTAGCCTGCAAGTGCGTTGGTATTTTGCGGTATAGTGAACGCCCCAATGCGACCACGACAGAACAGCCGCCAGACAGAAGAATATCAAGCACAGCTCGCTCGATTGGAGAGTGAAAGCCGCTAATTACAATCTTATCAGTTTGAGCCACCTCGTGCGCCCACCGCTTGGCAAGGTCAAGAGCCTCAGGCGGTGCTGTACGGGATGCGAAGAAGGCAACCAAATATCTATCCAACAACTCTTTGTTACCAGATAAGTCCATAAAAAAGCGCAGGCTTCTGCATTAACTTATCCCACTTCAAGGCCTTGGCTGCCTACAAAACGAATAAGCAACACAGAAAGCCCACGCAGGATGATATATAAGCACACACTGAGCCAATGTCAGTAGTGGATATATACACCTATCGTGGACATCTGATTGCTAATCTTCGTTTTGTGTAAAACCGCCAAGTTTTGAAGTGGAAGATTACGACAATAAATGTCTACTAATATGTATTGGCTTAACGCTTAAAGTCGTAAGCCGTAACAAAGATAATCAAAATTTCCTCAAATGTAGAATATGGTGTAAAAATAGAGTTACTATGACACGATAGGACAACTTATGACATGTGCGGTCAAAAGGCAAAAGAGCCATTTTTTGCGTTGATTATTCATATATCTTTGCTCACGAACAATTAACAAAGATGACTATGAATAAGAGACAAACGGAATATATTGCACTCTATTTGTTCGTGTTTGGAGCGATATTGCTCTTTGGTGTATTGGCACGAAAATTTGTGCTTGTCAAAGGGTGTGATGAGTTCAGCTCAGCGGTTGCATTCTTCGCAACGGTGGTTGTGTTGTCGGCACTCTATATCAGCCTGCAAATGACGCTTAATGAGTTGCTGTTGCCCCGAATAGAGAAGTTCCTGATGCGTTTTCCTGCATTTCAAAAGTTGGAGGAGGTGGCAGTTGCTGCCGAGGCTACCGCTATCGTAGCCGAGCCAACCGAGGAGGTTGCTATTAACGAGACTACCCCACAGCCATCGGAGTACGAGGTTTTGCGTGCCAATGCCATTGCCGAGCAAGAGCGTGCAGCGCAAACCAAATTAGATCGAGTGCTTGATTATACCAAGCAAACAATGGTCGCCTATATGAGCGAAGCAGAGTTAGACCGTTTGTGTGGCTACATCACAGAGTATAGTTTGGGCGACACCCCTCGCGAGGTATCGCCCATATCGGTTGATTCTGCACTCAAAAGCATCGACCTGATGCACTTCGGCTGGAACATCGGCAAAGCATTCGGCAAAAAGCGCATCCACACCGCCACATTCATTAAGAAAGTCTTTGCTCACGCTCTCCGCGACTTGGAGATCACAACAATCGAACGCAAGATGTCGCACACTGAATGTGAGTGCAGGATAAAGTTGGATGGGGAGATAGCATAATGTCAGGTGATATTAAACAATAATGACGACCACAGCATTCATGATCGTCATTACAGGTGTTATTTTCATTACATCATCTTAATTGTATAAAGCGTTCAGCCAGTTGACAAATGCCTGACAAATAGGAGGTGTTGTAGTTAGATATTTCTTAGTTACAGCAGAGCCCATAGGTGTTCCAGGATCTTCTTGCCACGCCAACCAAGTGTGTATCTTCGCCTTTGAATGATGTATTGGTTTATACTTATTCAAACCTCTTGCCTCTATGCTGTCTAAAACATTTTCAACTTCTGGCAACAACTTGTCGTCATCAGGAATTAAGAATGCTGCAAAATCCTCTAACATTCCATTATTGTTATTGTTCGGCATAATCCACACCCCGACTTTTATATCATCAACATTATCGGGGATAATAATGGCACCTCCCTGAGGACAATCATCAGGAATACTGCTATACAAATTAGAGTTTATGAGTATCTGACGCATTTGCATCCATCTCGCTTGTATGTCAATATCTGCGTCCATAACTATTCCAATGGTCTTAATCTCACCAGAGCCTTTAAGTCTGACGGGGAGTCCATTCAATAGATTCGTAACACCTTTGCAGTCCTCTATTTTGAAAGTTTCGGAGACATCAAACGCAGCACAGATGTTACAGATAAGATGAAAATCATCATTACCTTCAACCAATAATGTTTGAGTTATATTATCCATAAACTATCTGATTTCAATGTTTTGAGCCGCAACTATCTTTAATTCTTCCAAATTATATTCGGTGAAAGTTATTGCACTCTGTTTGTTTTCAAGTCTTATATAGCGTCCCTCTTCGACATTACTCTCCTCCTTTAAGGCGTAACCGAAACTACTGATACAATCAGAGCTATGCGTTGTTGCAAATATCTGCACATTAAGTTTAATTGCCAATTTGAAAATTACAGACCACAATTGTTTCTGCACGGTATAATGCAATCCGTTATCAATCTCATCTATCAATAGGCACCCATTTTCGCAATTAACCAATGCTAGGATAATTGACAAAATGTGATTTATTCCATCACCCATACTTCTTAATGGCAATCTCTTGCTAATACCTTTTACCTTTACTACTGGATATCGTCCAATACGGGGTGATTCCTCAAGGAACGCCAAACTTTCGATATTCGGCTCTATAATTCTCAAAGCATCAATTACATATTCCTCTTTCTCTGTCAGTGTTACATTGTCCCAGAGCCTTCCGATATATAGATTCCCAAATGTTTCAGGATTAACCCTGATTACAGATGCTATATCTGTTTTCTTAGTCCTACCTAATCTTATAGTGTCAAGGCGACG
>JAZREU010000043.1:0-8991 GCA_045660925.1 Paludibacteraceae bacterium | reverse complement strand
ATTAGAACTATTTCAGGCGTGTACGCATCAGGAACTAAGAATGACGAGTTCTTCGTTAAGGCACAAGAACTCACAGCAGCATTTGCTAAGCAAGAGGGTCGTCAACCTCGTATCATGATTGCTAAGATGGGTCAAGACGGTCACGACCGTGGTGCTAAGGTGGTAGCTACTGGCTACGCTGACTGCGGTTTCGACGTAGATATGGGTCCATTGTTCCAAACTCCTGCTGAGGCAGCTAAACAAGCTGTTGAGAACGATGTTCACGTTCTTGGTGTATCTTCACTCGCTGCTGGTCACAAGACTCTTGTACCACAAGTGATTGAGGAACTCAAGAAGCTTGGCCGCGAGGATATCATGGTGATCGCTGGTGGTGTGATCCCAGCGCAAGACTATGACTACCTCTACAAGGCAGGTGTGGCTGCTATCTTCGGTCCTGGTAGCCCAGTGGCTAAGTCAGCTTGCACCATCATGGAGCTTTTGATGGCTGAGTAATCAACCATAACGAAAAGAATGAGGGATGCTAATTAGCACCCCTCATTTTTTTGCGGAAAGTGAGGGATTTCTGAGTAATCCCTAAAGCCTGCCAGCGGCATCCTGAACAAGCTGTGCAATCTCGGAAACTAATCGGGCGCATAAGAAACAGACTATCGTCCGTTACTATATTTGTCCACCAATGGGTCACTATGAGCAAGCTCCTATGCCCTATTGACGCACAAATAAAAATGAGAGCCAAAGGACTCTCATTTTCTTATGCGCCCGCTCAGTTTCCCGAGCTTTCCGCTCGCGGAAAGTGAGGGATTCGAACCCCCGGTACAACGCAATGTGTACACCGCATTTCGAGTGCGGCTCTTTCGACCACTCAGACAACTTTCCTCTAAATCTGCTGCAAAGGTACTGCTTTTTTTTTAATTAGACAAATTTAATATATCTTTTTATGAAAAAAATGCCTACTCACTCACAATTTTGTTAAGCAAATGTAGAGCGCCAGTGATAGTCTTAACTTGTTGCACTACCATGTAGCGTTTGCCAGTAGGTTTGCCTTCACGATCTTTATCTTCCACCAATCGGCACCGTTCCACACGCGAACAAGCATAACGCAAAAATTTGTCAAATATCTCTGATTGGAAATATCTGGGATTATGTGTCGTGAAATATAGCGACATTCGCTCTTGCTTCAGTATCACTTTCTCTATACCCATACGACAGCACAACCATCTCAATCTCACTACATTCAATAATTGCTCAGCCTCTTCAGGCAATTTGCCAAAGCGGTCAATCAGTCGCTTTTGGTATGCGAGAAGGGCATCTTCGCTGGTCAAGCCGTCCAATTCGCGGTATAGACTGATTCGCTCGGATATATTTTCCACAAAAGTCGGGGGAAAAGATAATGGCAAATCGCTCTCCAATAGACTGTCGCTACACCAGTTTTTGTGTGATGTCGTATTGTGTAGAATCGAGTAGGGTGGTGTATGATTATCTGCAAGGGATGATTCCAGCATTTCTTCGCGAATTTCCTCTACGGCTTCGTTGAGTATGCGTTGGTAGGTGTCGTATCCAAGATCAGCGATAAATCCGCTTTGCTCTGCGCCCAACATATTACCTGCTCCACGTATATCCAAGTCTTGCATAGCCAACTGAAAACCCGATCCTAATTCCGCAAAGGTGGTTAGTGCATTCAGTCTGCGACGCGCATCTGCCGTCAGTAGTTCCTTGTCTGGAGTTACCAAATAGCAATATGCTTTACGATTGGAGCGTCCTACACGACCGCGTAACTGGTGCAGGTCAGACAATCCGTAGTTCTGTGCTGAGTGAATAATGATGGTATTCACATTCGGAATATCCACACCCGATTCGATGATGGTGGTTGAGATTAGGATATCATAGTCATAATTGATAAATGCTTCTAATCGTTCTTCCATTTCGCCCGCTGGCATTTGTCCGTGAGCAATTATGGTGCGCGCTTCGGGACATAGGCGCAAGATGCGATTCTCAATGCGAGGTAGCATCTCTATGCGATTGCAAACCACGTATATCTGTCCGTTGCGTTGCATCTCCTCTTGGATAGCATCTTTCATAATATCCTCATCATCAAGCGTGATAGTCTCTGTCTGTACGGGATAACGGTTGGGGGGTGGAGTGTTAATAATGCTTAGGTCGCGTGCGCCGAGCAACGAGAACTGTAATGTGCGGGGGATAGGTGTAGCAGTCAGGGTCAGCACGTCCACATTCGTGCGTAGCGACTTCAGTTTCTCTTTTACAGATACACCAAACTTTTGCTCCTCGTCAATAATCAACAATCCTAAATCTTTCCATTGCACCTGTTTGCCAATCAGCTTGTGCGTACCTACCAGTATATCTATTTTTCCTGCTTTTAGGTCTGCGAGTGTTTCTTTTACTTGTTTGGCTGTTTTGCTACGGCTTAGGTATTCGATACGCACTGGGAAGTTGCGGAATCGCTCGCGGAAAGTGTTGTAGTGTTGCATAGCCAACACAGTGGTGGGTACCAATACAGCCACTTGTTTGCCATCCGCGGCCGCCTTAAAGGCTGCACGCATGGCCACCTCAGTCTTACCGAACCCAACGTCGCCACATACAAGGCGATCCATGGGCATAGGACTCTCCATGTCGTGCTTAATATCCAATGTGGCTTTGGCTTGATCTGGTGTGTCTTCGTAGAAGAATGAGGCTTCTAATTCCTGCTGCATATAGCCATCTGGTGAGTAGGCAAATCCCTGTTGTTGCTTGCGGGTGGCATATAGACGGATAAGGTCGCGAGCAATATCTTTCACCTTGTCTTTGGTGCGCTCTTTCATCCTCTCCCACGCACCCGAACCGATGCGAGAGATGGTGGGGATGCTACCTTCACGACCCTTGTATTTGGATATGCGGTGCAGGTTGTGGATACTAACGAATATCGTATCACCGCCTCGGTATGTCAGTTTCAGACTCTCTTGGGTTCGTCCGTGGAAATTGGTGGTTACCAGTCCTGCAAACTGACCAATACCATGGTCGCTGTGTACCACATAATCGCCCACTTGCAACTGATTGATTTCTTTCAGTGTGATGATGGCTTTGCCTCGTCTGGCATTCTCCGAACGGAGTGTCACGCGGTGGTATCGCTCGAATATCTGATGATCGGTATAGCAGCATATCTTGGCACTATTATCTACAAAACCAGCATGCAGTGTCTGGTTGATTGGCACGAATGTGATGCTCGATTCTTTGTCTTCAAAGATGGCGCGCAGACGATCCGTTTGCTTTACTTGGTCAGCCAAAATATATACCTTATATCCTTCGCGTATGCGCGCGAACAGGTCATCCATTAGAATATCAAAGTTCTTGTTGAAAGTGGGTTGGGGTAGTGTGTCGAACGTGATGGCCTCGTAGGTGGGAAAACTACTTTTTTGTCCAATCTCTATTGTTACTCCATGACCTAATGGCTTCAGCGGAGTCTCTGATGACGCTTCTGTCACGGGGTGCTCTATCGATTCATTGCCCATTTTGTATTTCACCAAGCTAAAATCATTACTCACCCATATGGTATCTTCGGGCAAGTAGCTTGTGATGAGTGTCATCTTCTCACTATTGGGTTGGTTACCTACAATCTGTATGGTATTCACCCGCTGTTTTGAGAGCTGAGTCTCTATATCAAATTCGCGAATCGAATCTACTTCATCACCGAAGTAATCAATGCGATAAGGGTGCTCGTGCGAATAGCTATACACATCCAATATACCTCCTCGTACTGCAAATTGTCCTGGTTCATATACAAAGTCCACACGTTGAAAATCCAGTGCAATCAGTTGTTTTATCAGTTGTGTTTGCGCTATTTCTTCTTCTACGGAAATGCTGATTGTTTGCCTCTGCAACGTTTCTGGTTGTGGTACCTCCTCCATCAATGCTTCTGGATAGGTGACAATCAGCGTTTCTATTTGCAGTTTTGATTTTTCATTTTTTCCTTTCATGATGGCGCTCAGCACCTCGGTGCGTTGCACTGCCATAGCTTCGTCTGTGCCTTTTCGTCTGCGATGAGAGGTGGGGAAGAAAAATATATTTTGCTGCTGAGAAAGGGTGCTTAGGTCTGCATACATATATTGTGCGTCATCCGCATTATCCAATACGATAAGCATTGTCTTGGGATGTTCATGTTGCGCCAAGCGCGTGTGTAATGAATGTAGAATAATACTTTGGGCAGAGGCAAAGAGATTCCTGAGCAAAAAATGCTTTTCGCCTTTTTTGCTTAGTCTGGTAGCCAGCACATCTATTTCGGGATGCAAGGCCAGTATGTGCTCCAACTCCTCTATCTGCATTTCGCCTGCAAAGGTACAACAAATATTGCATATTGACAAGCAAAACCACCAAAAAACATCAATCTGCTATATTTTATTTGCACACGTGCAAAAAAAGTAGTAACTTTGCGGGCTGAAATAGTAATTGATAAGTATGTTTTTGATTCAAAATACATTGGTCAGTCTGGATGTCTTGGAGAAAGACTTCTGTTGCGATTTGGACAAGTGTCGTGGTTGTTGTTGTATTGAGGGCGATGCAGGTGCGCCATTGACAGATGAGGAGGAGAGAAAGATAGGCGAGATATTGCCTATCATCTTGCCTGATATGACCAAAGAGGCGCGTGCTGTGGTAGAGGCACAAGGTTTGTCGTATCTTGACCCGTCGGGCGAGAAAGTGACATCTATTGTGAATGACAAAGACTGTGTCTTTGCACGTACAGACCACAATGGTTGGTGCTACTGCTTGATCGAGAAGGCATACAATGCAGGTAAGATTGATTTCAAGAAACCTATCTCTTGTCACTTGTATCCTATTCGCCTCAATCAGGTCGGCGATATGATAGGGGTGGAATACCATAGGTGGGATATCTGCCATTGTGCGCGTGTATTGGGTAAGAAACTCCATCTGCCTATCTATCAATTCCTTAAAGAACCTCTTATCCGTCGTTTCGGACAAGAGTGGTACGATGAGCTCTGCCTCGTAGCGGACGAATGGAATAAGCAATGTAAAAACTTCTGAACTTCATATAGTATGCGAGCAGAAATAATAACCATAGGCGACGAGTTGTTGATAGGTCAAGTGGTGGATACAAACTCTGCTTGGATGGCTCAGCAACTGAATGATGTGGGAATAGAATTGTATCAAATAACCTCCGTTCACGACAATCGTGAGCATATCCTCCAAGCCCTTGATGAAGCGTTCTCTCGCGCGGAGATTGTATTGACTACTGGCGGATTAGGTCCTACTAAAGATGATATCACCAAGCATGTGATGTGCGAGTATTTCGGCACAATATTGGTGGAAGACCCTCGCGTACGCGAGCATATACGCGAGTTGTATAAGGAGCGTCCTGATGTGCTCAATCGCCTGACAGCCACTCAATGGCTCGTGCCTCAATCGGCTACTATTCTTCCCAATAGAGTAGGCAGTGCACCTATTATGGTCTTCCAGAAAAACACCATTGAAACTTTGAGAACATTTGAAACTCTTTCAACCCAAGGAACAAAGTTCCTCTTTGCCATGCCTGGTGTGCCTCATGAGATGAAGATTGCCATGACCGAGCAGGTACTGCCTTATATTAGGTTAGAGGTTATAGATGATAGGTTAAAGGCTGGAGATATTATTCACAGAACCATTTTATTATCTGGTATTCCAGAATCAAAATTGGCTATTCTAATTGAGGACTGGGAGAACGCTTTGCCACAGTCCATGCACTTGGCTTACTTGCCCAAAGATGGTATTATTCGTTTGCGACTAAGTACTTATGGCGAGGCAACCGAGAGTGAGATGGATGCACAAGTAGAAACACTCAAACGATTGATTGCCGACTACTTGATAGCCTCCGAAGATATACCGCTGGAAACTATATTGGGTAATCTGCTCACTGAGCAGAAGCTAACCATTGCTACTGCCGAGAGTTGCACGGGTGGTAGGCTGGCAGCTGCATTGAATGCGCAGTCGGGTTCGTCGGCTTATTATATGGGTTCGGTGGTGGCATATGCCAATGAGGTAAAGGAGCAAGTACTGGGGGTACATCATGATATATTGATGGAGCATGGCGCCGTGAGCGAACAAACCGTTCGCGAAATGGCGGAGGGCGTTCGCGCGCTATTGCATACCGATTATGCGATAGCTACTTCGGGTATTGCAGGACCTACAGGTGGTACGTTAGACAAACCTGTAGGTACGGTGTGGATTGCTTGGGCAACACCCTATGCTACTACTGCCAAACGCTTCTCTTTTGGCATTGCACGCGAACGAGAGCAGATCACGCAACGTGCTGTGACGACTGCCCTTGTAGAACTAATCAAATTACTAAGCACTAAACAATAGCACCAAGGGCACGCCCGCTAAACACCAAATTAATATGGAATATATACGAGAATTATTTTTGACTCCCTCGGTTACGCAATCCATCGTGTTATTGACGTTGGTGGTTTTTCTTGGTTTGTGGGCAGGTGAGCACTTGCGCATAAAGAATTTCTCGTTGGGAGTTACTTGGATATTGTTTGTCGGTATTTTATTCTCATCTATTGGTGTGACGATTGATGCTCAGGTGAGTCATTTTGCTAAGAATTTTGGACTGATCTTATTTGTCTATTCCATTGGTTTGCAGGTGGGTCCTTCGTTCACGCCGTTTGGCAAGAGTGGTTTGCGACTGAATATGCTGGCAGTAGCAATTGTCTTATTAGGTTGTGGTATCACGATAGCGTTGCATTATATCACGGGCATTGAGATGAGCACTATGGCTGGTATCATGTCGGGTGCTGTGATGAATACGCCTTCGTTGGGTGCGGTTCAGCAAACGGCGTCGGATCTGCTGGGGATGGTGTCGCCAGATATCGCTATGGGGTATGCGCTGGCGTATCCGCTTAGTATTGTAGGATTGATATTATCATTCGAATTGATACGTTTTTGTTGCCGTGTTGATCTTCGCAAGGAAAACGACAAACTGCGTGAAGAGCATGTGTCAGATGATGACCCTATATGTGTAGATATTCGTTTATCCATAGCTGATATGATTACGCTTCGTGAATTGCACGAGCTTTGTCCTGTGAATAATATGTTGGTTAGTCGTGTGACGCGTCAAGATGGCAAGGATGAGCTGGTGGATGCAACTACGGTGTTCTATCCCAACGACGTGGTTCGTATCGTGAGCGACAAACGTCATGAAAAGGATTTGCAAGTATTGGGCGAGGTGACGCACTATGGTTTTCGTGGTCGTGAGCGCTCTAATCACCTCATTTCGCGCCGCGTGGTAGTCACGCGCAAGGAGTGTAATGGCAAACGTCTTAGTACGTTTGATGTGCGCCATCGCTATCATGCTAATATCACGCGTATCAACCGAGCGGGCGTGGAACTGCTGGCAACGCCTGACTTCGTGTTGCAACTGGGCGACCGTATCATGGTGGTGGGCGACAGAGATGATGTGCGTCATGTAGCGGATATCTTTGGAAATGAGCTGAAACGCCTGGACCTGCCTAATCTGATGCCCATTTTCTTTGGTATCTTCTTGGGGGTATTGTTGGGTTCGTTGCCAATAGCTATTCCTGGTATGAATCAGTCATTTAAGTTAGGATTGGCAGGCGGATCGCTGATTGTGGCATTGCTGATCGGACGCTTCGGGCCATATTATAATATGGTCACTTTTGCTACCACCTCTGCCAATATGATGTTGCGTCAGGTAGGTTTGACCCTATTTTTGGCGGCAGTAGGGCTGAGTGTAGGCGATGGTTTTGTGCGTACTATTATGGATGGTGGATATATGTGGGTGGTGTATGGTGTGATGATTACTATGATACCTCTTGTGGTGGTCGGTTTCGTTGCTTATAAGGGTATGAGAATCAACTTTTTTAAGGTGGTAGGTCTTCTTATAGGTGCTATGACGGGTGCGCCTGCATTAGGGTATGCGGAGAGTCTTTCGTCGCATAACGACCAAGCGTCTGTGATCTATGCTACTGTTTATCCTCTGACGATGTTCTTGCGTGTGATGGCAGGTCAGTTGTTGGTGGTTTTCTTCTGCTCGTAGTTTTTTTTGATACAAAAATACGCTGCGCTCCGCTTGCTACAAAAATATTCAAAAATAACGATGCTTATTTGGCACTAATGCTCCGCTGTGCGAAGCATCGCAGATAATAGGCTAATCCATAGCCACCAATGTGTGACATTGCGGCTCTTGTCTTAACCTCTTATCTACCCTCACCCCTTGGCTGATGGTTAGTGCCAAAAATCTTTCTACGTTTTTGCAAATATCTATAGTTCTTCGAACTCTTCTGAGGTTTTGACCCGCGCTACTTCGTATCGCTTGTGCATCTGCCGATGGCATCTGCATCAAAACATAGATACGAGGACGTTGTTTGGTGGGGTAGAGCGGTAAAATAATAACGTTTGTGCAAAAAAGTGCTGAAATATTTGGTGGAGTGGGGGAAATATTGTAATTTTGTAGAAATTTTATATGCTACTACCATTAAAACATATTATCCGTTTATTGCTCTTCGTATTTCTGATAGGGAACTTCGTTTCCTGTCAGTCGTGGCGTGATGCGAAGGCGGTGGTGAAGGAGGCAGATAGGTTGTTGGTCTATGGGAATATTATTGAGGATACTGCAGTGTTGGCAGCAACGATTAATACTTTTAGCGGTCCGATGGGATATGTGTTTGCACGGAATGATTTGGCGAAAGCCTACTATCATATGGCAAGGAATTTCTATCATGCACATGACTACGCTACGGCTGCTGATTACTACATACTGTGTGACCGCTTAAATCCCACTGACCCGATGTACAAAGGGCGCGTGAATTCTTGTATGGGCTTCCTCTGCAAGCAAGATAGTTGCTTTGAGGAAGCGCTGGAGTTTTATTTACGTGCGAATGAGGCATTTGAGAAAAGTGGGGATGAAAAACGAATTGAAGTCGGATCGTAGCCATGTCGTTCTGTGAGCCAAGGAGTTGACACTTCATGTTGTCTTCCTAAGACCGCTTG
>JAZREU010000042.1:0-8130 GCA_045660925.1 Paludibacteraceae bacterium | reverse complement strand
GCCCCAGAGAAGAGTTGGACGAACTACCGCTCCATGCTCCAAGACATTGACACCTCATTAAACGGTTGGATAACTGCACTGGAAAATCGTACACAACTGGCAGAACGAGAAGTGCAGTTTTGCACCTATATCCTCGTTTATCCTTACCTAACCTTAGACGAAATCGCGCAATATATCTGCTATTCCGAAAAGAGCATACGCAACTACAAACAGCGAATCGCTCACAAATTAGGCGTATCATCTGCCGATTTGCACGAACACTTGCAGAATGATATGCTAAGCTATTTATATAACGATACTATTAACCCTAAAAAATAAGCCGTATGAAAACAACAAATTTCCTTCCACTATCTCAATCTATCCTATGGATAACCCTATTAGCTTCGATTATCCTACTCGCAGGAATAGGTGTCATAGTTTATCAATGGTTAGAATTCCATCAACCTCATCTACTGTTCGCCCTCATAGTGCTCGTCGTAGTCATCGGTGCTACGATGGTCATCATCCCACGCAAAATAACGGTAACAACAGAGCAAATTAACATCCACCTCCTCGCTTGGAAAATCAATATCCCTGCCGATGAAATCGAGAAGATTGAGCACTATCCTCATGGCATCCAGTCCAGTCGTATCGCAGGAGCAGGTGGCTTCTTTGGCAACCTGGGATTGTTCACTTGCAAAGAATGTGGCAAACACTTGTCTTTGATTACCGACCCTAAAGATGCCTGTATCATCACCCGCAAGAGCAAAATGCCCATCGTGGTGAGCATAGCAGACAATAGCGTTTTCAACACCATTGCTGAAGTTCATATGAAGGAACTATAACTATCATCTACTATTCATAAAAACTTACAACGATATGATCTTCTTGCCTTTTGCTTGATTTAGATGACATAAACGAGAATCGCGTTTTACTATCTATCTATACAGAATTTATAAAAAAAAACAAGAAAAATTTGGTCATATCAAAAAAAAATAGTACCTTTGCACGCTTTTTCGGCTTTAGGCTACCAAAGTAGCGCTGCTGAGGGGACGGATGATACCCATTTCGGGTATGCCAACGTCGATGACTTAGTATCTCGCCTGACCGATGTAAATCATTAAAAAACATTTAACAAATGTACGCAATTGTAGAAATGCAAGGCTTCCAATATCGTGTGGAGGCAGGCAAAAAACTCTTTGTTAACCGCATCGCTGAGACAGAGAAAGGCGCTGAGGTAACATTCGAGAAAGTACTTCTCGTTGAGAACAACGGCGAAGTAAAGGTAGGTACCCCAGTAGTAGAGGGTGCAAAAGTGGTTTGCGAAGTACTCGACAACGAGTGCCGCGGAGAGAAAGTTCTCGTATTCCACAAAAAACGCCGCAAAGGCTATCGTAAATTGAACGGCCATCGTCAAGATTTGACCAATCTCGTTGTTAAGGAGATCGTTTTGGCTTAATTGTTTAACCTTTTTAAAAGCAAAGTTTAAGAGATATGGCACATAAGAAAGGTGTCGGTAGTTCCAAGAACGGCCGTGAATCAGAAAGCAAACGCCTTGGTGTAAAGATCTTTGGTGGTCAATTCGCTAAAGCAGGTAACATCATCGTACGTCAACGTGGTACTGTACACAACCCAGGCGAGAACATCGGTATGGGTAGCGACCACACTCTTTTCGCACTTACAGATGGTATCGTATGCTTCCAAAAGAAGCGCGACAACAAATCCTACGTTTCTATCCAACCTATCGCTGAGGCATAATCGGATAGAGGGATAAACCGCAATATTTCTCCTACCGATTGCACACGCAATTCGGCGGGAGAAATTTGTTTTATTTACACACAGAGTCATTAACGTGAACGAAGTGAGCCACTAACGCGGAGCCACTAACGTGAACAAAGTGAACAAAATAGTATGCTTACACTCAAACAAATATACGACAACAAAGCAGCCATCATTGCTGGCCTCGAGAAAAAGCATTTCGCTAACGCCACAGAGGTCATTGACCAAGTCATCGCCCTTGATACTGAACGCAAAGCAGCGCAACAAAAGAAAGATGCTGCTTCTGCTGAGATGAACCGCATCTCCAAGTCTATCGGTGCACTCATGGCACAAGGCAAACGCGACGAAGCTGAAGCAGCCAAAGCACAAACAGGTGCACTCAAACAAGCCATCCCTGGTTACGAACAAGAGATGGCAAAAGCAGAAGATGCCCTCACCGCTCTCCTGCTCACTATCCCTAACGTACCTTACGACCTCGTACCAGAGGGCGGAAGCGCAGAAGACAACCTCGTGGTAAAAATAGGCAACTGGGCGAACCAACCTATGCTCGACAAACTCGCTGCTGAAGGCACTATCGCCATCCGCGATTGGGACACCGCCACCGACGAACAACTCGCTAACAACGACAAACTCCCACACTGGGATTTGGCGAAGAAATATAACCTTATCGACTTTGACTTGGGCGTCAAGATCTCTGGCGCAGGTTTCCCTATATATGTAGGTTTGGGCGCACGCCTGCAACGCGCACTCATCAATTTCTTCCTCGCGGAAGCCAGTGCTGCTGGTTACACCGAGATTATGCCACCTACCGTAGTGAACGAAGCCAGCGGTTATGGCACAGGACAATTGCCTGACAAAGAGGGACAAATGTACCACTGCCAATTGGACAACCTCTACCTCATCCCTACTGCTGAGGTGCCTGTTACCAATATCTACCGCGATGTCATCCTTGAAGAGGCACAACTGCCTATCAAGAACTGCGCTTATACCCAATGTTTCCGTCGCGAGGCAGGCTCATATGGTAAAGATGTGCGCGGACTCAACCGCCTGCACGAGTTCAGCAAAGTGGAGATTGTGCGTATCGATACCCCTGAGCACTCCGATGAGAGCCACAAGGAGATGTTGGCACACGTAGAAGGACTTCTCCAAAAACTCGAACTCCCTTATCGCGTTCTTCGCCTTAGCGGTGGCGACATGTCCTTCACCGCAGCGCTCTGCTACGACTTTGAGGTATATTCTGAGGCACAACATCGTTGGTTGGAAGTATCATCCACATCTAACTTCGATACCTACCAAGCCAACCGCCTCCACTGCCGTTATCGCCGTGCAGAGGACAAGAAAGTTACTTTGGCGCACACCCTCAATGGCTCTGCATTGGCATTGCCTCGTATCGTAGCAGCTCTCTTGGAGAACAACCAAACACCAGAGGGCATCCGCATCCCAGCAGCATTGCAACCATACATGGGCTGCGATATGATTAAATAAAGAAAGCATCAAGATCCATAATATCATAGACTTTGAAAATATGTTTCATCGAAGAAAAATTGTTTATCTACTCTTAGTCATTGCACTTATGTGTTCGTGCGTCACACGTAAAAACTTGACTTATTTTCAATCTATTACGTCTGAGAGCGCAGAGGAGATTAACAAACATCTCCAACCTCAACCCGAACCATGTGTGAAGATCAATGATGCTTTGATAATCACCGTAACAGCATTAGACTTAGAGGCTGTTATGCCATATAATCTGCCAAGTATTCCTCACGCCACCCCCAGCAGTAGCACCGAACCTACCGTGGCTTCATATCAATACTATACAGTTGATGCTCAAGGAGATATAGACTTCCCCGTATTAGGCAAATTACATGTGGTTGGGTTGACACAATCCCAAGTAATCAATATGATTCAAGAGCGTTTAGCAAAGCAGATTATGGATCCAATAGTCACTATGCGATTCTTAAATGCCAGAGTGACTGTATTGGGGGAAGTGAAACGACCAGGCACCTACGCACTCAATAATGGCAGAATGACATTACTGGAGGCATTGGGTGCTGCTGGCGATCTTACACAATATGGCAAGCGCGACAATATATTGATTGCCAGAGAGAATAATGGGCAATTAGAATTTGCTCGACTGAACTTGAATTCAGATGAGATATTCAAATCACCCTATTTTTACCTGCAACAAAATGATGTGGTAGTCGTAGATCCCAACCAAGCACGAACCACCAGCAACCAATCTCTGGGGCTTTGGTTAAGCATGGTAGGAACCCTCTCAAGTGCTGCTACTGTAATTGTATCCGTAATATCATCCTCAAAATAAGTCTAATCGCGTAAACATCAACAATATGACACAAGAAACACACGAAATAGATCTTCGCCTTTGGCTTACACGCATGCTGAAGCATTGGTATTGGTTTGTGATTTGTTGCGCTATTTTTGGAGCATTAGGATTGTATAAATACTTCTCTTCTACGTATCAATTTACTGTAGATGCCCGCATCATGATTCGTACCAACGATGCAGAATCCCCTCTGGCACAAATAGAAATGATGCAAATGATGGGCATTAGTGGCAGTAAACAGACCGAAGATGAAATTGCAATATTAACTTCACGGGATATCACGTCGCAGATTGTCAAGGAGTTGGATTTACAAAGTGATTATCGCAAAAAAGAGCACCTGCGTTGGATAGGACAATATCCAACTCGGGATTTGACGGTGAAATATCCTCAAATGTTTCTTGACACTACCAAACGCAAAGTGCAAATCAAGCTGGACGTTCGTAAAAACGACTACCTCCTGCGCGTTCAATATGGCGATTGGAAGAAAAGTCGCCATCGCGTAAAGGACCTAACACAACCTATTAAGACCTGTGCTGGAGATTTATGGTTCGCTATACACGACACGCTGGAGAGAGGTGATCACTTCCGCATCACTTCTTACCCCATCTTGCCTGCTATTAAACGCTACAACCAAATGATTGTAGCCGACCCATTGCAGAAAGAGTCCAACGTCATTGTCATATCCACTACTACCGATATTCCACATCGTGCTATCGACTTTATTTCCAAGCAGATAGAGCTGTATAATGAAGATGCTGTGATTGATAAAAATATCATGGCAACCAATACAGCTTTATTCATTGAAGAACGCTTACGGCTGATTTCAGAGGAGCTATCCTTAGCTGAAGCAGAGGTAGAGCAATACAAAGAGACACACGGCATTGTTGACCTCGAAAGCGAAGCGGGATTATACTTGCTCGAAAGTTCGGAATACAAAAAACGAGTGGCTGATATTGAGACACAACTAAATTTAGTCAGCTACGTGGCTGATTACGTATCAAAAGATACTACATCTGAAAGCCTTATCCCTGCCAACTTGGGCATTGCAGATGCTTCGTTAGTCACATTAATTGGAGAATACAATCAACTGATGCTCAAAAAAATGCGCGTCAAACGAACAGCTACCAACGACAACCCCGTAATCAGCCAGATGAATGCCCAATTGGCTGTCTTGCGCGAAAACATCACCACCAGCATCGTCAGCGTTAGCAATAGCTTGAACATTGCCAAACAAGACCTGGAGAAACGCTTTGGCACAGCAGAGCTACAACGCTATGGCATCCCAAGCCAAGAACGACAATACATAGAAGTAGCTCGGCAAAAGCAACTAAAGGAGAGTTTATACCTTTACTTATATGAGAAACGCGAGGAAAATGCACTCACCTTGGCCTCTACCGTGATGCCTGCAAAAGTGATTGCAAGTCCACAAATGAATCCTATACCCGTTGCTCCACGCCTCAAACTGATTGCACTCATCTGTCTTATCTTTGGTTGTGGAATACCTTTCATGGGCATCTATTTATACTATCTGTTCAATAATCGGCTATCAGACGACACCAAAGAGTTGGAAAGCAAGACCACTGTACCTATTGGTGGTATGTTGGTACAAAATCACCATGGCGAACATATAGCTGTAAGACATGGTGTCAACTCCGCATCGGCCGAACTATTCCGTTTGCTGAGAACGAATATTGGCTTTATGCTTCCGCCAACGAAGAAAAATCCTGTTATTTTGGTCACCTCCAGCATCAATAGCGAAGGTAAATCATACGTAGCCACCAATTTGGCTATCTCACTTTCTTTGCTCAACAAGAAAGTGGCACTGGTCGGATTGGACATTCGCAAACCAATGCTGGCCAAGTATCTGAATCTTTCTTCTAATGGTCTTGTCACCAGTTATTTGTCTGATGATTCATATTCAATAGACGACCTTATCATAACATCTGAATTTAGCGGATTAGATATTCTACCTGCTGGTATTGTTCCTCCTAACCCCAATGAGTTGCTACAAAGCGAACGTTTAGATCAATTATTTGCAGAGTTGCGTCAACGCTATGACTACGTAGTTGTTGACTCTGCTCCTGTAGCTATGGTAAGCGATACATACCAACTGAGTCGTATAGCCGACATGACTGTCTATGTTTGCCGTGCACATTACACCACATTCAACCTTATTGACTTCCTTAACCAAGCAAACGAACAAAAACGACTACCAAACATGGTAGCTGTGCTCAATGGTGTGCAAGCCAAGAATGTGGGATACGGCTATGGATATGGCTACGGAAGCAACAATTCCAAACACTAATCTCCTATATCTATAACTCATGATCCTCTGTATAGCCGAAAAACCCTCTGTGGGACGCGATATTGCTCGTGTATTAGGAGCAACCACCTCGCGTGACGGCTATATGGAAGGCAATGGGTATTGTGTTTCTTGGACTTTTGGTCACCTCTGCGCTTTGCTCGATCCCAACGAATACAACGAGCAATGGAAGGGCTGGAATATGTCCTCTTTGCCCATGGTGCCTGAGCGTTTTGGCATTAAGGTAACCAACGACAAAGGCGTACAAAAGCAGTTCAACACCATCAAAACCCTTATCGCGCAGGCCTCCGAAGTCATTAACTGCGGTGATGCTGGGCAAGAGGGAGAACTCATCCAACGCTGGGTATATCAGAAGGCGGGTTGCCGTGTACCTGTCAAACGCCTCTGGATTTCTTCGCTCACCGAAGATGCTATCCGCGAGGGTTTCCAAAAACTCAAAGACCAAAGCGAGTACCAGCACCTTTATGAGGCGGGGCTCATGCGTGCCATAGGCGACTGGCTGCTTGGTATGAATGCTACCCGTGCCTATACCCTGCGCTTCGCCAAAGGCGTTGGTAAAGACCGACAGGTCCTCAGTATCGGTCGTGTACAGACCCCCACTCTAGCATTGATCGTCAAACGCCAACAGGAGATTGAGCACTTCGTGCCACGCACCTATTGGGAACTCAAAACCCTCTACCGCGACACACTGTTCTCTGCCCAATTGCCTGCCGAAGAAGATGAATATGCCATCACTTCGCTTGAACAGGGGCAAAAAATTGTGGATAGCATCAAAGACCTCCCCCTCGAAATCACTTCCGTAGAAAAGAAGAAAGGCATGGAGTACGCTCCGCGTCTCTTTGACCTCACCTCCCTTCAGGTGGAGTGCAACAAACGCTATGGACTCACAGCCGATGATACGCTCAAGATTATCCAGAGTCTCTACGAGAAGCATGTGACTACCTATCCACGTGTGGATACCACTTTCCTTAGTGACGATATCTACCCCAAGGTGCCTGCCACTTTGCGCGGTATTCAGGACTACTTCCCACAGGTCGCTCCGCTCCTTCCCCTCAAGGCCGATGGCGGCAAAGGCGCAGGCAGTCTGCCCAAGTCCAAGAAGGTCTTTGATAACAGCAAGGTCACGGACCACCATGCTATTATCCCTACGGGACAGCGTCCTGACAACCTCTCTGACCTGGAACGCAAGGTCTATGATATGGTGGCACTGCGCTTCATAGCGGCATTCTATCCTCCTTGCCAGGTAGCAACGACTACTGTCCTCGCGTGCGCAGGCGATATATCTTTTAAGGTGACGGGCCGCGAAATCCTCGCACAGGGCTGGCGCGAGGTCTTTGCCAAGGAGAAGAACGATGACGAAGCAGAAGAGCAGAAACTACTCCCTTCCTTCCGCAAAGGCGAATCAGGTCCTCACGAACCACAACTCCAAGAAAAAACAACTACGCCGCCTAAATATTACACCGAAGCAACGCTACTACGTGCCATGGAAACGGCAGGTAAAACTGTGGATAACGAGGAGTTGCGTGATGCCATGAAAGAGAATGGTATAGGACGTCCAAGTACACGTGCGGCGATTATAGAGAAACTATTCCAACGCAAGTATATCGTTCGTGAGAAGAAGAATATCAAAGCCACTGAAGTCGGTATCAATTTGATACATACCATCATTTCTCCATTGCTCAAATCTGCTGAATTGACTGGTTTA
>JAZREU010000041.1:0-37886 GCA_045660925.1 Paludibacteraceae bacterium | reverse complement strand
ACTTGCGTTTATGTTTGTAATAAGCCTGTTTAGACTTGCCAAACAGTCCGCAGAGAGTTTCCATTGTTTCGTATGGAAACTCTGCGGACAGGCGTTCTACTGTTTGGCACCATCTTTTTTTAACAGGTCTATGCCATCTTCTTCTTTAACAATCTCAAGAAGACGCTCATAACCAGCAGCGCGGAGTTTATGATACTCCACCTCGCGTAAGAGACGCTCGTTCTCTAAACGAAGATTCTCCAGAGCTTGATCTTTTGCATCCATGTGAATTGATTTTCTGCGCAAAGGTACGCCTTTTTTTCCATTTGAGCAAGATATAAGCCAATCTGAAAGGGTCGTTTGGTGAATTTTCCATTTCTTTGCACATTCACCTTGACTCATACCTGATGCAAAATAGTCTTCAACAACTTGTTGTTTGAATGACTGAGAGTAATAATTTACTGTTCGCTTCATAAAACTTGAATCTTAATAATTGATACTTTTTGTTCATTTTATGAGTAAACCTATTTCAGTATAAGACATACTTTTGTTAAGATTGCCATCTCTTTTTCTTCTCTTATACCTTGCCTAATTTTACCGACCGACGACCGAGCGAACTCCGAGAGAGCTCCGAGTCAACTCCCCGTGACTCAAAAGTGCTATTTCTTAAGATTGCGTCCGAACAAGGTTGTCTTGATTCCTAAAAAAAGTTGACTCCCATCCTAAAAAGGTTGACTCTTTGAAAGAGGATGCAAAGATAAAAGTAGTGTTTTAACTACCTTGAAGTGCATATTTAGTGAAGCTGGCACAAAAATTGCAGAAAAGCACATAAAAATCAAAGAATTATTTGCATAAATCAAGAAATAAGCGTAACTTTGCATGCAAATTTTGTAATTATGTCAATTCGTCATAAAGAGCAACAGGATAAATGGAGAGGCGTAAGGTATGCTTCTATATTCTCTCGTCGAAATATCGAAAATATTTTCTGTGATGATTTTACATTATTTGACGAATTGATACAAACTTATGATAAACAAATTGTAGGGCAAGATATCATCAACTATAAAAATTATTTTTGCTATGCATTCCGTTATCTAATGCGCAATTATCGCAATGAATACATAGTAAAAAATGCCTTACTGAATAATCTAATAAAACACCATGGCACTAGTCAGACAGTTGCCTTTAATGAATTTAGAGTAGGCAAATCAATAGCAGATTTAGTCCTATTCAATGGAAACAGTAGGGCGTATGAAATCAAGACGGAATATGATTCTCCTAAACGATTAGGAACACAAATGATAGATTACAACGAATTGTTCCAATTCTGCTATTTAGTGGTTCATGAACAATATTATGAAAAATATCACAAAGATATTAATTCTAATGTAGGAGTTATTATTTATTCGCTTGACAAGGGGCACATACATTTTGAAGAGAAACAATCTGCAACAGAGAATACAAATATTAATCCCTATCTTTTAATGCGCTGTTTACGAACCGAAGAATATAAGAGAATAGTTAGTTTATATTATGACTCTTTGCCAGAAATGAATGCTTTTACAGCATTTGAAATATGCGAAGAACTTATGGCAAATGTTCCAGCAAGCAAATTACATGAATTCTTTATTTCTACAATGAAAGAGCGACGAAGTAATATGAAATACTTGAAGGAATATGAATCGTATTTGCGACAGTTGTGCTTGAGCATGCATATTATGCCAAAAGAATATGATATTCTCTACTCAAAATTATTAACAAATATAACCATCTAGTCATGTATTATCCATATCTTAGAGGACGACAATTTGAGTTGCTTGCTTTGCGTGATTTTGCGGAGTCATTGCAGGGTAGTGCATCACAAGTTTTTCCGATTATTGAGCCTGTAAGAGAGAACAAAAACTCTTTAAAAAAAGCGGCTGCAACTTTAACGGCTGCAGGAATTCCCTATGGAATTATTATCAATCCTGAAAATGGAGACCATAAAGGCAAATGGTTAGACTTTTCACTTGAACAAGATTTTCCTGATCAATCTGCTTGGTCTCCTGTATTTATTGTAAAGAATAATATTGCTAAGATTCATGAAGAAATTGCAGAAAAACAATACCGCAATGTCATATTGATTCTTCTCAAATCCACAGCAGATGCAGAAGAAGATATTATTACACTCATTCACAATAATTCTGTTTCTAAAGTTGTTACAGATACTCCTCGTCGGAGAGTAAGACATGTTGTTGCAGACGAACAGAAAGAGATCATAACTTTAAGTGATAATTTTGAAGCTAAATCAGCCAACGATGATTACAGCAAAATAGATGAGGAATTATTCTCTGAAGAATTTGCTTATTTCAAAGAAGAAAATTATAATGGTTTCGCAGATTATACTGTTGTTCCTAATGAATTCAAGGAGGGCGGAGTATTACCAAAAGTCGTTGCTATTCACTTGACATATCAGAAAGAAGAAGACCAAATCTATGTTAAGCATTTTTGTTCTCACTCTAACAAAGATAATAATTCTAACATACAAGGTAAATTTGCAGAGGCTGCACAAAAAGCGAAAGAGTTTTTTGATGAACACCAACATGAAAATAGTGTTGCAATTGATATGTTACGCAATTATTTAGCAAACACTTCTTTCCCTGGACTCGGAATGATAAAAAAGATATCCATTCTGCATCATTTATTATTAATTCAGCGGATATTGATACCATGAAAATATGCGAGAAATGTTTTAATGACCCATCCCTCATATTGTATATCCGTCAAAATGGTGTAGATGGCATTTGTGATGTGACAAATGAAGAAACGAAAGTTATAGATACAGTAGATTTGTCTGATTCCTTCGATAGTTTCATATCGTCATTTGTAGAGTCAAATGAAGGTGTGCCTTTTTATAGTAAAATTCAGCAGGATTGGAATATCTTTAATGAACAATATGGTCGTATAATTTTTGATGCACTTCTCAAAGAGAGGAAAAGTGCATTGACCCTTGATACTTCGGTTGATTATTCTGACAAAATAAAACACGCTGTGCGAGATTGGAATATGTTGAAAGATAATTTAATTAATAAATATCGTTATCTTTCTATTCGGGATTGGAAAAACGAGACCTACTACAACGAAGCATTTGCCGTACATGCCTCTACCATAAACAGAGATACTATACTTTATCGTTCTCGTATAAATGATAAAAATAGTGAGATTCCTTTCAAAAAGGATGAAATGTCTGCACCACCTCAAAAAGTTGCAACGGCAGGACGAGCAAATCCGCAAGGCATAGCATTTTTATACTTAAGTAATAATGTTGAGACTACATTCTATGAAATAAGAGCGGTTTATTTGGATAATGTCAGTACTGGAGTCTTTAAGGCATTAGATGATATTAAGATTGTAGACTTCACTAAACATGGCAGTCCTTTTGATACTATTTACTCAGAATCAGGAGTGCAAAGCGGTATAATAAGTGAATTTATAGCTAAAGAAATAAGTGAAGATTTATCTCGACCTATGAGAAGGTATGACTCTGTTGTTGATTATGTACCAACTCAGTTTATTTGTGAATACATTAAATATGTAGCAGATGCAAAAGGAATTGCATTCGGCAGTTCATTATATAATACGGGAGTAAATTATGTAATATTTGATTCTTCTAATTTTGAATGTCAAGATAATGTGCAAATCCATAGAATCAATAAAGTAATCATAGAAGAGTAATAATGATAGTACAATATAGATTATCCTTATGCCAGATTACTATAAAATAAATAAGAACAAAGATATTACTGCTGCGACATTGCCAGATATTATAAAATTAATTGAAGCATTGTTTAGTTCTGTTCCTGTGAATATTACTAATCAGGAGATTGATAGAGCAATGATAGGTATTGAAAGCGGTTATAAAGCAGATTTAGAATCATTACCTGATGAAGATTATGAATATAAGCATAAACAAGAGATAACGGTACAACATCTCAGCCACTATATGGGAGAATTCCTAAAACAAGCCAACACATATCGACAACAAAAATTACAGGAGAAAATGGATTAAGACAACAATAATATCAATTACCCCAAAACATAACCTCACAACCCAGAAAGAATATTTAACCACCCGCATCGCACAGCCGATGCCCGACATATTTCATATAGCGTTATAAGCCAAAACTTGAGTTTTTGAAACTTCGACACTTTTAAAAACTGATTAGATATTCAAGCACAGCCTATAAACGCTCACGCTTTTGGCGTGGGCTTTTGGTGCAAATTTGAATATCTAAGGTAGTCGAAGACCTCAAAAACTCAAATGAAGCGAACGAAAGTTCACGCTTTTATTTTTGTATATCTTACTACTTAAAATTATAAACTAACATTTAAACCGAGGCAAACGGGTATTTGTCACAAATATTATGGGATTAGCTAATAATTTGAACAAATTTGAATGGGAAAATGAAATACCATTTTCTGAAGAACAAGTAAAAAAAACTCTTCATGCAATGGTAGGAGAAGGTAGCAAAGTTTCTGGTCTATTAAACAAGAATAAACAATGGGGACTAACTTGTGTTAACTCTGAAAGTAATGACACATTTGGCTCCTATAGTTTTGGTCAAATTAACTCTGTTTTTTCAATAACAATAAAGAAAGTTAATGAGAATAATTCTTATTTGCATATAACTATTTCAGAACGCCAAGGTGCTTTTATTACGGGCAATCAAGCATACTTGCAATCAGAATGCAATAATTTTATAAAGGCTTTAACTTTCTATTTGGAAGATTCAAATTCTGTAACATGGTGGTATGATATTTGGAAACCTCAATGTGAAAAAGTTACTATAGAAACCACAAAGTTATCTAAAAAGAAATCAAAGGGTTTTAATATTCTCATAAATTCATTTATTATTTTAATCATAGTTACTATAATACTTTGGATAGTTATATTCTTTCTTAACTTCATATAGTTTAAAGATGGGTATATATCGTTAAAATTCTATTGTATAAAATTCGCAGGAATAATCGTGCGACTAGTCCCGCTCAATTAGAAGAAAGGGGATTAAAACTCTGTTGTGATATCAGGCACACGAAAACTTTTTTCAATAAAATACACTCACGCGGGAAGCATAGTAAACACTACACTTTCCGCGTGTTGTATATACTATAAGTATCTTATACAATAATTGTATTTATCATTTTTATTATAAAAGTAGTAATTTTATTTACTATTTTCTTGCTCATTTCAAATAAAATTATTACCTCTGCAGCACATTAAAAAATAGCTAAACCTTTCTCATATATGAATACTCAAAATCCTTTCAACCTTCAACGTTTCCTTGCCCCCCCTCCCCAAGAGAACGATTGTGCAGATGCCCTCCATAAAATCAAACCACTTAGCCTCCGCAAAAACACTCAATAAAATGCCACAAAAGTACTCAGGTATTTGCATATATCAGTTATTTTTAGTACCTTTGCGACAAATTATCGAACAACCATTTTATGAGTGCAACGGATTACCTAAATAATGCACAAGCTTGGTTAGCTCAGCAATCTCAACGAACAATCGATTACCAATGGGAGATTCAGCACCACAACCAAATGCATAAAATCTACGAAACATCCTTGTAGGTCTATCTCGTTTTGAGCAGTTTTCAGTAGCAACCCAATGGGCGAGAGAAAACTTTTGCATTGTAGATGGGTTTAGCGCTTTTGCATTGAATTAATTATTGAATATATGTTTGCCATCAATCATTGCACAGTCACTCCTGTGCGCGAAGAGCCATACGAAGGTAGCGAGCAATTGACCCAATTGCTCTTTGGCGAAGTATGCGAAGTCCTTGATCGTCTGCCTCGTTGGACCAAGATTCGCTCTACACTCGACGGACAAGAAGGCTGGGTGGATTTCAAGATGCTTAAGCCTACCCCCGTCCCCTCCCTGAATGCACCCCATGACGCAGGCGTCATCGGGGACCCCGCTAAGGGAAGGGAGCAAAGAAGTGGTGTAGTGTCTGTGCCAATGGCAGTAGCCACAGATATGGAGACGGGTGAAGAACGAATGCTCACACTCGGCACGCGCTTACCCAACTATGCCCACGGCACGTTCGAAGTTCTCGGCAAACAATATTTGATAGACCCTGCTTGTGTGTCCCTGCCTATATCCAATAGCCCTTCAGGGCGTCCAATAGGCGGAACGCCGTCCAATAGCCACAATGTTTGCGACATCGCGCAAACATTGCTCAACGCCCCCTACCTCTGGGGTGGAAAGAACGCTATGGGCATGGATTGCTCGGGCTTTACGCAAGTCGTATATGCGACTCAAGGTATCAACCTGCTTCGCAATGCCCGCGAACAAATGACACAAGGCGAGTTGGTTCCTTCATTGGCAGAAGCACAACCAGGCGACTTGGCATTCTTTGATCACGCGGACCGTGATCCTAAGGCGACCAATATCTCGCATGTTGGTTTGCTATTGAACAACCAAACAATTATCCATTGTTCGGGGTGCGTGCATGTGGATGATATAGATGAGCAGGGCATTCATCTATCCGACGGGGAATTGACTCACCATTTGGTACAAATCAAGCGTTATCTATAAATAATTGCTGCTTTTCTTGCATATTTGCAAAAATTGTAGTAACTTTGCGGGCAGTTTCATAATATAAATCGTATCATTCGAAAAGAGTTTGCTTATGTCGTTCCCTTTGGTAACAATCTATTGTAAGAACAACAAGCAGTTTGTTCAGGTTCCTTGCGGAACCTCTATCAAAGAGTTGTATGATCAACTTCGTGACACCCTCTCTCTACCATATCCTGTAATAGCAGCTCGGGTGAATTACAAAGTACAAAATCTCAACTTCTTGATTTACAAGCCTAAAGATATTGAGTTTTTGGATGCAACAAGCGAAAGTGGCAAACGTTGCTATGTGCGAACCCTAACAATGGTGATGGCTTGTGCCGTACGTGAATTATGGCCAGAATGTGACCTTCGTATTGAGCACCCTATAAGCAAAGGATTCTACTGTACTATTCGAGTATCACGAGATGAGAAAAAAAAGATTACACCTGACATAGTGGCACAACTAAAAGAACGTATGCAAACTATCATTGCAGAAGACCGTGCTATCGTGACAGAGGAACGCCAAACAAAAGAGGTGATTCGACTTTTCGGAGAGCGAAAAGAGGGCGAAACAACATTATTTGAGACATTAGGTAACCCCTACTGCAGATACTATCGTATGGGTAACTATATTGACTACTATTCTGGGGCATTGATGCCATCTACAGGATATATCCACCTTTTCGATATTGAGTATTACAACGACAACATACTCTTGCGCATCCCCTGCCGTTCGAATCCCAACTGCTTGGATGAGAAGAGTGTGCAAGATAAGCGGTTTGGCATCTTCAACGAATATGTGAGTTGGAATAAACTGCTGAACATAAGCAACGTAGGAGAATTTAACAAAGCGTGCAAAAATCAAAAAAGCTTTGAGATGATAAAATTGTCGGAGGCATTGCACGAGAAGAAAGTGGCTCAGATAGCCGACCAAATAGCCCACAGAGATGGCGGAACCCCAAAATTTGTATTGATTTCTGGTCCCAGTTCTTCTGGCAAAACCACCTTCTCTAAACGATTAACTATCCAGCTGATGGTCAATGGTATCCGCCCTGTAGTAATCTCCATGGACAACTATTTTGTCAATCGAGAAGATACACCACGTGACGAAAATGGGGAGTGGGATTTTGAGCATCTGCATGCTATCGACTTGGCTCTATTCCGTCAGCAAGTAGCCGATTTGCTGGCAGGGCAGACCGTCAAATTGCCATTTTATAATTTTGAAACAGGTAAGCGCGAATACCGTGGCGATACCTTACACCTCGAGGATGACACCATCGTGATCTTAGAGGGCTTGCATGCTCTTAATCCTGAACTGATACCCGATGTCCCTCGCGAAGCCGTGTTCAAGATTTACGTGAGTTCACTCACAACAGTTAATCTGGACAACCACAACTGGATTCCTACCACAGACGTCCGTTTGATTCGCCGTATCGTGCGAGACTATAGATATCGAGGCTACTCTGCTCGTGAGACCATTGCACGATTGGAGAGTGTGCAACGAGGAGAGAAACGATGGATATCACCATTCCAAGAGGAAGCGGATGTGATGTTCAATTCAGCTCTGCTATTTGAATTAGCAGTACTCAAACGTCATGCAGAACCAATATTGGATGAAGTTCCCAAATACTGCGATGAATATACTACAGCCCACCGACTACTGAAATACCTGAGCTATTTCGAATCGATCCCAGAACGAGAAATACCCCCAACATCATTCCTACGCGAGTTTGTAGGAGGTAGTTCCTTTAGATACTGATGATGAAAAAACTGAAAGAAATGAAGCAAATAGGACTGATTGCACTGCTACTCTGCGGAATGGTTGTGAGTAGCACTTCACAAGATACCACTCTCATAACTGATGCCATGCCTAACGCCATTGTTCATCAAGATAGTATGGTACAGCAATTGATGCAAGACAAGCGCATAGGGCGAATACGTGGAATACAAAACATAAATGGTTTTCGTGTGCAGATTTATGCCTCTAATAACCAACAAGTGGCAAAAAAAGAAGCTGCAGACCTCCAGCAACGTGTAGAGGTTTCTACAGATATGCCAATCTACATCGTCTCCGAACCACCTTTTTGGAAGGTACGAGTGGGTGATTTTCTCTCACGCGAAGAAGCAAATCTATACAAAGTGACCTTCTTAGAACAATTTCCCGATCTTGTAGGAAGTACATATATCGTACCCGACCAAATCAACATAGTACAATGATTACCCCATTTATTCCATCTGAGGAAACAACACAATTGATTGCTCAAAACGTCGAGCAACTGCTGAAGCATATAGGAGAAGATGCCAATAGAGAAGGACTACAACGCACTCCCCACCGCGTGGGAGAAGCGATGCAATTCTTGACCCAAGGCTACCAACAAGATCCCGAAGCTGTTCTGCGCGCAGCACTCTTCGAAGAAGACTACCAGCAGATGGTGGTAGTGAAGGATATATCTTTCTATTCACTATGCGAACACCACATGCTACCTTTCTTCGGGAAAGTGCATGTTGCCTATATCCCTAATGGAAAAATCACAGGTCTCAGCAAAATACCTCGCGTAGTAGATATATTTGCACGCAGATTACAAGTGCAGGAGCGACTGACTACACAGATTAAAGAATGTATTCAAAAAACACTTAACCCCTTAGGGGTAATGGTAGTCATTGAAGCAGAACACCTATGCATGCAGATGCGTGGCGTACAAAAACAACACTCACTGACCACAACCAGCGATTTTACAGGCGCTTTCAATCGCGCTGAAACACGTGAAGAGTTTATGAATCTTATCCGCAGAAATTAGGGATTGTCAGTTGAATACCATCACCTTGACATGCCCTGTTTGGCTACCATCCATAGTATTGCAAATAGCGGTATAGACACCAGATGCAACTCGTTCACCTACTGCGTTGGTCATGTCCCATACAACCTCGCCACCACTACCCTCTATCCTCTTGATTAGGTTACCATTGGCATCCACAATGCGCACTTCAGTATCCGCCATCAGCCCCTTCATAACTACAGACCCTTTGTAAGTAGGCAAGACTGGATTGGGGTAAGCGTACAATTGACTGAAATCAGCCTCTGGCTCCACAGCATCACTCATATAGGATACCAATCCATCGCTGGTACCAATGAACACCTCACCCGTAGATTGTTGGATAGCTATGGATAGCACGGTGTTGCTCGGTAGCAACGAGTTGTCAGTTGTAAAATGAATCACCGTATTCACATCAGTACCTCCCAGTTCATTATCCTTTATCTCTATCAAGAAAAGTCCTGAATTAGCAGTACCAATCCATTTGCGGTTGGCACCATCAATCACAATACAATTGATTTGCTCGTTTTCTAACAAATAATCTCCCAGCGACGTACCATCATTACGTGCTATCACAACACGCCTGCATTGATCCGAAGATGTAAAATCAATAGAAGAAGGAATAGTGAACAATCCCGCAGAAGTACCCACCCAAATAGTATTATCATGATCCTGGGCTATAGTATAAATATATTCAGGCTTTATCAGTTTGCCATACTGATCCATCCATTGTGAACGAAAAGTACACTGGTCATCAGAAGGATCAGTAGGAGTACCATTGTCATTTAACAGTAACAACCCCGTATTATATCGACATAGAGGTATCCATTTCCAAGTCGATTGACGTCTGTCCATCATTATCTCACCTGGCGTATAAAGTACCACCCTACTACCATCATACACATTATATGAATGCCAATTGCCATTTGGCTCTATCACATGTATGTTATTGGCGTCATCATGCGTATTTATCAGCCACAGATTTCCTTTTTCATCATACATCGCGCCATCCGTTCGCGTGTAGAAATCGGGGTCATTGGGTGCAGCAGACTTAAGAGGACTATTGTGTGGAAGATACAGATTCACCACCCTATTTTCACGCATCTCCAACAAACCTGTTCCGTAGGTTGTAACAAAATAATGCTCTGGGTCATGAGGGTCTTGAGCCACATTCATAAAATCATACAAAGCATGGTTAGCCATCTGCGTCAGTTCGCCAGTGGAGATATTTGTCCACGTATTATTTTCATAATACATTATTTCGCCCTGCTGTTTATTTTGTACAGCCCATCTACCACCTGGTACTATATACAATCTATCACCATAAAAACGCATACGATAAGCTATCGGGTTGCTCGGACCATCGGGTTGGAAAACCTGCACTCCATCCGCCAGACGCACCAAACCATTAGATTGTGTGCCTAACCAGTAAGCTTGACCATCCTTTGCTATAGCATGTACATGATAATTATAAGGAAATTTTACTAATGTAACAGACATGTCGGAGTGTATCTCCGCCACACCATATTCATCACTAAGGGTAGCAAATAATTGATCATCTGCAACGAATAACTTGCGCAACGAATAAGAAAACTCATGTCGTACCCATACACCATTCGAACAAGACCATAAGTTATGATCCAACAACAAACAAATACGATTACCGTATGTACACATATCTTGTACCACAGCACCTGGAGGCAACGATTGTCGATGCCAATAAGCATAGTCTAACAGATTATCACGAAGATGAGCGGAATACAATGTTGTTGACGAAGCAGCATAAATAGAATCTCCCATCACAGTGATGGCTTTCACAGCCACCTCTGTCGAGCCTTCGCCTATATAATAGGTGTTTGCAATCTCTTTTTTGTGCAAATCCAAACTGATAATACCAAAATCCATCGCCAAATAGGCATTATTTTGATGCATATAAATATGATTCACCTCTTTGGAAGCACTGATTTGTTTCAAATACAAATCGGATATATTATAGATATCATCACGATTGTCAATCACATCTATCTGTCCGTTTTGATAACATATAAGCAACACATCCAATTTAGCATTATGAGCGATATGATGAATTACCGATCCACTCAAACCCGTCAGACGGCTATAATAACTCATCTCCTCTGATTGTTTATCAACGGAAAAAAGAGAGTTATTGGATAATGCATATACACAACTTGAAGCTACCGCTAACTCTTGTATGCTGGAATACGAGGAATGTGCTCTCCATTGATGCATAGCTCCATATGTCCAATTCTCCTCATCAGTATTTATCACCTCGCCAAACATCGAGGTAGCACATAATACTCCTACCAAACAGAATAAAATTGCTCTCTTCATACTCATTTCTTCAACTCTTCTCGCAAAGCCATAAGCGCACGCGAACGATGACTAATATTATTTTTCACTTCCGCTGGGAGTGCAGCAAAGGTATCGGCATATCCCTCGGGGATAAACAACGCATCATACCCAAATCCACCATGCCCCTCTTCCTTCGTAGCTATCTGCCCATTCACCACTCCTTCTACTTGAAAACTCCTACACTCCTCTATCCATGTAATCACCGTTCGAAAACGTGCTTTACGATCAGAGATAGTAGCCAATTCGGCAAGGGCTTTCTGCCGATTATTCACATCATTAGCAGGTTCACCAGCCCAACGCGCAGAATACACACCTGGGGCATTATGGAGAGCCCTTATTTCGAGACCAGTATCATCTGCCAACACCCCATCTACGCATAACGAGGGCGATGCAGAACGTAGCCAATCCCATACCACCTGCGCCTTCAAACGAGAGTTTTCCTCCAAAGTATTACCTGTTTCATCTATTTCCTGATAAAAACCCACATCGCACAAACCCAACACTTCAATATCTAAAGGAAGAATCTTACGAACCTCATCCAACTTATGAGCGTTGTTAGATGCAAAAACCACTTTCATTATTTTAGAATATTCAAATTTTGTTTATGAATTGACTGCAAAATTACAATTTTTTGTGCAAATAACAAAATTTTTCATTCCACATTATGGATATTCCACATTTTTTTTGTACTTTTGCCACGAAAAAAACACATCGAATATGAAAAAGCAACTTTTTTTAATCATGGCTTGTATCATGATGAGTACATGCCTTTTTGCCCAAACTCCTATATTGGGCGAGTGGATAACAGTGGATGACGCCACAGGCGAACACAAATCAATCGTACGTATTTATCAAGCCGAGAATGGATTGTATTTTGGTCAAATCATTGCTCTTCTTGAAGAAAACGCGGATGATGCCCTCTGCACAGAATGTACTGGCGATGAGCATAACCAACCTATTGTTGGATTGACCATCATTCGTGACATGTTGCTGAAAGATGGCGAACTGCGTGGAGGTAAAGTGCTCGATCCTGACAATGGCAAATTTTATTATGCCAAGATTTACTTAAAAGACGGAAAACTCATCCTACGTGGATCACTTGACAAAGCAGGACTATTAGGAAGAAGCCAAACATGGCTACCAAAAAACTAATACTCACGCTTCCTTCAACAAAAAAATGACTGCCAAGGCAGTCATTTTTTTGTTCTTCTCTCTTAATTTAGCCAACTATTGCAGCTGCTATAGTATTCGCTATTTCTGTCATTTCTTCGGATGGAAGTGTCAACTTTGGATTAGCAAAGGACATATCGCCCTCCTTGTTGATTGGAATCAGATGCATATGCACATGTGGCACCTCCAAACCTATAACAGCTACGCCTACTCGCTTACATTCTACCGCACCTTGAATACCACGAGCCACTTGCTTAGCAAAAACCAACATCTCGCTCAAGATGTCGTCACTTAAGGCAAAAATATAATCCTCCTCTGGTTCGTGCAATTTAGGAACAACCAGGGTATGCCCCTTCTGCAATGGATTGATATCCAAAAAGGCATAGAACTTATCATTCTCGGCAACCTTGTAACTTGGAATATCTCCGTTGATAATTCTACTAAAGATAGTCATATATTTATCTGCTGATTTCCAAAATTTTGAATTCTAATCTCCCTGCTGGCACAATCACTTCAGCCATATCTCCTACCTTCTTACCTAACAATCCTTTGGCAATAGGAGTTGTTGTAGCGATTTTTCCTTCCAGAATATTTGCCTCATTTTCTGTTACCAACTGATATACTTTCTCTTGACCAGTCTTCACGTTCTGCACGCGAACCTTGGTTAGGATTTGCACTTCATCTGTATTGATGTCATTCTCATCAATGATTCGAGCGTCCATTATTTTACCTTTCAGCATTGCTATGCGACTCTCCAACACACCCTGCTCCTCTTTGGCTGCATCATACTCAGCATTCTCACTCAAATCACCCTTCTCTCGCGCTTCCGCAATAGCAGCAATCACGCGTGGACGTTCCACACTCTCCAAGTATTGTAATTCTTCTTTTAATTTCTGAAGACCGCTTGCGGTCATATAAGTTGTTGCCATATCTATAAGTTAGTATTTACGATTAAAAACCTCACTCGCAATAAATGCTTTGCGAGCCTCTTCCACATTTGTCAAATCAAAGTCCTCTAAATTTGACTGATTCATAATATTAGTATCTTCATTCATATGCAAAAAAATAGCGAAAACAATATGTTTTCTTGAGCGATTGTTTAAGAAACAACGAGAAACTTCCCAGCCTCTCGTTGCCATTAAACCTAAACCTTAACTATGAAAATTTATTGTTTTCGCTGCAAAATTACTGCTTTTTTTTTAATCACGCAAATTTTTCACAAAAAAAATGCATATTTTTTACAAAATAACGTATTATTCTACGATTTTTCCTTTCAATGTAGCCGCACTCGCCTCTAAAATCTCCACTTTTACAAACTCTCCTATGCGCCTTCCTTCACGCGGAAATACCACGGTCTTATATTGACTGGTACGACCATACATGTCCTCTCGGCTACGCTTGGAAAAGCCCTCCACCAATACTTCCACCACTCTGCCCACCTCACGAAGGTTACTCTCCAAGGATAGTTGTGTTTGTAAATGAATGATTTCGTTCAAACGCCTCACCTTCTCCTCTTCACATATATTATCGGGAAGATGCTTTTGCGCATGCGTGCCAGGGCGTTCGCTATACTTAAACATAAAGGCCGAATCAAAACCCACCTCACGCATCAAGGATAAGGTCTCCTCGTGCTCTTCTATCGTCTCACTATGAAACCCACAGAACACATCCGTACTAATAGCTGCTTCTGGCAATATACGACGTATCGCTGCTATGCGATTTAAATACCATTCACGTGTGTATTTGCGATTCATCAACTTCAATATACGATTCGAACCACTCTGCACAGGCAAATGGATAAACTTGCATAAATTGCTATATTTGGCTATCACCTCCAATGTTCTATCAGACATATCTTTCGGATGAGATGTTGTGAAACGAATACGCATATCGGGAACCAACAATGCCACCTCTTCCAACAGAGCCGAGAAATCTACCACTGCCTTTTCTCCATTATCACCCAAATGCTCATAGCGATACGAATTCACATTCTGTCCCAGCAAGGTCACCTCCTTATAGCCCTTGCGCTGTAAGTCCAACACCTCCGCTTTGATACTTTCCACATCACGGCTACGCTCACGACCACGTGTATAAGGGACCACACAGTACGAACAGAAATTATTGCAACCACGCATAATGCTCACAAAGCCTGATATCTGTTTACCAATACGAGCAGGCATCACTTCGCTATAGGTTTCCGTTGTACTGAGTTGGATATTCACCGCTGGCAATCCCTGCTCACACAGCATCAATAAATTGGGAATATCCATATAAGCATCAGGTCCTGCCACAAAGTCCACTCCATAATGACTCACCAAATCCTCGCCCATGCGCTCTGCCATACAGCCAATCACACCAATCAATCGCTTTTGACCTTTTCGTTTTCCATTTTTACATCTCAACTCTTGCAATCGGTTGTGCACTTTCTGCTCGGCATTTTCGCGAATGGAACAGGTGTTGAGCAAGACAATATCTGCTTGCGTTATATCATCCGTGAGCTCAGCATTTGTAGTCTGCATGATAGCAGCTACCACCTCACTATCTGCCACATTCATTTGGCAACCATATGTCTCTATATAAAATCGTTTCATGCTGCAAAGGTACAACATTTTTTCCAGATACGCAAATATTCATCTTTTTAATTTTTCACTATAAAATACTATTCTATGGGGATATATTTGGTCATTTCAGAAATTTGACGTACCTTTGCATGTGAAATACTAACGAAGCATGAAGAAATACCAATAAAATGAATCCTATAACAATTCTTATCATCATTGCATGTTATTTTGCATTGCTATTTTTCATCTCTTACCTTGCTGGTCGCAAGGCGGATAATGCTGGTTTTTTCTCGGGTAACCGCAATAGTAACTGGCTATTGGTAGCAATGTCCACAATTGGTGCAGCTATCTCTGGTGTTACTTTTGTAAGCGTACCTGGTATGGTGAATACATCTGGCTGGGCATACATGCAAATGGTGCTCGGATTTACAGTAGGACAGTTGATCATTGCCTACGTACTTATTCCTTTGTATTATAAGTTGAACCTCACTTCTATTTACCAATACCTACAACAGCGTTTTGGTATGAGCACCTACAAATCAGGTGCATGGCTATTTTTTGTAAGCAAAATGCTTGGTGCCAGTGTACGCTTGTTTGTGGTTGGAGAAGTGTTGCAATTATTAGTATTCGGTCCGCTCGGTATTCCTTTTTGGGTAAATGCAATTTTTACAGTGCTGATTGTTTATCTTTGTACGTTCAAAGGAGGTGTCAAATCGCTTATTTGGACAGACCTGCTCAAGACATGCAGCCTCATCCTGTCAGTGGCGCTCTGTATTTATTTCGTATTGCGCGCTGGAGTGAATATCGATGGTTGGACAAGCAGCCATATGACGCATATCTTCTTTTTTGATAATCCTAAGGAAAGTACGTATTTCTGGAAACAATTTCTGGCGGGTATATTCCTTTTGATAGCGACTACTGGTCTTGACCAAGACCTTATGCAGCGCACTTTATCCTGCAAGAACCCACGAGAGAGTCAAAAGAATATTATCGTAGGAGCCATGATGCAGATTGTGGTAATTGGACTTTTCCTTTTCTTAGGTTTTTTGCTCTACTCATATGCCGATCAAACAGGTATTGCATTACAAAATACGGAGGGATTACCACTCAAAGGTGATGATGTATTTCCATTTTTAGCAACAGGCAACTATTTTCCTATGATTGTGGGTGTATTATTTATCATTGGTTTTATTGCAGCAGCATACTCCGCTGCAGGCAGTGCCCTCACCGCACTCACCACTTCGTTCACGATTGATATCCTCAGTCAAGGCAACATCCACAACACGAACGAAACGAACCTACAACGTGAAACCACCTTACAAAAGCAACGCACAATAGTGCATATTGGCATGGCTATTCTAATGACCATATGCATCTATGTAATCCACATCTTAAACAACGATTCTGTCATTCAAACCGTGTATAAAGTAGCCAGCTACACATATGGTCCCTTATTGGGAATGTTCTGCTTTGGTATCTTCACCAAACGCCCTGTACGCGACCGCCTAATACCTCTGATAGTGATTGCTGCACCCATTATCACATGGGTCATTGATGTAAACTCAGCAGGTTGGTTTAATGGTTATGTATTCTCGCACGAACGATTGATACTCAATGCATTACTAACTATCATTGGAATGGTTTGCGTGATCAAGCCCAAATCTATTTAGCCACTCATATACACGACATATAGGGAACCCCATCACATTGAAATAAGATCCCTGCATACGCGTAACTCCCACGTAGCCTATCCACTCTTGTACACCATATGCCCCTGCTTTGTCAAGGGGCATATATTTTTCCACATAGTAGTCTATCTCCTCTGCTGTGAGTGGACGAAAAGTGACATCAGTACAATCCACAAAAGCGTCGTGTATTGGTTGCATAGCGTAGTGTAACCATGTGAAGCAGACTGCTGTATATACTTGGTGAGTTTGTCCACTGAGTTGCATGAGCATCTGCTTGGCCTCCGCCTTGGATTGCGGCTTACCAAGCATCTTTCCGTTGAGCCAAACTATTGTATCCGAAGTTATTAGCAAATCGTCTGCCTTCAATTGCCCCGCGTATGCGCGCGCCTTCGCGCGCGATATATACATAGGTATGTCTCCTGCATGCAAGGTAACAGGATACGATTCATCTGCATCAATAGTGACACAGGTAAAAGGAATATCTAATCCCGCCATCAATTCGCGACGGCGGGGGCTCTGACTACCTAAGATGATATTCATGTTTCGTGTAGGGTGTAAAGTATAAAGGCTGAGGGTATAACCGCATATCTCGTGCCTTTCAACTATATAAGATTCTGATGAATAACAAAACTATACATAATGCCCATGAACATGGCGAACTTGATAATGAGTTGAGTGCGCCGATATTCCATTGGTGTCTTAGCTGCCCATAGCAGAACAATAGCGCACAATATAGGCACAAGTAGCCCAAATAGCACATAGCGTG
Organism: Paludibacteraceae bacterium; assembly: GCA_045660925.1. Classification (GTDB taxonomy): domain Bacteria; phylum Bacteroidota; class Bacteroidia; order Bacteroidales; family Paludibacteraceae; genus Colicola. Next base: position 19,935 of record JAZREU010000041.1, on the reverse strand, counting down.
TAGATAGTGTACTCCATTCACTCGGGAAAGGCAATACTGACCAAAGAAGATAGCCGATAAGTGCCATGGTGATAAGAAGAATGACAGAAGAAATGATTTTAGTCGTCATTTCTCCCCATACAATAGGTATGGTACGACATTCCATCTCACGATCACCTTTGATATCTTCGATGTCTTTCACCATCTCGCGAACGAAAGTCATAAGAAAAGCAAACAACGAAAATCCACTTAGCCACACATACAACTGCCCTACGATTGGCGTATATGCTAATGCCTCTCCATAGAGATGACGCAAGTAATCAGCATTCGCAATAGCTACTAACAATGGCACTAATGCTGATACAAAGGCCACCACAATATTGCCTACCAACAATTGGCGCTTATAGCTGGCAGAATAGAACCACAGCAAACCAGGTATCACAATATAGATCATCGCCATTGTCCAGCTGCGAGACCACCATGCTACAGCCAATCCCATAGCTATACCCAATATAGTCAGCACTTGGAAGATATGCATAGCACCATCACGCGAGATTATACGCGTCACCACCAAATCCTCTGGACGATTGATACGATCAATCTTCACATCAAAATAATCATTGATAACATATCCACCCGCTGCGATAAATATAGTGCTTATTATCAGCAGCATCAGTACCCACCAAGGCATCTGTTCGCGGAATTGTGCTAATTGCAAGAGTGGTGTTGCCACCCATTTCTCCATGACAAATAATAAAATTGCCAAAAAAGCCAAATTTCCTACACGCAACAGTTGTAGGTATGGTTTGATGATTTCTGCCAGTTGTTTCATATTTTTAACCTTTAAGCTTCAAAATCACTCCTTTCCATGCTGGTAGAGTGATACAAACGGGCGTATGCGCACTCATTGGGAAGGTATATTCCGAATCGGTCAGCAAATCTGTTGCCTTTACCAAGGCATACTCCGCTTGATTTAAATGCTCAAACGCTTCACGCGGAATACGCACTTGTATGTCCGTTTGATGGTCGTCAAAGTTCAGTATTATCAGTAATGTATGTTGCTTATATTTGCGAATATAGGCATAATGCTCATGTTTGTTAAATCCTTCTCCTTGTGCATACTCTAAGTCGTATAGTTCTCCGTCTGTAATGGCTTTCTCACTTCGAGCGATACGTAATAGACGAGAATAGAAGTGGCGCAACGTACTCTGCTCTTCGCTCAGCCCTGCACCATCAAACTTGCCATGATTAGCCCATGCTTGTAGCGATTTCACCCCCCAATAATCAAATATAGTGGTCTTGCCATCCATACCAGAGAAGCCTTCTGCATCCATACCCTTTTCGCCCAACTCTTGTCCTGCATAAATCATCACAGGGTTGGTTCCTAATGTAGCAGCCACAATCATTGCAGGCTCAGCGCACATACCGCGTCCACAGAAGAAGCCACTGGCAATACGTTGCTCGTCGTGGTTCTCCAAGAAATACAACATACGATCTCGAATATCATCCACCGCCATCCATTGCCCAGTTATGCCTTCTGCTGCCCAGTTCTTACTGGTAACACCTCGTAGGTAGTCGTACATTCCTACTTTATCGTAGAGGTAGTCAAAGCCCGCTGCCAAATATTCACGATAGAGTGATGGATTATATACTTCCGCTATAAACTGCAAAGCAGGATATTGTTGCTTAACATGCTCTATTGCCCATTGCCAAAACTCCACTGGCACCATCTCTGCCATATCACAACGAAAAGCATCAACTTCCTTCCCTGCCCAAAAGAGCAAGATATGTAACATCTTGTGCCATGTATCAGGAATAGGCTCAAATTGCTTTTCTCCACCAGCTTGGTAATAAACACCATAATTCAACTTGATTGTCTCATACCAATCGTCTCTTGATGGGTGAGCCGTAAAACAATCGTTTCCCGTAGCACGCGCAGGACTTTCTATGTAGTCTTGGACATCGAATTGTGGCGTAAAATTCTCACCTAAATAGTAGAAATTATTAAGTGGCGAAAATACCCATTGTGGGTTATCACCAGCTCCCAGATCTATAACACCTTTGGGTTTGCAGGTGGAGTGATACTCACGTGCCACATGGTTGGGTACAAAGTCGATGATCACCTTCAGCTTGGCCTTGTGAGTACGTTCCACCAGTTGGGTGAACTCTTGCATGCGACGACGTTTATCTTCGCAGAGATCGGGATTGATATCGTAATAATCGGTAATAGCGTATGGACTACCAGCCTTACCTTTGACAATAGCAGGTGTATTATACTGCGCAGTAGCATGGCGTATGACACCCGTGTACCACACGTGCGTAGCGCCCAAGTCACGAATAGCGCGAAGGGCCTTGGGGGTAATGGCGTTCAGGGTACCAGAGCCATTTTCTTGTAGCGTACCATTATGCTTGCGCGTCTCATTATAGTTGGTAAAGGTACGCGGTAATAATTGATAAATAATAGGTTTCAAGGTTCTATGTTTTTGAGTCAGGAATCAAGAACCAGAGTCAAGACTGATTGGTCCCTACTCTTGGCTCCTAAATCTTGGTTCAACAATAATTTAATTAGCACAGCGCCATTGTGTCCGAAGCAATCATCCATTCTTCATCGGTTGGAATGACACATACTGCCACTTTGCTATTTGGCGTAGTGAGCAATGCTTCTTCACCACGAACGCCATTCTTGCTCTCGTCAAATTCTATGCCAAGATAGGTCAAACCTTTGGTTACTTCTGCGCGAATATAGGCATCATTTTCACCTATACCGCCTGTGAACACGATGATATCCACACCATTCAACGCTGCTGCATATGCGCCGATATACTTCTTCACACGGTAAATGAACATACGGCGAGCGAGGTCAGCGCGCTCGTTGCCCGCCTGAACAGCGTTCTCAATGTCACGTGCATCGCTGGACACACCACTCACACCCATGAGACCAGATTTCTTGTTCACGAGATTGGAGAACTCGGCAGTGCTGAGGTTCTCTTTGTCCATGATATAGGTGGCAGCACCGAGGTCGAGGTCACCCGAACGTGTACCCATCATCAAGCCCTCTACAGGAGTCAGACCCATAGATGTGTCCATAGACTTGCCATCGCAGATAGCGGTGCAACTACCGCCGTTACCGATATGCGCGGTTATGATTTTCTTACCTTTAGGATCTACGCCCAAGTACTCGCACACGCGAGCCGATACATAGCGATGAGAGGTGCCGTGGAAGCCGTAGCGACGAATAGCATACTTCTCATAAAGCTCGTATGGGAGAGCATACATGTACGCTTCATCGGGCATAGTTTGGTGGAAAGCGGTGTCGAACACTGCCACTTGTGGTACGCTTGGCAAAGTCTGCTCAATAGCCTCAATACCTTTGAGATTAGCAGGGTTGTGCAGCGGAGCAAGCTCAATGCATTTGACAATCATCTCTTTCACCTCTGGGGTGATAACAACTGATTGGTTGAACTTCTCACCACCATGTACCACACGATGACCTACAGCGTTGATTTCTTCCAACGACTTGAGGCAGCCTATTTTCTCGTCTATCAAACTATTCAAGATTAGCTGAATACCCACGGTATGTTCAGGCATCTCCTGCTCTATCTTCACTTTCTCACCATTAGGGAGTTTCACTTGCAAGAACGAGTCTGGCAAACCGATTTTCTCTACTCCACCCTGCGCTAAAACAGCACGGGTGTCCATATCAAAAAGTTTGTACTTGATACTGCTACTTCCGCAGTTTAGAACTAAAATCTTCATATCTATCTTTGTGTTTTTATGGTTATTTCATTCCTATGGCTTGGTTGGCTGTGATAATGACCATTTGCACGATGTCTTGCACCTTGCAGCCACGACTAAGGTCATTAACAGGGGCTGCTATACCTTGCAAGATTGGACCTACGGCATCCGCGCCCGAGAAACGCTCCACCAATTTGTAGCCAATGTTTCCTGCTTGTAGATCTGGGAACACCAACACATTAGCCTTGCCCGCAACAGCCGAACCTGGTGCCTTTTGTGCGCCCACACTCTCTACGAGTGCTGCATCCAACTGCAATTCGCCGTCCAATGCCAACTCTGGCGCCATCTCATGTGCGAGGCGCGTAGCCTCCACCACTTTGTCCACCAATTCGTGCTTAGCGCTACCTTTGCTGGAGAAACTGAGCATAGCCACGCGTGGCTCGATACCACCCAACGCTTTGGCTGTTTCAGCTGTAGTAACCGCTATTTCTGCCAACTCTTGCGCGTTAGGACATGGATTAACAGCGCAGTCCGCAAACACAAGGAAGCCTCCTTCACCCAAGTGTGTAGCAGGAGTGAACATCAAAAATGCGCCTGATACAATATGCACACCAGGACGGGTCTTGAGGATTTGGAAGGCAGGACGAATAGTGTCGGCTGTAGTACCACGAGCACCAGCCAACTCGCCGTCTGCATCACCATTCTTAATCATCAAGCAACCCAAGTAGAGTGGATCTTTCACTTTCTCGGTCGCTTGCTCAAGGGTCATACCTTTGGCTTTGCGCAGTTCGAAAAGCAGGTTAGCATATTCAGGCATCTTTGGGTCAGTGAGCGGATCCACAATAGTCAGATGTTCGCCTCTGAGTATGTATTCGTATCCTTTCTCTTCTGCCATTTGTTTGATGACGGCAGGATTACCAATAAGGATAAGGTTAGCCACTTTATCTTTCAAAAGCAGGTTAGCAGCTTCCAAAGTGCGAGGTTCATCGCCTTCGGGCAATACGATACGCTGAGGATTCTCTTGCGCACGCTTGAGCATTTGTTCTAAAATTTCCATATATTCGTTTTATTTATTTCTAACTATCCAAATAGTCTGCAAAGTTACCATTTTTTTTGTACATTTGCAATAAAAAATAAAAAAAAAACACTTTTTTCTTTGTTTTTCTTGGTTTATTCAGAAAAAAGCACTACCTTTGCACCCGCTTTAGAATCTTTCACAAGATTGCACGAAAGCGCGGGTCCTGTAGCTCAGTTGGTTAGTAGCACCTGACTCATAATCAGGGGGTCCTTGGTTCAAGCCCAAGCAGGACCACAAAAAGAGGGTTGATATTTCAGCTCTCTTTTTGTGTGTTATCCTCTATTATGATTGTGCAATCATAGGACATTCCCCTTCGACAAGGGTTAGGTATCCCTTCGGACAATGAAAATGGGAAGGTGAATTTGACCTCTCATTAATCTATACAGAAGTCTCATAGATACCCTGTAGTGGTCGCGAAATGGTCGCGTAACCTACGGGGAACTTGCCATATGATTAAAACTGAAAGAGGTTTACACTATTCCTAGAAAGGTTTCTTAAGAATCGAAACTTTTTGATATGTTTCCTAAAAAGGTTGTTAAGTATCCTTGATAGGTTGTTGTCAACTTGAGAGTGATTTGAAAGGTTAAAATGCAACATAAACAACACTTTTTTATACAAAAATTTGCCGATGTCGGCAAAAATCACTACCTTTGCAGCAGATTTTGATAAAAAACTTGCCGATAATGAGTTATATATCCGTTTCACAATATGCAGCACAGTATGGCATCAGCGAACGTACCGCTCGAAATTATTGCTCCTCTGGTAAAATAGAAGGAGCTATATTAGTAGGCAAAACATGGAATATTCCTTCTGATGCCACATTGCCCAAAAAAGGCAAACAAAAAATCTCTCCCCTACTGCAACAACTCCGTATAGAAAAGAGTAGTCGCTTAAAAGGTGGCATCTATCATCGCACACAAATTGACCTGACCTACAATTCCAACCATATAGAAGGCAGTCGCTTGACCAAAGAACAAACGCGATATATCTTTGAAACGAACACTTTGGGCGTCACCACAGAAAATACGCGCATAGATGATATCATGGAAACTGTCAACCACTTTCGTTGCATTGACTATGTGATTGACTACGCCACAGATAGATTAACAGAAACACACATCAAACATCTGCACCAACTACTGAAGACCAACACATCAGATAGTCAAAAAGAATGGTTTGCGGTGGGTGAATACAAAAAGTTGGCGAATGAAGTTGGAGGAGAAGAAACTACTGCCCCCAAGCAGGTGCATCAACAAATGAAGCAATTGCTTACGGAATACAATCAGTTGAAACAAGTAAACTTGGAAGACATATTGAACTTTCATGTTCAATTCGAACGCATACACCCTTTTCAAGATGGTAATGGGCGTATCGGTCGTTTGCTGATGTTTTGGCAATGTTTGCAGAATAATATCGTACCATTTATTATAACAGAGGACTTGCGTCTATATTATTATAGAGGTATCCAAAACTGGGATCATATCAAAGGATTCTTCACCGACACTTGTCTTACCGCACAAGACTCTTACAAAGAACACTTGCAGTACTTCAAGATCAAGTTCTAAACATACAAAAAAAGACTGCTCCGAAAAGCAGTCTTTTTTTGTATCTAGTTAAAAGGGTTTTAAGGGTTTTAAAGGATCTAGTATATCTAGCCCATCTAATACTACTAGTCCAACTAGCCTACCTTTAAAACAGCACCGCAGGTGCGACTAAAACTATTAAAACTCTTTCAACCAAACGCTAAATCCACACGGATTTAGCGCTTATAATTCTCCCACTTGGTGTTACGCATGTCGCCTGACTTGAGGAACTCCTCGTGCATAGCGAGTGCGCAGCTCAAGGTGTGAGGGGTATGAGCAGTCTTAGACATCTCCAAGTACTCATTCAACAATGGGCGGTATTGTGGATCCACACAGTTGTTGATGATCTCGTGAGCGCGTTGGATAGGGCTCTTACCACGCAAGTCAGCAATACCGTGCTCGGTGATGATGATCTTCACAGAGTGCTCGCTATGGTCGTGGTGGCTAACCATTGGCGCAAATGCCGAGATAGCACCACCCTTAGCGGTAGATGGAGTAGTATAGATGCTGATATATGCGTTGCGAGTAAAGTCGCCTGAACCACCGATACCATTCATCATCTTGGTACCGCAAACGTGGGTAGAGTTGATGTTACCGAAGATATCTGCCTCAAGAGCTGTATTGATGGTGATCAAACCAAGACGACGAGCAACCTCAGGGTTGTTAGAGATTTCTTGTGGACGGAGAACGAGTTTATCACGGAAGAAATCGAGGTTGTCAAGGATCTCTTGGAGCTTGTCAGAACCAATAGTCAATGAGCAACCAGAAGCGAACTTCACGCGACCTGCGTTCATCAATTCCACTACAGAGTCTTGGATCACCTCGGTGTACATCTCAAAAGCAGGGATGTTCTTGTTGTCACCCAACGCGTAGAGCACCGCGTTAGCGATGTTACCTACACCCGATTGGATAGGCAAGAATGATGCTGGGATACGACCCTCTTTCATCTCGTTCTCGAGGAAAGAAGCTACGTTAGCACCGATCTTAGCAGTAGTCTCGTCTAGTGGAGTGAAACCACCTACCTCGTTAGGACGGTTGGTCTTCACCACAGCTACGAGTTTCTCTGCAGGGATAGTCACGCAGTCTGCACCAATACGGTCAGAAACGGTATATACAGGGATCTCGCGACGTACAGGTGGGTCAGCTGGCTCGTAGATATCGTGCATACCACGCATAGCAGCAGGCATAGCCTCGTTGAGCTCTACGATCACCTTGTCAGCCAAGCGGCAGAAAGTAGGTACATTACCCACACCTGCGGTGAGAACGATCTCTACTTGATCGCCTTTCTCTACTACCTCGCAAGCCTCTACGATAGCGAAGTCTGGCTTTGGCATAAAGCCGTAGCGTAGGTCTTGCGCCAACTCACTCAGGTGCATATCGTAGTAGTGTGCACCTTGCGCGTTGAGCTCGGTGCGGAGGTCTTTGTTACCTTGGTATGGGGTACGGAACTCGATAGCGTGAGCGCGAGCGAGTGCACCGTCGCAGCTGTCGCCAGTAGAGGCACCAGTGTACATACCGATCTTATATGGTTTGCCCTCAGCGTGGAGTTGTTCTGCCATCGCAGCGATAGCAGAAGGAACATCCTTTGGAGCGCCGGCAGGGGTGAAACCACCCATGCCGCATATTGCTCCGTGAGGTACTAATTGAGCAGCCTCAGCGGCTGTCATAAATGGAAGAGCCATGATTACTCAGCTTTACCGTTTGAACCCAATACGTTAACGATTTTGTGCTTGTAGAGCTCGGTCATGAGGTCACGAGCTGGGCCGCAGTACTTACGTGGGTCGAACTCACCTGGGTTGGTAGCGAACACTTTGCGAACAGCTGCGGTGAATGCCAAACGGCTATCAGAGTCTATATTGATCTTGCAAACTGCGCTCTCAGATGCCTTACGGAGTTGCTCCTCTGGAATACCTACTGCGTCTGGCAATTTACCACCGTATTGGTTGATGATGTCAACATACTCTTGTGGAACTGAAGAAGAACCGTGGAGTACGATTGGGAAACCTGACAATTGCTCCATGATAGCGTCCAAGATATCGAATGCCAATGGAGGAGGAACGAGCTTACCAGTTTGTGGATCTACTGTACATTGCTCACGTGTGAACTTGTAAGCACCGTGGCTAGTACCGATTGAGATAGCCAATGAGTGGCAACCTGTGCGAGTAGCGAAATCTACTACCTCTTCTGGTTTTGTATAGTGGCTCTCAGCAGAAGATACCTCATCCTCAACACCTGCCAACACGCCGAGTTCTGCCTCTACGGTTACATCGTGTGCGTGAGCGTACTCAACAACTTTCTTGGTGAGAGCGATGTTCTCCTCGTATGGGAGGTGGCTACCATCGATCATCACGCTAGAGAAACCGAAGTCAACGCAACTTTTGCAAGTCTCGAAGCTATCTCCGTGGTCGAGGTGCAAGCAGATTTGTGGCTTCTCCCAACCCAACTCTTTAGCATACTCTACAGCACCTTGTGCCATGTATTGGAGAAGAGTTTGGTTAGCGTAGTTGCGCGCACCTTTAGATACTTGGAGGATTACTGGGCGCTTTGTCTCAGCAGCAGCTTTGATGATAGCTTGAAGTTGCTCCATGTTGTTGAAGTTGAAGGCTGGAATTGCATAGCCACCTTCGATTGCTTTAGCGAACATCTCTTTGGTGTTCACCAAGCCAAGATCTTTGTAACTTACCATAATTGTAAATAGTTTAATTTATTTGGTTAATATTTTATTGTTTCGATATCTTCTCAAATACGCACAAATCCGCACTTCGCGCAATTTAGCGTGCAAAATTACGATAAAATTCTCATATTTGCAAATTTCACGCAGAATATTTTAAAAAATGATAGATTTGTCTATCAAAAAGGAGGTAGATGGTATGTTTTTGTTGTGAGTTTGAAAGGGGGAACTTCGAGAGAGGTGCTGGGGGAGTACCTTCTAGGGTGCATTTTTGTAGAACCTTCGAACACCTTATGTGTGAATGTTATTCACACATTCCATCGAAAGTATAGTGGAAAATGCAGACTATGTGCAAGGGCGCTCGAAATTTTATAAGAAAATCGGCTTCCGCCTTCTTGTATCTACTTTCATCTCACCATTATGAGCAAGCTCCTATCATGAGATGAAAGCAGATACAAATAGATTAAAAATCTATTATTTTCTTATAAAATTTCTCACTTTACTTGCACATATGCATTTTTTGTAGTACCTTTGTCCCCAAATTTTTATTAACGAACTTAATGAGGTTACACTAAAAGTGTAGCATAGCAAAAAAAAGCAATGCAAAAATCTGATTTTATCATCGAGGTAAATCATGTGTCCAAACAATTTGAAGATGGCAAATTTGCTCTGGACGATGTGAGCCTTTCTGTGAAGAAGGGCGAGTTCGTAACCATTCTGGGCCCTTCAGGATGCGGCAAAACAACCCTGCTGCGATGTATAGCTGGTTTTCAGGTGGCCACGGAAGGAGATATCCTGCTCAATGGCGAGGATGTGACACAAATGCCTCCACATGAGAGAGATGTGAACACCGTGTTTCAAAAATATGCACTGTTTCCACACCTGAATGTGTTTGACAATGTGGCTTTTGGTTTGAAGCTCAAGAAAATCGACAAGAAGCTCATCGAGAAAAAAGTGAAGCAAGCCCTGAAGACCGTAGGAATGACCGACTACGAATGGCGCGATGTGAACAGCCTGAGTGGTGGTCAGCAACAACGCGTGGCCATCGCACGAGCGATCATCAACGAGCCAGAAGTGCTATTGCTGGATGAGCCATTGGCAGCGCTCGACCTGAAGATGCGCAAAGATATGCAGATGGAGCTGCGCGAGATGCACAAGAAACTGGGCATCACCTTTATCTACGTGACCCACGACCAAGAAGAGGCACTGACGCTGAGCGACCGCGTGGTGGTGATGAGCGAAGGCAGAATACAACAGATAGGCACACCAACCGATGTATATAACGAACCACAAAACTGCTTTGTGGCAGACTTCATAGGCGAGAGTAATATCCTGGACGCTACCATGGTGAAAGACTGCGTGGTGAACTTCTGCGGCAAGGACTTCGAGTGTGTGGACAAAGGTTTTGGCGAAGATACCGAAGTGGATGTAGTAGTGCGTCCGGAGGATGTGTATATAGGCGAAAGACGAATGGGCGATGAGGCCAAAGGCAAAGATAGTCCATGGCAGTTGCACGGCGAAGTGAAGAGCTGCATCTTCAAGGGTGTGCACTACGAGATGACCGTGCTGACCGAAGAGGGCTACGAGCTGATGATACAAGATTATCACGCCTTTGAACCCGGTTCGCAAGTGAGTATGCTGGTGAAGCCAGAAGATATACAGGTGATGAAGAAAGAGCGCCTGTGCAACACCTTCGAGGGCGAAGTGCTGGAGGATAATCAAGTGCGCTTCCTGGACGAGGTGTGGGATATACCCGAGCGCGTGGCCGAGCGATTTGAGGTGGGCGAAGAGGTGGAAGTGGAAGTGGACTTCAACCGCGTGAACCTGCAAGACGATGAGGAGGATGGTGTATTGTGCGGCGAGGTGTACTTTATTCTGTACAAGGGCGATCACTACCATCTGACCGTTCGCACCGACGATGGCGACGACATCTATGTGGACACCAACGATGTGTGGGACGACGGCGATAGAGTGGGTATACGAATAGCACCAAGCTATATAAGATTGTATAAAAAAGATCGGGCTGGCGCCCTGTAGAACTTAGATCGCCCTGCGGGCTGTAGATGGTAGATCGGGCTGACGCCCTGTAGATCGGCACTCCGTGCCTGTAGACTCCAGAGATCTACAACGAGCGAAGCGAAGTGATCTACAGCGAAGCGATCTAACAACGAAGTGATCTACAGTAAAACGATCTAACAACGAAGTGATCTAAAATGAAAAGTAATAAATTAAAAATGGTATTTCAGTCGCGTAGTACATGGGCATGGCCCTATGCGTTGTTTATGCTGTGCTTGGTGATTCTGCCGCTGGTGCTGATTGGCGTGTACGCCTTTACCGATGCTCAAGGCGGTTTCACATTGCAGAACTTTGTGAGCTTCTTCACCAAGTCGGAGGCCATCAATACATTTATCTATTCGATGGCGATAGCCCTGATGACTACCATCATCTGTTTGCTGCTGGGTTATCCTGCGGCATACATCATGGCGATGGCCGACTTTAAGACGCCACAGGTGATGGCGATGCTGTTTATTCTGCCTATGTGGATCAACTTCCTGCTTCGCACGATAGCCACGGTGGAGCTGTTTCGCATGTTTGGTTTGCCATTGGGCGAAGGCGCATTGCTGTTTGGTATGGTGTACGACTTTCTGCCGTTTATGATCTATCCGATCTACAATACGCTACAGAAGATGGACAACAGCCTGATAGAAGCTGCACACGACTTGGGCGCTAAGCGCAGTCAGGTGTTCTTGAAGGTGACATTGCCACTGTCGATACCAGGTATATATTCGGGCATCGTGATGGTGTTTATGCCTACAGTGAGCACTTTTGCTATTGCCGAGCTGCTGACGCACAACAAGGTGACCTTGTTTGGTTCGCTGATCCAACGCTGCTTTGGCGAAGGCGGTATAGCGATGTGGAACTACGGAGCGGCCTTGTCGCTGATCATGCTGATCATTATAGGTATGACCAGCTTCTTTGGCGGAGATAAAGAGGATATTAATAGGTAAGGGGTTTAGGAGTTTAGGAGTTTAGTAGTTAAGTAGTTTAGGAGTTTAGTAGTTTAGGAGTTTAGGAGTTAAGAAGATGGATAAGAAATTAAAATTAGAGCATAGAAGTATCGGTGAGCGAATAGCAGCTCAGGCATACTTGTGGTTGCTGCTGGTGGTGCTATACGCACCAATATTGCTGATCATCGTGTTCTCGTTTACGCAGAGCAAGGTGTTTGGCAACTGGACAGGCTTCACCTTTGGTTTGTACGAGAACCTATTCACGGGTTATGATGCGGTGGCACAAGTGAAAGTGGACCCAAACCTGTATCGTGCGATATTCTTTACGGTGGTGATAGCGCTATCGTCGGCCGCGATATCCACCGTGCTGGGTACGCTGGCGGCAATAGGAATCTATCATATGCGCTCGAGAGACAGAAAAGTGCTGACCTTTATGAACAGCATTCCGATGATCAACCCCGATATATTGACGGGTATCAGTTTGTTCTTGCTGTTTGTGTTCCTGGGTATTAGTCGCGGACTGGGCACAGTGATAGCAGCGCATGTGGTGTTCTGTACGCCATACGTGGTGCTGAGCGTGATGCCTCGACTGACGAAGATGAATCCGAACATCTACGAGGCGGCTCTGGACTTGGGTGCAACCCCATTCCAAGCGCTGCGCAAGGTGATGATGCCTGAGCTGTGGCCAGGAATGATTAGTGGATTCATCTTGAGTTTGACCCTGAGTATTGACGACTTTGGCGTGACTTACTTTACGAAGGGTAGTAGCGGACTGGAGACTCTGTCCACCTTTATCTACGCCGATGCACGCAAAGGCGGTTTGACGCCCGAGTTGCGTCCGCTGTTCTCGCTGATATTCTTGACGATATTGATACTGCTGATAATAATGAATATACGAACCCATAAACAACAAAACAAAACGAAATGAAAAAGTTCTTTTTTGCTGTAGCCGCTTTGGTGCTACCTTGTGTATTGGTATCTAACGCTTTTGCTGCGGACCGCGAGCATACACTGAAAGTGTACAACTGGGCCGACTATATCGACATGGATGTGCTGAACGGCTTTCCAGCATGGTACTACGAGCAGACAGGCGAACAAGTGGAGGTGCTGTATCAGACCTTTGATATCAACGAATCGATGCTCACCGAGATAGAGGTGGGACACGAGGACTACGATGTGATTTGCCCATCGGAGTACATCATTGAGCGAATGTTGCGCAACGGATTGCTGCAGAAAATCAATAAGGATTTTGGTAGTACACCCGATTATACCCAGCTGGTATCGCCTTTTGCGGTGGATAAATTCCAGCAGATGGCCCCCGATTCGAGTGTGTGCGTGGCGGATTACACCGTAGGATATATGTGGGGAACAACCGGTATCCTGTACAACACCGCGCTGGTGGAGAAAGAGGAGATCTTGTCGCTGGGCGGACTGACGAACGCGAAGTTTGCGGGCAAAGTGTTTATGAAAGATGCTTTCCGCGATATCTATTCGGTGGTGGTACTGTATGCGTATCGCGATGAGATAGCCAGAGGCGAAGTGCAGAAGGATGAGCTGGTGGCCAATGTGACGGATGAGCGCATCGCACGCGTGGAGGCCTTCTTGACCAGCATGAAGAACAATATCGCAGGTTGGGAAGTGGACTTTGGCAAAGAGGAGATGACCAAAGGCAAAGCATGGCTGAACTTGAGCTGGTCGGGCGATGCACAATGGGCTATCGATGAGGCAGCAGAAGTGGGCGTAGATCTGGAGTACTTTGTGCCACAAGAGGGAAGCAATGTGTGGTTTGACGGATGGTGTATACCAGTATATGCCAAGAACACCAAGGCAGCAAGCTACTTCATCAACTATATGTGTATGCCAGAGAACGCCATCCTGAACATGGAGGAGATTGGCTATGTGAGCGTGGTGGCTTCGCCAGAGATACTGGAATGGGCCAACGACGAGGAAGTGGAAGAGGCATCGAACCTGAGCTACTTCTTTGGCGAGGGAGCCGAGGCAGTGCATGCAAATCATGTGTTCTATCCAGACCAATCCGTGATAGACCGTTGTGCACTGATGCACGACTGCGGCGAGAAGACCGAGGCGATGTTGGCCATGTGGTCGCGCGTGAAGGGAGATAACCTGAGCACCGGTTTGGTGGTGTTTATATTGGTGGTGCTGGCAATGATCATGGTGGTGGTAGTGCTGCAAGCGCTGAAGCGCAAACACCAACGCGAATTGCAACGCAAGAAAAGAAATCGCAGAAGAAGATAAGCAGATGAAGAAAAGCTGGATATACATAGTGATAGCATTGATGCTGGCTCCGATGGGAGTGCAGGCCAATGACTACAAGGAGGCTTTTGAGGATGTGAAGCAGCAGTTTGAACTGCGTCTGAAGACCGCTCCTGATGCACTGCAAAAGTATTTGGATAAGTATCCATACACCGTATATGAGGATGAGGTATATACGATGCAAGCCGTGCTGCAGACAGAGAAAGCCAAGTATGCACATGCGGCAAAGACTTTTGCGCGTGTGCGTGTGAAGAACCTGCCCCGCCATTGGGAGGCGATGTACTATTTCTACTCGGGCTATGCGTATGTGCAACTGGAGGACTATGATGCGGCCCTGCCAAGGATGTTGCGCGTGAAAGATGCAGAGAATGCCTACTCGGAGCGCGCACGCTACTATGCGGGCTATTGCTACTATGTGCAGGAGGAGTATGATCGCGCTCTGACAGAGCTGGCCAAGCTGGAAAGAAAAGGCGAGTATAAGAATATAGCACCATACTACATTGCGCAGATCTATTATGCGCAGGGCAAGTATGACCAACTGATAGAGAAAGCCGAGCAACTGCTGGAAGACTATGATAGCGATTATGATGCAGAGATGCATCGCCTGCTGGGTGAAGTGTATTATCAGCAAGCTAATTATCATAAAGCCGAAGGACATCTGGCAGAATACCAACAGCTATGCAAGCAGACCAATCAGGAGATGCTGCGCAATGATCAGTATCTGCTGGGTATGTCGCAGTACTTGGTTCGCGAGTATGCGGCAGCTGTGGGAAGTCTGAAAGCCGTGAGTATGGCAGAAGATACGGTGTCGGAGAGCGTGTGTCTGCACCTGGGACATTCGTATCTGCGATTGGATGACCTGGAGAACGCTAAGTTGTCGTACGCAGCAGCTATACGATACAATCTGACGCCGAAAGTGCGCGAGGAAGCGATGTACAACTATGTGCAGGTGACCTATCTGCAGAACTCGGCCATGGGCGAGAGCGTGACAGCCTTCCAGGATTTTATACGCGAGTATCCCCATTCGGAGCACATCAATAAAGTGTATGCCCTGATGGCAGATCTATATATGGGCAGCAAGAACTATGCGGAGGCGCTGAACACCCTGCAAACCATAGCTGGTACGGATGCGAAGATAGAAGAGACAAAGCAATATCTGCGCTATCAGATGGCAGTGGATGCCTTTCTGCAAGGCAAGATGGAGGATGTGCTGAAATGGGCGCGCGAAGTGATACAACATGCAGCTACAGCCTCAAGCTACAAGACCGAGGCATACTACCTGGCTGCTCAGGCGCGCTATGCACTGCAGGACTATGTGAAGTGCGTGGAGAACATCAACCTCTATCATCAGCAGCCCAATGTGAAGCAATCGAAGAACAAAGCCATGGCCACCTATCTGATGGGTTATGCGCTGTTCAACCAGAAGCATTATACCGCTGCGGAGCCAGAATTTAGATCGTATATCGCCACTAAGCCTGCGGACAAGACTTATGCGGATGCGCTGAACAGATTGGGCGACTGCTTGTTCCACCAACGAGAGTTTGTGGCATGCTTGCAGGCATACGCTCAGGTGGCAAAGCTGAAGATAGAAGGTGCGGATTATGCCTTGCTGCAGAGCGGTTTTGCACAAGGTTTGTTGCACCAGTACAAGGATAAAGTGTCGGTGCTGAGCGATTTGATAGATCAATTCCCACGCTCGGATTACGCCGATGATGCGCTATACGAGAAAGCCCGTGCGCTGCTCCTGCAGAACAAGAACGAAGAGGCGATTGCGGCTTATGAGCGATTGCTGAATGATTATCCACAGAGTCCTTGCGCCGTGAAGGCCTCGCTGGAGAAAGGTATGAGCTATCGCACACTGAAGCAATATGCGAATGCCATCGAATGCTATAAGCAGACCATCGAGACATATCCAGGCACCGAGGAAGCATACGCCGCATTGGAAGGACTGGAGCAAGTGTATGTGGAGACCAATCAGATAGCTGCGTATATCGACTATACCAAGCAAATAGCCAAGATCAATATGCAGACTGCCAGCAGCGAAGATTCGCTGGTATATGTGACGGCAGAGATGCAATATATGCTGGGCAACTACAAGCAAGCTGCTGCGGGTTTGACCACTTATCTTACGGGTTTTTGTCCGGGTGGCCGCTACTGCACGAATGCTACCTACTACGCCGCACGCAGCTTTTATCAGCTGGGTCAGTATGAGGAAGCAATTGAGCAATACAGTGCGCTGGCAGATATCCAGGGCAATGCGTATATGGAAGAAGCCTGTATGCGTGTGGCCGAATTGAGTTATGACAAAGAAGAGTATAATACTGCCCGCTATTATTTCCAACGCATGAATGAAGTGGCTAGCACGGCTGCTATGCGTAGTACTGCGCTGTTGGGCGTGTTGCGTTGTAGCCACCAGATGGGTGATGCGGCGCAAGAGGTAGAAGCCGCAAGCAAGCTGCTGGAGCAAGATGGTCTGAGCGATGAGATACGCAATGAGGCGCTGTATCGCCGCGGCAAAGTGCTACTGGCAGAAGAGAAATACGGCCAAGCGATGGTGGACTTTGCGCCATTGGCTAAACAAGTGCGTACGGCTTGGGGAGCCGAGGCGAAGTATCAAGTGGCGTATTGCTATTACGCATTAGGATCGCTGGATATGGCGGAACAAGAGGTGATGTCGTTTACGCAAATGCAGACATCGCATCAATACTGGCTGGCCAAGAGCATGATCTTATTGTCGGATATCAATGTAGCACGCGGAGAACTCTTCCAGGCGAAGCAATACCTGTTGGCGCTGCGAACCAACTACAAGCAGCAAGATGATATAGCATCGCTGATCGAAGAGAAACTTGGCAAGATCGCAGAACTGGAACAGCAGGCTACGAAGCAAGCCGTAGAAACAGAGGAGGAAGTATTATGATGAATAGAGCATATCAAATAGGTCTGTTAGTAGTATTGGCAGTGGGCTACTCTGGCGCTATCCTTGCGCAGGACACGGTGTTTAATCGTGTGGTGACGGTGGAGCGCGATTATCAGCCCGAACTCAAGGAGTCGCAAGCAATAAGCATTACGCCAGAATTTATTCAGCATGCACCACAACCTAATCCCGTGGTATATTCCACCTATTCAGAGGCACTGTCTGTAGGATACAACCTGGACACTTTGCCAGCATGGAAGACGAAGTTTCGTGCGGTGGAAAGCCTGAATGGTATGTTGGACGGAGCTGTGGGCCATCGCAATTCGCATTTGTGGTTTGCTTATGGACTCCAGCAGAAGAATAACATATCGCTGGATGTATATGCCAAGCATGATGCGTATTGGGGAAGTGATGCTTTGTCGCAATCGGTAGTGGGTGCGGAGTTGACCCGCCATTTCCGAAAAGCCGAATTGTATGTGGGCATTGAGGGACAGAATGAGGCTTATGTGTATCGTCCAACGCTGGCTGCAGATTGGCGTAATCTGTGTACGGGCAATGCAAAGTTGGGTTTCCGATCGCTGAGCAATTATCCATTCCAATACCGTGTGGAGGCGGGTTATACCGCGTTTGCAGTATCGAGATTAGCGGTGGAACATCATGCCCAATCGCATTTGGATTTATGGTGGACAGATCAGCGACATAGTGCGGGTGTGAAGGGCTATGTGCAAAACACCTTCTACAGCGGTCCTCCGGCCGATATATCTCTGCCAGCGATGCGACATAACATACGCATAGAGCCATTTTATGCCTATGTGGATAAGCATATTAGAGTGCATGCGGGTGTGAATTTGGATATGAATATCGGTGCAGGTGAGCTCCTGAGCAAGAAGGAGAACTTGAGTTTTGCGCCATCGCCCAATGTGGAGCTGGAATGGAGCACCCTGAGGAATGTTCTGCACCTATATGCGAATGCCAAAGGAAGTTTTGGCATGGGATCGCTGGATGAGTATATGGGATACAACCGCTATCTGAACCCAGAAAAGGGGCTTGAGATGGCAAGTCCGCGCGCCTATACCCCAGTGGATGCACAGGTGGGCATCAAGCTTCGTCCGATAAAGACGCTGCTGCTGGATATCTATGGCGGATATGCGTATATGAAGAATGCCTACAACATGCTGGCGATGACAGACGGCACGAATGTGGTGGATTATCAACTGTGGCTGAGCGATATTCAGCGCTGCAAAGTAGGAGCTAAGATGCACTACCACTACCGCGATATATTGGAAATCAATTTGGGCGGAAACTATTATTTCTATCACCAAGAGCCAAGTGCCACCATGGGTGCGAACGAATTATACCAAGCAGCATTGGGCAATAATGCCTCAGCTGGCTGGACAACGGATGTGTTTGACCGCCCTGATTGGGATGCATATGCTCGCATAGAAGCGCATATTGACACCAAGTGGAGCATATATTCGGAAAACTATTTTGCGGGTACTCGTTTGGCCTACCTGAGCCAATACAAAGCAGCAGAGATTCGACCTATCATCTCGCTGAATATAGGAGGTCAGTACACCATCAACAATGCTTTGAGTGTGTATTTGCAACTCAATGACTACCTAAACAGAAAGGATGAGATATTCTATGGCTATCATTCGCAGGGCATTCACTTCCTGCTGGGTGTGAGGTATAAATTCTAAGGCAGAAATTTAGCGATATCGAAAAAATAATCCCCAAACTGAAGAGCTTGGGGATTATTTATATATAATAAGGTGTATGCCTTATTTCTGTGTGCTCAAGTAGTTGTGCATCTCTTTGGCCGCCTTGCGACCATCAGCCATGGCGAGAATAACGGTAGCTCCACCACGAACAATATCTCCACCAGCAAAAAGGGTAGGAATAGAGGATTGCATTTGCTCGTTGACCACGATAGTGCCACGCTTGGATACATCCAGTCCGTCCACCGATGATGGGATGAGTGGGTTAGGGCTAACGCCTACGCTGACGATCACTTCGTCAACGGCCACCGTGATGGTCTTGCCCTCAACTGCTACAGGGCTTCGACGGCCAGATTCGTCAGGTTCGCCCAGTTCCATGACTTGCAGTACAGCTTCTTTCACGCGTCCGTTCTCGTCGGCATGGTATTCGATAGGGTTGTGCAGGGTCATGAATTCGATGCCCTCTTCCTTGGCATGACGCACCTCCTCTACGCGAGCAGGCATCTCCTCTTCGCTGCGGCGATAGATAACCATAGCGCGCTCTGCACCCAATCGTTTGGCGGTACGCACAGCGTCCATAGCCGTATTACCACCACCAATAACGGCTACATTTTTGGCTTTCAGGATAGGGGTATCTGAATCTTGGGAGGCAGCATTCATGAGATTGACGCGGGTGAGGTACTCGTTGCATGACATCACGCCGTTGAGGTTCTCGCCAGGTATATTCATGAAGCGAGGCAAACCAGCACCACTACCCACAAACACACCTTCGAAGCCCATCTCCTGAAGATCTGTGATGCTCAAGGTCTTACCGATGATGGTGTCGGTAAGGAAGCTAACGCCTAAGGCGCGCAAGCCATCAATCTCCTTGTCTACAATGCGGTTAGGCAAACGGAACTCAGGAATACCATACTTGAGCACACCACCGGTCTCGTGCAAAGCCTCGAAGAGGGTGACCTGGTAGCCATACTTGGG
>JAZREU010000040.1:0-66146 GCA_045660925.1 Paludibacteraceae bacterium | reverse complement strand
CCGCCATTGTGGGTATAGGTACTAGTATGCCCGAGTTGGTGGTGAGTTTCGTGGGTGCGCTGAAAGGCAATGCCGATGTGGCTATCGGCAATGTGGTGGGCTCCAATATTTTCAATGTCTTGGGTATTCTTGGTCTCACGGCTATCTGCTTCCCGATTGCCATCGACCGCAAGAACATGACTTTTGAGATTCCTTTGTGCATTGCTGTGTCGGTTATTCTCACTCTCTTGGCGTTGAACTTCTTCAACGGCACACCTGCCACGATTGGTCGCGTGGATGGAATCATTCTTCTGTTGCTTTTCGTGGGCTATATGTGGTACTCTTTCGCCCGTGATAAGCAAAACACTACTGACGAGGCTCCTGTAGAAACCAAAGAACCCATCCTCGCTTTGTGGGTAGCATTGCTGAAGATTGTAGGCGGTTTGGCATTGCTGATTACGAGTTGCGATTTCTTTGTGGATAATGCCATTGTGATTGCTAAGTCGTGGCGTGTTAGCGATGCGATTATCTCGCTCACGCTGATTGCTTGTGGCACTTCTTTGCCTGAGTTGGCGGCATCTGTGGCAGCAGCATGCAAGAAGAATACCCAGCTGGCATTAGGCAATATCGTGGGCTCAAATATCTTCAATATCTTGCTAATCTTGGGTGTTAGTTCACAAGTCATGCCTTTGGTTTCTGCGGATATCACGATTGTGGACTATGCGGTCATGATTGTCGCTGCTGCTTTCCCTTTGTTCTTTGGCTTCCGCAGAAAGATTGGCAGAGTAGGTGGCGCCGTGATGCTTCTCTGCTTTGTGCTTTATACTTGGTATCTGATTGCTGGGTAAGTGCGCTTTGCCTACTAATTGCCTATCTCTACTATGATATTACTATGTGATTACTATGATATCACTATGTGATTCAGAGCACTTCCATATACCTTCTGTTGGTAAGGATTACCAGACGAATCACCAATAATTCCATTCGTCCATATCTATGTGCGAAAACTGCGACTTCTGCGAAAAGTGCACTCCTAAATAAATACTATCGAATTCGCACTTTTCGCAGTTTGCGCACATATTTTTCAATAGACACTATCTTTCATTATCAATGACTTAAAGACTAAGATACCTCTTTCCACGGACTTCTTCCTACTTATCTTCAGCCCTCCTCTTCCGCGTCCGTGGAAATCCTCAGCATGCACTTTTCATTTCCCGAAGGGATACCGAACCCTTGCCGAAGGAGTGCTTGAATACGAGCATAGATACGAACAAGAAGACTAACAACATAAAAAGCTCACCCCGCAAATCTGAGTTGCAGGGTGAGGAATCTATGCCTATACATTTACCTTTGATTGTATCAGTTTTTTAGTTAATTGAAAATCAGTTTGACTTAAATCTATCTCATATACTTCAACATTAAATGCTTGTGCAATAGTTAGAATTATATTTCTATAGGGAGAGTTAATCCTATTTATATTTCCGAGCGTAATATGATCTAATTCAAATGTGTCCCAATCTCTTTGCTCTCCTTTTCGATTAACTTTTGTTTTTAGGATTATTCGTTCTTCTTCCTCATGCAGCCAACTTTGATGTTTTTTACAAAATAGTTGTCTAATTCCCCTTTCTATTGGGTCATTACCATATATAGTATCATCTATTGTTTCTAGCGGATTTAATGAATCATCTACATATATGACTGGCAATAAAGGAGATGCACTTGAAACATTCAATTTACCTCTTTTGAATGCTAAGCACCATCCTGAATAATCTTTTGCGTAGTATGCCCACATTTGTTTGTTCAACTCATTTCTACTAAAAGAACAAATAGCATATTCTGGGATAAGACTTTGAGCTCCTGTTTCACTAATACCTAAATCCAATATGAATTTTAGAAATAGTTTATTATGCAATGATTGGGATTGTTTCCCTTTTTCGAAATTGCCAATATCGAAAGGATCGTTTAGGCATTCTCTCTTAGAAAACCAAAAGTAATGATTCAATAATGCGTCCAAATTGTATTCGTTTGGAGCATAGTATTTATAAATCAAATTCTCATTTCCAATAGGCATAACTAATTCGCATAGAAATAAATATAAATGAGACTAAGTGATAGAATACAATTATAGGCAAACAGGTCGAATTGTTAACCCATCACATCGAGATTTACCTCCAATAGTTTTAATTAAATCGTTGCGAATGAAATAGAATAGCCCTCCACTTCCATTAATAGGGCTATCATAATGAATCTCGTTTGTCCAATAATATCCTCCCAAACCGATTTCTTGAAATGTTCCATCCTCACTTCTTCCTGCGGCAGGTAAGAAGATACTATTATTGTTTATTGTGCTTGTAGCAAGTAGGCCATTTATACCATTGATAGTTGTCCATGTGCATGTACATTTTTCATATAGTTCAGAAAACTCTGCGTTAGTAGGCATACGCCAAGCGCCACCCCAATTGACTGTTGCTGCATCATCTTTTGGTTCCAAATTTGTTTTATTATCTACAAATCCATAATCACTGCGTGAACAGTATTTAGTGATGGTGGAGTAACTGCCCTCACATAATTTATAAGTAGTCCAAAAGTATTGTGTCTTAGGTTCTATCTCTCCCCATGCAATGTAATTTCCGTAATCTTCAGAATACTTAGCACCAAGATTACAAGTCGCCCATTTAACGCTCAAACCTAAATCAATATATTCAGCAGGAGTGCCTAATGCTTTTTCCCATTGCGCATATAGAATAATATTCTTATCAATAGATATTTTTGTTCCATAAGCATATGTAACTCCTGACCCATCAGGTTTTGTGTTCCATTCAGTAAAGTAATGATTTTCTCTTGTGTAAAAACAAGTCAAAGTTACAACTTTACTAATACCATAGTAAAATGTATCTGGCACCATTACTCCTTCACCTCCATTTGGATCATAGGTAATAGTAAAGATAAATTCAGAGTTTGGTTGGTCATTTGAGCCATCCCCCTTTGCAATCTTTATTACTGTGCCATCGGCGAGAGTAAAATAGACGTAATTTTCATCTTGGGTTACAGATTGGAACATTGAGTCGCCTGTATCACCTTTATCTCCCTTTTCGCCGTCTTCGCCAGTTGCTTTGCCAAGTTGTGTCCAAGTAACACCATTATCATAAGATACATACCAATAACCTTCCTCTATTTTAAGTTGTGGCATTGTACCGTTTGTACCATTTTGACCGTCTTTGCCAGAAACAGGGAGTTTGTTACCATTGTCATCTAAGAGCCATTCGCCATTCAATGTCCAATAGTATACGCTATCAGTATCTTGTGCCACACCAATAACAGGTGTAGAGCCATCTTTCCCGTTGGTGCCATTTTGCCCATCTTTACCGTCTTGTCCGTGATAAATGGTGATTGGTTCGTGTTTGCTGAAAGTGATGGTATAGCCAATCACTTCGCCATTTTTCTTGATTTCAACGATCCCTGTGATGAATTCGTTGGATTGAACTACAGAGACGATGGTTTGCAAAGAAGTTATGTTAGTGTTCATCTCTTTGCAGAGTTCTTCAAGTTTAGTAAGACGACCATCTAATTCGTCAATGGCATTCCAAATGTCATTGTGACATGCTGCGAACAAACACAGCGTAACGCCCAAAAGGAGCAAATGAATTTTCTTCATTGTAACTGAAAGTTTTGTGGGAAGTTGGCTCCAAACGCCCCGTTGGTATAAGTATAGAAAAAGCGTCGGACCTCTTTTTGCTTATTCTCCTTCTTGAGGTTCCGGAAAGACCCTGTAACAAGAATAAACAATGAATGCCCACGCTGATATGTTAATCGTCGTGCACGACGGATTAAACACACCAAGGGGCATTTACCGCTCTCTTGCTTTGGGTTACGAAATTTTCCGGATTTCAAGAAGCCAAAACAAGCGCCAATAAACGCCTTTTATTATGTCTGCTACCCTTCGCCGCTGATGTGCAGACATCCCCAGCGCAGGTTCACGGTGCAAAGGTAGTGAATTTTTTTGATATGACCAAATAAAAATGCCATTTATGCGTTTTTGCATAAATGGCAGGGGAGTTATTTAGTTTTGTTTTATTATAGTTCGCCTTCTGTAAGGCGTTTAATTTCGTTATTGTCAATAAGAGAACGCATTTGAGTAATCGCAATCTGATTGAGTTGATGCAAACGCTCTGCTGGTGAAAGTCCTTGACGAATAAAAACTGCATTTAAGCTTTCCATATTACTCAGTACAACCAATTGTTCCAATGTCGCATAGTCACGCATATTACCTTGCTTGTCAGGATTGTGCATGCGCCACTCAATAGCAGTCATGCCAAACATAGCCACATTCAACAAATCTGCTTCTGAAGCGTAGATATTTGTCATCTGCTGTTGTGTTACTGTAGGAGGGATAAGCGTGTCTTTAATCGCATCTGTATGAATGCGGTAATTGATTTTGGACAATGTGCGTTGTACACTCCATCCTAATTTCAGGCGATCTGTTTCATCATCTTTGAGGCGTTGATACTCACGAATCAAGTAGAACTTGAACTCTGGGCTTAACCACGAAGCGAACTCAAAAGCAATGTCTTTGTGAGCATAGGTTCCGCCATATCTACCAGGTGTTGCAACAATACCTATTGCGTTGGTGCGCTCTGTCCATTGTTTACTTGTCAATACAAAACCATTGGTGCCTGCTTCCATTCTAATGTTACTGAATTCCGTAACATTAAAATTCGGGTTGTTGATACGCTCCCAAATTCCAAGAAAATCAACTGCGTAACGCGTTGAAAGCCAATGAGAAATTACAAGACCTGTCGCCTCTGCATTTTTATAGCGTGCCATATCAGTCAACGAAATATAATCTTCCGTTTGCTGTTTGATAATGACAACATCATCACCATTAACTTGTATTGTGCGTTTCTTTGCCATATTATTTTGTCTGTTTTTTATTTCTGTGCAAAGTTACTGCTTTTTTTTGAATTGTGCAAGTATAGCGAGCAATATTTTCAAAAATGATAGGCTGATGCTTCTTTAGCACGGATTTTGAATAGTATTCTGTATAACGGATATAAATAGGATATATTATGGATATAAACCCGACCAACAAGTTTAGCAACAAAATTCAATACATCGGTTGCGATGATGCGACCTTAGACCTTTTTGAGAGTCAGTACCCGCTCCCTAACGGCATGTGCTACAATAGTTATTTACTTTTGGGTGAGCGTGTGGCTGTAATGGATAGTGTGGACAAACGCAAGACTGCCGAGTGGCTTCAGAAGATTGAACAGTCCCATCGCACGCCCGATTACCTAATCATTCAGCACACCGAACCCGACCATAGCGGTTCGATAGGTGCATTTTTGGAGAAATATCCCCATGCCACTATTGTAGCCAGTCGCGCGGCGTTACAGTTCTTGGAGCAGTTCTGCTACCGACCTGCGCATACCCTCATGGTTAAGCAGGGCGATTGTTTGGACTTAGGCGGATTGACTTTGCATTTCGTTAGCGCACCCATGGTGCATTGGCCCGATGTGCTGATGATCTATCTGCCAGAAGAGAAGACGCTCTTCTCTGCCGATGCGTTCGGCTCGTTTGGGGTGTATTCGGCGTGTTCGGCACATTGGATAGACGAGGCACGTAGGTATTATATCAATATCTGCGGCAAGTATGGCGCACAAGTGGCGACCGCTTTGGCGAAGATACAAGCCTTTGATATTCAGCGCATAGCCCCCTTGCATGGCTGTGTGTTGGAGGGAGATGAGGTCGCAGAGGCCTTGCGCTTGTATGACATTTGGAGTCGCTACGAGGTAGAGACGGATGGTGTGCTAGTTGCACATGCTTCAATCTATGGCAATACGGCTGCGGTAGCGCACCGTACAGCAGAGCAACTGCGTAATAAGGGTGTGGAGATCAAGGAGATAGACTTATGCCGTTCGGATATGTCGGAGGCGGTAAGCCAAGCCTTTCGTTATGGCAAGATGGTAGTTTGTGCGGCGAGTTATGATGGCGGAGTCTTTCCGCCCATGCATGAGTTTTTGTATAAGTTGGGTATTAAGGGCTACCAGTCGCGTAGGGTAGGCATAGTGGAGAACGGCACCTGGGCACCCACCGCAGGCAAAACGATCTGCAGCATGCTGGAGCAGATGAAGAACATCGATATTATCTCTCCTGTTCTCATCATCCGCAGCGCCTGGAAAAAGGACTATCAGCAGGATTTGGAAGCATTGGTGGATGGTGTGATTAAAGAGGAATAGTGTTTTGGTGTTTTTTTGCCGTAGATTGGAGAATTTAGTGGGTAAAGGGTGTACTCTACTTTATTAGGTGTGTATTTTTTGTTCAACCGAGAGCCAGTTGGGAGACGAGCAGAAAAAAATCTACTACCCAATAGGAATTCTTTGATTTTTCTTGCATATGTCCGAATTTTTCACTATCTTTGCGCGATTTTTGTAAAATTTTAAAGAAGATGATAAGTGTAAATAGCATCCCGCATATTTTAAAATATATGGGGGGCAAACGTGAGATATTGACTGATATCCATAATGCATTGGCTGCAATGGATGTGAAAAGTGATACTTTCTGCGATCTGTTTGCAGGGACTTCAATAGTGGCTTATGCAATGTCGGATGAGTTTGATATCGTTGTAAATGACATTCAACATTATTCGGAGATTTTTGCCAAATGTTACATGAATGATTATAGTCATATTTACGATATAGATGAGTCTGTGAAAATCATTAAAGAAAAGGTTCTTCGTCATTTGCAATTAGATGTTTTGTGGAAAGAAACCGACACACTCAAGTATAATGAGGATATGAGTTATCAAGACATGTTAAGGGTAGAAACTATCGAACGTGAGATTATTAAGAATAAAGAAGAAGAAAGAGGATTTTCGTTATTTAAAAGATGTTATTCTGGGACATATTGGTCTTATGAGCAATGTAGATATATTGATGCAATAAGAGCTGTATGTGAACAATATAAGGGGCATTGTTTGTACGAAGCGATGATGGCATCATTAGTATACGCGATGTCTTATAGTTCGCAAAGCACAGGACATTTTGCCCAATATAGAACACTAACAGAAAAAAACTATCAGGATGTTTTGCAGTACCGAATGAAGAACATTTTTATGATGTTCTTGAAGAAACTAAAAGAACTATTAACCAAGTTGCGCTATCCTCATGCGCATACTTTACGAACATCCTCTTTGGACTACGAAGATTGCATAACCACTTTGCAACCAGGTACAATAGTCTATGCAGATCCGCCCTATTCAGCTGTTCACTATAGCCGATTTTATCATGTATTGGAAACATTGGTAAGATATGATAATCCCAAAGTAGAATATAAAGGGCGTTATAGAGAAAGCAGGTATCAGTCTCCATTTGATCAGCGAACAAAAGTTAAACAAGCATTTGAGAAATTGTTTTCTAGAATTGACCAACAGCAATGTCATTTGTTATTAAGTTATAGTGATAATGCGATATTGCCATTGAGTGAATTGCAAAACCTTACGCATAATGTATTGGGGAATCACTATGAACATACATTCTATAGTAAAAATTATCAGCACATGAAAATGGGAAGAAATGATGTAGCTCGGTTAGATGTACATGAGGTTCTTTTGTCTTTTAAACGGATTTGATTATGAAAACGCAATTTGATTATAGCAAGGTAAGATTATCTTGGACAAAATATGATATCGTGCATGTCACAGATCTTATGGAAAGTAAAGAAACTTTCACTCAATTTTATGAAGGGCATGGAGGAATCAACATCCCGATTCTTAGGGCATTTATTGGAGTGAAAGAATTAAGTGATCCCATTCCTGATTTTTGGGAAAAAGTTTTCCAATGGGAGAAAACTGACCGGTATTATTTTGCGGTATTCTTATTTTCATATACAAGTTCTAATCAAGTTGTAAATATGATAATCCCATCTATGAAAGCTCCGCTTTGTGGAGAGTTTATAGTTTCAGGAACAAAAGAATCAACAAACTGGAGAAGTTTATTAGTAGAATCCGGAATGGCACAAGCAACCGAGCGACGTAAATCTACCGTACATTTCGATGGAAGCCGCTTGTTAAATAATGCCGATATTGGTGCTACTTTCAAACAGGCATTAGAGAATTTTATACTAATAAACTCTTCAGGTTACAAGACGGATGAATTTTATTCTATTTGTTTTCAAAATAAATTTCATGCCATTCTAGGCATGACAGAAGAGCAATTTCAGGATTGGTTAGAAGGGCATGTTCCACAAGCACAATGTATTAGTTCTCTTGTGTTTGACAAGTTCCTCTGTTTTGATGGTCAATGTGAATTGGATTTTCATTCATCACAGGAGAAAAATAGTAAAATAAGCAAGGAAATCTATTTATTAGGAGAAAATGGTGACGGCAAAACAGTTTTGCTATTAGCGTTATTCTCTGCATTTAAATACCATACCGTATCCACAAAACGTCAAATAACTGAGGTGTCCGATCTTATACAAAAAGTAAAAGGAACAAACATTGAGGGATTTGATAATTTAGAGAGAAAATATACATTGGAAACTGCACCCGAGTTTGCTAACTTTTTTGCGTATGGAACACATAGAGGAAGATATTCTACCGAAACAGACAACTCAACTTATGAACGTTATGGATTCATGACGCTATTTAACAACGACATGACATTACCTGATCCGTCCGACTGGTTAGCTAAGCAATTTTTATCCTCAAATGGCAGACGAGAGTTGTCTAGAGAGAACCTTGAGAAGATTTTATCATCTTTGCTTGAGAATAAAGTACAGATCAAATTAAATGAGGAACAGCAAATTATATATTACGAAAAAGGATATCAGTTGACTTTAAAAGAATTATCAGAAGGATACCGTAGTGTTATTATCTTTGTGTGCGATTTGCTTATTAAGTTAAGTCAATTATGTGCAGAGGGACATGATGTATTCAAAGAACATGGTGTTGTTCTCATAGATGAGATAGATCAGCACCTCCATCCGAGATGGCAATTGACGATTGTTAAGAAATTACGGGATTTATTCCCTAATATCCAATTTATAATGACTACACATAGTCCAGTTATTGTTTTGGGCTCTAGTGACGATGCTATCTTTTTCCGTGTAGAACGTCAGGAAGGAAACACGACTGTAAGTGAACCGTATTATCGTTCAAGTATGGATAGAATGATGTTGAATACATTGATTACTTCTTCGCTATTTAATTTGGCTACAGCAGCAATGAGTCCAGAAAAATTAGATGCGGATACATCTGATGATATGATCAGTTCGCAAATTCATAAAGCTATACGAGAGAAGGTAGAGAAAGAACGTAAAGAGGGTAAATGGCATTATAACGAGGATGAGGTACAAGAGATGATAAACACATTAATGAGAGACTTATGATCCCTATACATAAAGATTTAAAAGCAATTCCAGAATCGTTGAAGGTAGATGAAGAGGCTATTGCTCATAATCCAGCGAAAACCACACATGAGCGTCGTAATGAGTTGATTGCGCGTGGGGACTATGCACCAACTGGTCAGCAGTCCGCTCCGTACGATAATCGTTATAAGTATAAGGATATTAAAAATGCCTTAATGACCCTCTATCATGGCAAATGTGCTTATTGCGAAACGTATGATCCTTCTCCGCATGTTGAGCATTATCGTCCAAAACGCGGGGGATATTATTGGATGGTATATAGTTGGGATAACCTGATTCTCAGTTGCAGCCAATGCAATATTCAGAAAGGAAATCAATTTCCTATCGTAGGTCAAAAAGTGTCGTTTCATAACACATCAACAGAACTTGCGCAGATTAATACGTTATCTGAAGATTATGATAAAATAGAACAACCATTGTTGCTCATGCCTGAACGAATGTCAAGTGATATAGAAAATCTTTGGGCTTTTGATCAAAATGGCTCTATTGTACTAAATAATGATCGCATTAGAATTTCTCGTGATGTGTACGAGCTTGACCGAGAAGAATTATGCAGACGGAGAAAAAAGATTTGGGATGAGTTAGTAAATTGTATCACGGAGTGCGTGGCAATGGCAAAAGGCGACAGTTCTAAATTGACAGAATTATTACAAACTCATCTCAATTCTTTTAAGAGAGGAGCTGAAGATGAGACAAATGAATATCTCGCATTTAGGCGTTATGTATTAAAAAGTGGCTGGATAGGAAAGAAAATAATAGAACTCACCATAAATGATACTAATAAGTAAGTAATCACGCAACAAACTGCATAATTGTGATTTTATCAGCACTATAAATTGAAAAGATTCGCTCTCACACTTCAAAACGAAGGTTTACTAAAATCAATTAGAGGGCTCGCAAAGATAATATTGTGAAAAAGAAAGTTCTTCATAATAAAGTAGAAGATAGGGCGTTTTAGGTTTAGAACCTTTTTTATTGATTCTGGTATTATTTTTCGTAACCTGGATTTAGGAGAGTAAAATGGCATATACAACACGCGGGAAGTGTAGTGTTTACTTTGCTTCCGCGTGGGTTTATTTTTTTTGAAAAAAAGTTTTTGAGTGCTGAATATTGTGCTGAAGGTTTGCGGTAATTATGTAAGAACATCCTCTAAAGCACAGATCAAAACACCTCAAAAACACCGAATAAAATACCTCAAAAATACCGAATAGATAGATGATCGCTATGATTTAGAGGCAGATGTGGTATTACATTTGTCGGATGGTAGATATGCATTGATT
Source organism: Paludibacteraceae bacterium (assembly GCA_045660925.1). Classification (GTDB taxonomy): domain Bacteria; phylum Bacteroidota; class Bacteroidia; order Bacteroidales; family Paludibacteraceae; genus Colicola. The sequence continues at coordinate 55,464 of JAZREU010000040.1, read as the reverse complement.
GAATGTAAGTTAGGTAGTAACGAAATCGAAGAGGGTGCAAAACATTTGTTGCAATTGAAGGAACTTATTATTGAACATAATCGGACGGAAAAGCAGAATCCTATTCGTGAACCAGATTTATTAATGATTCTGACAGGCGGTAAATTTGCTACTCGTCGTGCAGACGGAGTGCATGTCGTGCCTATTGGCTGTCTGAGACCATAAAACGATATATACAATATGCGGGAAGTGTAGTGTTTACTATGCTTCCCGCGTGAGTGCACTAAACTACAATGTGGTTTGTCAGTTATTGATATTCGATTTTTTTAACTCATCAATGGACTTTTGTAGTTCATTGAGCTTCGTCATTACATCATCATTGTTGTCTGCCACCATAGCATCTACAAAAATAGAGTTGATGAATGACAGGCCAATAATGCCGCCTAAAATAAGCAATGCGCAAAAATACACGCGCACAAACTCGCCGTAACAGATAAAGCGCCATAATACTCAGCTACTGCATTAGGTATTTCGTACCAGCCTTCTACTGTGCATATTTGGAATACGGCATAAATGGAACGCAGGGGCGTTTGAAAGTGCTCAGGATCTGCTTCGCCAAACAGACTGCAGTTGAGTAGTTCAAAGATAACAATAATGACTGCGAAACTCAACAATGTCGCATATGACTGTCGCATGGCTTGTGTGAATGCCTTACAGTTTGCTAAAGTTCGGGAAGAAGTGCAACACTCCATAACAACTATTTATTGAAAGCAGAGGAGTTTGAATCAAACTCCTCTGCCTCATTGTCAAACCATTTATTTTAATCATTCGACAGGGCTCTATGGATGGAATAAACAATTAATATCCATATTAGTAGCAAAAATCCATTAAGAATAATGTATAACGGATATGCGAAACTCGTTATACAACAAAAGATGATATTGCTGACTATAAAGAGCACGGAAAACACTCCAGAAATAACTTTAATGTTTGCTGATGTGCGACTTCTTTCGATGGAAATACCCAAGGTGGTTACAAGAGTACAACACAATGTAACTCCTCCTACAATAGAAACCAAAAGATTTGCGTCTGTCATTTTGCACCAACTATAAAGTGCATATGCCATCAAAGCCGATAACGCCACCGCTATGATGGTAGGTATAGCATTGCATTTCATATCAAAAGTATTTTAGTTATACAACAGGTGGAGTTGGTGGCATTGGTGGTGCAGCAGGAGCAAATAGAGATGCTAAATCTGCACGATTAGCAGCAGGCTCCCATGCGGCCATACCTTGACACCAAACGAGTGTCTGAGCAGTCAATTGTCCTGAACTAACCATTTGTTGCAACTGTTGCATATTGTATGGACCATATTGCTGCCCATTAACAGCAAGCATATAGTTTGTAGCTCCTGGCATTGGAGGTGGCGCCATTTGTGGTGCTTGTGGCTGTTGCATAGGTTGTTGCATGGCATTCATACCACCAAACATCATACCTGCCATTTGTTGCCCCATACCAGCACCAACTCCCATACCTATCATCATGCCAACAGGGTTCATACCTCCTCCATCACCGATATTCATTTCTCCCATTTGACCAAGATTATTGGCTGCAGCAGTAAGCACTTCTGCTTGTTTGTTGATAGCGTGAGCTTGTAAGTATTGGGTTTGTACATTTAGGTGTCCACCTTCTTCGTAAATATCTGTGTCTATTTGTGAACGGCGACCAATTTGCTCTGCTTGAATCTTTTGTTGTTCTTTAGTAGCATGCACAAATTCAGCATAGTCAGAACTCTCTTTATCAATATCTATTGCAGAGATGTCCAAGCGCTTGAGATTGACACCAAAGTCATCTTGTAACTGAGGAGCAAGGCGAGCCTGCATCAAATCGCTAATCTCTACTATTTTACGCTCTATTTGTAGAACAGAAATACCCTGCTCTGATGGACAATTAGTGACGAAGTTCTTAGCAAACTTTTTTACCATTCCGCTGATTTGATCACGGAACTTATCCAAATCAAAATCAACAAGTCGGTTCAATTTGATAAATTGTTTTACATCTGTTAGATTGAATGTAAGTGTACCTCGCATAGCCACTGGTACAGTAAAATCAAGGAAGCGTGGATCCGCCACATCAAAGTAGGGCACAGCAAACTTGATTTGGTTGTTGCCTTGCAGGTTAAAGAAATAAATCTCCGCTTGAAATGGCGAAACTCCTCCAAACGCCAATCCTACAATGCTATATAATACAGGGAAGTTATCTGTCTTGATAGTACCGTCGTATGGACCATATATCATGTCCATTACTTGTCCTTCATTTTGTTTATATACAAAGACGACCATCTCACCATCTTTTACACGAAGCGCACTACCATAGCGGATAGCATTTTCTTTGTTGGTTGAATTTGCTATTTGTCCTATTGGTTTCCACTTCCACACGAGGTAATTCTCCTCGTCACAGCGGATTACATCCATTAATCCGCCTTCTTTATTTTTAAATAGTCCCATAATTTTATTTTTGAATAATCTAAACTACTAATTACTTATACGATGCAATCATATTATTTATATATTTTTTTAGTGTTTCGATTTCTTTCTTTTCCTTTTCACTATAGTAATAATGTGATGGATAATAATATTCTATTTTTTTATTAGAAAATTCAGTTGCACTTCTAATATTTCCTTGTTGACACATGTGTTTCGCTGATAAATATATATATTCTGCGATATTCCGGTTAGAATATCTCATATATTTTCCTGCCTCTTCATATCTACCTCTTTTTATTAAATATTTAGCAACATCAGGAGAGTCACTTTGATAACACATATCTACTATAGACATCGCTGCATATATGTCACCCTTTTCTAAATAAGCTTGTATAAGTGCTTGTACAGCTATTCCTAATTCAGAACCATCAATGCTTATGCTATGATTTCTATCATACTTATTCAGAATTTTTTCTGCTTTATACAAATTGCCCTTTGAAACGGCATTTCTAACTTCTATAGCACAGACATCGCGATCATGTGCACTTATAATATTATAAACAATGCAACTAGTAGTTGTTGCAAAAATGATTATAGAGAACAAAATACTGATACATTTTATCACTTGTCGTATTGTTTTTTCCTTTTTTGCTTGTCTTGATACCGCTATTAGTTTTACAAAAATTTCATCATTAGGGAATAATATTATTGTTTTTGTTATACATTCATCTAATTTGATGAGATATGCTTTTCCTAATTTTTTATCGCCAATCTTTGGAATAAGCGCATTTATGAATTCAAACAAGTCTGCCTTAGTTGTTGGAATCGGAAATAATTCTATTGTTTGGGCAATTGTAGTCGTTTTTTCTTTATTTAACCGTTTCTTTTGCCTTCTTACCTCTTCTGAATCAGATCCTTGCACAGCATCTATTTTTTCATTAAACTCCTTTTGAATCTTCTCAATTTTATAAGCAAGTTGCTTAGTGGATAAGTTTGCATCTACACCTGACAGTTCATATCCACATTCAGTGCATTCAACCGCTATTGCAGGAATGATAGCACCACAAATAGGGCACTTTCGTACATCCCCCATCTTGTTTGATTTTGATGCAAAATTGTTTACATCTTCTTTTATTTGCTCGTTGTACATCATTTTGAGATAATTGATTAGTGAAACTACTGGTGTTTATTGAATTGTATTGTTACACAAAAAAAGCGGGACTGCACTGTTGCTGTTCCGCTAATTGAGGCTCTGGTATTGCCCTATCTTCCGAACAAGCAACACCGAAGCCCACGCCGATATGTACACACGCACACACCTATCTATTTTAGGTGTACGGAGATAGATATACATATCCCGAGGACATCAAAATGCTGCAATGTCTTGGAAGATATTTGAATTTACCAGATTCCAATTAGCCAAGAACAAAGCGCGTTGGACACCCCATAAAACGAGTTTTATCGGGGACCTCGTTTTGACGCCTTATTATGTCTGCAACCGCCCCACCCAAAAGACATAATCCCAAGGCGTGGACTAATTACGGGTGCAAAGGTAGTGAAATATTTTGGATTGTGCAAGATTTTTGCAATTTTTCGCAAAAATAATCGTTTGGAGCGTCAGCAGAGATAAGAAATAAAAATGCCATTTATGCGAATTTTGCATAAATGGCAGGGGAATAACACTATTATATATGTTATGCATCGCCTTTACGATGCAGGCTGTTCATAGGCTGAAAAATTTATTTTGGGTACAAAGATAGTGAAATTATTTAAATGTAACACACACCCATTTAGTAGAATTTTGATATTTTAATTATGGAAAAGAAAATATTTGATTAAGCATCTCAATGGTATCTGGTAATAACCATTCTGTATCTGCAATATGTTCTATGTATTCATTGAATAATGTTGAAGCATAGAATTCTGCGCTATTATCATCTGTAACGGATAATATATTGCTACCATATTGAATATCAAAAGACATAACGAAATCTTTAATGATGTACTTGTTAAATACATATTGGTAATTATTATTATCTCTATTTAATGCATCATTTAAGAAATCAATAAATTCAACATTTTGCAATTCTGGTCTTTCTAATGTTTTTTGGCTATTAAACTTTTGATACATTTCGTGATGTCGAGGACTCGCAATATTTAATAAATCATTTTTGATCTGTTCGTAGTACGATGTTACAAAAGCATCTATACTAGCAAAATCGATACCTGAAAGTTCGTGAAGTAGTTTTGTTAAAATATTTGTTTCGGAAAATAATGTTGATTCTATGCAATAGCCATTATGCCTAAAAATTTGTGAGTCCCTACCTAATTTTTCTGTAAGTTTAGTTTCATATTCATTCGATTTTTCCGTTGTACAATAATCTTTGTCATACACTAACATATAATTTTTATCTCTCACTAGTTGAGGTAGTAATCTTTTGTAATATTCTATTTTCCGTAAAAGATTACCTTTACCTCTTAAAAAGAAAAATAAAGGCTCTACAGTAGGATTGGTGTTTGTGATTTCAATATATTTGTTCTTTAATTTTAAAATATAGCTACAATCATCTTCACCCTCAGTAAAACATATTTTTTTTGTCGTATTTAATCTATCTAAAGCAATTATTATTCCCCCTAATTCTTGTTTCACCAAATCATAATCATCTAGATCTAAAGCAGATAATGAATGGAGGTTTTTAGCATTTTCATTTAAATAAAATAATTCACCCGCATTAGCATCACTGACAAAGTTATCATTATGTGAAATTATAATGGACTGTATATTGTGAATTTGTTTTATCTCGTTCAATAACCTTTTTTGTAATTTTACATGAATATGGGAATCTGGTTCATCAATCAATAAGAGGTTTATTGATTTATCAGACATAAATTCAATTGTAGAGAATATCTCTGTAACTTGCAACAAACCACTACCTTGTAGATGAATATCATACTTTTTAGAATCAACCTCTGCTTTGATTTCTATATATTCATCATTGGTCGCATTAGCTTGGTTATTATAATGAAAAAGAATATTATGTCCTAAGACTCTTGAAACTTGCGCTGCTATTCGCTCTCTACCTTCTTCGTTGTGTAAAATAATCTTATTACGCAACACTTCACTTGATTTTCCGAGTGATATCTTTTTGAGAATTTGACCTTTATTCATAAAAGGCTCTCTATCCAATATGTTTGCTATAGGTTTGGTTTGATATACAAAAATTGCATCTGTTAACTTTATTCTCGCAGTTTTCAAAGACATCGCAAATCTTTGAAACTCACTATAGTTTGGAGTACGATATCGTAAGTATGAATTCCTAATAGCTTTGGGTTTACTTATTTCAAATGTGAGATTGAAATCCTGATTCTCGTGTTCTATTGTGAGTGTTATTCTTGTCTCATTCGGAGACGAAAAAAACAAGTCGGTATCATTTATGATTCTAATAAATCTTAGGTCGTTAAAAGGGATATACCTACCTGATTTATCGTGTTTGTAGAAATCTATTTTATTAGGTCGTATAATAGTTTCAAAACATTTTTTCCACAGTAAGATAGCTTCAAATAGGGAAGACTTCCCTATATTATTTTCACCTATAATGATGTTAGTTTTTGGATTTAAATATACAGTAATATTTTCAAAACTTTTAAAATTCTTTAGGGTAATAGACTTAATAACCATGATAGCAATACAGAATAAAAACTAGAAAAAATATAGTACTCTTTACACAATATCGTTCTTTATACATTATCTTGTTGCCAATTGCTGCAATACATTGCCAATCGTTTCGCAATGGATGATTGGGGTGTCGGTTGTGGAGTGTTGGCGGGGCAAGAAACGTCCTAACTTGACTGCAGAAAGCATCTTCTCTACAAATGGCTCTACATTAATCAAGTCCACACTCATATCGCCATGAGTGAGGTTGTACAACTCATCGGCAGCAGAGCGAGAGATTTGCATTACGCCATTCATATCCAACAAATAAGAGTCTGCAACATTCAATGATGCAGCCAATCGTTCTACCATTTGGCGGGTGTGGAGTTCGGCTCCAAACTTTTCTTGTATGTTAATAATCTGTTTCATAGTCAACTTGTATATGTGTATAAATTAAAGTTATTAGGTACTTGGTCAGGAATACGCACGATAATCATTGTTCCTTTGAAATCAATCTCAGAAGGCAAAGACAGAATTTTTTTTGTATCTTGCGAATAAAGCAAGAGGGCGTTGCCCGATAATACGGCAAATTCTCCGCCTAATCCCTTAACCACCATGCGCATATTGGATGAAATGCCATAACCTCGATTCTCTGTATCTGGCAGGTTCTTAACTGAATAACCATTTTGAGCGAGATTGAGTGCTTCTGCATCGCTATCACCTAAACGATCCAAATGCTTTTGTGCTGCTACATAGCTACCATAAATAGTTATGCCTAAATCTGCAATGGCAATATCTATGCAATGTTGCGCTGAGTTGTGGTGCAGATAGGCGTAGCCTTTGTCCGTTTGTGCGTGCTGTTGGATATTGCAAATCAGTTCATCCAACAAGTAGGTTAGTGGACTATTGAGGGGCTTGACTTGCTCTGGAGAACATGTCTGTAAGTTCTTTTTTAGTTGGTTGATTGCCACAGATGCGGACTCATCGTCTAAAGCAAACTGGCAGATATTCTCTAATGGCTGTTGGCAATAAATGGAAATAATCGCCTGTAGGATAGGGGATTGCGTAGCCAACGGAGCAGCATCAGTGGTAATGGCTGCAAAGAACGCAGATAATGTGTCCTCGAATGATACTATTTTAGGTGTGGTGTCAGGCATTTATTTGATATAAATGCTTATTTGGCTGCAAAGATACACTTTTTTTTCGAGATGTGCAAGAAAAATCGCTTTTGAGGTGATTTTTTCTTAAAAAACAGGTAAGTCAATGGTTTCAGGGAAAGAGTCAACCTTTTTAGGACTCCAGTCAACCTTTTCAGGAAACGAGTCAAAAAAGTACGTTTTTTAAGATTATATATCAGTAATCGAGTCAACCTTTTTCAGGTTTAGTCAACCTTTTTCAGGTTTAGTCATTGAGTTTGGGACTTCCTTGGTTCGTCCTTGGTTCATCCTTGGTTCATCCTTGGTCTTTAGCACGGCACAGATCTATAAGGTACAAAGGAAGAAAATATTAATAAAAGTGCTTTTTTTATAACAGTACCCGAATGAGATTCGTCAAGCACCCCATAACACCGCAAGCGAGCGTTATCGGGGACCCCGCGGAATTAATAGACAAAGAATGTGAGGCGACAAAAACACGATTTAACAATTTCTTAATATTTTCTTCATACCCATATAATAATATAGCAGTACTTTTGCACAGAATTTGAAGAAATTATGTCAGAACGCCCGATGGCTGTCGGATATCGGAACGGGCAGAAGCCCTGTCGGAACGGGATAAACCCTGTCGGATAACCAGTCTGACCTCTGACAGTGAAACGATCCGACAACGAAGTGGTCAGACAGCAAAGCGATCAATAAAACAATTATAATACTATTTATGGGAATTTTACAGATCTTTACGCTCCTGGGAGCGCTCGGAATGTTCCTCTACGGAATGAATCTTATGTCCTCTGGACTGCAAAAAGCCGCAGGCGATAAACTGCGCAGTTTCCTGTCTGCGATGACCTCTAACCCAGCCAAAGGCGTGCTGACTGGTCTTGGCGTGACAACCGTTATTCAATCATCATCCGCCACCACAGTCATGGTGGTTAGCTTCGTGAACGCAGGTCTGCTGACCTTGGCACAAGCCATCAGCGTGATCATGGGTGCGAACATCGGTACGACCGTTACCGCATGGCTCGTAGCATGGTTGGGATTCAAAGCAGATATCTCTATCTTGGCAGTGCCATTGATGTTGTTTGGTTTTCTCTTCTCTAACTCGAAGAAGAACCAACGCCAGAATATAGGCGAGTTGATCGTCGGTTTCTCGCTCTTGTTCTTGGGTCTGTCGTTCATGAAGAACTCTGTGCCAGACTTGCGCGAGACCCCACAAGTGCTGGAGTTTGTGACCACTTGGGCAAGCCACGGCTTTGGTTCGGTGCTGCTGTTCTTGGCATTTGGTACGGTATTGACATTGGTGTTGCAATCGTCTTCCGCCACTATGGCTATCACGCTTATCATGCTCAGCATGGGATGGATTCCTTTCCACATGGCATGTGCGATGGTGTTGGGTGAGAACATCGGTACAACCATCACGGCGAATATCGCAGCATCTGTGGGTAATACACAAGCGAAACGCGCAGCGATGTCACACACAATCTTTAATGTGTTTGGTGTGATTTGGGCGCTGATATTGTTCAAACCATTTACTGCGTTAGTGGGTAAGATTATTGAGTTATTTGGCTTGCCTAACCCTGCGGCAGAGGGCTTTGCAGTAGTGGAGGGTAGTGCAGATACCAGCACAGCAGCATTGTACGGACTGAGTATGTTGCACACGCTGTTTAATACCATCAATACGCTGATACTCATTTGGTTTATCAAGCTGATTGAGAAGGCTGTGGTGTGGATTATTAAGCCAAAGACCCAAGACAAGGAGCCATTCCGCTTGAAGTATATCTCTGCTGGTCCGTTGGCTACGCCAGAGTTGGCTGCGGAGCAAGCATTTAATGAGATTATTCACTTTGCGAATATCTCCCGCAACGGTTTGGGTTATGCTAAGCAAGCTATCTCTGCTGATACTAAACATTTTGACGAGCTGCGTGAGAAACTGGTGAAATACGAGGAGATTAGCGACCGCATTGAGTACGAGATTGCTGCCTTCCTCAACGGCGTATCTGCTGGCGATATTAGCGAGGCAACGAGCATGAAGATCAAGGCGATGTACAAGATTATCGGCGAGTTGGAGTCCCTGGGCGATTCGGGCGAAGCTATCAGCCGTATGCTCAGCCGTCGCAACGAGCATAAGAAGACCTTTAGCGCGGAAACGATTGATAATATCAACCTGATGTTGGAGAAAGTGGATAGCGCATATGAGGTGATGATTGCCAACCTGACTGCGGCACACGAGGGGACATTGAGCAGTATTGCGAATGCATATAGCGCTGAGGAGCAAATCAATGTGCTACGCAATGAGCTGCGTGAGGCGGAGATAGAGGTGCTGGAGGACAACGACAAGAACTACCAAACGAGCGTGTACTACATCGACATCATCAACGAGCTTGAGCATATGGGCGACTATATGATCAATATCTCGCAGAGCTTGGAGAGAGCGTTTGTGGGGAAGTGATTTGAGAAGTCCTAAGGACAGAGGAATTGAGAGTGTGTCAGTATTTTGCACACTCTCATTTTTTTTATGTTGATAACTATCACCTACCACCTAACACAACGCTATAACGCAAAGATATTTTGCCATTTTTACGCGAACTGCAAGTTTTTCTTGCGTATTTGCATTTTTTTTTGTACCTTTGCGCGATAATTTGGTGAAAAAATTAAAATTGTTATTTTAAGTATATGAAAAAAATGTTTTTATTGGGCATGGCAATGGTGATGTCACTGACCATGCTGATGGCGCAATCGCGCGAAGGATTAACCGAGTATAAACTCAATAACGGCTTGACCGTTATGCTGTGGGAAGACCATGACCAACCTGATGTAACAGGATATGTAGCCGTACGTGCAGGTTCGATGGACGAGCCTGCAGAATACACGGGTTTGGCACACTACTTGGAGCATATGCTTTTTAAGGGCACACAAAAAATTGGTGCACTTGACTGGGAAAAAGAGAAACCTCATTATGAGGAGATAATCCGCCTCTATGATGAGTATGCAGAGACTACCGATGAAGCAAAACGCTTGGAACTGACCAAGAAAATCAACGAAGAGTCACAAGAAGCAGCTAAGTATGCTACTGTAGAAGATTTCTTCGTATTGCTTGACGGTATTGGAGCAACAGATGTAAATGCCTATACGAGTTACGATATGACTTGCTACCACAATTCGTTCCCAGAGGCAAGTATGTACAAGTGGTTAACTATTTTCTCTGACCGCTTGATTGACCCTGTATTCCGTACTTTCCAAGCAGAGTTAGAAACTGTGTTTGAGGAGTATAATCGTGGAGAAGATGATTTGAGTCGTAAACTCAATAGCACGATGATGGCAGAGATGTTCGCAGGTTCACCATATGAGCGTAGCGTAATTGGTCTGCCAGAACACCTAAAGAATCCACGTATCAGTAAGCTTATCGAATTTTACAACACTTGGTATGTAGCTAACAACATGGCACTCATCATCGTGGGTGACTTCGATGCGGAGGCTACCAAACCAATGATTGAAGAGACATTCGGACGTCTGCAATCAAAACCATTGCCAGAGCGCCCTACCTATCCTAAGACTTCTTTTGTAGGTAATCCATCACGTAAGTTTAAACTTGGCTACTACCCACAAGTGATTTGGGTGTATGATGGTGTGACAATGAGTGATGAAGATTTGCTACCTTTACAGTTTGTAGTGCGTCTGCTCAACAATAGTACCCAAACAGGTTTGCTTGATAAGCTCAATATCGATGGTACCGTATCTTCAGCTGGCGCTGGTGTATTCGCATTGCGTGATCAAGGTCGTGTGTTGATTGAGGCTGTGCCATACTATGATGCAGCGCAACAGATGTATGAATCCAACGCTGCTACGGAGAAGATTGTGATGGCGGAGATTAACCGATTGAAGACAGGAGATATACCTGATTGGCTGATTCAGACCGTGAAAGCAGAGTATGCGCAAAACTATAAACTCGCTTTTGAGAGTTCTGCTAACAAGATGGATGCGTTGGTCAATAGTTACATTTACGGCAATCCAACCGATGATATATTTACAGAGAACGAAAAAATCCAAGCACTTACTAAAGAAGATATTCAACGTATTGCGAAGAAGTATTTCGATGCTGACCACATGACTTTGGCATTTGATGAAGGTGATCCTAAAAAGAGCAAACTCTCGAAACCAGAGATTAAGCCACTTGATCTGATCAATAGCCAAGAGACTGAATATGCAAAAGCATTCAAGCAACTGCCACAAGGCGAAGTGAAGCAAACCTTCATGGACATGAATGATGTAGTAGTGACCGAGATCGACAAGAATGTGAAGCTCCACTATGCCGCTAACCCAAAGAACAATATCTTCTCATTGGATTTGATATTCGGTATTGGTACTGAGAAAAAACCAATGTTGGAGTATGTAACCTCATTGATGAACCGCGGTGGTATTATGCCTAACATTGAGCCACAAGACTTCCGTCGCCAACTATCTGAGTTGGGTGGTCGTTGTGCATATGGTGTGAATGGCAGTTATTTCTACGTTTCTATTATTGGTGAAGAAGAGCATTTAGCTGAGATATGCCAATTGGTACAACGCCAAATGTTGATGCCTAAATTCGATACCAAACAATTTGATGCTGTGAAGGGTAGCGAGTTATCAAGCCGATTCACTATGTCGAAGATGGATAATTTGCAGGCTGATGCTCTGCGCCAGTATGTGATATATGGCGATAAGTCAGATTATATAGATGTGGTTCCATTTATGGACGTATATTACATGGACGAACTTAAGCTGAAGGTAGAGTTTCTCGATGCTATCAAATATGCATTGGATATCCACTATTGTGGACAAAAACCAATAGAGGAAGTGAAGGATATTTTAACAAAGAATCTCCCGTTGCAAGAGGGTGTACAACCATCAACCTCACCTGAAATCATTGATAAGAAAACGTATGATAATACTCAAGTGTATTTCTTGGCAAACTCCAACGTGCAACAAGCTACTATCTACTTCTATTTCAATGGTAAGCCATATGACAAAGACCAATCGGTATTGTTCCAAGCGTTTAATCACTACTTCTCAGGTGGCTTTACTGGCATCGTTTTAGACGAAATTCGTGAAAAGCGTTCTATGGCATATACTGCAACAGGTAACGTAGTACGCGGTCCATTGCCAGGCAAAGAATCATACTTTATGGGATATATAGGTACACAATCCGACAAGGCCGTAGATGCCATCAACGTATTTATGTCCTTGCTGGATTCTATGCCAGAATATCCTGAACGTATTGAGAGTGTAAAAGCAACTTTACGTCAAAATGCACAAGTTTCAAAACCATCGTTCCGTAGTAAAACTGAGGCATACGATTCTTGGCGTGAGATGGGTTACGAGGTAGATCCTGCTAAGTATAACCAAGATGCTATCAACAACCTCACTTTCGAGCAAGTCATGCAGTTCTATGAGGAGAATATCAAGGGACAACCTGTAACTATCATCGTGATGGGTGACCCTAAACTCATCGACCAAAAGGCATTGCAAGCTAAGTATGGCAAGATCGTGAAGGTATCCAAAGCACGCCTCTTTGCGCCACTTGATTTGGACTTCTAAACAATTTAGCGACCAGATTTTTGCTGCTAAATACATGCCATATATGCCTACTGAAGAGGAATTGCGACAAGAAATAGAGCAACAAAAGCAATTCTTCTTAGAACAGCATAAATAGCGTAGCCTATTCGCTTTGCGAATGAAGATACCGTCGCTCACCGACGTTAAACAGTGAGGACATATTTAAATAGCGTTGATTGACGCTTTGCGTTTGATTAACAGAAAACTTCGCAACTTTTCTTTAGATAAGTCAAAACCAAAGTAACAATGAATGCCTATGGGTATGATTATATCCATATTGTGCTTGTATAGTGCAGTGTGTCGTCATACCAGCGTAGGTTTCCTGTTGTTTATTTGACTTATCTGGCAATGCGAAGGCCTCTGTTAATGAATAATCAACGGAGATCTGCGCTTTTTGTGTGTCTATGTGTAAATAGCTGATAAATAAACAACAAATATTAACCAAAAAATTCAAACAATAATGCGAAAACTCTTTATTATCTTCGTAGCACTCTTTGCCTCTACCACCCTTTGGGCGCAACGTTTCCAATCAGGAGACTTGTATTACAATGTAACAAGCGACTCTACGGTGGAAGTAACTTATCAGCACAGCGAGTCGGAACTCAATTATTCAGAACTGACAGAAGTAGTAATTCCTGAAAATGTAATTAACAACAATATTACGTATAAGGTAACTTGTGTAGGAGAAAATGCGTTCTATTACAGTTCCAGTATTACCAAAGTGGAAATGGCTAATAGTATTATTAGCATTAGTGAGTCGGCATTCTATGGCTGTATTTCGCTTGAAAATATTATGCTTTCGCAGCATCTCGAGACAATAGCAACCAATGCGTTTTATAACTGCCGTGCTCTTGCAATAATAGAGATACCACATTCTGTAATACATATAGAAAGTGGAGCTTTTTATTCTACTAAACTCTATAATAATAACGCTAATTGGCAAAACAATGTACTCTATATAGGCGATTGCTTAATTGTCTCTAATACGTCTTTATCAGGGGATTATGTCATTAAAGATGGTACGAGGTTGATAGCAGATCGTGGATTTTACAATAAATATAATCTATCTTCTATAACTATTCCAAATAGTGTTATGTATATTGGCAACGAAGCGTTTTATAAATGTAAAAAACTCACTTCAATTACCCTGCCTGAAAATGTGACAGCCATTGGGAATAGTGCGTTCTCTGGTTGCTCTGCACTTGCTGCAATCAATATCCCTGAAAATGTGACTACCATTGGAAAAAATGCGTTCTCTGGTTGCAAACTTATCTCATCAATTGTACTACCAGAGAGTCTTACAACTATTGGTAGATATGCATTCTATGGATGCGAATCTATTACATCAATTGTCATTCCTGAAAATACTGAAAGTATAGGAATGTCTGCATTCGAAAATTGTATATCCCTTACTTCGCTTGAGTGGAACGCAAAGAATCTTTCTTCTGGTACGTATTTTTATGAAATATTTGCAGGAACTTCAATTTCCTCGGTCGTTATAGGTGATAGTGTAGAGTCAATTCTTCCATACTTTTGTGTGGATGGGCATATGTCTTCTATTACTATTCCAGAAAATATTAAAAGGATAGATGATTATGCATTTGCTGGTTGCAAGAATCTGACATCAGTAGTTTGGAATGCCAAAGATTGTGAATTGCGTGACAAAGGAATATTTCATAATTCTCCAATTTCATCCGTTATTTTAGGCGAGAACGTTGAACATGTTCCTGCCTATTTATGTTATAATATGGACAAATTGACCACTATTACAATTCCAGAAAATGTAACCAGTGTAGGTTCTGGGGCATTTCTGAATTGTTCGGCTTTAACGTCCGTTATTTGGAATGCTAAACAATGTGAAGATCTGGGAGGGCATTCATTTCCTTTAACAGTAACATCTTTTACGATTGGAGATAGTGTACAGCATATTCCTGCATATTTATGTTACAAACAAAACAATCTAACTTCGTTCTCACTTTCGAAAAGTGTAAAAAGTATTGGAGGTTCTGCTTTCTTTGGTTGTACTTCTTTGAATTCTATACATGGCAATTTAGATTCTATAGGAGATTATGCTTTCTACGATTGTACTTCTCTAAATTCGATAAAAGGTGAGGTGACATACATTGGAAATTATGCTTTCTATGGATGTACTTCTCTTTCATCTATCAGTTTGGCAGCAGCACTGACTTTTATAGGGAACGAAGCATTTACCAATTGCTCAGCTCTTGATACTATAGTTTGGAATGTAAAGAGTTTTGCAACAGATGGATGGAATCTTCCTTTTAAAAATATCTGCACACAAATTAGGTCGTTTACTTTTGGCGATAGTGTAGAAGAGATTCCTTATCATATATGTTATGGAATGTCCTCGCTTGCTACTGTAAGTTTTGGGGAATCAATAACAAGCATTGCAGATGAAGCATTTTATGGATGCTCTTCACTTACAACTATAGAATTGCCTAATCATTTGACAACAATTGGGAATGGTGTCTTTAATGGTTGTTCTTCTTTAATATTTGTTAAGTTATCAGATAGTTTGACAGCAATAGGTAGTCATGCCTTTACAGGTTGTTCTTCTCTAACAACAGTAGATTTGCCTAATAGTTTGGTCACTTTAGGTGGTTCAGCTTTTAGTGATTGTTCTTCATTGTCGTCTATTTCTATTCCTTATAATGTTACTTCTGTAGGGGGATATGTTTTTAAGAATTGTACATCACTTACTTCTCTTGTATGGAATGCAAAAAGAGGGACAGATTATACTTGGACAGATGCAAGTGCGGTTCCTTTTGCAGACACCTATATTTCATCTTTTGTTTTGGGTGATAGTGTAGAACATATACCAGCACGCCTCTGTGCAAGAATGAGTAAACTAACCTCTATCACTATCCCTAAGAATATAACGAGTATTGGAGATGAAGCTTTTTATAAATCAGCATTGGATACAGTGATTTGGGAAGCCAAAAATTGTACAATAGGCACTTCTGTATTTAAGGACTTGAAAATTAGTACTTTCATATTGGGGGATAAAGTGGAATATATCCCTGCATCGCTTTGCTCGGGTATGAATGTGACATCTGTAGTTATTCCAAGTAGTGTAATTGGTGTGGGAAATAATCCGTTCCCAAATATCATAAGTGTGTTTATTAAGGCTACAAGCGTAGATGATTATTTCCAACGAAAAATAAATCAGCTACTATATAATTCGGGTGTAAAAGATGCAATGAGGACACTATTGATTAACGAAGAAAACGCGAAAGAAATAATTGTTCCACAAAATATAGATAGTGTAGGGGATTATATATTCTACAAGTGTTCGGAACTTACATCAATTACTTTACATGAGAACGTAAAGTATATTGGCGATTGTTCTTTATTTGGTTGTTCTTCTCTTGATTTTCTTACATTGCCTTACAATATTGAAGGTATTCAAAATTCATATGCAAGTAATTGCGATTCTGTCATATTCATCATTGCGCCATCTGTTGAGGAATATTGTCAGAATGATTTGAATAATCAATTATATCAATCTGGGGAAGCAAATGCGATTAGAAAAATTCTTATAGATGGTGTAGCGGTACATGAAGTAGTATTCCCTGACACAACTACCATCATCACAGAAAATTTATTTTATAATTGCTTATCATTAACTTCGATTACTATTCCTAATAGTGTGACGAGTATTGAAAAACGTGCTTTCTATGGTTGTGAAGCATTAAAGACTATTTATCTAAATGCGATGACACCACCTGCAATACCCTCTTATGATGTTTTTACTTCGCAGCCAATATGTTATATTCCTAATGGCACATTAGCTACTTATGAAAATTCAAATTGGGCAAAACAAGTAAGCAAATTTATAGAGGCTCCAGCTAATGGGTATCAAATCCAATATATTTCATCGGATGGAAATATCGTAGAACCATCTGCTAAATTCAAAGAAAATATTGTAAGTAATGTGTACGAAAATAATCAAGGTACGATTACTTTTAGTATGCCGTTTAGTACCATTATAGCAGAGGCATTCTTGAATTGTTCAACCCTGACCTCTGTTACAATCCCTAACTTTATTGAACGTATCGATGATAGAGCATTTGCAAATTGTTACGCTCTTGGAGTGGTGGAAGTAAAAACAGCCACACCACCTGCTATAGGAACTGAGGTATTCACCTCTGCCCCGATTTGCTACATTCGTTGTGGTATTGAAACATTGTACAAAAATTCGGAATGGGCAAATCAAATCAGTGAATTTGTGGAAGAAAAGTGCAGTGGTAATCAAATATTTTACACAACGCTTGATGAGAAGATAATTTCTCTGTCAGAAGAATCGGATTTTGGTGCCAATCTAATTACCAATGAGTATATTTCTGGACAGGGTATTATGACTTTTGATGCTCCTGTAAGCAAAATTGTATCTTTTGCAAATTGTACAACCCTTACTTCAATTACTATTCCAGAAAGCGTAATCCAATTGGTTGCACCTGCATTTAAAGGCTGCACGGCACTTACCTCTATTGTTTGGAATGCAAAACGTGTAGAACAAGTAAAATGGGGAGGCGGTAGTATGCTTGGTGCTCCACTACCAAGATACGATGTATTTGAAGGGGTGCGATCACAAATAACATCTTTTGTGTTCGGAGAAAGTGTTGAATATATTCCTGAATTTATTTGTGAAGAGATGAATAATATCACTTCTATTATCATTCCAGATAATGTAACAGAAATATGTGGTGGTGCTTTCTATGGTTGTACCGCACTGCAATCTGTGATAATGTCCAATCAAATAACAACTTTACCATGTGCCGTTTATTCATATTCTGGTGATTGGATGGATAATAGATATTATGGTGTCTTCGGAGAATGTACGTCTCTTACATCTATAACACTCTCTAATAATTTACAAAGTGTGGGAAGATATACGTTTGCTAATTGCTCCTCTCTTCCTACAATTACTCTTCCTAATGTTTTAAAAAGCATTGATTATGGTGCTTTTAATAACTGTTCTTCTTTGTCTTCCATTATGATTCCAAATAGTGTAACACATATAGGAAATGGTGCTTTTAGATATTGTTCACTTACTTCTATTACCATTCCAGAGAACCTGCAGCGTATAGGTAACGACGCTTTTGCATCTTGTATCTCATTGGACACTATATATTGGAATGCAGTAGATTGTATCAATGAAGATGATACTTCACCTATCATAGAAAGTTGTCCTTTTGCAAGATGTGGTGTTAAGACTATTTTCGTAGGAGATAATGTGTTATCTATTCCAACACGCCTATTTGCTAATTGCCCTGCTTTAACTACTATTGAATTTCCACGATATCTATATGAAATAGGAGCATCTGCTTTTGAAAATTGCTCATCATTAGACAATATTGTTATCCCTGAATATGTGTGGGCTATAGGAGAGGACGCGTTTAAAGGCTGTACTTCTCTTAAATCTATTGTTTGGAATCCAATAGAATACGTTGATCCTAAAAATAGTAGTGAGGCACCATTTAATGCTATCAGTTCGCAAATTACAAACTTTTCATTTGGAGAAAAGGTGGAGCATATCCCAAGTCAATTATGCAGTAATATGACTAAACTTACATCAATTACCATTCCTAATAATGTTAAAACAATAGGTTCGTCTGCATTCATGAATTGTACGGGACTTACTCAAGTTAATTATACAGGTGATGTGTTAGGTTGGTGTCAAATGAACTTTACGTATATCAATGAAAATCCAAACTATTATGCTAAGAACTTGTATATAAATGGAGATAAAGTCATTGATCTGGTCATTCCTAAGTCTGTCAAAACGATCAATCCATATACATTCTATGGCTGCACAGAACTTTCTTCATTGGTCATTCCTGAAAGTGTAACAAGCATTGGTGCAGATGCTTTTGGCGAATGTAGAAAACTGTATGATATTTATAGTTATGCTAAAAATCCACCAGTAGCAGAGGAAAACTCTTTTGCAAACTATAATGTTTATTTGCATGTGCCTTGTGATAACCTGAGAGATTATCAAATGGATATGGTGTTTGGTTCTTTCAAATATATACAATGTATCGAATCCGAAGAAGTTACTACCGACGACGGTGTCACCGTTGTTCCTGGCTATAACGATGTTACTATCACATGGCCAACTGCTGAGAATGCGGATAGCTACTCATTGGTGATCAACAAGGATAATCAACCATTCTGCACCCTGACATTCAACCAAGATGGTCAATTGCTCAATATCGCTTTTGCTCCATCTCGTGATGGTAACAATCACCCTGCACAATACGCAGCACAAACGGTTAGTGGCTATCGTTTTACCGTTACTGGTTTGACCGAAGCTACACAATATGCTTACAACATTACAACCAAAGATGCGGCTAACAATACCATTGCTACCTATTCTGGCGAGTTCACAACAATGGGCGGTACCACAACTGCAGTTGAAGATATTTTGCAGAATACCACCAATGTACAAAAACTCCTCCGCAACGGTCAACTCCTCATCCTCCGCGATGGCAAGACCTACAACGCCATGGGACAGGAACTGTAATCTGTGCCTTTACACTTTACACAAAAATCGCCCTCGCGGCGATTTTTGTTTGCATATATCAAAAAAAGCATTACATTTGCAGCACTTTTTGTGCAGCGCTTTTTGTGTAATTTAATAAACAGCAGAATATGAGAAAGTTAGAGAATCTGTTTGTGGTGTATGGACCCCACAAGGTTATATTATTTACAATCGATTCTTTGGTTCTTGGCTAAAGAAGTTGATGTAATAGAAACCTCTTGCTTTACACCTTACACTTTACACAAAATCGCCCACAGTGGCGATGAAACGAAAGATTTATAGCCAATTGTTAGATTGGAAAAATAATCGAAATAGCGATGTGGCACTTTTGCATATTTTTTTCTCTTCTCGCGGGGGTACAGCGGAGTTACAGAAACGAAACAAATTGTACGGTTATTGTCCGGTAATAGTGCGGTTATTGTGCGGTGCGGGTGGGGAAAATCATATTTTTTTATGCCCCCATTTGTCTATGTGAAGAAAAAGTAGTACCTTCGGAAGCCGCCTTGCCTTATGCAATTCCCCCGAAGCTACGGCAAAAAAATGTAGCCTATGGCAACAAAAATAAACTTTTCTTGCACATATACATTTTTTTTTGTACCTTTGCAACGATATTTATAATGACATCAAAAGAATTATGCATAAATCAGGATTTGTAAATATAGTAGGTAATCCCAATGTGGGCAAATCCACATTGATGAATGTATTGGTGGGTGAGCGCCTTTCGATTATTACATCGAAGGCGCAAACCACTCGCCATCGTATTATGGGTATCGTCAATGGCGATGACTTTCAAATGGTGTATTCTGACACTCCAGGCGTACTGCAACCCAATTATAAGTTGCAAGAGCAGATGCTCGAGTTCTCGCGTTCTGCCCTCGTGGACGCCGATGTGCTACTCTATGTGACCGATGTGCAGGATAACCCTGAAAAGAATGCCGACTTCCTTGATAAAGTGAAGCGCATCAAAGCCAAAGTATTTTTGATTATCAACAAGATAGACCTTACCACCCAAGAAACTTTGGAGCAACTGGTGGAGTATTGGCATCGCGTTTTGCCCGAGGCAACGGTATTTCCTATCTCTGCACAGCAGAAGTTTGGTACCGACCAACTCTTTGTGGCTATCCGCGAAGCGTTGCCAGAGTGTCCTCCATTCTTCCCCAAAGACCAACTTACTGACAAGTCATCCCGCTTCTTCGTGGATGAGATGATTCGCGAGAAGATTCTGCTCAACTACGATAAGGAGATTCCTTACAGTGTAGAGGTTGAGGTGGAGACTTTCCACGATGAGGAGCCCGACGAGCAACACCCAGAAGGTATTATCCGCATTGGTGCAGTCATCTTTGTGGAGCGTGATAGCCAAAAGGGTATTATCATTGGCAAGGGCGGCAAAGCGCTGAAGCGCGTGGGTACGCAAGCAAGAAAAGAGATAGAAGCGTTCTTTGGCAAGCCCGTGTTCTTGCAACTCTTTGTAAAAGTGGACAAAGACTGGCGTTCATCACAGACACGCCTTCGCCATTATGGATATGATCTGAATTAGTTTAGTGGACGGCGCAAAGCGCCTACAGTTTAGAGGTAAAGGCAAGGATAAAAAAAGCGCTCCCGACGGGAGCGTTTTTTATGATATATAACTTGATTAAACTGCTACCCAACAACAATATTTATGCATATGATAATGCCAAATGCCAAATGCGATAGCAGCTATCACCAATACAACAGTAATAGCAATAGCCCACTTACCGCCCTTGGTGAGTTTCTTAATCTTAGCATGCGGGTCTTTTAGTTTTACAATTGGATATTGCGCTTGCTCGGTGAGGGTGTTGCCAAACAATACGTTCACTATTGCGTCGGCGTTGATTGCCCAGCCATTGGCGTTGAGCAATGGAGCTAAATTGCGTTTGCGCAGTTTCATCCAAGCCAATACCATGGACGGACCGCTGATAACCAATAGAAGCGAGATGATGGCTACTGGTAGTCCCCACCATGCTGAGAGAGCAATACTCTTTACACCAGTTGCTAAATCGGTCAAGAAACGTCCGATATATCCAATCGCCATACCTATCGCAGCAAAGATACCGGCGAACTTAGCAATATCAAATGGTGCGGGCTGTGCTGGCTTGTTTGGTGTTGTTGTAGAGGTGGTTTGTAATTTGGTGGTCAAATTTGCAAAGGACTTTTGCTCTTTCTCGGCAGCAGATTTGGTAATAAGTCCTGTTACCCACTCTCCAAGTTTGCGATATGGGCTCCAGAATGCTTGACCGATAGAGATAGGATTATCGATGATCTTCACCACTTCAGCTTCCCAATCGCGACCTTGGCGATCATAGAAGAGAGCATTTTTACCTACCTTCAAATTGCGAATATCACCTACGGTCATGGCAGCTACGATTTGCATGGTTTGACCCGTAGCGTGATGTTTGCAATTGCAATAGATAAGGAACATGCCACTATCAATAGCCTGCGTATTATGCTTTGCCATATCGGTCACTTTCAGACAGAGGTTGCATGCACGTTGGTCAATGATCAATGTACCCGCTTGGAAGATTGCCCATGGCGATTCATCATCTGCACCACGACCCAGAAGCGCTTTGGCGCGCTTGGCGTAGAAATCTTGAAACGATACGAAGTTATGCAGCAGTGTTACATAATCACGGCAGAGCAATAGTAGCTTCTCCAATGGTTTGTATTGCGCTTTCGCAGCAGCCAACGCAGCAGCGTTTGCACTATTGGCAGCCGTTTTACCAGCTTCATAATCGGCAATGTTTTTGCCCATCTCGGTGAATTGCTCTTCCGTCAATCCAGGAATAGTTGCATCAGCGGGTAGAGTAGCCAATCCCAATGCCTGTAGCTTGGCAGTTTGGAAATACTGTGTATAACTCTCTTGGCATGCTTTGTATGCTGCTATAACATCATCTGTATATGGCGCTTCAGGAGCAGATTGCGCTTCGATAGTAGCACCTGCGATAGCTGATTTGACAGCATCTAAGGTTACTACACCATCAGTTGCTAATGGAGTTGCTATGGCGAGCAATGTTTCGTCGGCAATATCCGTCAATGCCAATGAGGCTTGACTCTGGAATAGCACTTGTGGGTCGCGCAATGTCTTGCATAGCCACTCTGCTGTGCTAATCACGTCTGCAATGTGGATCTTGCTATCGCCATTATTGTCCATATACTGCAAACTCTCATCGGGAATCTCCAATCCCGAAACGGGACATGCAAGCACAGCCCATAGTTTCTCATCTAATTCAGCAAGATGCTGAATATCTTTGCCATCTCTGATGACCACACGTGTATTGCCACCTATATTGGCGTATTTCCATGTATGCTTCATTTTCTTTATGTATTTGTTTTTCGCTGCAAAATTACGAATAACTTCGCATATATGCAAGAAAATAACAAAAAAACTTGTTTATATGTTTTTTTTGTTGTAACTTTGCACGGATTTTGCGATATCAATATTGAAATAATAAATTACATAGTATGAAAAGATTTTTTCTATTTTCTTGCATTATTTTCTGCATGAGTATGTGGGAGATTGCACAGACGCAGGCTGCCAATACCGTTGTTGGCCCCGTGGATAATTATGGTTTTTTGAATGCTC
This sequence comes from Paludibacteraceae bacterium, assembly GCA_045660925.1. Taxonomy (GTDB): domain Bacteria; phylum Bacteroidota; class Bacteroidia; order Bacteroidales; family Paludibacteraceae; genus Colicola. Next base: position 32,432 of record JAZREU010000040.1, on the reverse strand, counting down.
CTGATGGTACGACATGGACTTATACTGCTTCGTTTGAGAAGAAGTATAATATCTACACAATGGTAACATTGAGTGTGTACAACAGCGAGAAGGAGTTGTTGGGTACGATTGTTGACTCTCTTAAGTTGGATGATCCTAATATGACAGCGATCAACCAAGCAGAGATTAATCCATTGGTAACTCAGAAATTCTTTAATAACGATGATCAGTATGAGTTGATGCTCTTCTTGCATGCTCAAACGAAGAACTATGAGGGTAAAAACTTCAACCATGTGTTCTCCATCGGTGATGGATCAATCGTTACCGAGCCTATAGCAACTGTGGAAGGTCGTCAGATTTATGCACAAAACATAGCTGCCTTTAATGAGAATTACGTGATGATTTTTGCTCGTGATAGTGCCTCTACCAGCAAGGATTACACATTGTGCTATGATGTTCGTCGTAAGGCTGTGTATGGTGATAAAGATGGTATTCACCACACTTTCCGCGTACCTTATGCGAATGTGGCAGCGTTGACCGACTTGCAGCCAATCTTTATGATGAAGAACGGCAATGATCAATTTTATGTCTTACAACAATATGAGAAACCATATTTTGATCCTAACATACCAATGGACCAAGAACCTGTAGTGAATCTGGATAATTACTTGGTGATTACTTATGTCGATAAGATCTTTAAGACCATACATACCACCAAAGTACCTGTGACACAAGATGAGAATGCGAAATTGCTCTATACCTTCCCCATGTTGGGTGGATTGAATGGTGCAGATGATATTTTGCTCAACTATGATGGCGACAAGCCTGCTTACATTATTACTCAGGAAAAGTACAATCTGGAATCAGATGGTTCCATTACATCGTTCTATAAGTATGATGTGGAAGGCAATTTGCTCAATACTATCGCGGAGAATACATTGGGTCGTGTCAAGATGAGCCCTGTGGTAGGTCAAGAAGAGCAATGGTTGTTTATGAAGGAGGAATACGATGGCGAGTTCTTTTTTGTAGATCTGCCATCTTGTACTCCGCGCGCAGAGATTTCTGTATATTTAGAAGATGGTCGCACCATATCGTCACAAATTGATCGTTATCCAAAAGGCGATAGCTACGAGTATGCTGTAGCGCTGTTGCAAGGTAACAACGAGGAGGATGGTAGTGTCAGTCAAGATATAGCATGGCTGAATGCGGATGGTAGTTTCAACCGCTATGAGAATGTCAATTTGGGCAAGTATATTGAGGCAGCGCAAGTGAATATCACTGCTGAAGCACTCAACCCATGGGTGATGCATACCGATGATGTACGCGAGTATATGGTGTTGGTAAAGCGCTACAACCCTGAGAATACCAGCGACAAAGAGACCGCATTCTTGGTTTGTAACACCAAAGGCGAGATTCTTTTGGATTATGGTAAGAGCGAGGAAATGGGTGAATTAAATATGGTTTATTTGATGGATAAAGGTGCTAATCCATGCATCATGTGCGTATATCAAAAGAACGGCGTACTGACCATGCACTACACTCCACTGCCATTGAACGAGGTAGAGTTGAAGGGTGCGGGTACTGCGCAAGAGCCATATTTGCTAACTTGCTCGAATGATTTTAAACTGATTGACAAGAATCCATCCGCATATTACGAGGTAGCGAATGACATTGACTTCTTATCTGTTCCATTTGAAGGTCCAAAGCGTGCTTTCTTGGGCAAATTGGATGGAAAGGGATATACTTTGAGCAATCTGTGCCTGATGGGCGGTGGTTTATTCAATGAGGTGAAAGATTCTGCTGAGATTACTAATATTAACTTTGAAAACCCAATCATGTTGCTCTCGGATAAACATTTAGATATTGCAGCAGGTGTATTGGCCAACAGCATGCAAGGTGGTGTTGACACCGCAGGTGTGGCATCGTCTGCATTGTTGAGCAATGTGCATATAGCTAACCCTGTAATCAAAGGTGTGGGCTACAAAGAAATTATCGGTACAATCGTAGGTTATGTGGCTTTGAATACCGATGTGAATACCTGCTCCGTGACTGATGCAAATATCGTGGCTCCAGAAGCAGAAGTGGGTGGAGTGATTGGTAAGTCGCAAACCTATAGCCAAATTCACGCTTGTCTCTTTACTGGCAAAGCAGAAGGTAAGATAGTTGGTGGTATCACTAGTGCTGTGGGCGGTGGCGAACCAGTATATGATTGTCGTGTGGATGCAGATTTGTTTAGTTCAAATACCATTGGTGGTATCGTAGGACATAGTGGTCGAGCAAAGATATACAATAATATTGTAAGTGGTACGCTCAACTTGGCTGACACAGCCAAGGTTGGTAAAGTGGGCGGTATCATTGGTCATGTGGATACCGATGCTACTGGTTCAGTTACCGATACGTTGGCAGAGAACTGCTTGGTGGCATTGAGTGCAATCAATGTGCCAGAGGGCAAGGATGTAATAGCTCACCGTGTGATTGGTTTCTCCAGTGGCGATGATTATGAGTATGACTGGGATAATGTGGATTGGGATAAGCCACAAAGCGAATGGCCACGCGACTATTTCGCACCAGAGAAGAACTTCAAGAACAACTATGTAGTGTCTGATTTGGCTGCATTGGATGCAACGATTCAGCAGACCGATACTACTACTGAAGGTGCGACCTTAGCATGGAGCGAGGTAACAGCAGAGTGGCTCAGCGCACATAACTATCAATTGGGAACGAGCATTGATTCTCCATGGGTCTTGAGTGAGGAGAGTCTGAACCTGTGGTTTGAAAATACAATGAATGATACGGGTATTGAAGACATTTGGACTGATAACATTAACAAAGATCATTCTACTACATGCAAGATGATTATTGAAGGTCAACTTGTCATAATTCGTGCTGGAAAAATGTACAATGTGATAGGAGGTCGTTTATAAGTTATGAGTGTGAACAGAGAAAGAGTTCGGATTTTCCGAACTCTTTCTCTGTTGTATCATAGTTTCAATGATAGTTGTATGCGCCCGCGGGCGCGGTCAATGTCTATCACGCGTACACGCACATGCTGGTGGAGCGAAACTACCTCATTAGGGTTACTGATACGGCGAGAAGCCATCTCAGAGATATGTATCAGACCATCCTTATGCACACCTACATCGCAGAAAGCTCCGAAATTGGCGATATTCGTAATGATACCAGGCAACACCATACCCACTTGCAAGTCATCAATCGTATGCACCGACTCGTCAAAATGAAACTCCTCCAACTGCGTGCGTGGGTCACGACTGGGCTTCTCCAACTCGCGAAGAATGTCCGTCAGCGTTGGGACACCCACTTCGCTGGTTACATAGCGTTTGAGATTAATCTGCTGGTGCAGTTCGGCGCGTTGCATAAGGTCGGATACCGTACAACGGAGGTCTTTTGCCATACGCTCCACGATAGCGTAACTCTCAGGGTGAACAGCAGAGTTGTCTAGCGGATTATCCGAATTGGTGACGCGCAAGAAGCCCGCTGCTTGCTCGTAGGTCTTTGCACCCATCTTAGGCACTTTGAGCAACGCTTTGCGATTGGGGAAAGGACCATTCTCACTACGGTAATTGACGATATTCTGTGCCAAAGCAGGTCCCAAACCCGAGATATAAGTCAAGATATGTTTGCTGGCGGTATTGACATCCACGCCCACACTATTCACCACACTCTCCACCGTTTGCTGAAGACTTTCCGTTAGGCGCGACTGATTGACATCGTGCTGGTATTGTCCTACGCCAATTGACTTGGGATCAATCTTCACCAACTCCGCCAATGGATCCATTAGTCGTCTGCCGATAGACACTGCACCACGCACCGTGACATCCTCATTTGGGAACTCTTCGCGGGCAGTTTTGCTGGCTGAATATACCGATGCTCCGCTCTCGCTAACAACGAAGACTTGAGGGGAATTTTGAATGTTGAATGTTGAATGTTGACTTGTCGTGCCATTCTTAATTCTTAATTCATAATTCTCAATTGCCACACGCACCATCTGTTCCGTTTCGCGTGAGGCGGTACCGTTGCCAATAGCAATGGCATCAATCTGATATTGGTGAATAAGTTGCTGAAGCGTGTCGGTCGCCTGTTTGGTATTGAGAAAGACCACAGTATGATGCAATAGGTCACCCTGTGCGGACAATACGACTACCTTGCAGCCTGTGCGGAAACCTGGGTCAAGTGCCAGAACGCGTTTCTGTCCGAGTGGGGACTCCAGCAACAACTGACGCAAGTTGCTGGCAAAAACTTGTATAGCCTCCGTATCGGCTTTTTCCTTGCTGCTCGCTGCAAACTCCGTCTCGATGGCAGGCTTTAGAAGACGCTTGTAGCTATCCTCCATCGCCAGTTCTACCTGATAGGCAGCATCACTGTTGTTGTGCAAGAAGAGGTGGGCAAGCTTATCAAGCGACTTTTCTCGATCAGGTGATATATCCACACGGATATATCCTTCGTTCTCTGCGCGGCGAATTGCCAGCAGACGATGCGAAGATATGCGTCGAAGCGGTTCGCTGATGGCGAAATAGTCTTTGTATTTCTGTGCATCGGGGTCGGACTCTTTGCCCTTGACCACCTTGGTGGTGATGATAGCCGAATAGCCGAACTCGCGACGAATGCTTTGTCGAGCGTGTTCATCTTGGTTAATCCACTCGGCTATGATATCGCGAGCGCCTTGAAGTGCTTCTTCCTTGTTCTTGCCTAACTGCTTTATCGCCTCATCGCCTTCGCGTTTCTGTGCAAAGAGTGCAGTGGCCAGTGGCTCATATCCCTGCTCGCGAGCCACATCTGCACGGGTCTTACGATGGGGCTTGTAGGGTAGGTATATGTCCTCTAACTCAGTGCTGTCCCACGATTGCTCAATGCGTCGTTTAAGTTCAGGAGTGAGTTTGCCTTGCTCCTCAATCGTCTTAAGGATAGTGGCTTTGCGGTCATCAATCTCTAAGAAGCGATGATACTCATCGGCTATCTGGCTAATCTGCACCTCGTCCAAATTGCCTGTACGTTCCTTGCGATAGCGGGCAATAAAAGGTATCGTGGCATTCTCACTAAGTAAGGCAACAGTGGCTGCCACTTGCGTAGCAGCCACTCCTATACGTGACGAAATTAACGTCGAAAAATCAGTCATTAGGATTAGAATAAATAACGAACACCAAGGGTGATACCATAAAATCCGTGTTTATTAAAATCAACTGCTTCGCCGAAATAAACACCAAAATTTGGACGATAATCTAATGAAAGTTGGAGAGGGAACCAAAAGTCGTATGCTATACCGACTTGACCTGCTACGCCAACGTATGCACCATTGAGCAAAGTGTTGTCAAATAATCCGTAGAAACCGCCAGCAGCACCAACACCAAGATACCAATTCCAAGCGCCTTTATACTCCCATGGAACGGCTGTGCCAAAAGGATTAACCCAGTTATAGGTAACAATACCACCAATACCATTGAATTGTGGCAAATCAACTGCAACATCCAAGAAATTAGCTTCTCCGAATGAGTGTTGGTATGAAACGCCAATGTCCCAACCAAGGTTAGCACCTACGGCACGTGGTTGAGCTATAGCTGAACCCACACATACTACTGCCAATATAGCAGCCAAAATCAAACTTTTCTTCATAATACTTAAGTCGTTAATAGTTAATAGTTATTGTAGTTTTGCTAATGCTTCTTTCATACGACGCATGGCTTCAATGATGAGATCTTCGCTTGTCGCGTATGAGAAACGAATACAGTTGTCCTCTCCAAACGCGCTACCTGATACGCATGCTACGTGTGCCTCTTGCAGCAAGTAGGTCACAACTTCGTCGGCGTTGTGGATAGTCTGTCCATTGTATTGTTTGCCAAAGAATGCAGACACATCAGGGAAGAGATAGAATGCTCCTTGTGGTTCCAACACCTTCATACCAGGTATCTCTTTCGCCAGTCCCACAATCAGGTCGCGACGGCGGTGGAATGCTTGGCGCATTTCTTCTACGCATGTTTGATCTCCTGTGTAAGCTGCCTCTGCTGCTTTCTGAGCGATAGTGGTAGCGCAGGTAATCATTTGCCCTTGTAGGCGCTTAATGGCTGTGATGAGTTCTTTGTCATGAGAAGCGAGCCATCCGATGCGGTAGCCAGTCATGGCATATGCCTTGCTCACACCATTGATGATGATTAAGCGATTTTCTAATTCGGGGAACTGTGCAAGGGTTTCGTGCTTGCCCGTGTAAAGAATGTGTTGATAAATCTCATCTGCCAATACAGCCACTTGTGGGTGACGCTTGAGTACCTCTACCAATGCCTTCAGGTTCTCAAGTGTATATACGGAGCCTGTTGGATTGTTTGGTGAGCAAAGCATAAGGAGTTTGGTATTGGGCGTGATGGCTGCTTCGAGTTGCTCTGCGGTAAGACAGAAGTTGTTCTCCATTGTAGTGCGCACCAATACGCTTTTGCCTTGTGCAATCTTCACCATTTCCACATAACTCACCCAGCATGGCGTAGGCATGATGACTTCATCTCCAGGACCAATCAATGCTTCGATAGCGTTGCAGATAGCTTGTTTTGCACCTACTGATACAACAATCTCATTGGCGTTGTAGGGCTTGACAGGATAGTCCTTAATATCCTTGTTCAATGTATCGGCAATAGCTTGGCGCAGAGCGGGGAAACCAGGGGTGGGGCCGTAGTGCGATATATCATTATTGATGGCATCAATAGCAGCTTGTTTCACATGTGATGGGGCGGGAAAATCAGGTTCTCCTAATGATAGACCTATCACATCTACTCCTTCTGCACGGAGTTGTTGGCATAGCGCTGCCACTTGCAGAGTGGCTGACTCTTCGAGCGCGGCAATTCGTTTTGAAATGTTCATTTTTGTATAATGTATTGTTTATAATTTCGTACCTAAAATAGTGTATGTGTCATTGCCTAATAAGATTACTAACTGATTGTTGATAAAAACTTTACGCATAGTGTTCTTGGTGTTGGTATCCTGAATGGTCGTTTCTATATCCTCCTCATCCTCATCTTCTCCTTCAATTGTCAAACGGTATATACATATAGGCGTCATATTGGGTTCGGCGTAGCAAGCAAATAGTGCAGGATGATTGCCTACATTATATTGTATGTACTTTCCTACGCTATTACCAAGATTCATGATAGTAGCTTCTCCATCGGGAGCAATAGATATGTCCCAATAGCCATAGTTGCCGTAGGTGTTACTATCGTAAAGTTTGTCCCAAATAGCCAGTTTATTTTTGGTTTTTCCACCACTGGCAACCAGAAATGCACCCTCATAGCGGATATTATCTTCGATATAATAAGCCACTTCGCCGTCCAGTTCTGTGAGATGCAATGTATAAATAGCATCGTTATTTGCTGCTACATATGCACGGTCTTCCGAATATTTGCCATCAATAGCATGGATGTTATTCTGCGAAATGGATTCGTCAAAGTATCCCATAATATGATTAATCTTGGTGTCGTGTACACCAATGATAATTTGATCTAAATCTTGCAACAGGGTGACATCTGTCACTAATTTGTAAACTTCTCTATCAAATTCTGAGGCACTATGTATGCTTATAGTGTTGATATTGATTGAATTATCGCTACATTCCACCCAAAAACGTATTTTTCCTGTAGCAGGAGAAGGTAATTGAATAATAGTGTCGCGGTTGTATTGTCCCATGCTTTTTGTTGGACGATTGATTATCAATTCGTTGACATCATTATTGCCTACTTGCACAAAAATACAACCTTCACCTTTCGATGCATTTTGGCAGAAGTTGATTTCTATTTTTTCTACCTCTTCAAATTCAACAATAGATGTAGCTCCTGCACCTGTGGTACTTTTCTTGACACTTACGCCACGGCTATAAATACGCCCTTCTGCATCAGTATAACCTTCTGAATATTCGTATGCTGGTAGGTCACATATCCAACCATCTGTTTTGCCATCGCAGGTGGTCGCGTTGATCTCACTTTTCCATTCTTTAGATACGAATGTGTAGGTCGTTACATTAGCTTGCGCAGTCACTAAGCAGCACAACCATGTGATGGTGATAAAAAATCGTATTGCTATACTTCTCATAGTAGTAATGAATAAATGTTTATAGTCTTCTGAATTCTGCCAATATGATACCTGTTGCAATGCTGACATTTAAGCTCTCGGAAGTGGGAATACCAGCGGGGTAGGAGGGGATTAGTAGTGGGTGTGTCACCTGTTCCCGAACCTCTTGAGAGATGCCATTACCCTCATTGCCCATTACAATAATGCCTTTCTCTTTGGTGGGTATAGCATCTATTGCATATATGTCTTTGCCATTGAGCAATGTGCCGTATATGGGATACCCCTTCTGTTGATAATTTTGCAGGGTATTTGCCAGATTGTCCACATAGTGCAATTGTACACGAGCTAAAGCACCCATGGTTGCTTGAACTACTTTGGGATTGTAGCAATCAGCGGTCTCACGTGAGCATAATATATGGTGTATGCCAAACCAATCACAAGTGCGGACGATTGTGCCTAAATTACCAGGGTCTTGCACCCCGTCTAATGCTACAATTAGGCAGTCTGCGCATGCATCCAAAGGTGTTGGCTTGCGCTTTTGAAACACACCAATCGCCCCTTGTGGAGTTTTTAAGGATGACATATGAGCAATCTCTTCATTGGTAGCATTTTCTTGAGATACCAATAGAACTAAGCGGAAAGCAGTTTGTAGGTCGTGTATGCATTTAGCACCTTCTGCAACGAATAAGTCTTCTGCGTCTCGATTCTTTTTTAATTGCAGACTGCGAACCCATTTTATTTTTGCTTTACTCAAGTGATCTGCCATGATAAGTTTATGTCTATTGTAACTTTCCGAGCCTAATTATCAAATATCACCGCAAAGGTACTGCTTTTTTATGACATATGCAACCTTTCGGCACATTTTTTTGTGTGATAGTGGTAGTGTGGAAGTAAAACGTGTGTCTTTTCCTAAAATTGGTTGACAGTTTTTAATCATGCAAATTAGCCGAAGATAAGCTGAAGATGAGCCGAAGATAGAATATGAAAAGAGCAATATTTGAATATTTTATTTTTTTTGCTTTAAGCCTTGCATATGTCAATTTTTTATAGTAACTTTGCAGCGCAATTGGTATGTTTGGTTCTAAACAGAAAATAGGGTTTTGTATGCAGACAGTGGTTGGGCTGTTTGTGATTAGTTGTGTGGTGCTATTATCTGCATGTAATACAACTAAATTTGTTCCCGAAGGTCAGTATTTGCTGAATAAAGCCATGGTGAAAGTGGATGATAGTAAAGATATCGCAAGTTCAGAACTGCGTAATTATCTCCAGCAAAAGCAAAATACAGAGATTTTTGGTTTTTGGAAGTTGCAGTTGGATATTTACAATACTGCTCCTTTAGATACCTCTAAATGGACCAGCAAGAATGCGCGAAAAATAGGTGAGGCACCTGTAATCTTCTCTCCTGAGCTGACAGGAAATAGTATGACACAATTGCAACGAGCAATGCAGAATAGAGGTTATTTCAATGCTGTAGTGGATACAGTGATGAAAATAGATGAACGTAAAGTAAATCTTACATACCATATTACTGCTAATCAGCCATATACCATACGAAGATACGTGGTTGATTTCTCACATAAGGAACTAAAAGAAATAGCTGAAGATTACCGCGCTACATTGTTGTCTGAAGGCATGCAGTTTGATGTCGATCTGCTGAATCAAGAACGACAACGTGTGGCAAGGTCAATGCGTCAAAGGGGATATTTCTATTTTGACGAGTCAATGATTCAGTTTGTGGCAGATAGTAGCAAACATAATCACCAAATAGACATGACAATGTGTTTGCAATCTTCTGTAGATCTGTTACCAGAAGAAGAAAAAACAAAGATATTCCGCCATTATAAAATAGCACGTGTGTATTTTCATCTGGATTTTGAACCGACTCTAAATCCTGAAGGCACTACTCTTTCTTCGCAAGAGTACGATAATGGGTATGCTTTTACATGGGTATATGACCAGTTTTTGCGAGAAAATATGTTGATACGCAATTGTCCTATTCGTCCTGGTGATGTATATAATGAATTTCGAGTGGAAAGAGCATATGCTAAACTTAATCAATTAGCTCCTGTGAAATATGTTAATATAAGTTTTGAACCCACGTCGGATGAAGAGTTGGATTGTCATATTGTGCTTTCGCGCAGCAAGATGAACTCGGTTTCAGTGGAGGGAGAAGGAACATATTCGGCTGGTGATTGGGGCGTTGCGATAGGTGCAGGGTATGCAAATCGCAATTTATTCAGAGGAGCAGAAGAGTTTACCATCGATGGTCGTGCCAGTTACGAATGGCGACAAAATGGAGGACGTGCTATTGAAACAAAAGCATCCATGGGATTGTCATTTCCTAATTCGTTGGCAGTAGAACTAAATTATAATTATCAGAACCGCCCCGATGAATATGCTCGATCAATATTTAATGCCAGTTGGCAGTATGAACTGCGTCAGCCACGTTCACGGTTGATACACAATTTCCGATTGGCAGATATTAGCTATGTATATTTGCCTTGGATTGATGCTGATTTTAGTGACAAATTTTTGCAATCTACCAATATATTAAAGTATTCTTACGAAGATCATTTTATTGTTGGCTGGGGATATTCAGGCAGTTATTCTTCGTTAAGTTCGCGTAATCCCTATCGTCCATATACTACGATCAATTACAATGTCGAATCGGCTGGTAACTTGATGCTTGGATTGGCTTCTATCTTCAACTTTCCAATCGATGATGGAGGTAAATATACCTTATTAAACACACGCTTTTCGCAATTTGCGAAGGCAGATGTATCGTTTACATATCATCAGATATTCAATCCATCGCATCGCTTGGTTTATCATGCAGATTTAGGTTTAGCAGTTCCGTATGCCAATTCTGAGGCGGTACCTTTTGAGAAACGCTATTTCGCAGGTGGCTCTAATAGTGTGCGTGGTTGGACTGCGCGCAGTTTGGGTCCTGGTGGCTATCGTGGCAATGGCAGTCTAATAGATTTCAACAACCAATCGGGCGACATACGATTGAATATGAGCATGGAATACCGTGCAAAGGTATGGTCCATTTTTGAATTAGCTGCCTTCGTAGATGCAGGAAATATATGGACTATTTTTGACTACGAAACACAACCTTATGGTCAGTTCCATTGGGATGAATTTTATAAACAAATCGCCTTGGCATATGGTGTGGGAGTGCGATTAGACTTTTCCATCTTTGTCTTCCGCATTGATTTTGGAGTTAAACTATATGATCCGAGTCGTATCTATGGCTCTTTTGCAGGGACACAATGGCGGACCATATCTAATGGATTGAATTGGGGAGATGATATGTCGTTCCATTTCGCCATAGGTTATCCTTTTTAAGGACTCTGGAACCATGATTCCTGGAGTTAAAGAAAATGTTAAAAGCGTGTTACATATCAGGCGTGATTGAGGCGGGGTGCGACGAAGCAGGGCGCGGACCATTAGCTGGTAGCGTGTTTGCAGCAGCTGTGGTGATTGACCCGAAAATGCTGGACAGCAAAGAACATTGTCAGTGGTTGGAAATGCTCAACGATAGCAAGCAACTCACCGACAAACAACGCCAATACCTCCGTCCATTCATAGAGCAATATGCCACGGCGTGGGCGGTAGTCGAAGTCACAGCCGAGGAGATAGACCGTATCAACATCCTCAACGCCTCTATCACAGGTATGCAGCGTGCGTTGGATAAACTACTCATTACGCCCCAGCATATCATCGTGGACGGCAACAAGTGGCGACCCTATATCCCTGAGGGACAAGTGCTTGAGATACCTGCCCAGACGGTGGTCAAAGGCGATGGAAAGTACTTGTCAATAGCGGCAGCCAGTGTGCTTGCAAAGACTTATCGCGACGAGTATATGTTGCGTTTGCACGAGGAGTACCCGCAGTATCATTGGGATACGAATATGGGCTATCCCACCAAAGCGCATTACGAAGCTATTCGGCAGTATGGCATCACGCCCTACCACCGCAAGACTTTTAAGTTAAATAAGCCGTAAATCCGCTGTATGTTACCTGTCTCTTTCGAGAGAAACACGGCAACGACACGGCAACGACACGGCAACGATAGAAGACTTTACCAAGAGATTATAAACATTTAAACGAAATAAAACAATGGCAATTTTTGTGAAAAAAGCGGGAGAACCTCGCAAGAAAATGGGTTGTTTGGGTAAAACCCTTATCGGTATTGGAGTTTATTTTGGCGTATGTTTCCTTTTTGGAGCATTGATGGGCGATATGATGTCCACACCTGCTACTAAGTTGGAGGAGAACACTATCTATCGCATTGACCTGAAAGGCACATTGGTAGAGCAAGCTACAGAGGAGAATCCTTTTGACGCATTAATTGGTGAAATGTATGGTCAGACTACCACTACAGTGGGCTTGAACGACCTTCTCAGCAACATCGCTTTGGCAAAGAACAACGACAAGATTCTCGGCATCTACCTCAAAGGTGGTTCACTCGCTGTGGCTCCTGCTTCTGCCAAAGCCATACGCGATGCGCTGCTCGACTTTAAGCAATCGGGTAAGTTCATCATCGCTTACTCAGACTCGTATTCACAAACCAACTACTATATCGCATCGGTAGCAGATAAGATTTTCTTTAATCCAGTTGGCTCATTGGCTTGGGACGGCCTCACTGCACAAAAAGAATACTACACCCGCCTCTTCGAAAAGATTGGCATTGAGATGCAAATCCTCAAAGTGGGTACTTTTAAGTCTGCTGTAGAGCCATATTTCCGCACCTCAATGTCGGAGGCCGACCGCAAACAAACCGAGCAATACCTCACAGGTATCTGGAGCGAGATGAAGACTGCTGTAGGACAAAGTCGCCAAATCGCTGCGGAGCAACTCCACGCTTACGCTGACGAGTGCATGTCGCTGCAACCACAAGACAAATACCTCAGCTACCACTTTGTGGATTCGTTGGTGTATATCCAAGAAATGGACTCTATCCTGCGCACATACGCAGGTACCAAAGACTATAAGCAACTCTCTACCAGCAAGATGGCATCGGTAGAGCGCACAAAGATAGAAGCAACTGACAAAGTGGCTGTACTATATGCGGAGGGTGCTATCGTGGACTCTGGTACAGACGGTATCGTAGAGGATAAAATCCTGAAAACCATTAAGAAAATCCACAAAGACGACGATGTAAAAGCGGTAGTCTTCCGTGTGAATAGTCCTGGTGGTAGTGCCGACGCGAGTGAGCAGATTTGGCACGCGATGAAGATGTTGCAAGACAAAGGTATTCCTGTAGTCGTTTCTATGGGCGATTATGCGGCATCGGGTGGCTACTACATCTCTTGCAACGCCGATTATATCTACGCCGAGCCAACTACGCTGACGGGTTCCATCGGTATCTTTGGTACGGTACCAAACATCAACAAACTTCGCGAGAAAGTTGGGTTGGACATCGATGGCGTATCCACCAACAAACATGCTGCTTTGAATATCAATGCAATCTACAAGGGTATGAACCCACAAGAGATGGCGCTCATGCAAAACATGGTAGAGCGTGGCTATGATCTCTTTACTCGCCGTTGTGCTGATGGTCGTGACATGTCACAAGCCGAAATCAAGAAGATAGGCGAGGGTCGTGTATGGCTCGGAAAAGACGCTTTGGAGATTGGCTTAGTGGACAATTTGGGCAATATCAACGATGCTATAAACAAAGCCGTAGAACTGGCTCAACTCGGTGAATATAATCTGGTTACATATCCAGAGAAAACCGATCCATTCGAGGAGATGCTCAAGATGTTTGACACCACTACCCCAGAAGAGCGTCTCATCATGCAAGTGCGTGAGTTTGCTTCTAAACCACGCATTATGGCGCTTATGCCCGAAGTGACAATCCAATAATGGTGTAGCAATGAAGTTCTTTCTGACCCCTCTCTCGTGGCTTTACGCCTTTGGCGTATGGGTACGCAATGTCCTGTATGACGATCGCGTGCTGCCTTCCTATAAGGTGGATGTGTCAACCATAGCGATTGGCAATCTGGCAGTAGGTGGTACGGGTAAAACACCTATGACGGAATACCTAATCCGTTTGCTGTCGCCCAACTATAGGGTGGCGGTTCTGTCGCGAGGGTATGGCAGAAGAACGCATGGTTTTCGTTTGGCAAATGCAAATGATACTGCCCGAACAATAGGCGATGAACCGATGCTCATACATACGCACTTCCCCGATATTCCTGTGGCGGTATGTGAGGATAGAGTGCAGGGTATCAAGCAGTTGCAGCATATGATATCCGATCTGCAATGTGTCATTTTGGACGATGCCTACCAACACCGCAAACTGCGCGCGGGCTTCTATATCTTGCTCACTTCGTATGATAACTTATATGTGAATGACCACATGTTGCCACGCGGTACATTGCGCGATTTGCCAGCGGAGAGTGCGCGTGCCAACGCCGTGGTTGTTACTAAGTGTCCGAAGACCATGCAACCCATTGACCGCCGTATCGTGAGCAATAGTTTGCGCTTGGCGTCATATCAGCATTTATACTATTCTTCCATTGGTTACGAACCACTGCATCTCTCATCTACACCGCTACTCGTAGCGGGCATAGCCAACCCAACCCCTCTGCTCGAACACTTGCAACAGCAGTTCCCCGATACAGAACTATTGGCATTTGCAGACCACCGCAATTTCAGCAAGAGCGATATAAAACTCATCTTGAACAAGGCAGAACAGTACGAACATGTGGTGACTACCGAGAAAGACTATATGCGCATGCAGCAAACGCCTTTGGTTGAGGCATTGGGCGATAAATTGCATGTCCTGCCTATACAAACGGATTTGGGCATTGACCAAGAAGCTTTCAATCGCCAAGTCCTATTGTATGTCAGTGAGAACAACCGTACCACTCTAAACAATTCTACACCACACTAAACAATTCTACACCACACAATATGAATATCCTGTCTCTATTAAAGCGTTTCGTTCCACCGTACAAGTGGCAAGTAGCAGCAAACCTGTTCTTCAATGTGCTATCCACCATATTGTCGCTCTTCTCGTTTGCTACTATTATCCCTGTCTTGCAAATCCTATTTGGTTTGTCTGAGGCAACAGCCACATATATGCCATTGGAGTCTGCGGGCTCAATCAACGACACACTGGATATTCTCAAGAATAATCTCTACTATTTTCTGCAAACGCAGATTGATACCCGTGGCGCACATTTTGTACTGCTACTTTTGGGTGCTTGTTTGGTTGTTTTGACAGGTTTCAAGTGCCTCACAGCATGGCTGGCTAACTATTTCATGGTTCCCATACGCACGGGCGTATTGCGCGACCTGCGCGCGCAATTATATAAGAAAGTGGTCAGCTTGCCAATCGGTTTCTTTACCGAAGAGCGCAAGGGTGATGTCATGTCGCGCATGACTAACGATGTGAATGAAGTGGAGGCGAGTATCATGTCCACATTGGATATGTTATTCAAAGACCCAATCATGATTCTGGTCTATCTCATCACGCTATTTACTATCTCGTGGCAACTCACGCTCTTTGTCTTGGTACTCTTGCCTATCGCTGGTTTCTTGATAGGGCGTATCGGTCGCTCGCTCAAGCGAGCTTCCACCAAAGGACAAGAGCAAAACGCCGAGATTCTCACTCAAATAGATGAAACATTAGGTGGCTTGCGTGTAGTGAAAGCTTTTAACGCAGAGAGCAAACTCACCACTCGTTTTCTAAATCTTATCAATGCCACTCGTGCTACCTTCAACCGTATCAACCGTCGCTACTATCTGGCGCACCCCGTATCGGAGTTCTTTGGCACGGCGCTCATCGCCATTCTCCTGTGGTTTGGTGGCACACTCATCTTGGGCGACCACTCTTCGATTGATGCCGCTACATTCATCTACTACCTTGTTATTTTCTATTCTATCATCAATCCTGCCAAGGATCTCAGCAAAGCCACCTATGGCATACGCCGTGGTATGGCATCGCTGGAGCGAATAGATAAAATACTTAACACAGAGAGCAATATTCGCAATGCGGAAAATCCAAAACAAATAGCAGAATTTCAATCGGTTATACGATATGAAGATGTGTGCTTCTCCTATCAAGCAGATCGCCCTGTGCTCAAGCATATCAATCTGGATATTCATAAGGGTCAAACCATTGCTTTGGTCGGTCAATCGGGTAGTGGTAAGACTACGATGGCTGATCTCTTACCTCGTTTTTATGATCCCACTTCAGGACGTATCACTATTGACGGCGTGGACATTCGAGAGGTGAAAACATACGACCTGCGTGCGCTTATGGGGAATGTGAATCAAGAGGCCATTCTCTTCAACGACACATTCTATAACAACATCACTTTTGGTGTAGAGTCAGCGACAATGGAGCAGGTGCGCCATGCTGCGCGTATTGCCAATGCCGATGACTTCATCATGGCTACGCCTGACCAATACCAAACAACTATTGGCGACCGTGGATCACGCCTTAGTGGCGGACAACGCCAGCGTATATCCATTGCGCGTGCAATATTGAAGAACCCTCCTATACTTATTCTGGATGAAGCCACTTCTGCGCTTGACACCGAATCCGAAAAACTCGTACAAGAAGCCCTCGAAAACCTCATGAAAGACCGCACTACATTGGTCGTTGCTCACCGTTTGAGTACGATACGCAATGCCGACCTCATTTGTGTGCTACATGAAGGGCAAATAGTAGAGCAAGGAACCCACAATGAGCTCCTTGCTAAGAATGGTTATTACCGCCGTTTGGTGGAAATGCAAGAGAAGTAAAAGAGGATAGATTACTTCCCGCCTACGAGTTTCTTAATCTCGCTCAATTTGTTGAGTGCCTCCAATGGGGTCAAGTTGTTTATATCCAATGTCTTGACTTCATCGCGTATTTGCTCCAGTACGGGATCATCCAGCTGGAAGAAACTGAGTTGCATACCGCTTGGCGCACTCATTGTGGCTTTACCACCCCCGATCTTATCATTACTCTTGGTTTCTGGATCTTGGTTCCTGGCTCCTTGCTCCAAATCTTTCAGAATCTGGTTTGCGCGTTGTACGATGGACGATGGCATACCTGCCAGTTTGGCTACATGGATACCGAAACTATGCTCCGAACCGCCACGAATCAACTTGCGCATGAAGATGATTTTGTTATCTACCTCGCGCACGGAAACATTGTAGTTGCGGATACGCGAGAAGTTCTTTTCCATCTCGTTGAGTTCGTGGTAGTGGGTAGCAAAGAGTGTCTTGGCATGGCCTCTATTCTCGTGGATATATTCCACAATCGCCCAAGCTATACTGATTCCGTCATAGGTGCTGGTACCTCGTCCTAACTCATCAAAGAGCACCAGACTGCGTTCGCTGAGGTTATTCAATATGCTGGCTGCCTCGTTCATCTCTACCATGAAGGTACTTTCGCCCACCGATATATTATCGCTTGCGCCCACGCGCGTGAAGATCTTGTCCACCACACCGATACTGGCACTCTCTGCCGGTACGAAACTACCCATCTGCGCCATCAGCACAATGAGCGCGGTCTGACGGAGTAATGCCGACTTACCCGCCATGTTCGGACCTGTGATGATGATGATTTGCTGCCCATTGTTGTCCAGCAGCACATCGTTGGGCACATATTCTTCGTCCAGCGGCAACTGTTTTTCGATGACGGGGTGACGACCTTGACGAATATCAATCACCAAACTATCATTGATGTCAGGACAGATATATCTGTTCTCTACAGCTACGGTGGCAAAACTCATTAAGCAGTCCAATTGTGCAATGACAGTGGCATTCTGTTGCATTTGTGCCACATAGTCGGTCATCGCCAACATCAGTTCGGTATAGAGGCGATTTTCTATTATTTGTATTTGCGTTTCCGCAGTGAGAATCTTCTCTTCGTATTCCTTGAGTTCTTGTGTAATATAGCGCTCTGCGTTCACCAGTGTCTGTTTGCGAATCCATGTTTCGGGTACTTGGTCGCGGTAGGTATTGCGCACTTCCAAGTAGTAGCCAAACACATTGTTGTAGCCAATCTTCAGACTGCTGATACCCGTGGCTTCCACCTCGCGTTGTTGCAGTTGTAGCAGGTAGTTCTTTCCATTGGTTTGTATATCGCGCAGTTCGTCCAGTTGCGCATCAATGCCTCGTGCAAAGATATTGGGTCTGCCTTGCACTGCGGGTGGGTCTGGCACCAATTCGCGCTCTATGCGTTCGCGTATCTCGGTGCAGAGAGATAGTTGTTCGCCCAAAAGGTGCAAGTATGGATTGTCCGTTGCCTGCTGGCATACTTCTTTGATAGGCGCAATAGAGAGTAACGCACGACTCAGTTGGCGTATCTCGCGCGGAGTAATGCGACCTGTGGATACTTTGCTCACGATGCGCTCCATGTCCTGAACATGTTGCAGGTTCTCTCGAATAATCTCGCGATGTTCGGGGTGACGGAATAGGTACTCCACCACCATTTGTCGGTTGCGTATAGGGCGCACCTCTTTTAGTGGGAACGCCAGCCAGCGGTGGAGTAGGCGACCGCCCATAGGGGTGATAGTTCGGTCAATGATATTGTAGAGCGTGATACTATTCTCTCGTTGTCCGCTCAGCAGTTCCAAGTTGCGAATGGTGAAGCGGTCCATCCATACATACTTGTCTTCTTCAATGCGACTCAGGTGCTGAATATGTCCTGTTTGCAGGTGCTGAGTAGCATCCAAATAGTGCAGGATAGCACCTGCTGCTATCACGCCTTGTGGCAAGTTGTCCACACCAAACCCTTTGAGGTTCTGCACATTATACTGCTTTGTGAGTCGATCGTGGGTAGCTGTAGGACTCATCATCCAGTCGTCCAGTTCGAAGGTGAAGTATTTGTTGCCAAACTGCTCTTCAAAATCGCGTTTCTTTCCGCGTAGGAACAGCACTTCTTTGGGTGCGAAGTTCACCAGCAGTTTGTCCACATAGTCGGCACTGCCTTCTGCTACCAAGTATTCGCCTGTAGAAATATCCAGAAACGCCACTCCCACCGCATGTTTTCCCCATTGTATGCAGGCGAGCCAAGTGTTTTCGCGTTGTTGCAATGTGGTTTCAGAATAACTTACACCTGGCGTAACTAATTCAGTCACACCTCGTTTGACAAGTTTCTTGGTCAGTTTAGGGTCTTCCAATTGATCGCAAATCGCTACGCGCAAACCAGCGCGCACCAGTTTTGGCAGATAGGTGTCCAGCGCATGAAAGGGGAAACCTGCCATCTCCAGTGCTTTGGCATCTTTGCTGGCACCGTTGCTACGATGGGTAAGGGTGATATTGAGTATCTTGCTTGCGCGAACCGCATCTTCTGCGTATGTCTCATAGAAGTCGCCACAACGAAACAGCAATACCGCATCGGGGTATTGGTTCTTTATCTCGCGAAACTGCTTCATCATTGGGGTTTCTGTAGCGTCTATCTTTGCCATATCCTTTGTATTTATACTGAAATCGTTCAACTTTAAACTGTAAACATTCTGCAAAGTTACTGCTTTTTTATGAAATATGCAAAAAACGAAAACTTTTTCAACCCAAAATTTGTAGATTTACAAATTGTGTAGTGCCTTTGTGACATATTACGTATAAGACTTGTAATTGCTTCGTGCCGTAAATTAGTGGCTTCGAATAATACGATGTGAGAAATACTGAACACTGAATACTGAACACTGAATACTACCTGTGCTTACTTGATCATCACATCAACTTTCAAGTTGAACATACGTCCCGTCAGGTAGTTTGGACTTGCCCATTGCAATCCGTCAGCTGCGGTTACCCAATAATAACTATTTTCGTTTTTCCAACCAATGAGGTTGAAAATATCCAGCTGTATGCTCCAACTCTCTACATGTTTAGACTTTTTCATCCATTTGTCGGTGTTGGCAGAGAAAGTGCGCGTAGCACCGATATCTATACGGCGATAATCGTTCATATGACCAAGGTAACGAAACCTCTCGTCATATGGATAGCCAAATGGCATACCTTCGCTCCAAATAAATTTGAGGTGAATCTTGTATTGTGGAAAACGTGGTACATAATCTTGGAAATAGACGGTCAGATTATATCGTTGCTCTTGTGGGGTAGGTATCCATCCCAACTGATATTTATCATCAGTGAAGCGCATGCGACTTCGCATGGTAGAAAAGCTAATCCACGAGTCGGCACCAGGCACCAGTTCGCCCATCAGCTTTACGTCCATACCTATGGTATAGCCCTTACTGTCAATATTGCCAGAATATCGAACACGCACATTTTCAGCTGTATAACTCTCTAATCTGTCCATATATTTGCCATAAGCTTCAGCAGTGAATTTGAACGGTCTTCCCCATGCGCGGAAGTAATAATCAGTTCCCAATACCAGTTGCCACGAGCGTTGAGACTGCAGTTGATTGTTGAGCACCACACGACTCACTCTGCCCGCATCTGTCACTACTTTGCGAAGTTCTTTATAGAAGGGTGCTTGGTAATATAATCCAGTAGCTACTCGGAACGTGAAGTCACGTTTCCAGCCAGGCATCCATGCTACGCTCAAGCGTGGCGAAGGTAATACCTCGTTGGTGTAGCTCCACCAGTTGAGGCGCATGCCTGCTGTCAGCATGACTTGACCTTGATTGGTGTGCCAACGATAGGTATCTTGTGCATATGCCTGTAAGCGTCCGCTATACATGTTGGTTTTGCTTTTCAGAGCATAATATAGTG
Source organism: Paludibacteraceae bacterium (assembly GCA_045660925.1). GTDB lineage: Bacteria > Bacteroidota > Bacteroidia > Bacteroidales > Paludibacteraceae > Colicola. Next base: position 11,705 of record JAZREU010000040.1, on the reverse strand, counting down.
CTATTTCTTGTGGTAGATTAGGCAGACTATATCCCATCGAATCGCGCCATTCCCATTCGTTAATACGGTCGTTGATAATTTCAAATTGTCCACTAATGCCCCATTGCAGGGTATTTTCTCCGCTTTTCCATACTCCAGAGTGAGCCATTGTTGCCATGCCTGCTTGCAGGGTATTTCGGGCATGTTCGTGCAGATGTCCAGTTCCTAATACGGTAACATTGCCGATATTACCATTAATTATCTCGCCCCAATTATTGTTGGTTGCGCTTTCATCGGCAGGTTTCTCGCTTAAGATATACTCTGTATCTATATCGAAAGTCTCTTGTTCATGGGTATAAAAACCGCTTATATCCATGCCCAATCGGATGTTGCGTGTCAGTTGGTGATAGACACTTAGCGCTGCAAAAGCAGTGCGGAACAAGTCTTTTTCGTTACCCGTATGCTCTTTTTGGATATTCAACGTCTGTTGCATGGTTCCGAATGGCGTTTCAGAAGACTCTGGCGCAAACTCATACATGTTTTGGGAGAAGTTGCCCAGCAGTGTGATGTCCCATTTCTTTAATCCTTTTCCCGCTTTCCATGTCATTTGTGTTTGATAGTCCACAAAATTAGGGTTGTAGCTACCTTTGGTATCTAAAGTGCCTAATAGATAGCGTGAGGTCTTATAACGCATGCCGTGCATTTGGCTTTGGGTACTATCTCCCCAGCCGATATATGCACCTGCGCCGAGCAGACTCATATTGAGCCTCGATTCCAATCGGGTAGGGTGCTTGTAGCGGATGTCCAATACAGACGACATCTTATCGCCATACTTAGCATCGAAGCCACCTGCAGAGAAATCTACGCTCTCTACCATATCGGGATTAACGAAACTAAGTCCTTCTTGTTGTCCACTACGGATGAGTAACGGACGATGAACTTCTAATCCATTGACGTACACAGAGTTCTCATCGTAACTTCCGCCTCGCACATTGTATTGGCTACTCATTTCGTTGTTTTGACTCACGCCTGCGAAAGTAATCAGTAGATTTTCTATACCGCCACCCGTAGCATCAGGCATCAGTCGTGCAGCACCAATGTCCACGCGGTCCATAGTAGTAGTTTGTCGTTGGATACCTCGCACCGTAATCTCGTTGAGCAATTCCTCGTTGGTAGGTAGAACTACGTTCACTCCAATCACATCGCGTGTGGTGTATAGTTGTTGGCGTATTGTCTCATAGCCAATCATGGAGAAAACGAGAGTGACTGTATCTGGCAACTCTACGAACAGCTCGTAGTAGCCATTCTGATTGGTGGTAGTGCCTATCATTGTATTTTCCTCTACATACACATTGGCTAATTCTACACCACGATTATCACTATCCAATACATATCCAAAAATGCGCACTCCGCGCGCGTAGACGTTTGCGAGACCGAAAATAAGTATAAGAAATAGTAGTGTGACTATTCGGAGTGTATGGGTAGGTGGCATATGCAATATCCTTTTGTAGTAATTAACCGACAAAGGTACTAAAAAAAAAAGGAATGTGCAAGAAAATTTATGTTTTTTTGTGTGTCAGGACATTTTTTGAAAAGAATAATGCTGATATACAAAACAAAGAGTTACCAAGTACGGCAACTCTTTTTGTTATATATTTGAATATCATTAAGGACCTTAAGGTCGTTAAAGCCCTTAATGATTTCCGAGTAATTACTCTTCCACAGCAGCTTGTGCAGCAGCCAAACGTGCGATTGGCACACGGAATGGAGAGCAAGATGCGTAGTTCATACCAACCTTAGCGCAGAACTTAACTGATGATGGCTCACCACCGTGCTCACCGCAGATACCGGTACGCAATCCTGGACGAACGGCGCGACCTTTCTCTACAGCCATTTGGATGAGTTGACCTACACCGTTTTGATCCAATACTTGGAATGGATCTACCTTCAAGATCTTTTGCTCGAGATATACAGGCAAGAAACTTGCAATATCGTCACGGCTGTAACCGAAGGTCATCTGTGTCAAGTCGTTGGTACCGAATGAGAAGTATTGAGCCTCAGTAGCAATACGATCAGCTGTCAACGCAGCACGTGGAATCTCGATCATAGTACCGATCTCGAACTCTACCTCTACGCCGTACTCAGCGAATACCTCTTTAGATACCTTCTCGATGATCTCCTTTTGTTGGTGGAACTCATAGAGAATACCAATCAATGGAACCATGATCTCTGGCATTGGGTTCGTACCCTCTTGCTTGAGCTCGCAAGCAGCGCTCAAGATAGCGCGAGTTTGCATAGCAGTGATCTCTGGGAAAGTGATACCCAAACGGCAACCACGGTGACCGAGCATTGGGTTGTTCTCTGCAAGAGAATCCACACGTTGCTTGATCTCTTGTACGCTTACGCCCATCTCTTGCGCCATAGTCTCTTGACCAGCAGCATCATGTGGTACGAACTCGTGCAATGGAGGGTCGAGGAGACGGATATTTACTGGATAGCCATCCATAGCCTCAAGGATACCCTTGAAGTCAGCCTTTTGGTATGGGAGAAGCTTAGCAAGCGCTTTCTCACGACCCTCAGCGTCCTTAGAAAGAATCATCTCACGCATAGCTACGATCTTCTTATCCTCGAAGAACATGTGCTCTGTACGTGTCAAACCAATACCCTTAGCACCGAAGTCACGAGCTACTTGTGCATCGTGTGGAGTATCAGCATTGGTACGAACTTGGAGATGTGTATATTTGTCGCAAAGATCCATCAACTCTTTGAAGTCGCCGCTCAATTCAGCAGCCTTAGTTGGGATTTGACCAGCATAAACTTGACCAGTAGAACCGTTCAATGAAATATAATCACCCTCTTTGTAGGTAACACCCTCAACGGTCAAAGTCTTAGCCTTGTAATCCACTACGATAGCGCCTGCACCAGAAACGCAGCACTTACCCATACCACGAGCTACAACAGCAGCGTGAGAGGTCATACCACCACGAGCGGTCAAGATACCCTCAGCAGCAGACATACCGGCGAGGTCCTCAGGGCTGGTCTCGATACGAACCATCACCACTTTGTGACCATCCTTAGCCCACTCTTGAGCATCGTCCGCGTGGAATACGATTTGACCGCAAGCAGCACCTGGGCTGGCTGGCAAACCTTGGGTAATCACCTTAGCAGCCTTCAATGCCTTAGCATCGAATACTGGGTGGAGAAGCTCATCGAGCTTTTGTGGCTCGCAACGCTTGATAGCGGTCTTCTCGTCGATAAGACCCTCTTTCACGAGGTCCATAGCGATCTTCACCATTGCAGTACCGGTACGCTTACCGTTACGTGTTTGGAGGAACCAGAGTTTACCCTCTTGTACGGTGAACTCCATATCTTGCATATCGCGGTAGTGGTTCTCAAGCTTAGTTTGGATAGCGTCAAGCTCAGCGTAGATCTCTGGCATAGCTTCCTCCATAGAAGGATACTTGCTAGCACGCTCTTCCTCGCTGATACCTTGGAGAGCTGCCCAACGACGGCTACCTTCAAGGGTGATTTGTTGTGGAGTACGGATACCTGCCACTACGTCCTCACCTTGTGCGTTAACGAGGTACTCACCATTGAAGAGGTTCTCACCTGTCGCAGCATCACGGCTGAAGCATACACCAGTAGCAGAGGTCTCGCCCATGTTACCGAATACCATCGCTTGAACGGTTACGGCTGTTCCCCATTCATCTGGAATTCCTTCCATCTTACGGTAGAGGATAGCACGCTCGTTCATCCAAGAGCGGAACACAGCGCAGATAGCACCCCAAAGTTGCTCTACTGGGTTGGTTGGGAAGTCGTGACCGGTTTGATCCTTGATAGCTGTCTTGAAGCGAGCTACGAGGAGTTTCAACTCATCAACGGTCAAGTCCTTATCCAACTTCACGCCACGGATCTCCTTCACCTCTTCGATGATAGCCTCGAATGGGTCCATATCCTCTTTGTTCACTGGCTTCATACCGAGAACTACGTCACCGTACATTTGTACGAAACGGCGGTAGCTATCATATACGAAGTGTGGGTTGCCAGTCTTCTCTACGAGACCAGCAGCAACCTCGTCGTTCAAACCAAGATTGAGGATAGTATCCATCATACCTGGCATAGATGCACGAGCACCTGAACGCACTGAAAGAAGGAGTGGGTTCTTTGGATCACCAAAGTTATTATTCATCAAGCTCTCTACGTGAGCTACAGCTGCTTTCACTTCCTTGTCAAGAACCTCAACGATCTTCTCTTGACCTACTTCGTAATACTCGTTGCAAACATCTGTGATGATAGTGAAACCGGGAGGCACTGGAACGCCAACCAAGTTCATCTCAGACAAGTTTGCGCCTTTACCGCCCAATGTCTCTCGCATTGATGCGTTACCTTCTGCTTGTCCATTACCGAAGGTGTAAACACGTTTCTTGTTGTCCATTTCTTAAAAAATCTTTATTCGTTAATAATTAGTTATTTCAATTTTATGGTTTATATGTCTTTAATCAACCAGCCGACAAAGGTACTGCTTTTTTTTGATATATGCAAATAAAAATAGAAAAAATATGTGTTTCATGCTGTTTACTGCTGACAATCTCCAAAAAAACTTAATAAAGTTATGCTTTTTTTGTGTATCTGCAAAAAAAACACTATCTTTGCAGCACAATTGAAAAAAATAATTACAGAGATGGAAAATCGTAGATTTGAAGGAAAAAATGAACCAGAAATCGTGTATTCACGTTCGGTAAAGGCGGGTAAACGTATCTATTATTTAGATGTTAAAAAAGCTCGCAATGAGGATTTGTACTTGTGTATTACAGAGAGTAAGCGCAAGCAAGTAGGTGAAGCTGAGGTGCCACAGTTTGAAAAGCACAAAGTATTTTTGTACAAAGAAGATTTTGCGCATTTCACAGAAGAGTTGAATGATGTAATTGCATTCGTTCAAAACCAATTAGGCGAGATAGAAGAGCGCAAAGAGTGGGTACCAGAAAGTGAGGAGGTAGAAAAGAAAGAGGTAGCAACAGAAAAGACCGAAGAAAAATCAATTTTAGGTAATCTGTTGAATAAATTAAAAAATTAACTTAACTCATAAATGATGGCATCTGCGACCTCCTGCTTCGAAAGAAGTGGGAGGTCTTTTTTTCTGCCGTCGGCGTATAGTAGAGTTACTTTGTTGGTATCAACACCAAATCCAGCTCCTTTGTCTTGTAGCGAATTTAAGACAATCATGTCCAAATTTTTGCGTTGCATCTTGCGCTTAGCATTATCTATCTCGTTGTGAGTCTCAAGGGCGAAACCGATTAGTTGTTGATGTGGTTGTTTTAGTTGTCCCAAAGTGGCTGCAATGTCGTGTGTGATTTTCAAATCAATAGACATGCTTTTTTGGTTGGGTGTTTTTTTTATTTTTTGGGTAGCGATCTGTGTGGGCGTGAAATCGGCTACGGCAGCGCACAAGATAGATATATCTGATTGTTCTTGGATGAAAATGTCAGTCGTTTCTCTATACATATCTTCGCTTGAGATTACATTCACCATGCGCAAAGGTGTGAATCGCTGCCAAGCTTCCATAGGTATGCTTGTAGGACCACTGATTAGGGTGACATGTGCGCCTCTGCAGAGGCATGCCTGTGCGAGTGCATAGCCCATTTTGCCAGTAGAGGCATTTGTGATATAGCGCACAGGGTCTATAGCCTCTTGTGTTGGACCTGCTGTGATGAGTATGCGCTTGCCTATCAATGTTTTGGGAGTTAGGGTGTATTCGATAGCAGCCAGTAATACTTGAATTTCTTGCATACGACCTTTTCCGCTTGTGCCACAAGCGAGGGTGCCTTCTGCACAATCAAGCATAGTGATGTTTTCCCATTGGGATAACGTGTGAATCGCTTGTTGCGTGGCAGGCGATACGTACATCTTATCGTTCATGGCGGGTGCAATCACTACAGGCTTGCGCATAGCAGCGAATGTGGTTGTCAAGGCATTATCAGCAATGCCATATGCCATCTTGCAAATGGTACTTGCTGTGGCGGGGGCTACGAGCATCAAATCTGCCCAATCAGGCAGAGAAATGTGTTCGGTACTATGTTTGTTGATGGCTGCAAATACATCCGAATAGACGGGGTATCCACTTAGTGTTTGCAGAGTAAGAGGAGTGACAAACTCCAAGGCATGCTTGGTGGTTGTCACTTTTACTTCTGCGCCTGCTTTCTTCAATAGGCGAATCAGTTCGGGAATTTTGTATGCGGCTATTCCGCCACTAATTCCTACCAAAATATGTTTGCCTGCTAAATTCAGAATGCGTGTTTGCTGGAGGGATAATTACTTCAGTACCTCATCGCGGTTACCACTGCGATAGATTAGTTCATCATCGATGAATTCTTGAGTAGCAATCAGTGTGGGTTTGGGTAGTAATTCGTAGCTACGAGAAATCTCAATTTGCTCTTTGTTTTCGAATGTCTCTTCGATAGAATCTTGTGGAATGGAGAAATCCTGCAACTTAGCATCCAATTCTTTTTTGAGTGCAGTGCTAATTTGGTTGCTACGTTTTCCAATGATAGCTACAGTTTCATACACATTACCTACTTTTTCGGTTAGTTCGTTGATGTCCCGTGTAATAGTAGTCTTTGGGGCTTTGGTTTTTTTGTAATCAATCATATTTTTAGTATTTTAGTTTTCTTAATTATCTAATATCTTTTTGATCTCTTTTCCTATATTTTCGGCAGCAGAGCGATGCTTTGAATCAGGAAACTCAGTGATGAAACTATAATATTCATCTTCCGTCTCTCGCGCTCGGTCTATTTTTTTATCTTCAACGGAGTTAAGTGTTTGTTGGTACTTAGCTCGTAATACAATCCAACTTAATTCTTCTTGATATTTATTAGTAGGATATTCTTTTAGCGCATTTCTCGCTATGATTTCAGCGCTTAGATAGTTGTTGCCTAAATAAGTACCGAGATTGTAATATAACTTAGCGTTTAGATATTCTTTGTGTGCTAATTTGTCATATAATTCGCCCATCTCTTTATATGCTTGTTCTGCGTATGGACTTTCAGGGTAGTATTCTACAAATTGGGTGAAGAATTCGATTGCTTTTTTTGTGTCGGTTTGGTCTAATCGTGCATCTGGTGAATCTAAATAGTAGCAATGTCCCACTTGGAATCGTGCTTCCACAATATATCTGCCTTTGGGGTAATTGCGGATATAGGCTTGGTAATACTCGGATGCAGATGCATAATTCTCTTGTCCCATGTAACAACGTGCCAAATAAGCCAATACATCTTGCGAACGATCGGTTCCTCGGTAGTAAGGGGTAATATCATCCAAGAGAGTCTGTGCTTTGACGTATTGTTCGTCATTGAAATAAGCCAATGCTTTTTGGTATTTCAAATCAGGATCTGTAGATTTTAATAATTGTTGGTATTCTCCGCAAGCAGTAATACCTAATGAAATACACAATATTATAAATCCTTTTTTCATTATCAAAGATGTCTTTTGAATATCAGTGGGTTTTATCTCTTTTGTTACAAAACAAAAATCAGCCTGCAAAGGTACAACTTTTTTTTCATATATACAAATAAATTTTGCATTTTGCATATTTTTGTTGCTTTCTCTCTTCTTAGAATAGCATTGTCGTACAGCCATTTGCGTATTTGAAAATAAAGTAGTAACTTTGCGCAACCTTAAATTATAAATTACTATTATCATGAAGCACCTACTTTTAGGCGATGAAGCCATAGCGCAAGGCGCTATTGATGCAGGATTGAGTGGTGTGTATGCCTATCCTGGGACACCATCAACCGAGATTACTGAGTATATACAATTATGTGAAAAACGCAAAGGCGAAGTGGCGAAAAGCAAGATCTTTTGCCAATGGGCTACTAATGAAAAGACCGCTATGGAAGGCGCATTAGGTATGTCGTATATGGGCAAACGCGCATTGGTTTGTATGAAGCATGTGGGCATGAATGTCTGTGCCGATGCGTTTATGAATGCAGCTATCACAGGCGTGAATGGCGGACTGGTGGTGGTGGCTGCCGATGACCCATCCATGCACTCGTCGCAAAACGAACAAGACTCGCGCTTCTATGCGAAATTCGCCATGATTCCATGCCTGGAACCCAGCAACCAGCAAGAGGCATACGATATGATGCATTATGCCTTTGATTTATCGGAATCATTGCGCACACCTATCTTGTTTCGCGTGCCTACACGCATGGCGCACTCGCGCGCGATAGTGGAGACCATCGACATCCCAAGAGAGCAAAATACGCTCTCCGTGCCAGAGAATACCAACCACTTTATTCTTCTGCCTGCATTCGCGCGCAAGAACTACGCCGAACTGGTAGGAGCGCAAGCGGATTTCGTGCAAACCAGCGAGGAGTCGCAATACAACACCTATACCAAAGGTAGTAATCCCCAAAAGGCTATTTTGACTACTGGTATTGCGTATAACTATTTCATGGAAACGATATCCAGACTCCGGACTCCAGACTCCGGAATAGAAACCTACACCATCCTCAAGATCACCCAATATCCATTGCCAAAAGCATTGATTAATCAGATGGTAGCGGACGGAGCGGAAGAGATATTGGTCATGGAGGAGGGACAACCTGTGGTGGAGGAACTATTGCGTGGTATGGTGCCATCAACAGTGGCTGTGAAAGGTCGTCTGACGGGCGATTTGCCTCGTATGGGCGAACTCACTCCCGATTGCGTTGCTCTTGCCTTATCACCTGATCGCCTCATAGCCTCATCGCCTAAATCAGTTCCTGAAATAGTTGTAGGTCGTCCACCCGCACTTTGTCAAGGTTGCGGTCACCGCGATATGTATACTGCACTCAATGAGGTGGCTGCTGAGCATGAGGGCGCGAAGATTTTCGGTGATATAGGTTGCTACACCCTGGGCGCATTGTCACCTTTCCATGCTATCCATGCATGCGTGGAGATGGGAGCCAGCATCACGATGGCGAAAGGTGCGGCTGATGCAGGGCAGTTCCCTTCGTTTGCGGTTATTGGCGATAGCACATTCACCCACTCGGGCATGACAGGACTATTGGACTGCGTGAATAGCAAGGCGAATGTGGTAGTACTCATCTCCGATAACCTTACCACGGGTATGACAGGCGGACAAGACTCTGCAGGTACGGGGCGCTTAGAGGCTATTTGTATTGGTTTAGGCGTAGAACCAGACCACGTGCGAGTGGTGGTGCCATTGCCAAAGAATATGGAGGAAATCAAGCAAGTGCTTCGCGAAGAGGTGGCATACAAGGGCACATCCGTAGTCATAGCTCGTCGCGAATGCATACAAACACTCAAACGACATCTAAAAGCAAAAAAATAGAACCAAGAACAAGGAACAATGAACCAAGACATATCAGTAACGACTAATCAAACGAAGGTAATCAGTCTTGGCTCCTTGTTCCTTAATCCTTAATCCAATAAAAACATGAAACGCGATATTATTTTAGCAGGCGTAGGTGGACAAGGTATCCTCTCTATTGCCACTGTCATAGGTGATGCGGCCCTCAACGAGGGACTCTATCTCAAGCAAGCCGAGGTGCATGGTATGAGCCAGCGAGGCGGCGATGTGCAATCCAATCTTCGTCTTTCCAGCACACCTATTTTTTCGGATTTGATCCCCAAGGGTGGGGCAGACCTTATCATCTCGCTCGAACCGATGGAAGTGCTCCGCTATCTGCCTTATCTGAAGGAAGATGGCTGGATTGTCACCAGCAGCAAACCTTTTGTGAATATTCCTAATTATCCTGATATAGACGAAATCTATCGCCTTATCGCCTCATCGCCTCATCACCTACTTCTTGATGTAGAGGCGCTGGCGAAAGAGGCAGGTGCACCACAGCAAGCAGCCAACATGGTGCTTCTTGGTGCTGCTATCCCCATGCTGGGCATCGACCATGACAAGATTGTAGAGGGTGTAAAACGTATCTTCGCTCGCAAAGGCGAAGCCATCGTAGCAGCCAATATAGCCGCTATCGAAGCAGGCTACCATGCGTCTAACTTCTAACAGCAAAGCAATCTAACATCTAACAGCAAAGCGGTCTAAATTATGTCTTTTCCATTGAATAAACAACTCGTGGACCAAACATGTATTGATTTTGGTCTGCGCAATGCCAAGGAATTGGGTGCATCTTCTATCCGCCAACTCGTGGGCGTAGTCAAGGATATTGAACGTGCAACGGGTGTGGAGTTTATCCACATGGAGCTTGGCGAACCAGGACTTCCTGCCGAGCAAATTGGTATCGCTGCCGAGCACAAAGCGCTCAAGGCGGGTATGGGATCTAAATACCCCCTCATCACGGGTATCACCGAGGTGAAGCACTGGGGTAGCGAGTTTGTGCGTGCATTTATGAATTTGGATATTCCGACTGAGTGTATTGTGCCTACGGTAGGTAGCATGCAAGCAGCATTTGCTATCAATATGCTTGTTTCGCAACTGGATGAGAAGCGCGATACGATTCTCTTCCTCGATCCCTGCTTCCCTGTGCAAAAACAACAGTGTAAGGTCATTGGTGTGCGTGTGGACTCGTTTGATGTAGCAGATTTCCGAGGCGAAGCATTGGCTGAAGAACTGGAGCGTCACTTCCAGTCGGGTAGGATTGCGGCAATGCTCTTTTCCAATCCTAACAATCCTTCATGGATGTGTCTTACCGAACGCGAGCTGGAGATTATTGGTCGCTTAGCATCGCTATATAACGTGTTGGTTATAGAGGACTTAGCATACCTAAATATGGACTTCCGCGATGCTGAACGCGGTATGCCATACGAACCTCCGTATCAACCTACTGTGGGCAAATATACCAACAACTGCCTGCATATGATCTCCTGCTCCAAGATGTTCTCTTACGCAGGTCAGCGTGCTGCGATTATAGCTATCAACCCATATCTCGCACATCGTCGATTTGCCACTTTAGCGGAGCGCTATCAGAACGATGGTGAGTTCTTGCGCAATTTTATATATAATGTACTCTATAGTTTGTCGTCGGGCGTGACACATAGTGTGCAGTTCGCAATGGCAGCCATGTTCAAGGCAGCTTGTCAAGGTAAGATAGATTTTGTGACGACTACACGCGAGTATGCACGAAGAGCAAAACTGGTGAAGGAGATTATGCTTCGCAACGGTTTTCACATTGTCTATGACAAGGATGCAGACGATGAAGAAGTAGGCGATGGGTTCTTCTTTACCTTTGGCTATAAGGACTGGACGGGCGAGAAGATGGTAAATAAGATTATCTATTATGGTATCTCGGCTATCTCACTCGCTAGCACAGGTGCTAAACGCGAAGGTATGCGTGCATGCGTGTCGTGTATCAAAGACGAGCAATTAGAAGAACTAGACAAGCGCCTCGCGCTCTTCAATCGCGATTATCATGATAAATGATTATTTCTATTCTTCTAAACAAAATCGCCATTTGTGTTTCATGCACAAGTGGCGATTTGTTTATCACTTATGATTTATAGTTCAAAAAACACTTTTATTAAGATTCCCATCCCTTGTACCTTATATTTAAGCTCCGTGTCAAAGACCAAGGAAGAACCAAAGACGAACCAAGGATGAACCTAAGAACTCCGAAACATGACTAAACCTGAAAAAGGTTGACTCGATTACTGAGTTATGATCTTAAAAAACGTAAACTTTTGACTCGTTTCCTAAAAAGGTTGACTACGATTCTAAAAAGGTTTACTAATGAAAGACTCTGCAAAGATACAACAAAAAA
>JAZREU010000039.1:0-2952 GCA_045660925.1 Paludibacteraceae bacterium | reverse complement strand
GCGAGCATTGCTAAGAGTAAGAATATCCCTATTTCTGTTATCAGCGAAGGTATGGGACACGACTCTCAAATGACGACACAAATCTATCTGGCATCATTGGATAATGCCGTAGTCGATAGAGCAAATGCTCAGATATTAAAGGATTTGTAAGAAGTGAAGATGTTTAGCAAAATGATTGCTCTCTATGTAAGAGATACTTAATTTACTGCAAAATTACGCAAAATAAAGCAACTAACACCATTTTAGAGCCAATAAAAAGTCTGACAGCCATATAATTGTGCGTGATTGTTTAGCAAATACAGATAAACAATACGAAATACCACCTAATAATCAGCAAGTTTCGTCTGCCGGAGTATCTCTTACATAGAGAAGAAAGGAAGATGGAATATGAGTCAAATAAAATCTAAAGAGCGTGTTGCCGAACGGGGCGAGGTCTTTACTGCTGAACGTGAGATAAACGCCATGTGCGACCTCGTTGCTAATGAGTGCCTGCGACCAGACTCCCGTTTCTTGGAACCGGCTTGCGGTGACGGCAATTTCTTGGCTGTTATACTCAAACGCAAACTTGCTGAACTTCGCAGGAAATATAAGAAGAGTCCTCGCGACTATGAGAAACAAGCCATTGTCGCTATTGGTAGCCTCTACGGTGTGGATATAATGAACGACAATGTCATTGCTTGTCGTGAGCGTCTTTATAAAATTTGGAACGAGGAATATACCGATCATTGCAAATCCGAGACTTCGGATGAGACTCGCGAAGCTGCCAAGTTCATTATCAGCCGAAATATCATCAATGGCAATGCTCTTACACTGATGTGCGTAGATGCCAATGGCAAAGATACTTCGGCTCCCATAGTCTTTTCCGAGTGGACACTCATCGCGGCTACACAAATGCAGCGTTCCGACTATACGATGTCCGATCTTCTTCTCTATAACGACAATAGCGAAGGTAATCTTTTCGCACTTACTGAGGAGCAAAAGGAGGAAGGTGGCATATTTCTGAAAAGATATATTACTCACTACAAAAAGGTTCAGGATTATGGAGAATAGTTTGTTCAAAAGCGTCTATAATCCCGACGTGCTTTCGTGTATTGCCAATCTTAGTAATGATGAGGTATTTACTCCTCCTGAATTGGCAAACAAGATTATTGATATGCTCCCACAGGAGTTGTTCAAGAACCCCGATACCACTTTCCTCGATCCTTGTTGCAAGAGTGGAGTTTTCTTGCGTGAGATTGCCAAACGACTTATCAAAGGACTTGAACAGCAGATACCCGACCTTGAAAAGCGTATAGAGCATATCTTCTCAAAGCAGTTGTTTGGTATTGCCATTACCGAACTCACAAGCCTGCTTTCTCGCCGCAGTGTCTATTGCAGCAAGTTCCCAAGCACCGAGTTTTCGGCATATCAGTTTCCCGAAGATAAACCGCAAGGAAATATCATTTACCAACGCATCAAGCATACTTGGAAAGATGGAAAATGTATCCATTGCGGTGCTTCGCAAAGTGAGTACGATCGTGGGGCTGAACTTGAAACCCACGCTTATCAGTTTATCCATAATTTAGATGTAAAGAAAGTATTCAATATGAAATTCGATGTGATTATAGGCAACCCACCGTATCAAATGAGTGATGGAGGAGGAACAGGTAGTAGTGCGATGCCAATATATCATAAGTTTATCCAACAAGCAAAGAAACTAAATCCTCGCTATCTGACTATGATTGTGCCATCAAGGTGGTTCACAGGTGGTAAAGGTCTAGATGATTTTCGTGATGAAATGCTCCATGATGAACATATTAGAGAGATTCACGATTTCGGAAATGCAAACGACTGTTTCCCTGGTGTTGCGATTGAAGGAGGTGTATGTTACTTCTTATGGAATCGAGACCAAAAAGGACTATGCAAAGTTTTTTCTCATTCGCAAAACAAGATTACAGCAATATCAGAGCGACCTCTCTTGGAAAAAGGTGCAGATGTCTTTATTAGATATAATGAGGTAATCTCAATTATTCGCAAGGTAGCATCTTTCAATGAGGAGAGTTTTTCCACATTGGTCAGCCCAAGAAATCCATATTATTTCAGAGCTTCTTTTGTTGAATGTAAAAATACAATCAACACATGTAAGGTCTTTGGTGTGGAGAGTGGGAAACGAGTTTATAAAAACATTGATAAATCGTATATAGAGAGAAATATTGAAGAATTATCAAGACATAAGATATTTATCTCTAAGGCTGACGGCGCAGCTGGACAAATAGGTTATCCTGTCCCTGCACGAATATTAGGAAAGTCTGAAATTGCAGGTGTAAACACTGCTTGTACAGAAACTTTTTTAAGAATAGGTCCATTTGATAGTGAACAGGAATGTAAAAATGTAAAGTCATACATTGAAACGAAGTTCTTTAGATGCCTTGTTGGTGCAAGAAAGAATAAGAATATGACGCAAAGTACATATTCCTTTGTTCCCATTCAAGATTTCTCAAAACCTTGGACAGACAAGGAACTGTATGAGAAATACAATTTGACCCAAGAAGAGATAGAATTTATTGAATCAATGATAACTTCAATGGAGTAATACTATCGAACACAATTATTTTCCTCAACCACCAGTAGTTACTGCAACGATATATGCCTATCGCTTGATTGGGGTAGATTCCCACAAAGGCTATCTAAAAGTAGGTTACACTGACCGCACAGCAAAAGAACGCATAGATGAGCAACTGCACACAAGCAAAGTGCAGTATGAGATTGTATTGGTAGAGTCGGCTATGAGCAACGACGGCTCATGCTTTACTGATAAGGATGTTCATCGATTGCTTGAACGCAAAGGTTGCAAACGTCTTAACCCTCTTGACAAGACTGATGAGTGGTTTCGTTGCTCGGTTGCGGATGTTATGGCTGCAATCTTGTCGCTCCGCACAGGTGTTGCAAACGAAGAGAACAGAACGCAAAACT
>JAZREU010000038.1:0-2046 GCA_045660925.1 Paludibacteraceae bacterium | reverse complement strand
ACCCAGCCGAATAAAGATATTTTCGGTTGCTTTGCCGATGCACTGCCTGATACATGGGGCCGGACTCTTCTTCTCCGTCGTGAGCAGATATTGGCACAAGAGGAAAACAGACCTATACGCCGACTATCATCGTCTGACTTTTTGACGGGTATTGATGACTTTTCCCGTATGGGAGGATTCCGATTCAAAGAAACACTTGATGGCGAGTTCATAAACGCGGACAACTCTTTGCGTATTCCACCATTGACCGATTTGCGAGAACTTATTGCCGCAAGCAAGGCGATTGAGAAAAGTGAGGAGAGCAATGCACTACCCGAAAAACGATGGATTGCTCAACTTGTACAGCCGGGTTCTTCGCTCGGTGGTGCTCGTCCCAAAGCAAATGTTGTAGATACGGACCGCAGGATTTATGTCGCAAAGTTCCCATCATTGAAGGATGATTACGATGCAGGACTATGGGAGCATTTCTGCCATTTGTTAGCCAAAAATGCCGGAATAAATGCAGCTGAAACGAAGGTGCTAGCAATAAACGACAAGCATCATACGCTTCTATCTCGTCGTTTTGATAGAACAGAGGATGGCAAACGAATTCATTTTGCATCTGCAATGTCACTGCTCGGGTTAAATGATGGCGACAACGCTACAACAGGACACGGATATATTGACATTGTTGATTTTATCATTAGCGGTTGTACCGATGTTGATGCGAACTTGCGAGAATTGTTTCGCCGAGTTGCATTCAATATATGCGTTGGCAATAGCGATGATCATTTCCGTAATCACGGTTTTCTGCTCACTGCAAAAGGGTGGACACTATCGCCTGCATATGACATGAACCCAACGCAGAACGACCACCAAAGTCTGCTTATCAATAGCAAGACCAATAAAGCAGACTTATCTATTTTGCTCAACTCGTGTGAGGAGTATATGCTCACACTTGAGGTCGCAAAGGGTATCATCAACGAAGTTGTGGAGGCTGTTAAAGACTGGCGCGTATTGGCAAATAGATTAGGTATTGCAAAACGAGAAATGAGTTTGTTTGAGGGAGTGTTTGATAATAGGGTTAATTTAAAGTGCTCATGACCTGCTCATGATTGTGCTCATGATAAATCTAAATCGTAGGAATCTGTAAGCCGTACTAATTCTACTCACACTTTCACATATACTTAGTTATTTATGGTAACAATATATTTAGACAAGCAAGTATTCAGTCATCTATTTAATGCAAGGGAAGAAAAGTACGCTCGTTTACGTGAGAAAATATTATCTCATAAAGATGAGTTTATTTTCTTCTATTCAAATGCACATTTATTTGACCTGCAAGATGATAAAACAGATATCAAGTATTCCGAAATGGAATTTATGCAGTCTATTGTTGACGGTAATAGATTAATATACGAACCACCCAAGCAAGAAGTTATGAAACAATCTCCACGCGATGCTTTTGAAACAATTGGGAAGATTGGAGATTTCTCTTGGCTTGAAAATTTTGATTTCTCACAAATAACAGCAGAACAGCGAAATGCAATAAACAACATAGTTGATATTAGCATTAAGGATTTAAAGGGGGAATTAGGTTTTGATTGGTTGACAAAACGTGCTCCAATTTCATCAGATGAACTACAAGTAGATGTTCCTACATTTAAATCTTTAATGAATTTTATAGCATACAATTTTTACGAGAATAAAGAAACCTATAAACAGGTAAGAGATAAAACAATTGCAAATTACAATCCGAAAGAAATTAAAGCGGATGGTGAGGAGAAATTCAATGAGCAATTATCATCATCACCACTAGGATTATCATTTATAGAAACTATTAAAGCCGTTTTAGCCCAGACAGGCTTATCTTCTTCTGATTCAGCAACTATCTATTACATGTCGTATATGTTGCTTGATTTGTTCGGAGTAAATAAAGAGGCTCGCAAAAAGGTTAAGTTTCAAAATATGCAAGCTGATTGCTGTCATAGTTTTTTCGGCTCTTATTGTGATTGTATAGTCAGCGATGATGAAGGGCTACGACTTAAGAGTAAAACATTATATAAG
>JAZREU010000037.1:0-2016 GCA_045660925.1 Paludibacteraceae bacterium | reverse complement strand
TCGGTAAATGCACCTTGAGTATAGGTTGTGATGTGTCCATCTTCCAACTCTTCAATCAATTCGCACTTATACGTTTCGCCGCGTGCACCGAACATACTCAGTGCATCTGCCTTGTTAATATCTTGGCGAACTACTGCCTCTTTCTTTGCAACCAACTCGGCCATCTTCTTTTCAATAACAGGAAGGTCTGCTTCTTTAATAGGAGTTTCACCTAGATCAACATCGTAATAGAAACCATTTTCAATGGCAGGACCTATACCAAATTGAATACCAGGATACAACTCTTGCAATGCCTCAGCAAGCAAGTGAGCACTAGTATGCCAAAAAGCATGTTTACCTTGCTCATCTTCCCACTTATAAAGCACCACTTGAGCATCTTCATTGATAGGACGACCTAAATCATAAGTTTCGCCATTTACACCACATGCTAGCACATCTTGTGCCAAGCGTTGGCTGATACTTTCTGCAATTTGAAGTCCTGTTACGCCCTCATTATATTCGCGAACAGAACCATCAGGAAATGTAATTTTTATCATAATGAAATATTTATTCTATTTTACGGCTTGCAAAAATAACGATTTCTTTTTTAATATTTCATTTTTAATAGAGAAATGTTAGTTTTGTACAAGACTAAATCGCTTAATAATATTGTAAGCCGAAGCTATACCCAACTCGCCCGCTTTACTCAAATCCGAAACCCCTTTATTATTGTCACCAATAAAGATATGTATTAAACCTCGATTAAAGTAGGCTTCTGCAAAGTTTGGATATAAGGAAATAGCCTTATCGTAATCGGCCAATGCACCACGATAATCTTTCAACTGAGAAAGCACATGACCTCTATTATAGTATGCATAAACATAATCCGGAGCAATTTCGATCACCTTATCCAAATCTTTACGAATCAATTCATACTCCATATTAAACTTGCCAACTTCATTCTCCTGACTACGTGCTTGATGAGGTAGATTTGAATCAATAATAGCCTCCGCTTTCATATACTCCAACTGTTTGCAACGCAACAAGGCACGAACAAAATATGCTGGGAAGAATGTATCATCCAACAAAATTGCTTGAGTCATATCGGCTATAGAGCTATCAAAATCTTGCACTAAATAAAAATCCAATCCACGTAAGAATCGTTTTATTGCACTCCTATCATCATTCACGATGTCAGAAGTATGCGAATCTATCAATGCAAAGTGTGTTTTAACTTGATCCTCCGTGAGCGGAGCTTCGTTATTTGTAATACGCAAAAGTGAATGAAATTGACGAGATTGATTCAACTCATCTATAAACTTGTGATAATGCACACCTCCCCTAAGTTCATTTGGCTTTTCGTAATAGGTCAACGCAAACATAGGTTCTAATTTCACTGTTACATTCCTATCTTGAACACGGCCTCTATAATCACTTGTATAGCGTTGAGTCACTTCAGATTCATCTGCAATCACAATTTTCCGATAATTCTCTACATTCTTATCCGACTCTTTACGAGTTTTTTCTTCCTTTTCGTCAGTAGAATTTTCTGCTACATCTTTGCTTTGATTGTTAGCAGTTTTATTTCTACTATCTATCTGAATTTGTAGCAACTTAAGTTCATCTTGTTCGGCACCTTTCCTATCCCCTAACCTTCTTCTCACATCTGAACGTTGATAATAACCAGTCACAAAATTAGGATATTCTTCTAATACTCGTGTAAAGTCACTCTCAGCCCCTTTATAATCGCCAGTTTGCGCACGAAGCAGTCCGCGATTAAATGTTGCCATCATATTATCAGGCTCATAACTCAGCACAAAATCAAAATCTTCAATTGCACGATTATCATCACCAACTTGAGCACGCAACAAGCCTCTATTATAGTGACCAATAAAGTTATTTGGATCAACATCCAATGCTAAATCATAATCGCTCATTGCACCTCTTAAGTTATTCTGATGAAAACGTGCCAAAGCACGATTGATATAATTGCTAGCATTACGAGCAGACAAATGAATCGCTTCATCTAAATCATCT
>JAZREU010000036.1:0-1563 GCA_045660925.1 Paludibacteraceae bacterium | reverse complement strand
TTGATAAACTCCCCAAGATATCTGCGTGTATAGATATAGGTTGACATCGATGATTTGGCAACATCAACACCGATTCTCGACTGCATATCCTCAATATGAATATCCAATCGTCTGAGGAGTGTCATTTGAGTTTCAACACTTCCTTGAAAAGCCTCTTTGACTGCTGTTGCATCAAAATCAATCTTACGCTCCAAAAGAGAATCGTATGCCGAATTTATGGCAAGCAGCAACTTGTCAATCTTGGCATTGATTTCTACCGCTTCCTTGCTTTTGCCATTTAGTCGGCTTTCGCGAGGATTCCATAATTCTGGAGTACACGACAGCTTGCTGCTAAACTGCGCCATCGTTCGATTTAAGGTAATGCGTCCCATGATGGGAGCCTTACCTGACTTGTCTAATCCGCTCCTTTTGAGGTAGAGCAACACCTTGAATTTTTCCACTTTCATACGCTTATATTTTTAGTGGCAAAGTTAGCCTGTATATAAGCGTTCTTAACTACGCAAAATAA
This sequence comes from Paludibacteraceae bacterium, assembly GCA_045660925.1. Lineage (GTDB taxonomy): Bacteria > Bacteroidota > Bacteroidia > Bacteroidales > Paludibacteraceae > Colicola. The sequence goes on along the minus strand of JAZREU010000036.1, from coordinate 1,055 downwards.
TGACAATCAACGCAATGTGATGCTATCGCAGATTATTTTGTTACCTCTCGGCTTTCGGTAACAGCCAAGCTAACGATTTGGTAACTGAACTCTTGCCCATAACCGTTATTTCTTGCGTTAAGTAGATAGTGCAAGAAAATCACTTTGGGCTGTTTCCCAACCATTTACGTTTGCCTTATTCAATTCCGAAATCGTTTGCTTTACTACTTGCTTTCCACCTTGCACGCCACACATTTGCAACTACTGTAACATACGCCAACGGCGTATCCATCGAGTCGATCAGCAAGATGTTGGGCCATACCAAACTCGCCACGACGCAGATCTACGCTCGTATCGTCGACCAAACGGTCAGCCGAGAGATGGATAAGTTGTCAGCAGCGTTAAGTGGTACGAGTTTTAGTCTCAGTGGAGGGGATAGCTCAACGGAGGGAGCTGAAGCCACAACAGAAGAAACAGCCAACTAACAGAAATGACAAGGTGCTCGGCTATGACCGGGCACCTTGCTTGTTAATCTCGTATCTACATTGTCGGACCATTTATCCGAGTGCATTTGAATTTTTCTAATTGCTTTGAATATATGGTATCCATTCTATGATAGTGATATTATCTTATAGCCATATATTTCACTTATAGATAGTGTTTTATCAATGTTATAAGTTCCAAACCAAACATTCGTTTACACTATACTATAAACTCATTTAATTCCTCTTTCAGTTGTCGCCAGTTTGGGAAATATCGATTTAATAATGCTGTATATTCTTCATTATGAAGACGCACTTTTATATGAAGAAGTTCGTGTACAACAATATATTCGATGCAGTGTAGAGGTTTCTTTATCAACTCCAGATTGAATATAATATTGCGAGTGCGGTGGTTGCAGCTGCCCCATAAGGTCTTCATTTGTTTAACCTCCCATTTGTTAGCCTTAACACCAAGGACCTCTTCCCACTTGGCGATTAAAGCTGGCAATATCGCCTTAAATTCAGCACGATACCATTCTTTAAGTATCTCTGCCTTGCGCTCTTCTGTTGCACCTTCGCGAACATACAGCACAA
>JAZREU010000035.1:0-18374 GCA_045660925.1 Paludibacteraceae bacterium | reverse complement strand
CATTCCCTGTTTATTACAAGGACGGTATGCCATACATGCTCCCAGAAGAGTGCTTGCCACTCCTCTTGCCTGAGGTATCAGACTTCAAACCTACCACTACAGGCGAGCCTCCTCTCGGTAATGCCGACCTCTGGGCGTGGGACGAGAAGAATAACCAAGGAGTGAGCAAGTCATTGATTGATAATGTATCAGTCTTCCCTCTCGAACTTTGCACTATGCCTGGATTCGCAGGTTCTTCTGCGTACTACCTCCGCTATATGGACAACCACAACGATGCTGCGCTCGTAGGCAAAGAGGCCAACGACTACTGGCGTCAAGTCAACCTCTATATCGGTGGTACAGAGCACGCTACGGGTCACTTGATTTATAGCCGCTTCTGGAATAAATTCCTCTTCGACCTCGGCTATATCTGCGAGGACGAGCCATTCCGCAAGCTTATCAACCAAGGTATGATTCAAGGTCGCTCCAACTTCGTCTATCGCTATATCGGCGAAGGCGCAACGGGTAACCTCTTTATCAGCTACAACCTCATCGATAACCCAGAGTACAAAGATAAAGTTCAACCTATCCACGTGAATGTGAATATCGTCAAGAACGATGTCCTTGATATCGACGCTTTCCGCAACTGGATGCCTGAGTTCAAGAATGCGGAATTTGTCTTCGCAGACGGCACCTTTATTGAGGATAATCCTTATATCGGCTCGCCAATGTATCCAAAGCAATACATTTGCGGTTGGGCAGTAGAGAAAATGTCCAAGTCTATGTTCAATGTGGTGAACCCAGACGATGTAGTGGCTAAGTATGGTGCGGACACCTTGCGCTTGTACGAGATGTTCCTAGGTCCTTTAGAGATGTCCAAACCTTGGGATACCAATGGTATCGATGGCGTACATCGCTTCTTGCGCAAGTGGTGGAATATGTTCGAGACTCTTTCTACCGACGAACCAACTGCTGAGGAACTTCGCTCATTGCACAAGCTCATCAAGAAGATTACTTGGGATATTGAGAACTTCTCGTTCAACACATCTATCCCAGCCTTCATGATCGCGCAAAACGAACTCCAAGCCCTCAAATGCAACAAGGTGGAAGTGCTCAAGGTCTTCGCTATCTTGCTTGCTCCATACGCTCCACATATCGCAGAAGAAGCATGGCATCTCTGTGGCGAAACAACTTCTGTTTGCCACGCAGAATGGCCTGTTTGCAACGAGGCTTATTTGGTAGAGGCAACGCAAAAGTATCCAGTTCAGTTCAATGGTAAGGTTCGTTTCACGATTGAGGTGGCTAAGGATACTCCTCGCGAGGAGGTAGAGAAGATTGTCATGGCTCACGATCTGACCGCCAAACAACTCAACGGCGCTGCACCAAAGAAAGTCATCGTCGTCCCAGGCAAGATTGTCAATATCGTGATGTAAGGTGACACCTTATATATACTATAGAAAATGCACTCCCTAATTGAGAGTGCATTTCTATTTCAATATTGGTTCGATTACTCCTCAAACTCTATCACATAACCACGTGCAATAGCACGGGATTTGGAATAAACAAACCAAGTTTCAACTGACTGAGTAGTTGTAATATTGATAATCTGTTGATTGCCAGTCAAACCAGCATTTTTGTACATCTCACTGATAGCATTGGTTTCCAACGCTTTCTTAGATAGACCACCTATACCAAACACATACGTTGCACTCCATTCGCCGCTAACTTCCTTCACGATGTGGTAGTTAGACTCAGATAAAATCACCTTAGTTTCAACAGGATTGTTGGCATAAGGGGTCATATTAATACCCGCACAACTTGCAAAAAGTACTGCCACAAGGCAGCAAAGAATTGTTTTAATTGTTTTCATATTACTTAAATGTTTTTGATTTTGACTGCAAAGGTACAAAAAATTTTTCACATACGCAAACGAAAAATTACCCCCCCCCCATTTGTTTTATAACAACTTGATTACCTGCACATTACAAACACCCAAAATTTACGACACAAATCACATAACCGTTTTTACGAAAATATTACATACCAATAGTTGTGTATATCAGATAAAATGAGTAACTTTGCAACGGCAAACACAACAAACAAATATCGCATGGCAAAAGCAGTTTATATACATGGTTTTGCGGGGTCCATCCACTCCGACACCATTACCAATTTCCGCAAATACTACCCCGAACTGGAGTGGTGTCCACTCGAAGTGAATCACCTTGTGGATGAATCAGTTAAGATAATCAACGATTTCATCGCCTCCAATCCCGATGTTCAATACCTCATCGGCAGCTCGCTCGGCGGATTCTATGTCCTCTGTGCCGACTTCGCAGGACGCAAGATTGTTATCAATCCCGTCCTCAACCCCATGTCCTCGCTCAAGAAAGCCGTAGGCGTAAACAAATACCGCGGACGACGCGAGAACGGCGAGACAGAGTTCAAACTTACCATGCAGGACCTCTTCCGCTTCAAGGCCTTCAAGCCCAAAGATACCCCTAATACCATCTGCCACTACACCCCCCACGATCCTAACCTGGGCGAGGACATCAAACGCGAATACCAAAAGTTCTTCGCCCATGCCGAGATGACACCACACCTGCGTTCACACTTCACCGACGAACACTACATCAAACACAAACTCCGCGACGCTTTTTGATGACATTCACAAAAATTACATTGCACACTATTTGTAGAAAAGCGCAAAAAACAACCAATTATAATACAAATCATTGTATTACTTTGCATATGTCGGATTTTTTTTGTAACTTTGTCGCGATTTTGGAGTAGTGGGCACTAAGCCCCGAAAAAACAATGAACGGAATAGAAAAAATAGGAGAATACTTCTTACTGATGGGGCGTGTCTTTCGTATGCCCGATCGCTGGCATATGTTCTGGCGACAAATGAGCAAAGAAATGGGGAAACAGGGATTAGAATCCATCCTTATTACCCTTATCGTAAGTGTCTTTATGGGCGCTATTATGACTTTGCAAACAAAACTAAACACCGAAAACCCACTATTACCAGCCTACTCTACGGGGCTCGTCACACGCGACTGCATATTGCTGGAATTTTCCAGTACTATTCTTTGTCTGCTATTGGCAGGCAAGGTGGGTAGCAACATCGCTTCTGAGATTGGCACCATGCGCATCACCGAGCAGATTGATGCCATGGAGATTATGGGTGTCAATTCGGCTAACTACCTGATATTGCCAAAAGTGGTGGCTTTCATGGTGATGATGCCATTACTGGTAACGCTGTCTATGTTCATGGGATTGTTGGGCGGTTATGGCATCAGCGCAATCACGAATGTGTTGCCGATTTCGGAGTACCTATTGGGTATTCAGTACGCCTTCATACCATTCTATGTATGGTATTCATTTATCAAAACGGTCGTGTTTGCCTTTGTGATTGCGAGCATGGCTTCGTACTACGGATACTACGCTCGCGGAGGAGCATTGGAAGTGGGTAAAGCCAGCACAAAGGCGGTGGTAAACAGCAGCATAGTCATTCTTCTCTTGGATGTTGTACTAACTAACCTCATGCTCAATTAACTCAAAATTCTTAATTCGTAACTCAAAATTGTCATGATACAAGTAAAGGATGTCGTAAAGAGTTTTGATGGGAATGTGGTGCTCAATCATGTTTCCGCTGACTTTCAAGATGGAAAAGTGAATATGATTATCGGTCAGTCTGGAAGCGGAAAGACTGTGCTGATGAAATCTATGATTGGACTTCACCAAACCGATGGTGGAGAAATTATTTTTGACACTCGCAACGGGCAGCAGAACTTAGCAGGAATGAGCGAGAAAGAAATGAGAATGTTGCACCGCGAGGTGGGTATGCTCTTCCAAGGCGCTGCTTTGTTTGACAGCATGACCGTGCAAGAGAATGTGATGTACCCATTGGAGATGTTCTCGGATATGTCGCACGAGCAGATGGTAGAACGGGCTCAATTCTGCTTGCAACGCGTGGAGATGCCCGAACGAGCTTTCAACTTGATGCCAAGTGAGATTAGTGGCGGTATGCAAAAGCGCGTAGCTATTGCCAGAGCCATTGCACTAAACCCACGTTACCTCTTCTGCGATGAACCAAACTCAGGACTTGATCCAAAGACGAGCTTGGTGATTGATCAATTGATACAAGACATTACACAGGAATATAATATCTGCACCATCGTGAACAGCCACGATATGAACTCTATCATGGAGATTGGCGATAATATCGTATTCCTGCGTAATGGTGTGAAAGAATGGCAAGGAAGCCGACATGATATTTTCCAAACAGACAATGAGGCTCTAAACGACTTTGTATTCGCAAGTGAACTATTCAAAAAAGTGAAGAGTGCTGCACAGTCAGTTTAGAAAACACCCATTAAGCTACAGTTTAGAGTAAAAAAAAGAAATATGAAACAAATGATTTGTATATTGACTATTGGCCTTGGGCTATTAGCAATGATTAATGGAGTATGCGCACAGCAACGCCCATCGCGTGTGCCTGCCTATCAAGGAATCATCGAACGTGTACAACCTAATGGAGATACCATATATGTACGATTGCATGGCGATGAACGCCACCATTGGATGACATTGGCTGATGGGAAAACACTGGTAGGTGAAAACAAAAAGGGCTATATCTGTTATGCAAAAAAGAAAAAGAATGGAAAAATAATAATCACTTGCAAAAAAGTAAAGGGAAACAACATTAAAACAAACAAAAAATAACATGAGAAAGATAGGATTAATTGTTGCGTTCTGTACGATTGCTGCCTCGCTATGGGCAATACCTGCACGTAGAAATGGTGTAGTAACGACGCAACCTGATGGTAGTCAAATCATTGTGTATCAACACGGTGATGAACATTTTCATTGGATAACCAACGAAAAGGGCGACTGGTTAACAGTAGATGCAGATGGTTTCTATCGCGTAACCGAAGCGTTGAGTACCGAACAAATTGCACAAAGACGTGCACAATCTTCTCGTCGCGCTCAGCAGGCAGCATATCCATTGAATGTAGCACCAAGAGGATTGGTGATATTGGTCAATTTTGCTGACGTTGCGTTTGAAACAGAGAAAGCCGAAATAGATAGTATGCTGATAGGTAAGAACTACACGCGCGACTACTCCTATACATATAGAGGTAAGACATATCATGTGACTTCAGAAGGTTCGGCTCGTCAGTATTTTTATGACTCATCGAATGGACAATACAATCCACAATTTGATATAGTGGGTCCTGTGAAAGTAAGTAATGATATGGCTTACTACGGTAAAAACAATAGTTCAGGAAAAGATTCAAAACCTGAATATATGATTGAAGATGCTTGTAAATTGGCAGATACGGAATGTAATGTAGATTTTTCTCAATACGATAACGATGGGGATGGATATGTGGATTTTGTATTTGTGATCTATGCAGGATATGGTGAAGCAGATGGAGGAGCCTCCAATACCATCTGGCCACATGCATGGAATCTTTACTCAGCAGCGGGCAAAAGGTGCGAGTTGGACGGCAAGGTTGTGGATTTGTACGCTTGCGGTAATGAGTTGGACTTCTTTTCAAAAATACACACAGGTATTGGTACGTTCTGTCACGAGTTTAGTCATGTACTAGGTTTGCCCGATTTATACGTGACCAATAATGCTAATCACACGACTATGAATGAATGGGACATTATGGATTATGGACCATATAACAACGATGGTAATACTCCACCCGCATTCTCTGCATACGAGCGATTCTTCATGGGCTGGCTTACACCACGACTCATCACCGAACCAGAAAACGTAACGCTCGCAGAACTGAACAAAAGTCAAGAGGCATTGCTTATCTCTGAAACCGACCAACACAATTTGATAGGTAATGACCCTAACCCCACTACTTTCTATATGCTGGAGAACCGCCAACAGACAGGTTGGGATGAGTATTTGCCTGGACATGGATTGATGCTTACTAAGATACAATATAGTTACAGCAAATGGTTCAACAACACAGTCAACAACAATGATAAGCAAATGGGTGTAGATTTGATAGAAGCAATGGATGCAGCAGTTGATTATGGACAAGCCAGCGACCTCTTCCCTGAGGGAGCCACAAAGTACCTCCAAATAGCCAATCACCCCATTGAGAATATCACTGAGGTTAACGGCATTATTCATTTCAAACATCAAGGAGGAAAAGATGAAACTGATGTGGAAAATGTGACGAACGAGAATGCAATTCATGCAATTTACAACGTATTAGGACAAAAGCAAACAACCATAGATGTAGAGCAACTTCCACGCGGTACTTATATCGTAATAGATGCCAACGGAAGTATGAAAATCGTGCGTTAAGATGAAGATTATCTCCTACAACCTCAATGGCATCCGCAGTGCCATCAGCAAGGGGCTCTTTGACTGGCTCGCTGCTGAACAACCCGATGTATTTTGCATACAGGAGAGCAAAGCACAGCCCGAGCAGATTGATGTGATGACCATGCAAGAGCTCGGTTATCAGAGTTACATCCACTCCGCAGAGAAAAAGGGATACTCAGGTGTGGCTATTTTCACACGCCTTCAGCCCGACCGCGTGGTAGTGGGTATGGGTAATCCCAAATACGATTGTCAAGGGCGTGTGATTCGTGCTGACTATGGCGACGTGACAGTTATTTGCGTGTATATCCCATCGGGTGAAGCAGAAGGACCAAAATACGAATATAAGATGGACTTCTTGGCTGACTTCATCGTTTGGATTAACGAATTGAGAAAAGAACGTCCAAACATCGTAGTCTGTGGCGACTATAACATCGCACACAAGCCAATCGACATCAATCACCCCGAACGACAAGTCGGCGTGAGTGGCTTCCTTCCTGAAGAACGTGCATGGCTTGATCAATGGGAAGCAAGCGGCATGGTGGACACCTTCCGCATGTTTGACCAGAGTGGCGAGAAATATAGTTGGTGGAGTTTCCGTGCTGCATCAAGGGTAAGAAATGTGGGTTGGCGCATTGACTACCATTGGGTGAGCGAGCCATTGAAAGAGCGCGTGAGCAATGCAAGGATATTAAAAGATGTAGTACATTCTGACCACTGTCCTGTGGAAGTGATTATAGATTAAATTCAGCAGAGGATAAGCTGAAGATAAGCGGATGATAGAATATGGATAGACTGAGAACAGAACATTTGTATAAGAAGTACGGCAAGCGTACCGTGGTGAACGATGTGAGCATCCACCTGGAGCAAGGAGAAATTGTGGGATTGCTGGGGCCGAACGGAGCAGGTAAAACCACCACTTTTTACATGACTACAGGATTGGTCAGTCCAAACGACGGAAAGATTTTCCTTAACGACGTGGAAATCACCACGATGCCCGTTTACCAACGAGCTAAATTGGGTATTGGCTACTTGCCTCAAGAGGCGAGTGTTTTCCGCAAGATGACGGTGGAAGATAATATCCGTTCGGTGTTGGAGATGACTGATTTCACGAAAGATTATCAACAGCAAAAATTAGAGCAACTCATTAAGGAGTTCAATTTGGGTCATGTTCGCCAGAATATCGGCGACCGTCTTTCGGGAGGTGAACGCCGCCGCACTGAGATTGCACGCTGCTTGGCTATTGAGCCTAAGTTTGTGATGCTTGACGAACCATTTGCTGGTGTGGATCCGATTGCTGTACAAGAAATTCAAGATGTAGTTTGGCGATTGAAGGATAAAAATATCGGCATTCTTATCACGGACCACAACGTGGATGAAACACTAATGATTACTGATCGCGCGTACCTATTGTTCGAAGGAAAAATCCTCTTTCACGGCACCCCAGAAGAACTGGCAGCCAATCCAGTGGTAAGAACAAATTACTTAGGTAGAGATTTTGAGTTGAAGAAGAAAAATCGCGTTGAAGAATAAGTGGCTATACATATTGTTGATTGTACTACTCGGTAGTTCATGTCAAAAAGTTCCAGAGCTACTTAGCATTCAGTTGGTGGAATGTTCGCCTATGCCAGAACCCGTGACAGCTGGATGTAGTTTTGCATACAATAAGCATGTATATATATTAGGCGGACGCAACGAAGAAGGGAAATACAATAATCATCTATGGCGATTTGCTACGACTACTGGTGAATGGGAAAGAATGACCAATGTCCCTATTGAAAGTCGCGTATCGCATAGCGCATGTGTATTGGGACATTGTGCATACATAGGTATGGGATATAAAGGACCTATTCATCGTGATACAGCATACCTACGCGACTTTTGGGAGTATAATATGGTCACCAATGAATGGAGACGATTAGCTGATTTTCCAGCCAATACAACTGTAAAAAATTGTTTGTTTGCTGGCGAAAATGCTATTTATGCACTATATGGGTTTTATCGACAATTTACTCAAGACATCTACCAATATGATATTCAAAAAGACCAATGGGAGAAATTAGATATAAATGCCTCTGCGAGTATTCCACGGGCGATGGATGTAGTGGGAGCTACTTGCCAAGGACGACACTTTATAGGGACAGGTTTTAACCATGGAAGTTTGCGTTTTTGGGCAGAGTGGAATCTTAAGAACAAAGAATTAGTTTTCCGAAAAAAAATCTTAGGCGCAGGGCGCAATGCGGCTGCTTGTTGCGCCACAAGTGACTATGTCTATCTGGCAGGTGGACGCCACTATGGAGATACACTTACCACAGGATTTTTCTATAATAGCATTCAACGCTATAGTCCTCAACACAATGAATGGGAATATGTAGGCAGTATGCCATACGAAGCAGAAAACATGGTAATGTGTAGTGTTGACGGGCAGATATTTATTGGACTGGGAGAAACTCCTGACGGTAGAATACTAAATAATTGGTATAAATTTGAAGAATAAATACGCAATATTAGTAATACTGTACATGTGGGTAAGCAGCATGTATGCACAACCATGGAATTGGTGGCCATTGGCTATAAATGACACAACGCCCTGTGCAGATACAATTCTGTATCAAGCATATGTATCTACCATAGCATCTTCTGGAGATGCAGCACCATTTCTGTTGCGCTCCAATCAACATGGTAATATATCTCGTTCTCCCTATAGCAGTAATTTTAGTGCTGGTATCATCAAGCCAGCTGGCTGCCCTACTCGCTGGTGGGATTATGATTTTGGCATACAATTGACGGGGAGAACAGATACTGACCCCAAGAGAAATCATACAGATAAAATATATCCGAAAACCATGCTAACGGGCTATTTTGAACAATTATATGCCCATACGAGATTGTACGTAGTAGATATAACAGCAGGTATTCACCCTTTTATATATGGTTCACAATCAAGTAGATTAAGCATGGGAGGATTGCTATTCTCTGGCAATGCTCACCCCATCCCTCGTATCACAATTGGTATAGATGACTATATTGCTTTCCCAGGATTATTTGGATATTTGGAAATCAAAGGTGGACTAACATATGGATGGTTAGATGACCATAGCATCGTGCAGAAAGCCAGATTGCATCACAAATTTATCGGTTTGCGAGTAGGAGGTAGATTGCCTGTGACAATCGCATATGAGATGCATCATGCAGCACAATGGGGTGGATATAACGGGAAAACAGACTATGGCAATACATTGGCCGATTTCTGGAATGTTTTCCTATTCCGATCTGGAGGAATTACCCTGAGCGACCAACTCAATGCACAAGGGAATCATATTGGTTTTCAGGAAATTGCATTAACATACAAGCAAAACGAATGGCAAATACGAGCATATTGGCAATCTATCTTTGAGGACATGAGTGCTGCCTTTATCGGTTTTGGAATGAATGCAGCTGATGGTTTATGGGGATTGAATATTCAACAAACGCAATGGCCATTTGTCAACGAATTTACATATGAGTTTCTAAATACGACAAGTCAGTCGGGCCCGCTGCATGACAAAGATGGTTTGGTATTTGCAGGGCGCGATTCATACTACAACAATTCCGCTTATCCACAAGGTTGGACCTATTTCGGCAGTATCATTGGAAATCCGTATTTGCAAGTAGATAATAACCGCGTACGGGCACATTTTGTAGGAGTAGGTGGTGATATATATGGATACAAATATCACATAATAGCTTCACATGCAGACAATTATGGTACATACCAAAAACCATTTCAAAGTAGATTCACTTCTATCATGCTGGAAGTGAGCAAACAATTTGAGAAGGTCTGGGGATTGGAATTTTCTTTAGCTATTGCAGGCGATATCGGTACACAATACGGCAATTCGTTTGGAGGATATCTGAGAATAGCCAAAACAGGCTTAATTACAACATACTAACAAAGCTATACCAAGGGTATACTAAGCGTATACAAATATGCAAGAAAACAAACTACATATCATCATGCCCGTCAAAGACTCAATCGAAATGACCGAAAGAGCCATTCGTGCTATTGTGCAAAGCGGACATACACTTTGCATATATGATGACAACTCACTGGCAGAAAATGCACAACGCTTGGATACCTTAGCAGAAGAATTAGATATCCCAGTCATCCATATTGCTAATCTGACCGACCATCCTTCGCCCAACTACCGATTAGTATTACAGCGCTCGCAACAGCAAGCATTAGCCGAAAACAAGCATTTGGTGATTGTAGAAAGCGATATAATAGTACAAACCGATACGCTCAACCGCATGTTGACAGAAGTGCAAGAGGGAGTCGGGATGGTAGCAGCTGTGACTGTAGATGAGAATAACGAATATAATTTCCCCTACCACTATTTGCGTCATTTGCGCTATCGTTTTTTGAGCAAGCAGACTATAGCAACTAAGAAACGTTTCTCTTTTTGCTGTACTCTGTTAACCAACGAGTTGCTACAAAAAGCAGATTTTCAACTACTTGACCCAACGAAAAATTGGTATGATGTAACTATCTCACATTGGTCAATACGCCTTGGGCTACGCAATATGCTGATGCTGAACAACTCCGTTTTGCATTTCCCACATGCTTCGCGTCCTTGGAAACGACTGAAATATACTCATCCTCTGCGCTATTATTGGCGTAAATTCACGCAACAATTGGATAAGATATGAACCCATTCAAGATATATAGTTTGCTATTAGTCAAGAACGAAGCGGATATTATCCGCGAGTCGCTCTTGGCTGCTATACAATGGAGCGACAAGGTCATTGTGATGGATAATGGTAGCACCGATGGCACCTGGGAAATTGTACAAGATCTGGCCAAGCAAGATCCTCGTATTGTAGCATTTATGCAATATACTGGTGGATTTCGTATTGGTTTACGTGCCAAAGCATTCAAGGCATTTAGGCACGAGATGACCCGCAACGATTGGTGGTGCGTACGATTAGATGCTGATGAGTTTTTTAGCGAAGATCCTCGTGTATTCCTTGCACGGATTCCAAAGAAATACACGGCTGTCAAAAAATTGAGTACTGACTATCTCCTTACCAAAGAGGACATTGAATCACACACCTTTACGGGCAATTTTACCATAGACCGACAATATATTACACATTATCTTCCAGAGAAGCGCAAAGAACGCCGTTTTATGCGACATAGTTCATGGCTTGTTTGGTGCGAAAAATGGCGTTATCCACACCCTATTGGACGCACAGCAAAAGAGTGTATTGCAGTAGATCACTACCAATACCGCAGCCCACAACAAATGAAAAAGCGCTTCATGACGCGTCAACAAGCAAAGAAAGATGGATGTGGCTCGTTCTTACATGAGAATGGCAGCGATTGGACAGATTACTTATGGAGCGATAAACAGTTGGAACAACAAACCAAAATGCTTCAACATTTACCCGAATTATTTGCACAATCCAAAGAGATTCTCTATCAAAAGCGCAATACCATCAAAGTGGTAGAAGATGAGTTTGTCGTGAAGTCATTCGCAGTGCCATCATTCTTTAAACGAGTGATTTACACATTATTTTCAAGCAAAGCTCGTCGTTCTTATATTTATGCACAACGTTTGGGCAATATGACACCCAAACCCATCACATATATAGAAACACGCAAAGGCTGTTTATTGCACGAAAGTTATTACATTAGTCGGATATCACCTTGTACACATGTGTTGAAGGAAGTAATCAAAGATACTAATTTCCCAAAACGTGACCAAATTTTTGCGGCCTTTGGTCGTTTTACAGCCCAACTGCATGAGCAAGGCATATTACATGCAGACTATTCTATGGGAAATGTGTTATTCGAACCCACAGAACAAGGTGCAAAATTTCAATTGGTAGATCTTAATCGTATGCGATTTGACCAACGCATCAATTGTCAGAAAGGTTGTCGTAACTTTGAGCGCATTGATACGGATGCGCATGCCTTATCTACCATTGCACAAGCATATGCACAGGCACGAGGTTTTGATGAAGAGAAGTGTATACAATTGGTGCTAAAGATGCGTTGGAGAAAACATAAGAAACATTAAACATTACAATATACTATGCCTAATAGATACTTACAGATTGTTGAAAAAATTAATTACTTCCTCTTTGTGGTAGCAATTTGTATGTTGCCATTCCCAACACGTATCTCATTGTATACATGGGAATTATGGTTTGTTAGTTGGTTGTTTGAGGGACGATTCTTACGTAAAGAAAACTTCCAATGGCAAAAAGGTATTATACCTATTGTATTGTGTGTTGTCTGGGTTCTATGGGAACTAATATCTTGTGCATGGGCCATCAATAAGACTGATGCAACTAACATGCTGGTACGCCACTTATCGTTTGTGATGATTCTGCCCGTTGCTTTATGGGGAGTAAACTCTCAATACGATTTATGGAAAGCCGCTAAGTGGTTTATAGTTAGCAGCATATCTTCCATATTCATATATGCAATCTACCTATACATCGTTCAATATTGGGGATATATACAAGAACACCATAGTCTCCCTGAATTTGTAAGCACATGGAAGTATTTTGGAGATAATATATCATGGACCAAACACCGCCTATACTATGGTACGGTACTCAATTTAGCCATTGTAACATTGCTACAAATCCGAGTTCCCTTACTATCTATGCACCGCGGAAACAGGGCGAAATCTCTATTTTTCTTTCTCAAACTAGTGATTCTAGTACTTGGCATCATCTTGAGTGCTTCGCGCGCAAATATGCTTACACTGCTGGTTATTAGTGCAGTAGCGATTATCCAGCCTCTACGCGGTAGAACACGAGCATTGGTAACATCATTAGTTGGTATTATGGGTATTACAATGTGCGCCTTACTTTTTACCCTACATCCACGTTTCGAGAAACTGAATATAGAGCATATTACCGATCGAGAAACCTACCAAACCCATGAGATTGAACCACGTATTAATATTTGGTTTAGTGCTTTACAAACTCCAGAAGACTATCTATGGCATGGTGTTGGAGCGGGTGGCAATTCAGAATACCTAAAATCAATTTATGCATCGCTCAATTGGAATTCCTTCTATGAGCGTCAATTCAACGCACACAACCAATATCTTGGCACATTCATTAACTTAGGTATTTTCGGAGCTATATTTTTCTTATTAATCTGGTTACTCTACCCAATTTGGTACAAGGGAAGAATACGACAATTCGCCACATTGGCTGCGCTAACAATAGGACTCAACATGTTGACAGAAAACATGTTAGACCGCATTGATGGTGTAATCATCACATGCGTCACACTATTGACTATCGCACTTCTCTCCCGAGCCCAACACGCACAGTAAACATCATTCCACGAGGGATATTCAATACCATCGCACGACGAGCGCGACCCATATCCTCATCAAAATTAAACTCGAACAACTCTGTACCAAAATCATAGATATTGTAGCACATCACCTCGGCTTCCAAAGGAACTTGACGAACATATCCTCTATAGCGAAGACGAACGTCTATATTAAAGAATGCGTCTTTGCGTTTGCCGAAGTGATATGCAGAAAGATTGATTCCTTTGGTATCTGCATTATACACAGCCAATTGCGTATTGCCTTTTTCATCGGTCATAGCCAGCGTTCGGAAATTAGTAATAGGTGTTCCATCTTTGAACTTTCCATTCAAATGAATTCCCCAATTAGGTGTGATATTATATCCAAACTGAATACGTGCTATGAACGAACGGTCCTGATCCAGTCGACCTGATGCTCGGAATGCACCATCCGTATTTTTCTCGTTCAAGAACGTATTCGGATTAGCAGTTGATTCCGACAAAATACCGATATTATTGCTCTGAACACCATTGCCTAATGCCGACAAACCACTCATCAAATACGATTGCCAACTCAAGCTAAAGAATACTTTTCTACCATTATACGCATACTTTACCACGTTTGACAGATACAAGGGTTTATTGGTAAAGAAATTATTGCCCAGCAAATCTTTATTCTCATATCCAACTACATAATGCTTCTCACCAGCTTGTTCAAAGAACAACTGATTCGTCACATCCCAAGCCAAACCTTTATCCGTGCAAGTAGTGGTATGTTGCTGATAATAGCCATACTCATCAGGAGTTTTATCATAGTAGGTCATCCATAGGTCGTAATAGAAACGCATACTTTGCAGCAAACTAATCTCATGTCTGCCTAACGTAAACTTAAACGGTATATCCAATACCACATACGATGGTTGACGCAGGTATTTCTGCCAATGATGATAACGTCCGCCGGTTGTGGTTAGCAGTTCGCCTGTTGCCGTATAACATACCTGCGCATTCATATAGTCATCCGACATAAAACGGATATCATCCCAGGTGTATGTACCACGATGTTTGCTCAGCGATACGGTCATCTCAAACCAATCGTGTGGCTTCATATATACCGCTGCTTTCATCAGCCAGTTTGGCGACACGATACTTTTTCCGCCACCAAGCAACACACCATCCAATGAAACGCCCAACAAACCTTGCACTTGCAACCATGGTTTCAGCCATTTCTTGGCTTCCACCGTCAATGCATTCTCCAAAAGACCGCTGGTAAAAGCTTGGGACTCCCACTGATAGGTACTCAACGCAGTTGGCAACGAATCGTTATAACGTTGGTAATAGGTACTTGTAGTCCATTGTTCTTCGGAAGGTGACCAATGCAAAAGCGAATTATATGCATCCAACTTCAGATGCATCCATGGCAATATCTCATAGTCATAGTTGACTGCCCAGTTCAATTCGTTCAGCTGACCATCTGCATAATAAGGCTCAAAGCCCTCGCCATCTTGGTCAATCAAGTTGCGTGAGAACGATGAATCACGTTTGGCAATGTCGGATAAAGCCCATGTTATACCCGTTGTCAATCGATGACGCTCACCTACATGCTTCTTGCCATATACCGACAAGCTATATGCCTCTAGATGAGCCACCTCATTCTCGTTATACACGAACTCCGATCCCCAATCGCCACGAGCATTCGCAGAGAACAAATAATACAACTGATCTACCACCTTATTTTCCTTCATAGGCAATTCGCCATCCAACTGAACTTGGTAGAAATCAGCATCATACATTCCTGCTGTTCCTTTGCGGTCGAAATAAACCACACTACGCTGACCCATATTCGCATAAAGGTGTTGGTAGTATTTTTTGCCGAAAGCGGATATACCGTATCCTGCTTCCAACTCACCTGCTCCGCACATAAAAGCACGGCGACTAAGATCGTTTCCTGGCATATTGCGCTCCGAAGCGGACTTGTGGAATAGGTTAATCAGCCACTTCGTTCCCGCAGATACCTCATTGCCCACACGACCTAGATTATATGTCACTTGAGCTAAGTTTCTACGCACGGTATCTGTTTGCAAAGACAATGTACCATTATGATAGTCAATGGCCAAACTATGGTCATTCATATCTGCATGATAGAGCGAACTACCCACTTGAAAGCGGCTGTCTATTCGAAAACCATTGATATAATATTTGTTCCACTTGTAGGGGTTACCGGCTATCGAGAATAGTTTTTGGTCTGGCATATTCCACTCACCTGTGGTCTCTGCTTCGTAGAAAACATTATCCGAACCATTATCCAAAAAGTGAACCAAATCGTTCGTCACATACCACTCACGAAAGAATTGGCTTCCTACGCTATCCACGCCAAAAGATGGAAAAACCTCAGCACGCAACTGCGCACAGAGGCTCACCAATACTGCAAAAATAATATTTCTTTTCATCCCTTCTTGAAGCGCTCGAAGGTGTTGATTCAAGCGCAAGTTGTCTATGTTGTCTTAAATATCTACCCAAACAGATTCTTGAAGAAATTCTTCTTATCGCTTGCTCCAGGGCGGACATTCTCGCTCTTTTGCAGTTGCTCGATTATTTTCTTCTCTTCTTTGTTGAGTGCCTCAGGAATATACACGCCCACGTTGATGAGCATATCGCCTGTGCCATACTGACGCGCGTATGAGTCTATCATTGGCAGACCTTTGCCACGCATGCGCAGCACTTTGCCTGGCTGCGTTCCTGGGCTAATGGTAATCTTCGCCTCGCCTTGTAGGGTAGGTATCTGCACCTGTCCGCCCAAGATTGCCGTAGGCATATCCAGTAGCAGGTTATATATCAAGTCGCTACCATCGCGCAAGAAATCCTTGTGCTCTTCTTCCTCTATCAGCACTAGCAGATCGCCGTTGACGCCTCCATGAGGAGCTGCATTGCCCTTACCGTGTACAGGTATCTGCATGCCACCTGCCACACCAGCAGGGATATGAATCTCAATGATCTCCTCCTCGCGTACTACACCATTACCTTGGCAATGCGTACACTTGTTCTTGATGATTTTACCTTCGCCATGGCAGTTTGGACACTCGTTTTGCACTTGCATCATACCGAATATACTGCGTTGTGCACTCACCACGCGACCCGTACCATGACAAGTAGAGCAGGTCTCCACCTGACCATCTGCACTACCCGAACCATTGCAATGCGAGCAGTTCACCAACTTCTTCACCTTGATTTTCTTGTCCACGCCGTTGGCTATTTCTTCTAAGGTAACGCGTACGCGCACGCGCAGGTCGCTACCACGGCGCACTCTCTGACCACCGCCACGACTGCCGCCAAAGCCACCACTGAAGCCACCCATACCCCAGGACTCGAACAGGTCTCCGAAGTGAGAGAAGATGTCTTCCATATTCATGCCAGCTCCGCCACCAAAGCCACCTGCGCCACCCATGCCTGCGTGACCAAACTGGTCATAGCGTTGGCGTTTCTGTGGATCAGACAGTACCTCGTATGCTTCTGCAGCTTCTTTGAATTTCTCTTCAGCTGCTTTATCACCTGGGTTTTTGTCTGGGTGATATTTCACCGCCATCTTGCGGTATGCCTTTTTTATTTCCTCTGCTGTCGCAGTCTTACCCACGCCCAGCACTTCGTAATAATCTCTTTTTTCTGCCATAATCTTGTATTAAAAATTCAAAACTCTTAATTCAAAATTCATAATTAACATCATTCGCCAACAACGACTTTCGAGAAGCGAATGACTTTCTCTCCAAGGGTGTAACCCTTTTGTGTGCAGTCGATTACTTTGCCTTTTTTATCTTCGCCTGCAGCAAAGGTGGTGATTGCTTCGTGCAGGTCGGTATTGAAATCTGCGTCTGTGGTATCAATTGCCTTCACATCATTTGCCGCCAAGAATCCCACGAACTTATTGTAGATAAGTTCTATTCCCTGCCTTATAGCCTCATCGCCTTCTCGCCTTTCGCCTTCTCGGCTCATAGCCGAAAGTGCGCGTTCAAAGTCATCCACGAGAGGGAGCATATCTTTGAATATGCGTTCTCCTGCTGTGGTCATGAGTTCGAGTTTCTCTTTGTTGGTACGACGACGGAAGTTGTCAAACTCTGCCATTTGGCGCAGTTTGAGGTCTTCGAGTTCTGCCACGCGTGCTTCCAACTCTGCCACTTTGGCTTGCACTTGCTCTGTTTCTAACATTTCTTCAGCACTTGTTGCTTGGCAGTCCTTTGTAACTTCACTATTGTTTGCAGCTTGCACCGTTTCTTTTTCAACCTGATTTTCAACAGGTTGCTCTACTTGTTTTGTATCTTTATTCTTTGTCATAATCCATGTTTTATTACTTCGTAATAGTATTCTCACAATCTCCGTGCCATAGCAAATCTGACTGCCATTATGGCAGATTAATCATAACCCACCACTTGCTACTTGCGCACACAGCAAACTTTATCACTAATCACTTATAGTTCATAATTTACACTATCTTCCCGCTATCAACTACGGTAGATATACGGTTGATATACGGTACATACACGATAGATATATGGTACATTAGTATATTTACAGAGTACAGTTATTTGTACTGACCCCCATTTTTTGGACACATTAAGTGTTTAATTATGAGAGAAAAAGTGTCATTAGAATTAAAAGCAGAGGCATTAGGATTGCTTAAAACAGGATTATCTGTTAGTTTGGTAAGTAAGCAACTCAAGATACCTT
>JAZREU010000034.1:0-12702 GCA_045660925.1 Paludibacteraceae bacterium | reverse complement strand
GCCAAGTACTTGAATATCAATACCACCCGCTGCTTCAATAGCTTTCTCGTACTCCTCGCAGAAGGTGAATACGGTTTCTTTTGGAAGGTCGCCTGGGAAAGTGTGCACGTTCTCTGGGAGGATGTCCACTTGATCAAGTAGTTGGCTCTTGATTTGACCCATACTACCCAATGAAGCATCTGCCAATGGATAGAACTCATAAGATCCGAATACTACTACGTTCTTGAAACTCAAACCCTCCTCTTTGTGAAGACGAACGAGTTCCACAAACAAGTCGCGCATGGAGCGACCAGATGCCAAAGATAGAACGGTTTTTTGTCCGTTTGCTTCGCGGCGATTGATGAGTTTTGCAATACGCGCAGCTACAGCAGCGATACCTTCTTGAGGTTTTTCTACAATAGTAGTGTTTACATGTTCCATGCGGGTCACGCGTGATTGCTCGTAAGCGTCCGCAGGGCGGTACAATTTCTCTTCGATTTTGCTAAGAGAAATCAGTTGGCTAAGATTATTTCTCATATTTTTTATTTTTGACATATTGCTTTGCAAAGGTAGTATAATTTTATGGATATTGCAAATGGTTGCAATTGATTTTTGAAAAAAAAACTTTATTATATGTTCTACAACATAAAACAAGCTCGTGTGCTTGCGCGCGTGAAAAAAAAATAGTACTTTTGCGAGTTATTTGTTGGGTACTGCGCCTATTTGAATAATGACATGAGACATTTATAACTATAAATATTAGTATTATGATTTTGATAGCGGACTCTGGTTCAACAAAAACCCATTGGTGCTTAATGGCTGCAAATGGCCATAGCGAAGAGTTTTTTACGGATGGCATCAATCCTTTTCAACAAACCTCTGATGCAATTAAGAATAGTGTGAACAACCAATTACTTCCACAGATTTCTCATCTCTTGTGGGCAGGTACTATTAATCGCATATTCTTTTATGGAGCTGGATGTACACCCGAAAAAATTCCAGTTGTAGAATATGCTTTGGAAGCTGTATTCAAATCTGCCAAGATTGAAGTGTATTCTGATATGGTGGGTGCAGCTTGTGGTGTATTAGGAGAGGAGCGTGGTGTAGCATGTATTTTAGGAACAGGTGGAAACTCTTGTTTGTGGAATGGTAAGGAAATAGAGAAGAATGTACCTGCTCTTGGTTTTATCCTCGGTGATGAGGGTAGTGGTGCTGTTTTGGGCAAACGCCTTGTGTCTGACCTCTTCAAGAACCAACTCAGTGAGGAACTCAAGGAGAAGTTCCAAGCGCAATATGGCATTACTGCTGCTGATGTGATTGACAATGTTTACCGTAAACCTTTCCCCAATCGTTACTTGGCCTCATTGAGCAAGTTCTGCTCAGAAAACATGGATAATCCATTGATTGCACAACTCGTTTACGATCACTTTGATTATTTTGCTAAGCGTATTTTGCCACAGTATCCTGCTCTTCCTGTTGGTTTTATTGGTTCTATCGCATACTACTACCAAGATGTTTTGAAGAAGGTCTTGGCTGACAACGGCTTCCAAGTGGGTAAGATTCTCCAAGGTCCTATGGAGGGTCTCAAAGAGTACCACAAAAAAGATGTTGTTCCTACAATGTAATAACCTTTCTCTTACGGGTTCTTGACGGGTTCATGTCGGGTAATTACCGAGAGATAAAATAGACAATAATTATGGCTTTTACAAAAGTAACAGAGCAAACATCATTACATGACAACTTAGACCAGAAATCAGTGGGTCAGTTGCTCGTGGAGATGAACGAGGAAGATCAAAAGGTAGCATTGGCTGTCAAGGAGTGTATTCCTCAAATAGAAAAATTAGTAGAGGGTATTGTTGAGCGCATGCAAAAAGGCGGTCGTATCTTCTATATGGGTGCTGGTACGAGCGGTCGTCTTGGCGTGTTGGATGCCAGTGAGATTCCTCCTACCTTTGGTATGCCACCTTCGTTCGTGATTGGTCTTATCGCGGGTGGTGATATCGCATTGCGCACCCCCGTGGAGAATGCAGAGGATGATCTAGAGAGGTCTTGGCAAGAGTTGCTTGACCATAATATCACCACTCTTGATACTGTTGTGGGTATTGCGGCTTCAGGTACTACTCCTTACGTTATAGGCGCGCTCGAGCGCGCACGCGAGTTTGGTTGTTTGACTGCATCTGTATCCTGCAACCCTGGTTCGCCTGTAGGTCAAGTGGCAGAGATTGCTATTGAACCTATGGTAGGTCCTGAATTCTTAACGGGCTCTACTCGTCTGAAATCAGGAACGGCGCAGAAACTGGTCTGCAACATGATTACTACCATCACGATGATTAAGATGGGGCGTGTTAAGGGAAATAAGATGGTTAATATGCAACTGAGTAACAAGAAACTTGTTGACCGTGGTACACGAATGATTATTGAGGAACTTGGTCTTGAATATGACAAGGCGAAAGACTTGTTGCTCCTCCATGGTAGTGTGAAGAAAGCAGTAGATGCTTATACTTCGAATAAGGAATAAATCAATGTAAGATATCTATTACGAACAAAACGTCACGGTCCGTGACGTTTTGTTGTTTTTTTGTAATATCTTCTAAATTATTTTTTTCTCTTGTGTTTTATAATTGCTTTGACGACAAAATATACCACCAATATACCTAATAATGCCATAATTATAAGGCTCAATTCGTGGCTATAGGTATGGATTAAGTCCATTTGACCGTGAGCTATATACCCCAACAACGCTAATACTATATTCCATATGCCTGCACCTAAGAAAGTGTATAGTAAAAACCATCCGAAATGCATCTTGCATAGACCCGCAGGAATACTAATCAATTGGCGAATACCAGGGATTAAACGTCCTACGAAGGTTGAAACTTTACCATGCTCGTTGAAATAGTCTTCAGCTCGTTTGACTTTTTCTGCTGAAAGCAAACAAAAGTGTCCCACTTTGCTGTCGGCGAATGCGTATATGATGGGACGACCGAGCCACAAAGCTAATAAATAGTTTAAACTTGCTCCAATGATAGCGCCTATCGTGCCGAACAATATGACCAATAGTACATTCAGTGGATAGCTATTGGTAGTATGCAAACTACTTCCTTCTATACCTGCTACATATGATGCGGGAGGAATTACCACTTCGCTTGGAAAAGGAATAAACGAGGATTCTATTGCCATCAAAGTTGCAATAGTTCCATAATTCATATTAGCAGCATACCAATGTTCCACTTGCTCAACTAGCGATGGTGGTATGGAGTCTATCTGTTTTTGTGCCCATGCTCCCATCCATGTGGTAAAAAGCATGATAATAAGTACCATTAATTTTTTCATAATAATCTATTCATTATTTAGGTCATTAGTCTATTTTCCATTGTTCTAATGTGGATGTTAGTTGATCAAAGGATGTAATTTTACTTCTCTCGCGTACCTGATTAATTTGCTGATTGACAGCCGAATCATAGGTCTCTATCTCTACATTACGAATCACTCCTAATGCTATTGGCAAATTACTATCTCTGGGCTCTTCTATTCCCATTATAGCTAACATGCGATGCAGAGTAGAGTCTTGCGTAGTAGCATCGTGAGTCAATACGCGCTCGTCCGTACTCTCCACAACCACCAATTTTGGAATTAATCCTTGGCTATAATCAAGCGCTAACCCTTTGTCTTTATTGGTTCCAAAAATCATTTTTTCGCCATGCTTCAATACGATAGAATGCTCTAATCGCATATCGCGCTCTGCAATCCAATTATGTGTGCCCTTGTTGAAAATGACACAATTTACCAAACATTCAATAACACTTGCTCCCTTGTGCTGATGTCCGCTTACCATACATTCAATGGTTGTTGGCATATCTACATCCAACGTGCGGGCAAAGAATGTTCCGCGTGCACCGAACACCAGTTCTGCTGGAATAAATGGTCGCTCTACCGTACCAAATGGACTTGATTTGCTGATAAAACCCTTAGGAGAGGTAGGAGAGTATTGCCCCTTGGTCAAACCATAGATGCGATTGTTGAACAAACAAATATTCAAATCAACATTACGCCGTAATTCGTGTATAAAATGGTTACCTCCTATAGCAAGGCAGTCACCATCACCAGTCATCTGCCATACACTCAGTTCTGGGTGACTCGTCTTGACTCCTGTTGCAATCGCAGCACCTCGTCCGTGGATGGTGTTAAAACCATAAGTGTTCAGGTAGTGTGGCATGCGACTCGAACATCCAATCCCTGAGATAACTACTGTTTGGCTTGTCGCTACACCCACCTGAGCCATAGCTTTTTGTAGAGCCATGCAGATAGCATGATCACCGCATCCTGGGCAAAATTTTACATATTGGCCGCTTTTAAATTGACTTGCTTCCATAAATATTACCTGTTAGTCTTTTTTACAGCATGTACGATACGTTCTACAGCAAAGGGTTGAGCTGTTAATTCGTTATATTGCTCCAACACAATGTTGCTTATTTTACTTTTCAGATAGGCTGCAAACTGTCCGCTATTGAGTTCGCATACAATTAGGCGTTTGTACCGATGTAATACTTCTTCTGTGTTTACGGGCAATGGATGGATGTAATTAAAATGTGCCAAAGCACATCCTGCTTGCTCGGCAGCAGCATGGAGATGTCCTTCGGTGGATCCCCAACCGATTAATAGAGTATCACTATCTGTTTTACATTGTACTTTCAGTAATGGCAGATGTTGTGCTACTTGCTCTATTTTTGCCTGACGTGCAAGCACCATACGTTGGTGATTATCGGGGTTGGTAGATATGGTTCCCTTCTCAGCATCTCGTTCTAATCCAATATTGCGATGTTCATACCCTTCCATACCAGGATATGCCCAATAGCGTACGCCACGCTCATCGCGTAGTGCAGGATTATATTTCCCTTTGAGTATCTCAGGTACCCCTTGTGGATGAATAGCGGGCAATTCAATTAATTTAGGAATACGCCATAGTCCTGTCCCATTTGCTAAATACGTGTCGCTGAGTAAAATTACGGGAGTCATGTTTTCCAATGCTATTTTCGCAGCGTGATATGCATATTCAAAACAGTTCACCGAACTTGATGCAGCTATTACTACTACGGGACATTCACCATTACGACCATAGAGGGCTTGCAGTAGATCCGTTTGTTCTGTCTTAGTAGGTAAACCCGTGCTGGGACCTCCTCGCTGTACGTCAATTACCACTAATGGCAATTCTGCCATCACCGCCAATCCTATAGATTCGCTCTTTAGACTTAATCCTGGACCAGAGGTGCTGGTGGCTGCTAAATCACCTGCAAAAGCGGCTCCAATAGCTGTGCATACACCTGCTATTTCATCTTCAGCTTGCACTACCATCACCCTCATATCTTTGCGGGATGCAAGTTCGTGCATAATATCCGTAGCGGGAGTGATAGGATAAGAACCCAAGAATAATCGCTTGCTACATTTCTCCGCAGCAGCAATCAATCCCCATGCGGTAGCTTTATTACCTGAAATAGATGTATAGATACCTTTGGGTAGTTGATGTGATTTTTCTATGTTTATCGTTTGGATGCTTAATGCTATGTTGTTGCCGTACTGATAGCCATCGGTTAGTACTTTCACGTTAGGGGTAATCAGCGATGGTTTCTGTTGAAACTTATTCTCTAAGAAGGATACTGCCTTATCTATAGGGCGATTGAAAAGCCAACACACCAATCCCAAAGCGAACATATTGCGCGATTTAAGTATGGATTTGGTATCCAATACCATATCTTTAAGACTCTCTTTTGTAAGTTGGGTGAGGGCTACTGGGATAATCTGAACAGTCTCAGGGATTCCTAATTCCGTGAATGGATTATCAGTTGTGTAATGTGCTTTTGCCAAGTCTTTGGATGTAAGCGAATCGGTATCCACAATAATAATGGCATTACGCGTAAACATAGCACTCTGTTCTTCCCATTTTGCGTTAGATTGGTTAAATGTGGCACCTAATGCGCATACCTTTAGTGCTGCGGCATTCATGGCTACTATCACATCTGCTTGGTCGCCTGGTGTGTAGATTCCTGAGCCCAATTGTATTTGAAAACCGCTTACGCCTCCTAAGGTTCCTTGTGGTGCGCGTATCTCTGCAGGAAAGTCAGGCAATGTACTAATCTCATAGCCCAAAATGGCACTTAACGAAGAGAATATAGACCCTGTCAATTGCATACCGTCGCCAGAATCACCACAAAAACGCACGACAACATGTTGTTTATCCATAAATGTTAATTAAAACGTATAATATTGGTTATTTGTTCTGTTTCGAGCAGGAATCCATCGTGCCCGAAGCGTGATTCAATTTCGTAGTACTCCGCTCCCAGGATGTGCTTTGCCCACTCGCTACTCTCGCATGGGGGGAAGAGACCATCGGAGGTGATGGAGATAACAATGCTCTTGGCTTTTATTTGCGCCAGAGCAGTGACTACGCCTCCACGATTGCGACCTACGTTTTGGCTATCCACACAATGGAGTAGGTAGTAGTAGGAGTAAGCATCAAAGCCACGTTTAATGAGTTTCTCACCTTGATAGCGCTCGTAGCTGGCAGCGCGACTGGCAAAAAGACAGTCGTCGTCGGTCTCGTATTGGGTAAGGTTGTAACCATCAAAACTGCGGTAGGAGATAAGCGAAATGGCGCGCGCGGCTTCCAGTCCTTTGCGTCCGCCATCGAGGGACTCGCAAGCACGGAAGGTAGGGTCTGCTTCGAGTGCCATGCGTTGCACTTCCATCCATGCGCTCAGCCATGGCGATACACGAGGTGCAGTGGCTATAAATGCTGCTTTGCGGATGCGCTCGCCCTCCATGATTGCCCACTCCAAAGCATGAAAACCACCAATGGAACTACCAATGAGCAGGTCCACTTGCTCTATGCCCAAATGTTCGCGCACCAAAGTGAAGAGACGGGCTGTATCGCGGACGGTGAATTTTGGGAAAGACAATGGGTTATTCCGGTCTCCGGAGTCCGGACTCCAAAAATCCCTCGGTCCCGTAGTTCCATACGCCGAGCCGAAGATATTAACGCAGACTACATAATCCGTGTCGGGGTTCACGCAACACCCTTCGCCTACCATCTCTGGCCACCAGTCCAGCGGGTCGGAGTTGGCGGTCAAGGCATGGCAGAGCCATACCACGCGCTCGCCTTGCTGATAAGGTCGCTCTGAGGTGTGATAGACAATCTCCAGTTGGTCGAGCGTGCCACCTGCTTCAAAAGAGAAATTATGCGTTGTGAGCTTGTGTAAGTGCATTCTCTATATCATTTATGAGGTCGTCTGCGTTCTCCAAACCGATACTGAGGCGCATTAGGTCTGGGTCAATACCTGCTGCCAAAAGTGCCTCGTTGCTGAGTTGGCGGTGGGTATGCGATGCAGGGTGAAGGATACAGGTGTGGCAGTCGGCTACGTGGGTCTCAATAGTCACTAACTTCAGACTATCCATAAAACGGTTGGCAAAAGCGCGGTCGCCTTTCACGGCGAATGCCATCACACCGCACGAACCATTAGGCAAGTACTTGAGTTGGCGTGCATGCTCGGGGTCGTTCTCCAGTTCAGGATAGCGCACCCATGCCACATCGGGATGTTTCTCCAGCCATTGAGCCACTTTCAGTGCGCTCTCGCAATGGCGAGGCATACGCACATGCAGGGTCTGAAGACCCAAGTGTAGGTAGAAAGCATTCTGTGGACTTTGGATAGAACCCAAGTCGCGCATGAGTTGGGCAGTCGCCTTGGTGATATACGCCAGTTTGCCGAAGGCCTCGGTATAACGCAACCCGTGGTAGGAAGCATCGGGCTCGGTCAGACAAGCGAATTTGTCGTGTTGTGCTTCCCAATCAAAATTGCCGCTATCGACAATCACGCCACCCACTTGTACGCCATGACCGTCCATGTATTTGGTGGTGGAGTGGGTAACGATGTCCGCTCCGAACTCAAACGGACGGCAGTTGACGGGAGTAGGGAAGGTGTTATCCACAATCAATGGCACACCATGCGCATGGGCGATACCTGCGATACGCTCGATGTCCAAGATACGCACATTGGGGTTGGATAGTGTCTCACCAAACACCAGTTTGGTATTCTCACGGAACGCTGCTGCCCACTCCTCGTCGCTGGCATCTTGGTCGATGAAGGTAATCTCAATGCCCATCTTGGGGAAGGTCACTCCAAAAAGATTATAAGTTCCACCATAGATACTGGTAGTCGTGATCATGTGATCGCCTGCTTGGCAGATATTGAAACATGCGAAGAAGTTCGCCGCTTGACCCGATGAGGTGAGCATCGCTGCTACGCCACCTTCCATCGCAGCAATCTGTGCTGCGGTGGTGTCGTTGGTAGGGTTTTGCAGACGGGTGTAGAAATAACCGCTGTCCTCCAAATCAAAAAGACGCCCCATCTGTTCGCTGGTCTCGTACTTGAATGTAGTGCTCTGAATGATAGGCACTTGGCGTGGTTCTCCCTTTTGAGGATTGTAACCCGCCTGCACGCAGAGCGTGTCTATATGTAGTTTCTTAGCCATACACTATTATATAATTGCAAATAAAAAACAACCGCAAAGGTAGTGCTTTTTTTTGAGATATACAACCGATTTGGTGCTTTTTTTAGAAAAATATGGTGAATGTTTGCATAAATAAAAAAAAAGTAGTACTTTTGCAGCGAAAATCTTAATTGTTATGGAAAGTGAAAAGAAAAATGGTTTTGTACGTAAATGGCTGATTAATAAATATGTCATTACGTGCTTTATTTTTACGATTGTTTTTGTTTTTGTAGGAGATCAATGTTTAATTCAAATTGTAAAACGCGCAAAGAAAATTCAACAGTCTGAACAAGAGTTAAATAATCTTGAGCAGGAAATTACTCATTCGCAGCGAGTCTTAAAAACATTAGAAAATACCGATAGTCTTGAGCAGTATGCACGTGAAAAATTTGCTATGCATGCTGATAATGAGGATGTTTATATTGTTGAATAAATAAATATTGAACCAATGAGGTGGAGTTCGAAATTCTTTGTTGCTGGTTTATGTTTTCTATTGGTTGGAGTTGTTCTTAGTGTTCTAAAATTGCAACCCTATTCTGATTACGCACTGATAGTAGGTGCTGTTTTTGTGATTTTTCGTGGAGCCTTACGCAATCGTGAACGTGATGATTAATAAAAACAGGATTAGTTATTTGTATGAAATCTCCCACTATTAAAGATTTAGCACGCGAATTGAGGGTGTCTGTATCTACTGTTAGTCGTGCTTTGCAAAATCATCCAGACATTAGTGCTAAGACAAAAAATGCCGTGCGTGAGTGCGCCCGCAGGTTTAATTACAAACCCAATTTGATGGCAAGTAATTTACGAACCAGCAAGAATACGATCATCGGTGTTATTATTCCTGAACTGAACCACCATTTTTTCTCTTCCGTTTTGGATGGTATAGAGCAAGCTGCCAATGAGGCTGGTTATAATATCTTGATTTTTCAAACTCGTGAAGATTTCCGAAAAGAGATTCAGGGAATCCATACTTTGATTAGTAGTCGTGTGGCGGGGATATTGATGGGAGTGAGCAAACAAACCGTTAATCTTGATCATATACAAGACGTATTAGATAATGGTATGCCTTTAGTTCTGTACGATCGTCCATGCCCCTCAATCAAGTGTGATCAGGTTGTTTCGGATGACTATGTAGGTGCGTTTAGTGCCGTAGAATATATGATATGTACGGGTAAAAAGCGGATTATGTACCTGTCATCCTCTATGCAGTTAGAAGTTTCTCGTCGTCGTTATCAAGGATGGCGTGATGCATTGATGCAATATAATATACCTATTACAGAGAATTTGGTACTCGAATGCGATACGCGCGACCAGGCTGTTGTTGAGATGCCTAAGATTTTCCATGAGAGCAACCGTCCAGATGCAGTGTTCTGTGTCAATGATGATTGCGCAGTAGGTGTATTGCATGTTGCGCAAACGATGGGGTTAAAGATTCCAGAGGATTTATCCATATGTGGTTTCTCGGATGCTCCTATTGGTCGTTCCTTGTCGCCTATGCTTACGACAGTACAACAACAGGGTGCCACTATCGGTAGGCATGCTATGTTGCGCCTGCTAAAACGATTGAACGGAAATGAACTTATTCCGCAAACGGAGATGGTTCCTACTAATTTGATCGTACGGGAAACTACTTTATAAATGGATCTATTTTCTTTTTTAGAATGCTTGACAAACTGGTAAAAGAACATATTATATTAGGTGTGGATCCCGGTACGTTGTATATGGGGTACGCGCTGATTCATACAATCGGTAGCAGGGTTGATATATTGGACTTTGGCGTGTATGATGTGCACAAACTGGATGATCAGTATGCGCGTCTGCAAAAGGAGTTTTTCTTTCTGCAAGATTTGATCGACAAATACCATCCGTCGGTTTTGGCTATCGAATCGCAGTTTGTGGACAAGAATCCGCAGACGATGATTAAGATTGTGCATGCCCAGGGTGTGGCTATTGCAGCAGCGTTGTCGAAAGACGTACCCGTGGTAGAGTACTCGCCTATGAAAGTCAAGATGGCAATCACAGGCAATGGACATGCCGACAAACGCCAAGTGGCGGACATGTTGCAACGCTTCTTGCATATACCTGAAGAACAGATGCCAAAGAAACTGGATGCTACCGACGCGCTTGGTATAGCCTATTGCCACTACCTGCAATTGGGGATGCCACAGAAGGAGAAAGGAGCTAAGAACTGGACTGTCTTCGCCAAGCAAAAAGGGCTGGTGGACAAACAGTTAACGGGACCTAATGCTCGGCTGATGGCAGCTATGCAAACAGCAAAAAAGAAAAAATAAAAAAGAATTTTGTAAAAATTAATCCCTAATATTTGGTACTTTGATTTTTTTGTTGTACCTTTGCAGTCGCTAACGAGTATTAACTACTAATTATTAACTATAAACTACTGAATTATGGCTTACGTAATTTCTGACGAATGTATCGCATGTGGTACATGTATTGGTGAGTGCCCAATGGGCGCAATTTCTGAAGGTGACATTTACACAATTGACGCTGACTTGTGCACAGAGTGCGGCACTTGTGCTGATGTTTGCCCAAGCGGTGCAATTTCTAAAGGATAAATTGCAAATTGCTCTAACAAAGTCCTCAAGTTCTGGCTTGAGGACTTTTTTTGAATATTTTGTTAAAAATGTCATATAGAGTTTGCAAATTTAAAAAAAAAGCAGTACCTTTGCAGCGTGGATTATTTGTTCGTTTTTTTACAGAGCTACTTGATGTAGAATAATAAATTATGTTGAAAGCATTTTACAAAACACATAATTATTTGGTTGAGCATGTGCATGTGCCAGCTCGTCGTGTATTGATGGATGAAATCAACTGGGGTGATCGATTAATTGCTATTAAAGGTGGCAGAGGAGTGGGGAAAACTGATTTTTTGTTGAACTATGCGAAAGAATTACGAATCAAAAATCCTGATTTGAGCAATAGAACGCTCTATGTGAATTTTAATGATTTTTATTTTACGGAGTTTTCGTTGGTTGAGTTGGCTGGCGAATTTGTGGCAGCTGGAGGTCATACGCTATTGATTGACCAAGCGTTTAAGTATCCTAATTGGTCACGAGAATTGAGCCAATGCTACTATCGTTATCCAAATTTGCGTATTATTTTTACAGCATCTTCTGTAATGCGTTTGGTAGAAGATAATCGTGATATAGGTTCAATAGTTCATCCTTATAATTTACGTGGTTTTAGTTTTCGTGAATATTTGAATGTCCTTCTTGGATTGAAACTACCAGTATTTACTTTAGAGGATATTTTAAAACATCATGCTGATATATCCCTTCGAATAGGTCAAACAATAAAACCTCTTGACTATTTCGACGACTACCTCCACCACGGCTATTATCCGCTCTTCCTCGAGCCACACGACTTCTCCGAGTCGCTACTCAAGATGATGAATATGATCCTCGAGGTGGACGTGTTGCTCATTAAGCAAATCGAGGTCAGTTCCTTGCCTAAGTTGCGCAAACTGCTCTACCTCATGCTCCAGCAAACGCCTTGCAGTCTCAACGTCAGCAGCCTGGCAGATGCCATCGATTGCTCGCGTTCGACCACAATGAATTATATCAAATACCTCAAGGATGCTCGCTTGTTGAACATGCTCTACCCAGAGGGCAAGCAGTTCCCGCTCAAGCCTACCAAGGTATACATGCAAAATCCTAACTTGTGCTATGCCACATGCACACGCGAACCAGACAAGCAGGCTATCGCCGAGACTTTCTTCTACGCTACCTTGCATGGCAATCACAAGATCAACGCCACAGATCGTAGTGCGATGTTCATCATCGACGGCAAGTATTATATGGATGCTTTGGCTACTACGCCTAGCAAGACAGGCATTCGCTACTGCGCTATCGCCGACCTTGAAGTAGGACAACAAAAGAATATTCCACTCTGGCTCTTCGGCTTCCTATACTAGCCTAATCGCCTATTAGCCTTATCGCCTAATAGCCTCACAAGAAAACTATTTAACAACAAAATTATACTACAATGAACAAAGAAAAAAAGTATTTAACCCTTGATGGTAATGCTGCTGCGGCGCATATCGCGTATATGTTCACCGAGGTAGCTGCCATCTATCCTATCACCCCATCTTCTCCTATGGCGGAGAACGTGGACGAGTGGGCTGCAGCAGGTCGCAAGAACCTCTTCGGCGAGACAGTGTTGGTA
>JAZREU010000033.1:0-5278 GCA_045660925.1 Paludibacteraceae bacterium | reverse complement strand
TATGAAAAAGATTAAAAACAAATACCATCTATTGGTAGGTAGTCTATTGACTACATTATTGGGATTTTTTGGTGTCTCTTGTGGGGGACAAGAACTTTTATATGGATCGCCACATGCGGAGTATAATGTAAAGGGTGAGGTGACCAATGAAGATGGCGAGGCACTTGAGTCTATGCAAGTATCATTGAAGGTTGTAGATGAATTTACTTGGCCAAAAAATGTTTATACCAACGAACAAGGAATGTATAATATGCAGATTATGTTGAATTCTTTCGGTGGTGAATGTTTAGAGGTAATAGTGAATGATACTACTGGCGAGTATGAGTCAGATACAATGCATGTTGCTCCCCGAAAAATGCAAGAAACAGAAAGGACCGATTGGACCGTTAAATATTCGGTAGATGCTGATTTTCAATTGAAGAAGAAATAGATGATGAAACTCCGTAAACGTATTATATTTGAGCTTGAGCGGCTACGCCGCAAAAACCTTCAACAGTTGCATCCGCTGCAACAACTCTTTTGGGAATCCACACTTCGCTGCAATGTGCATTGTCTGCACTGCGGTAGCGACTGCTCCAACAGCGAAGTGACACCCGACATGCCCGCGGAGGATTTCCTCCGTGTGATTGACCAATCCGTCACGCCTCATGTCGATCCGCATAAAGTCCTGATAATCATTTCTGGAGGTGAACCACTTATGCGCAAGGATCTTGCCGAGGTAGGAGCAGCGCTCAAAAAACGTGGCTACCCTTGGGGCATGGTCACCAACGGCTTGGCATTGACCGAAAAACGCTTTAAGGAGCTTATGGCTGCGGGCTTGCGCTCCATAGCTATCAGTTTTGATGGCATGAAGGATAACCACAATTGGATGCGTCAGCACCCTTTGGCATTTGATGGCGCTACCCGTGCCATCAAACTGGCAGCGGCTACGCCATCGCTTACGTGGGACGTGGTGACTTGTGTGAATCAACGATCTATTCATCAGTTAGATGAGATGCAACAATACCTATGGTCTATCGGTGTGCGCAACTGGCGACTGATTACTATTGATCCTATGGGACGCGCTGCTGAGAACCCCGAACTATTGCTCACCCCAGAGCAACATCGTCAGATATTGGAGTATATCAAGGAGAAACGCAAAGAAGGAATCCATGTTTCCTACTCTTGCGAGGGCTTTATGCCTGATTATGAGATGGAGATCCGCGACCATCTCTTCCATTGCGCTGCGGGCGTGAGTGTAGCCTCTATCTTGATTGATGGTAGTATATCGGCTTGCACCAGTATTCGGGGCAAGTACTACCAAGGCAATATCTATAAGGACGACTTCTGGGATGTGTGGGAGAATCGCTTTGAACCATACCGCAATCGCCAATGGATGAAGCAGTTGGAACCATGCAATGATTGCAAACTCTTCCGCTACTGCGAGGGTGGGGGAATGCACCTCCGCCGAGAAGATGGATCGCTAATGCTTTGCCATCACAACAAACTACAAGAGGCAAGCGCAAAGGTTGCGCAAGGATAGCGCGAAGATGTGGGAATCACATAGTAAAGAAAGGGAAAAGGATGAAAAAGATTAAAAACAAATGTCAAGTATGGGTCAATGCCCTCTTGACGACTATCATGGGATGGCTGGCAATGTCATGTGATTTGGCACCAATGTATGGTCCACCTGTTAACCTGTATGCTTCTCCTGCACCAGATCCTTCTTCTTATTTGTGGTTAGAAGGTAAGGTGGTGGATGAAGTAGGAAGACCCTTGGCAAATATTCGGGTAGATTTGAGAGCCCCTCTACTGGGTGAGTATATACCTGAGCTCTATACAAATGAACAAGGGTTGTTTGCATATTCAGATAACTGTACTCCAGATTTGGAGAGTGATACATTGCAGTTGTATTTTAGCGATGTGTATCAAATATATGCCTCTGATTCTCTAAAAATTCCTTTTGCAAAAATGGAGATAGATACATTAGATACAGATATATATGGTTGCAAATGCAATGTGTCTATGCAACTGAATCGAAAGCAACAACCCACTGAGTAGTAAGTATTTATTCTCATACAAAAATAGCGGAATTCCTCCGCTATTTTTCTTTTTGGTCTATAGTCTTTATCCCTTACTTATAATCTTACATGCGATTAGGTACTTCTATACCGAGCAAAGCCATTGCACTTTTGATGACTTTCGCCACTGTTTGAGAGAGCAAGAGACGTAATGCGCGTTTATCAGTATCTGCCTCGTTGAGGATACTATGATCGTGATAAAAACTATTGAACTCGCAAGCCAATGCATATGCGTAATTGGCAATCACTGCTGGCGAGAACTCATCGCCAGCTTGGCGCACAGCCGCAGGATAATCCACTAGGCGCTGAATGAGCGCGAGCTCTTTATCCTCCAGCCTTTTCGCCTCATCGCCTAATTGCCTCATAGCCTCATTGCCTGCTTTTCTCAGCACACTCTGGATACGTGCATAGGTGTATTGGACGAAAGGACCTGTGTTGCCGTTGAAATCGATACTTTCCTCTGGATTGAAAAGCATGTTCTTGCGAGGGTCCACCTTTAGGATAAAGTATTTCAAGGCACCCAAACCTACCACACGAGCAATCTCGTTGGCTTCCTCTTCAGTGATGTCGGGTAGGGTATTGACCTTATCTTTGGAGATTTCTTTTGCATCAGCAATCATCTGTGCCATCAAATCGTCGGCATCTACCACTGTACCCTCGCGGCTCTTCATCTTGCCGTTAGGCAATTCTACCATACCATAGCTGAAGTGCACCAACTCTTTGCCAAATGGGAAACCGAGACGGTCAAGCAATATACTCAATACCTTGAAGTGATACTCTTGCTCGTTGCCCACTACATATACCATCTTGTCGATAGGGTAGTCCTCAAAGCGGAGTTTCGCAGTACCAATATCTTGGGTCATATATACCGATGTGCCGTCAGCACGAAGGAGGAGTTTCTCGTCCAAGCCGTTTTGAGCCAAGTCAGCCCATACAGAGCCATCCTCACGGCGGTAGAAGTCGCCTTTAGCCAATCCACGCTCTACTTCGCCTTTGCCCACGAGATAAGTGTCGCTTTCGTAATAAATCTTATCAAAACCTACGCCCATTTGCTTGTATGTCTCATCAAAACCAGCATATACCCACTCGTTCATCTTTTGCCACAATGCACGTACCTCAGGATCGTTTTGCTCCCACTTGACGAGCATAGCTTGTGCCTCTTTGATGAGTGGAGCTTCTTTCTTAGCAGTCTCCTCGTCCAAACCTTGCGCCATAAGCTGTTTGATTTGAGCTTTATACTCTACATCAAAACGCACGTAGTAATCGCCAATGAGGTGATCACCTTTCTTGCCGCTTGACTCAGGAGTCTCGCCATTGCCGAACTTCTGCCAAGCGAGCATGGACTTACAGATATGAATACCGCGATCGTTGACAATATTGGTTTTGACTACGTCCCAGCCGTTTGCTTCTTGAATCTTAGCGATAGAGTAACCAAGAAGGTTATTGCGCACATGACCAAGGTGAAGTGGTTTGTTGGTGTTAGGAGATGAATATTCCACCATCATCAATGGCTTTTCGCCACCTTTCGCCTCATCGCCTTTAACCTCTCGCCTTAGTTGCCCAAAATCCTCATTTTGGGCAATCTCTTGTAATTGCTCTATCCAATAACTTTGCGCAATACTAAGGTTAAGGAAACCTTGTACCGCATTGTATTTCTCAATGAGTCCACCGCACAACGCTTCACCTACTTCCTGTGCTACCATAGCAGGCGCCTTTCGTGCTGCTTTGACAAATGGGAAAACAACGAGGGTGATATCGCCTTCAAACTCGGCGCGAGTCTTTTGAAATTGCACTTGTGCAGGAGTTATATCTACGTTATATAGTTGTTTAACAATCTCTTGCACTTTTGGGGTAAGTATTTCTTCTAATTTCATATCTATATTTGTTTATGTAGTTCGGTTTCAAATTCTCTGCAAAGGTACTACAAAAATTGCACATACGCAAGAGTCATGTGATTTTTTGCTTCTATAATGTATAATCAAGTATCATCATCAGTAGAAAACCCACGGTGAATCCCAAAGTGGGGATATTGCTATGAGGCTCGGCTTGTGCTTCAGGGATGAGTTCCTCTATAACTACATACATCATTGCTCCAGCTGCAAATGCCAATAGATATGGCAATATCGGTGCAATCCAAACAATCAACAAGATTGTCAATATACTGGCTATGGGTTCGACGATAGCAGAAATTATTCCCCAGCCGAAGGCTTTGCCTTTTTTCATGCCTTCTGAATGTAGGGGCATTGATAGGATTGCTCCTTCAGGAAAATTTTGAACGGCTATACCTATCGCCAATGCCCATGCCGCAGACATGGGAATAGTAGCCCCTTCTGCTATGGCAGATGCCAATATTACCCCTACCGCCATGCCTTCTGGAATATTATGTAGCGTGACAGCCACTGCCAGCATGGTTGTGCGTTGCCATTGCTTTTTTTGGGGCAGCCCCTCAGGAATGGAAGAGCCAAAGTGTAGGTGAGGAATCAATGTGTCAAGTATTAATAGAAATAGCATGCCCAAACAGAATCCTATCGTTGTAGGCAACCAAGCTATTCCTCCTGTATTTATACTCATTTCTAAACTCGGAATCAATAATGACCATACGGATGCCGCCACCATGACACCTGCTGCGAAACCTAATAATAGTTTTCTGAGCCAATCTTGCATGACACCTCGCATAAGAAAAACCATGGAAGATCCCAAAATTGTACCAAAGAAAGGAATGAGAAGGACAAGCAGATGACTCATGTTTATTTGCTAATTAGTTATACCATCCGCAAAGGTAATACATTTCTTTCTCACGCGCAAGTACGCGCATAAAAAATAGTATGGATAGCAAGTTTTTTGAAAAAAAATGCAAAAACATTTGGTCATGTAAAAAAAAAGTTGTAATTTTGCACGAATTTTCGCGTATAGTAGGGGTTGGTGTGCTGTTTTGGGATGCGAAAAAAATGGAGGCTGTTTGGGTAATTGATTGAAAATAAACTAAATACAAAAATAAAATGTCAAAGATTTGTCAAATTACAGGCAAGAAAGCCATGGGTGGATGCAATGTGTCTCACTCAAAGCGTCACACAAAGAGGACGTTTGATGTGAACCTCTTCCACAAGAAGTTCTACTGGGTAGAACAAGATACGTGGATCATGCTGAACGTGAGTGCAGCTGGTCTGAGAACTATTAACAAGATCGGATTGGATGCCGCTTTGAAGCGTGCTTCTGAG
>JAZREU010000032.1:0-11815 GCA_045660925.1 Paludibacteraceae bacterium | reverse complement strand
AGGACGTTTGATGTGAACCTCTTCCACAAGAAGTTCTACTGGGTAGAACAAGATACGTGGATCATGCTGAACGTGAGTGCAGCTGGTCTGAGAACTATTAACAAGATCGGATTGGATGCCGCTTTGAAGCGTGCTTCTGAGAAGGGTTACATTTAAACAAAGGAGGATTCGTTATGGCAAAGAAAAGTAAAGAAGCACGTGTCCAAGTAATCTTGGAGTGCACCGAGCACAAGGCCAGCGGTATGCCAGGTACATCACGCTACATTACCACAAAGAACCGCAAGAACACTCCTGAGCGTTTGGAATTGAAGAAATACAACCCAATTCTCAAGAAGTACACCATCCACAAAGAAATTAAGTAATTAACCATTTTAAGTAAGAAAGGCTTAGTACTATGGCAAAGAAAGCGGTCGCAACCCTTCACACTGGTAACGCTGGTCGTAACCATACCAAGTGTATCAAGATGGTTAAGAGCCCTAAAACAGGTGCTTACATCTTCCAAGAAGAAATTGTTGAGAACGAAAAAGTTGCTGCTTATTTCAAATAATCGAAAAAATCAGCATAAAATAATTAAAAATGCACACTTTTTTGGTAGTGTGCATTTTTTTTTGTATCTTTGCAAACTGAATGAGGAATAATGGGGTGAAACTGTTGAACAAAATTGTGTAAGACACTGTGGAGTACTATGTTAGGAATTATCATTAACCCGAAATCGGGTAAACGCGCATTTCGTATGCAGCGATTATATTTGTGGAAGTTGCTAAAATCAAGGCGTCAGCCATTTGTGTATCGTGTTACTAAATACGCTAATCATGCTATTGAACTGGCGCGTGAATTAGTAGAGGAAAAGGGTTGTACCCAGATACTTGTGCTTGGTGGAGATGGTACACTTAGTGAGGTGATTAACGGTATTATGCGTGCTGAAATCACTCCTGAGCAACGTGCTAAGATACAGTTTGGACTCATGCCTCGCGGTACAGGTAATGATTTTGCACGTCATTGGGGACTGAACAAAGATTTCAAACGCTCGTTGGACATCTTCTTTCAAGGATATAGCAAACCTATTGATGTAGGATGTGTGACCTATTGGCGTAATAATATTCCTCACCACCGCTATTTCATCAACTCATTGGGCTTTGGTATCGAACCTATGGCGTGTCGCTATGCGGAAAGCTTAAAATATTATATAGGTAGCCACCATGTTAACTATCTATTTGCGCTAATATGGTCATTGACCAAATATAAGAATCCACACCTTAGATTGGATGTGGATGGTAAGACCGTTGTAGAGGGCAAGATGTTTGTCACCAGTATTGCTAATGGTTCGTTTGTGGGAGGCGGAATGAAACTTAATCCTAATGCAGATCCATGCGATGGTGTACTACATGCGATGTTCATCACCCCGCCAAGCCTCAAGCAAATTATGCAGGCGGTACCTCGCTTATTCAATGGCAAACTGCACGAACTGTCATTTGTTCATCCTGTCGTTTCGGACAACCTGCTCATGCACACCAAAAAACATCAGTCTTTTGAGGCGGATGGTGTGGTAATGGATGTTAGTGGACCGTGCAAAGTAACCTGCATGAAAGGTGCGCTGCAAATGATTGTGCCAAAATATTGTTTATAAACTCAAGGCGAAAACTTCAGCTTCGGATAGTTGGGCTATTTTGCCCACATCCATCATACGATAATTCTCGGGGATATATGCCCTGAGAATTTCTTTTTCAGCTATACTGAGGTAGAGGTCAATCAGAGAGAACTTATCGCCCTTCTCGGCAACTACCTTGTCCATTACCTTGAAAATACGAGGACTCAATATTTGCATGCCAGAAAATGCGAGTTTTCTCATTGCTTTATCGCCTAATCGCTTTATTGCTTCGTCGCCTCTTACCTCACCCGTAGCGATGTTGGTCCATCCGCAGAGGCGGTTGGTCTCTTCAAAGAGTAGATAGCGCTGTGTCTCGCGTGGATAGACTACCACCGCACCCATCTCGTTGGGATTATATGCTTGGATTAGGGTTGGTATGTCAATGTTGGAGAGGATATCTACATTGCAAACCAAGATAGGACTCTTCTGACTACCATACTTTAGGTTTCCAACGCCAGAGAGCAAGGATTGCGCTTTGCGCAGACCGCCACCAGTCTCAAGTAGCATGTCGCGTTCGTCACTTACCTGAATATTGCACCCAAAATTATCATGCTCGCGGAGATAATCAATAATCATATCTGGAAAATGGTGCACATTTACCACAATATCGGTAATTCCCGCAGCTTTAAGTTTCTCAATTTGCCATTGTAGCAATGTCTTTCCTGCTAAAGGTACGAGTGCCTTAGGTAGTGTATCGGTTAGCGGTTTGAGGCGTGTACCCAAACCCGCTGCAAAAATCATAGCTTGCATAACAATTTGGTATCTATAGTTAAAAAAGACACCTGTTTAGGTGTCTTTGGTGTCCTCCCAGGGACTCGAACC
Organism: Paludibacteraceae bacterium; assembly: GCA_045660925.1. Lineage (GTDB taxonomy): Bacteria > Bacteroidota > Bacteroidia > Bacteroidales > Paludibacteraceae > Colicola. Next base: position 9,345 of record JAZREU010000032.1, on the reverse strand, counting down.
CTGGACCCACTGATTAAGAGTCAGTTGCTCTACCAACTGAGCTAGGAAGACTTGCTTCTTATCGAAAGCGGGTGCAAAGGTACTGCTTTTTTTTGAATTGACCAAATATTTTTACAAAAAATTGCTTTTTTTTGCATATTTCATAAAAAAGTAGTATCTTTGTGCCCTATTTTACTTTGGATAACTATGGCACAATCGTTAAGTCAATTGTTTTATGAGGCTACGGGCAAAAAAGCAGGTGAACAAACTGCTTTGACGGCTTCTGGTAGTAATCGTAGATATTATCGTATCATGAGTGAGGATGGTAGCGAGTCATTGATAGGTGTTCAGGGCACTTCGCGTGATGAGAACCATGCTTTTCTATATATGGCAAAGCACTTCTTAAACTTAGGATTGCGTGTGCCACGTGTATTAGCTATCAGCGATGATGAGATGAACTATGTGCAGCAGGATTTGGGTAATGTCTTGCTCTTTGACTATATCTCAGAAGGACGCAAGACAGGTGTATTTAGCGCCAAAGAGAAGGATATGCTGCGTAAGACTGTGCGTGGATTGGCACAGTTTCAAGTCATTGGTGCTAAGAGTTTCGATTTTAAGCAGTGTTATCCTCAGCCAGAATTTAACCTCCGTTCTATCTTGTGGGACTTGAATTATTTCAAATACTGTTTCTTAAAGGCTACTGGGCTGGATTTTCAAGAAGATAAGTTGGAAAATGAATTCGAGCGTTTGGCATATATCTTGCTGAATAATAGCGATATGACTGCCTTTATGTATCGTGACTTTCAGTCGCGTAATGTCATGGTAGTTAAGGACAATAATGGCGAAGAAGTGCCATACTTTATTGATTTTCAGGGTGGCAGAAAAGGTCCTGTCTATTACGATGTGGCATCCTTTTTATGGCAAGCTAAAGCAAATTTCCAACCTGATTTGCGTGAGGATTTGGTAGAATTATACATAGAGGAATTGCAGAAATACTTGCCTGTAGATAGAGAGAAATTCTACGAAACGCTCAAGCACTTTGTGCTTTTCCGTACAATGCAAGTGCTTGGAGCATACGGATTTAGAGGCTATTTTGAGAAGAAACCTCACTTCTTGCAATCTATTCCGTTTGCGATAGACAACCTGCGTCATTTGCTGAAATATGCGAGTGAAGATTATCCATATTTGATTCAGGTGCTAAAGGAGATGACAGAGATGAAGCAGTTTAAGGATGTTGGTGTGCGCAAACCATTGGTAGTCAGAGTGATGAGTTTCTCGTATAAGAAAGGTATCCCTGCTGATTCATCAGGTAATGGTGGCGGTTTTGTGTTTGATTGTCGTGCAATCAACAATCCTGGCAAATACGAGCGCTATCAGTTTTTTACGGGCATGGATGAGCCTGTGATTACATTCTTGGAGGAGGATGGGGAGATTCTTCCCTTCTTGGAGCAGGCATACGAATTAGTGGACTTTTCTGTAAAGCGCTATATGGATCGTGGATTCCAAAATTTGATGGTGTCTTTTGGCTGTACAGGAGGACAACATCGTTCGGTATATGCAGCGGAAAAGATGGCACAACATATCCATGACAAGTATGGCGTGGAGATACAACTCATTCATCGTGAGCAGAATATAGAGCGTGTACTCAATGCGAAAGATTGAGGTTGGACCGCTTCGCTGCTGGAAGTTAGACCGCCCTGCGGGCTTTTAGAAGTTAGATAGAGATGGTATTTGCGATATTGTTTTCGGTATTGACTACACTTTCGAATGGTATGTTTCATACCACCTATGAAACAGAGGTCGCTACTCTTGTGGATTCATGCAATGCAGTTGTGGATGATATGATATATTGTCTGCAAACCAATCCCGAAAAGCTTTCTAAAAAGTATTTTGCAGGACTGGGCATGCAAGAGGATACTGATAGAAATGTCTTTTATTTGGAATGGAAGGAGTCGTCTTATTACCCCGAACAGCAATATAGCCGTTTGCTGCTGGATGTGTTAGTGAATGAGAAACCTTTTCTAAAGGATGTGGTGATTGAGGCATTTGTAGCAGATTCTGTGTCTGGCGAGCGGAGAGATATACGCGTAGATATACGATATGCGGGTACGCTGATCAAAGAGGCGTGTGGTTCGTTTCATATACAACCTATAGGCGAGAATCGTGCGAAAATAGGCATAGATGTGCATGTGAAGTTCGGTTGGTTCTTCCGCATATTCATCTCGCGTAAGGTGTATAGCGATACTATTGATTGGCGTTTGGTACGATTTGTACAAAACTTGAAACTCCGTGCAGAAGGCATCGTGGCTGATGATGCGTATTGGAGTGCTGTTGATAAACAGCCCTGCCTTTAAACTTTCAACTTTAAACTTTCAACTAAAACAATGGATATATTAGAGAGAATAGATGGATTGGAGGCGAAGTTTCACGAGGTGAGTTTGCTCATCACTGACCCTTCGGTGATTGCTGATCAAGCGCGCTATGTGCGATTGAATCGTGAGTATCGCGATTTGGAGCGCGTATTGGAGTCGGCAGAGAAATACAAGAAAGCAGTCAATAACTTGGCAGAAGCCAAAGAGATTTTCTACAACGAGTCGGATGCCGATTTGCGTGAGATGGCGCGTGCCGAGATCGACGAACTCGAACCACAAATCCCTGCTTTGGAAGAAGAGGTGAAACTCATGCTTCTTCCACAAGACCCAGAGGATGGCAAGAATGTGGTGATGGAGATTCGTGCAGGAACGGGTGGCGACGAGGCATCTATCTTTGCAGGAGACCTCTTCCGCATGTACACCAAGTACTTCGAAACACATGGTATGAAACACACTATCAGCAGTTTCTCTGAAGGTGCAGTAGGTGGATTCAAGGAAATCATCTTCAATGTCTCTGGCGAGAATGTGTATGGCACGCTCAAATACGAGTCGGGCGTACACCGTGTGCAGCGTGTACCTGTTACCGAGACACAAGGTCGTGTTCATACTTCTGCTGCTACGGTGGCTGTACTGCCAGAGGCAGACGAGTTTGAGGTGCATATCAATGAGGGCGAGATCAAGTGGGAGACCTTCCGCAGTGGCGGTGCTGGTGGTCAGAACGTGAACAAAGTGGAGTCGGGTGTGCGCTTGCGTTACAACTGGAAGAACCCTAACACGGGTGAGGTGCAAGAGATATTGATTGAGTGTACCGAGACGCGTGACCAGCCAAAGAATAAGGAGCGTGCTCTCGCGCGCTTGCGCACGCAGATATATGATAAGGAGCATCAGAAGTATATCGACGACATCGCTGCGCGCCGTAAGACGATGGTCAGCACAGGTGACCGCTCCGCGAAGATTCGTACCTATAACTATCCACAAGGGCGTATCACGGATCACCGCATCGGCTATACCATCTACAACTTGACAGCCTTTATGGACGGCGAGATACAGGGTGTGATTGATGCGCTGCAAGTGGCGGAGAACGCAGAGCGTATGAAGGAGAGCGAATTGTAGAACTTTGATTTATAGGTATTGCTGTTGCGATAAATATTTATAAAAACAAAAATTACTCAAAATTAGACCAAAAATTATCGAAAATTTGATTTTCACTACCAAAATTGCAGTTTATTAGAGTATATTATCCAAAATTTTTAACGGCTAATTAGACGAATGCGGCGAAGAATTTCAAATTAAAAAATCAATAAACACATTCAGATAGCTAATTATCAACAAATTAACGCGCTATTATAGAAATTTATCGCAACACCAGTAATTTATAGGCGAGAATAAAAATAAGCACCCGATTGAGGTGCTTATTTTGTTAGTTGAAAAGTTGATTACTCTACTATTTGACCAACTATATTGTAAGTCTTGTCATCGTGAAGGATGAGGAGTTGGTTATCGCGGAGAATCTTTTTGCAATAGGTTGTTGGCGATGGGGTGTGGGTGTTTTCTACAGATGAAGGTATAACCAGCTCGAACTCAGCAGAGAGTGTCACGTTGTCTGAAATGACAAAGGTGTAAGGGTTATCCTCCACTTCGTTGCTCCAGCGGACAAAACGATAGCCATCGTTAGGAATAGCAGTGAGAGTAACGGTGTCGCCTACGAGATAGATGCCTGCACCTGTGACTTGACCTTGTGTAGCATCGTATTCCACTGTAACGGTGCGGTCGTTGATGCTATGTGTGCGGAACTCACCTGAATAAGTTTGGAGCATTTTACCGCTGTTGTCTTTGATGACCAAATTATAACTATAGTCTGTTCCCTCGTCTAAGCCTGTAACGGTAAAAGTAAATCCGTTATCGGCTTGTGTAGCAGCTGGTGCGTGGTGCTGACCATTGCGCGAAGGAGCAAATGCAATGCCCGTCAATTGACCAGTAGCGTTGAAAGTGAGCGTGCAGAATACTTCTCCGTCTTTATTGATAGTCAAAGTGTAACTACCTGCATTGGCTACCGTGGGCCAAGTGATGGTTACATCGTTGAAGGATGGTGTAATGACCATGCCATCGGTTGGGGTTGATTGAGTGCCGATACATTGCATGTTACGGAAATTGCCAAAGACCATATCTGCTTCATAATAGCGTTGATAGTCGCAGAGGATATACAAATAGGCATTATAGTTGATGAACGAGTCGTCTGATGCAATAGGAGGGAAGAGTGTGTAGCAATAAATATCAAACAACATTCTGCATCCACCAAAGGCATTTTTGCCGATAGTGGTAATAGTACTAGGTAGAGTAAGTATGTTGAGATTTTTGCATAATGTAAATGCATTGTTACCAATAGAGGTTGCGCCGTCAAACACTTCAACCGTTTTAACTATATCTCTAAATTGGTACCAAGGCACGCTATCTGCTGCATAATCATACATAGCGCCTTCTCCGTGAATGATAATTTTGTCATCGTAGTGTTTCCAATAGAGGTTATCACCACATTTACCATCAAATAATTGGCGGAACTCTGCAATGAGTGTGGTGTCTTGAGTTAAATCCAATGTGCGAAGCGCGTCTGTAACGCCGTCTGACCATTGTACGAACTCGTAACCTACATTTGGAATAGCTTGGAAGGTAGCAATATCACACTTCTGTTCTTCTATAAGTTCTATTCTACCTGCTGTGGTATCTGATACATTTGTTGCTAAAGAGTAAAGGTTTCCTTCTATGAATTTACCCATATAATTTTTCCAAAGAGTATTCTGATAAGAAGATGTTGCTCCACAAGGAACATAACATGCTGGTTTGGAGATAAAAGCATTCCGTCCTAATTGCGGAGGCGTAGGATTACGTGAATAGACTGTGTCAATTGGACAATCATTGAAAGCATTCTCACCAATAATTGTCACACCACTTCCGATGACAACACAAGAAAGAGAGTCGCAAAAAGAGAATGCCGATGCTCCAATGCTCGTTACGCTGTTAGGGATAGTGATAGAGGTAAGAAAAGAACAGTCATCAAAAGCATGCTCTCCAATATTTAAAACATTTTTACCAATAATTACAGTAGTTAGACTATCTATACTACAACTGATGTATCCTGGGATATATTCTACACTATCGCCAAAAGTAATGGATTTAAGAGTGGATTTCGAAGAATCGAAAGGAGATTTATTGTAGTCAATAGATGTCTTTGCATTCCATGCAACAGATAAAAGAGAGGAGCAATCATCGAAACTCGTTTGAGCTACACTGGTTACATTACAAGGAATAGCAATAGAAGTAAGAGAAGTGCAACCAGAGAAAGCATATTCACCTATGCTCGTAACGCTATTAGGAATAGTCACAGAAGTTAACTTATCCATCTTGCAGCACAAATATGCAGGAATATTCTGTACACTGTCTCCTAAAATAAAGGAGGTAATTTGTGAACTAATATCGCAAAATGGTGTATTATAAGAAGAATAACTATCTAAATGATTTTTAACATTCCATGTAACAGAAGTAAGCGAATGGCAACTTTTGAATGCATAATATCCAACTGAATTAAGTCTCTTGGGGAGTGTGATAGCAGTAAGTAAAGAACAATCAGAGAATGCATAATCTTCAATTGTAATTAGACTTTCAGGAAGTGTGATAGCAGTAAGTGAAGAACAATCAGAGAATGCGTTATGTCCAATTGTAATTAGACTTTCAGGAAGTGTGATGGCGACGAGCGAAGAGCGTGTAGAAAATGCTTTGGGGCTAATTGCAGTGGTTCCTTCTTTCACATCAATAGAAGTATTTGCAGGCATATTTCCTTTGTATGTGTATAGTACCTGTCCTATATATATTAAACCATCGGACAGGTTAGCATACCAAGGAGTTCCATCAAAAGCATAACATCCAATACTCATTACACTATTTGGGATTGTGACGGAGGTAAGTTTAGAGCAATCATAGAAAGCAGCATCGCCAATACTCGTTACGCTATTGGGGATAATGATGGAGGTGAGGGAGGAACAATTATAGAATGCATCATCTCCAATAGTAATTAGATATTTGGGAAGTGTAATAGAAGATAAAGAATGACAATTCTCAAAAAAACCCAAGTGATAGCGTCTTTCAGTTAAAAGAGAATCCAAATTTTCTGGTAAGACAACAGAGGTTAATGCTTCACACCCACTGAACAAACCACCACCTATTGTTTGTACAGTATTAGGAAGAACAATAGATATAAGAGATTTACAGTCTTGAAAAACCAACTCTCCAAAACTTGTTACGCTATTGCCCATAGTGGCAGAGGTGAGGGATGAGCAATATCCGAAAGCACCATGTCCGATACTTGTTACACTGTTGGGAATCGTGATGGAGGTGAGAGAAGAACAATTCTCGAATGTATAAAGTTCTATATTTGTTACTCCTTCTGGAATGTTGATTGAGGTGAGGGCAGAGCAAGAAGAGAAAGCTCCTGATCCAATACTCGTTACGCTGTTGGGAATAGTAATGGAGGTAAGGGCAGAACAACCAGAAAAAGCATACTTTCCAATGCTCGTGACACCATTAGGGATGGTGACGGAAGTGAGGGAAGAGCAATCTTTGAAAGTACCGCCTGCAATTAATCGGGTGTTCTCTTTAATGGTATATGCACCTGATTTTGATATTTTTGCACCTATTAAGCAGTTATCAATATATAATACATCATTCTCCCAATTTGATTCATCATTGTATATGCCAGTACCATTGAAAGCACGATATTCGATACGCGTTACACTGTTGGGAATAGTGATGGAGGTAAGGGAAGAGCAATTCTCGAATGTATAAGATTCTATATTTGTTACTCCTTCTGGAATATTGATTGAGGTGAGGGCGGAGCAAGAAGAGAAAGCTCTTGCTCCAATGCTCTTTACACTTTCAGGGATGGTGACGGAGGTAAGTTTAGAGCAAGAAGAGAAAGCATGACCATCAATACTCGTTACACAATAGGTAATGCCGTTGTAAGTGACGGTAGAGGGGATGGTAACAATTGTAAAACCAACGTAGTTGTAGGCACTCGTAACCTCCGCTGTATAAGGTTCGTAACCGCTGGTGATATTGTAATAGAGATCACCCGAGTAGAAACCATCAGCCCAGAGGGTAGAGGTGGAGAAAATTGCCACAATAAATAGAAAAAGTTTTTTCATAATTGTTTAATTTAGAGGGTTAATATTGTTGTTATTTATTCGCTATTTGGTGTGTAGAGATAGAAAAAGCGCAGACCTCCGTTGGTTATTCATTAACAGAGGTCTTCGCATTACCTAATCTTTCTAAATAAACAACAGGAAACCTACGCTGATATGACAACATGCTACGCCCTGAATACAAGCATAGTATGGATATAGTCATACCCATAGGCATTTACTGTTACTTTGATTTGAGAAAGATTGAGAAAAGTTGCGAAGTTTTCTGTTAATCAAACGCAAAGCGCAATAAACGCTATTTAATATGTCAGAAACCTACCCAAGAAAGACCCATTGCGAAACGCTTTTCGCAGGACATATTTCCCTCCAGCGTAGGAATCGAGGACAAAGGTAGTAAAAATTTGCGAGATGAGCAAGAAAAAAGCGAAAAATTCGCTTTTTTCAGTTTAGTGGATGCCCGCTGAACGCCCGCAAGCGGGCTACTGTTTAGGGTTTAGAGGCGGGTAATATTTGCCAGACCACTGGCAAAAACTTGACATGTGGCGGGAACTTACTCGGCGGGAAACCGCCGAGCACTAAACTGATATGTAGAGTTGGCAAAAATGAGATTTTTTGCATTTTTCTTTAGAAAAATTTGGAAATTCAGGGTTTTATTATTATCTTTGTAATCACTTTTAGAACCAAGAGCAAGGAGCCAAGAATAAAGACCTAACAGCCTTAACGATTATAATCAACAAACCTAAATCTCCTTAACGGAGTTACGAAGATTGATAATAAAAGTGCTACAGGACAAAGTTTTGTATGCTACTGAACTGACAACAATCCTTCACGGAAGTGATAGGAATTGTGCGGTTATTCTGCGGTTATTGTGCGGTAATAGTGTGGTGCGCGCGGGCATTTATGAACGGCGAATTACGCGAATTGAACAAATAATAAAAAAAGAATGAAATAAAAGTATTAACCTTAATTAAAAACTAAACTACTATGTCTCAAGTTACTTACATGGCACCCGTGGAAGAGATGCGCGGAAAAATGTGTATGAATCGTGGCAATGACTCTGTCATCGTCACACGTCGTAAATGTTATGGCAAAACCAAAAACGGTACACCCCGTCTTGGTCCGAAAGAGATGTACGTCTATCACAAGCATCAAGGAAAATGGTCTGCTGGCGCAGAAGCTAATCGCGAACTATTCAAAATGGCACAGCAGCAAGCTACTGCCGAAATGAAAGATCCCGAACGATTGGCGCACTGGCAAGCGATGTTTGAGGAGCAATTAGACAAACCCAAACAAGGCGAGAAACAGTATGTCAAATTGCCATGCTATATCGCAGCGCAATTATTACTAAAGATGAAAGCGTGAGTAAACTCCCAACGAGTGTACAGCTAATGCCTCAATTGATAGATAAAATCTATCTTTTTCAAAAAAAGTGCTCGTTTGCTTGCGTATGTGCATTTTTTGTAGTAACTTCGAGGGCACCGACCTCGCTACGCTCGCCCACCTCGTAGCTACGGTCGCGCTATGCAGCACATACTCCAGCGGCGCTCGCCTATTTTGAAAAATACGGCTTCGCCTTATGAATCTGCTCCTCTGCATACTCTTATGTAAGCAAGCTTGCAGCGAGTAGCAGAGAAGCTGCTTCAATAGATGAAATTTATTATTTTTCAAAAAAAGGCTCGCTTTACTTGCGTATGTGCATTTTTTGTAGTAACTTCGAGGGCACCGACCTCGCTACGCTCGCCCACCTCGTAGCTACGGTCGCGCTATGCAGCACATACTCCAGCGGCGCTCGCCTATTTTGA
>JAZREU010000031.1:0-11920 GCA_045660925.1 Paludibacteraceae bacterium | reverse complement strand
GTGGTTATAGCGCTGAGGTCCCACCCCTTCCCATTCCGAACAGGGTCGTTAAGCTCAGCAACGCCGATGGTACTGCGTTTGTGGGAGAGTAGGTAGCCGCCATTTTCAGAGAGTCTAAGTAACAACTTAGGCTCTCTTTGTATATATGGCGATGTCACATACTCGCCTCTTTGTGTATGTAAATATACGTTTTAGTTGCATAATTGAAAAAAAAGCAGTACCTTTGTAACGGAATTTGTACCATGGCACGTTACTTGAGATTATAACTATCGCTAAATAATATATTTATGAAACGTGTACTATTTTCAGCCATTGTATTGGCATTGTTATTACAGTCGTGTGGGAAGACCGCACAACTGAGTTACGAACCTTTTACTGGTGAGTTGCGTCATGCCTTTGGTATCTCTACTAATACGCGTACAACGACGCCTATTGTACTCACTCGCATTACTCTGGGCGATAAGACGGGATACGGTGAAGCTGCACTTCCTCCTTATCTAAAAGAAACACAAGAGTCGGTCTGCGCCTTTCTCCAATTGGCCGAACCTGTAATTAAAAGCTGCAGAGAGCCATTGAATGTGGATAGTATCATGCAAGTGGTTAATGCCCTCGCGCCAGGCAATCATGCGGCAAAAGCGAGCCTCGACATAGCTCTGCACGATTTGTATGGCAAACTGGAGGGAAAACCTCTATGGCAGCTGTGGGGTATTGACCCTAATGCTACTCCTTGCACCAGCTATACGATTGGCTATGATGCTTGCGATTCGATTGTGCTGGTGAAGGTGCGCGAAGCCGACTGGGCGAAGATCTTGAAAGTCAAACTTGGTCGCGAGGAGGCAGAGGATAAGCGTATGATTACGCTTATACGCAGTCTTAGCGACAAACCTATTTATGTGGATGCCAACCAGGGGTGGCCAACCAAGGAGCATGCACTGATGATGTGCCAATGGCTGGCAGAGCAGGGAATTGTGATGATTGAGCAACCTATGCCTAAGCACATGGATGAGGAGCATGCATGGCTCTGTGAACAAGTGGAATTGCCGATTCTTGCTGATGAGGCATGCCAAACGTATGAAGATGTGGCACGCTTAGCACCATACTACGATGGTATCAATATCAAACTGATGAAGTGTGGCGGATTGGCAGAAGCACGCAAGATGATTACATTGGCGCGTGAACTGGGTATGCAAGTGATGATTGGCTGTATGACAGAAACCCGTGCGGGTATCTCTGCGGCTACAACGTTGAGTCCACTGGTGGATTATGCTGACTTGGACGGTCATGTTTTGCTTGCTAATGACCCTTATGATGGTATTCAGATTGTAGATGGCAAACTGACGTTAGTCGATAAATCAGGCACAGGAGTTTCCCCGCTCTAACAATTGTTACTATAACGATTAATTTTTACATTTGCATATATCAGAAAATTGTTGTACCTTTGCAAGGTAATTAATCAATACATTTATCAAGTTTATGAAAAATAAGGTAGCGGAAAACCCTTTCAAAAACCGCGAGTTGGCAAATGCCAACTCTTTAGGGGACGGCAGCAGAACTGCCTATAGTTTAGAGCTTAGAGGCAAGGAAACCTCATTTGTTGTGGTTTGTGCGTTGTTTGTCACGTTATATGTGGTTAGCAATGTGATGGCGGTTAAGGTCATTGGTCTTTGGAATCTATTTTATTTTGATGCAGGAACCATCACTTTCCCCTTTGCATATATGCTCGGCGACGTGCTAACAGAGATTTGGGGATATAAGACAGCGCGAAAGGTTATTTTTACGACATTGCTATGTAATATCGTGATGGTGATTTGCACGCAGATAGGCGTGTTTTTACCATCACCTGATTATCTGGATGCTACAGCTCAGGCATACAATACGATGTTCAGTTATGTGCCACGCATCGTGATTGCTTCATTGACTGGATTTCTATTGGGCGAGCTGAGCAATGCTTGGCTCATGGAGCGAATCAAGAAGTGGACTAAGGGCAAAAGACTTTGGGTGCGAACCATAGGTAGTTCTGCAGTGGCATACTGGTTTGATTCGCTGCCTTTTGTGTTGATTGCCTTTGCAGGAACAGTATCGACGCATGATTTGTTGCTAATGATAGCGTTCCAATACGTATCGAAATTGCTGATTGAGGCTGTGCTGGGCACGCCAATGGCGTATGCGGTTATTCGTTTTATTAAACTGAAAGCTGAAAACTGAAAAGGTGGAACGCTACGCGTTGATACATACGGTGTTACCTCGGGAATTTGTACTGTTGCAAGGGACGGGATGCAAGTGGAAACGTTGTACCTTCTGTGATTATCATGAGGATGTGAGTGATGATCCGTATGCTGTAAACAGAGAAGTGTTGGCGCAGGTGCGAGGTGTGTATGGGGTGCTGGATGTAATTAACTCGGGTTCCGCGTTGGAACTGGACGAGCAGACGGTGGAGATGATTAAGCAGGTGGTGCGAGAGAAACAGATTCATACACTCTGGTTTGAGGCACACTACATGTATCGCCACAAATTGGCGCAGTTTGCAGAGCAGTTTGATGGGGTAGATGTGAAGTTCCGTTGTGGGGTAGAGAGTTTTGAAGGAAACTTGCGCGAGCAATGGAAGAAGGGTATTGCAGCGAGTGTGACAGCGGAAGATGTGGCGAAGTATTTTCAGGGGGTATGTCTGCTATGTTGTACCGAGGGCGATAATAAGGAGCGGATATTGAGAGATATAGCAATGGTAGAGCAGTCTTTTGAATACGCGAGCGTGAATGTCTTCTGCGAGAATACAACGGCTGTTAGGCGTGATGAGGAGTTGGCGAAGTGGTTTATGAAGGAAGTGTGTCCTCGGTTGAAGGACTCGGAAAAGATAGAAGTGTTAATTAACAATACAGATTTAGGAGTAGGATGAAGTACGAAGAAGTGATGATAGGTCTCAAGCAAGGCAAGTATGCACCAGCATACATGCTTTGTGGAAAAGAGTCGTATTATATTGACTTGGTAGCCAACTACATAGAGAATAATGTGTTGGACGAAATGGCGCGTGAGTTTGACCAGACAATCATCTATGGAAAGGACTTGAGCGGTGGCGATGTGTCGCCTGTGATAGGTGCAGCGCGTGGGTTCGCCATGATGGGAGGATACAAAGTTATTATCGTTAAGGAGGCGCAGAACATCAAGAAATGGGATGCTCTCGCGATGTATATGGATAATCCACAGCCATCTACGATATTGGTTTTCTGCTATAAATATGGTTCGCCTGACAAACGTCTTAATCTCTTCAAGAATTGGGAAAAGAAAGGTGGAGTGCTGATGGAATCGGAGCAACTGCGTGACTATCAAGTGGAGAAATGGATTCGCGATTATGTGGCGGATGAGGCGAGTAGGCGAAAGGCGAAAGGCGAAGAAGGAATAAAGATAGATGAGAAGGTTGCGAAGATATTGGCAGATAGTATAGGAAATGATCTGACACAGATTGTGGGTGCGTTGCAGAAGTTGATTGATGGTCGTCCTGAGGGAGTAAATGTGATAGATGCGACATTGGTAGAGCGAAATATCGGTATATCGAAAGACTTTAATGTGTTTGAGTTGCAGGATGCGCTAATAAAAGGCGATGTGGTGAAGGCGAATCGTATCACTCAATATTTTGCTTCGTCGAAGGATCACCCCATGGTGAAGGAGTTAGGAATATTGTACGGATTCTTTGCAAACTTGATGATTTATCACTACTTACCCGATAAGAGTGATCGAGTGGTTGCTGGTGCGTTGGGTGTATCACCATTTTTTGTAAAAGATTATGCAGCAGCTGCAAAACGTTATTCTGCAGGAAAGACATTTGCTATTATTGGATATTTTCGAGATACCGATGCACGATTGAAAGGTATCAATAATCCGAGCGCGAAGGATGCAGACTTGTGGAAAGAGTTGATATATAAGATTCTACACTAATTATAACCACTTCGCCAGTTCTTCGTAGTAGCGAGGCGATACGGGAATGGATTGTGCTTGTGGGGTGTTGAGTTCGGCGGTAATCATGCCCTCCTTGTCACGCCGTAGCACTTTGATATGCTGTGGGTTGATATAGTAGCTGCGTTGGCAGCGAATAAGCCCGTGCTTCTGCATAAGTTCTTCCAGCGACTTCATGGACGCGCGTAGCGCGTATTCTTTCAGTCGGTCGCCCTCCATATAGCGGATATGTACATAATTTTCTTCGGCCTTAATGTATAACACGGCTGAAGAAGCAATCATCAGTTTGACGCGTTGGGTGTTATCCACAAAGCGCATGAGCGAGTCATCGTAGGTGGCTTGCTCTTCTTTTTGTGCCATATACGCCATAGATAGGTTGAAGATGACATAGGGATAGATACAGATAAGGAGTAGCGCGTAAAGCGACTGTCCCACTACATGGAAGTAGGGGAATGCACCTTTGTACATGAGTGTGAGGTAGAGTGCCATGAACATACTCATGGCGATGAGTTCTGCTATTTCCCAATACACATAGTGCACCCAGTTGAGGCGCAATTGGTGGTGCGAGAGTACCATCATCAGTACGCGGGAGATAAGCATTACACCGAGCAGAATACACATGATAATGGTTGTGTTGAAACTGAGCATGTTTTGCCCCATCTTCAGCAGAGCGGTGGCATGCGTAGGTTGGTAGATGAGCATGAAGCACAGGAAGAAGACGGGTATGCCCAATATGTAGAGCAGTTGGTTTCCCAGTTTGCGAAAAGTAGCAGGTAAATTGTTCATAATTTAGTCAATTTGTTTGGTGTGACGAAATGTTAGTATGTTATATTTTGTCACAAATATGCCTATTTTGTCACTATATTTATGTTTTCAGCAAAAACTATGCCATACTATCACAAAAGTTTGTCTGTGTGCCAAAAAGGCAGTAATTTTGCAGCGGATTTTAGAAATCCCCTCTTAGGAGTGAGTAAAATATATATAAATGGATTAAACGAAAGGATGATAATATGAAACTTGTAGCTTTAGGTGATTCGATTATGAAGGGTGTGCTGCTTCGTTCGCAGGGCGAGCGTTGCCATTATTCTTTAGCGGATAAGAGTATCGTGGAGTGCTGTGCCGAGCAGTTAGGCAGCGAGTGTCTTAATTTAGGCAAGATGGGCTGCACCGTTGAAGCGGGTGAGCGTATATTAGATAGGTATATGGACAAGTTGCAGGATGCACAATATGTATTGATAGAGTATGGTGGCAATGATAGTGATTATAATTGGCAGGAGATTGCTCAAGCTCCTGAGAAAGAACACTTTCCTCGTACAAGATTAGAGGTGTTTGAACAGGTGTATGAGCGTGTGATTAATAAGATTAAAGCGATGGGGGCGATACCGCTTGTATTATCCTTACCGCCCATGGATGCCGAGCGGTATTTTGCCTTCTTTTCTCAGAAGTGGGAAGAGGGTTTTCGTGCGAATGTGCTGCGTTGGTTGGGAGGATCGACCAATACGATCATGTCGGGTCATGAGTTGTATAATCTGGCAACGATGCGTGTCGCGCAACGCACTGGTGCACAGTGGATTGATGTGACGAGCGAACTGCTCAAAGAGCATAACTTCCGCGCTTATTTGTGCGATGATGGCATCCACCCCAATGAACAGGGTCAGCGCAAAATGGCAGAAGCGGTGCTTGGGGTACTGAGGTAATTAGGCTAATTAAATATGTTTGCACTACCAAAATTGTAGTGTATTGCAGTAAATAGATCAAAATTTATTAAAACGGCGAATTGAACGAATGTTTCAAGCTATTAAATTAGCATAATTAAGCGTTGAAAAGTAACTGCGAATTGAGCGAATATTTTTCACTACTAAAATTGTAGTTTATTACAGTAAATTGTCCAAAATTTATTCTGTGTTATTTATAGTAGGTGAATAGTACAAAACGAGTGCGGACAATGCCCGCACTCGAATGATATAACTCTAAATATGACCGTTTAGATGCAAATAGATATTACTTGATTTCTGTACCCATTACGGTATAGGTTTTGCCATCACGGATAATGAGGAGTTGACCTGCTTTTACCACTTTTTTGGTATTGGATGTTGGTAATTGTATATCAGAAGTACCCGTTGGTAGTTCTGGTTCATTCACGATTGTATAAACACCTGGGTACACCTCTGGTGAGTTTCCATTGTAATTCACTAATGTACCAACGGCCTCTACAAAATCGCCTACTTTCACTGCGCAATCCGTTTCAAACATAGGTTTGATACGATATGTGAACAAGACTTGACCGCCATCCTTGGTATCAGCCATATAGAAAGAGATATTATTGTACCGTTCTGAATATTCAGTAGTAATCTCTGTTACATAACCACGTATCGTATATTCCTCTGTGGTGGCTGTAGTACCCGTTTCCAAACAAAGAGCTACAGCTTCTTCGCAAGAAAGTACACGCTCAGGTGTGTCAGGAGTCTCAGGGGAGTCTATTTCAGAGAGTGTAAGTTCATAATAAGTCTCCTCTTCGGCTGAGTACTCATAAGCAAAAACACTCACTATTTGGTCATAGGTGTAAGTAATGCCATCTACAACAAAAGAACCATTGAATGAATAGTTTGTTCCTTTAACATGCTTAATTGTCAATGTTCCTACGAAATCTTCTGCCTCGTCGTCAGTAGAAATCATACTCTCTGCATCTGTATAATACTCCGTATAGAACACATTGTATGTTCCGTTCAAGGAATTCTTGCTATACGCCTCATTAACCATTACGTACACCGCTGGATATACATAATCATACGCATCATAGTCTTGATAAAGATCAAATACCCAATAGTCACCATATTCTGCATCAGCAATGAAATATGCATCAGCATACTGAAGACCAGTAATTACTGTGTCAATAATTGGGTTGTCAGGGGTATTAGGGGTATCCTTTATGGTCAAGTAGAGGATTTCCGTTGTACATTCGTGCCTGTATGTATATGTGCCACTTTCGGTATATACAACGCCATGCCATTCGTAGGAATCTTCTGCTTCGATTACATATTCAATGGTTTCAGAAGGAAGAACTGTCAGTTCCAAAGTATATACATTGTGGTAGATATATTCTTCAGTTTCTTCCGTCTCGGTATATGTGTATGTTCCCGATTGAGAGTATTCGTAACCATGCCATTTGTATGCTTCACCTTCGCAGATAGTGACCATTTCAGCAGTGTGAGTGATGGTTGTATCTTGTGGTTCGGAAGGAGGAGTATCTTCGAGGCATTGGATATACTTGAATGAGCCGAACACCATATCCATTTGATAGTCTTTGAGACTCTCGCATGGAACATACAAATTGACATTGTAGTTGGCAAATGATGACTCTTCTGCTTCTGGAGGGGTAGTAGCATAGCAGTAGATATCATATAGACGATTGCATCCTGCAAAAGCTTCTTCATTGATTACCTCTATACCATAACCCAGACTTACTTTACCTAAACTTACACAACCATCGAATGTCCCATAGCCAATACTTATTACACTGTTAGGGATAGTGATAGTACTCAAACTAGAGCAGTCTTTGAACGCCCAAGGTTTAATATGCGTTACGCTGCTTCCGATAGTGACGGAAGTCAAACTAGAGCACCCCATGAACGCTTCATCTCCAATCCTCCACACGCTATTTCCAATAGTAACAGACGTCAAGCCTGAGCAACTTTTGAACGCCTTCTCTCCAATTTCAGTAACACTATTAGGAATTGTAATGGAAGTCAACTTATTCATTCCTGCGCACAAATCATTTGGAATATACTGTACATTATCTCCAATAGTAAAAGAAGTGATTTGGGAACGGATATTTTTAAATGGATGATATGAGTAATTTTCACAATTCTTTGCATTCCAAACGATCGAAGTCAAATCAGAGCAATCATCGAATACACTTGCCCCAATGCCCGTTACGCTGTTAGGGATTGTAATGGAAGTTAAACCTGAGCAACCTTTGAACGCATAACTTCCAATGCCCTCTACGCTGTTAGGAATAGTGATAGAAGTTAAATTTATAAAACCATTAAATGCATTATCTCCGATAGAAGTTATTCCATCTGGAAATAATATCGTTCTCGTTTCCGCATCAAACAATCCCCATGGACGCTCATCCCACATATCTCCAAAACCAGTAATCGTCAAAGTATTATTGTTAAATGACCAATAAAGATTATCACCGCACTGACCAGAATATGTTTGCGCAAACTCGGCAGTAAAAGTAGCGTCTTGTGTAAGCTCTAAAATACGAGGGTTGTCTGTGTTACCATCACTCCATTTTACAAAATGATAGCCGTAGTTTGGTGTAGCAGAAATTTGAGCGCCACAAAAATTATTCTTATCTACTTGAGCAGTACCCATTTTATTATCATTCACATTAATTACGATGGAATAGGAATGCTCAGCCAATGGTTCTTGGATATTGGTCATTTTCTTCCAAGATTCAGCTGATTCGTACACAGATACAGAACCACATGGCACATATATAGGTATGGATGTATTATTAAACACAGTACTACCCAAGAAAGGTGGCACTTCTGCCAAACTATTGATAGAAGTCAAAGGGCAATAATGGAACGCATAATCTTCAATATTCGTCACGCTTTCACCGATAGTGATAGATGTCAAACCTTCGCAAAAGGCGAATGCGTACTTTCCAATACTTGTTACGCTTTCACCAATAGTGATAGTAGACTTTAAACCTGAGCAATAATAGAACGCATAATCTCCAATACTCATTACGCTGTTAGGGATGGTGATAGAGGTTAAACCAGAGCAATAATAGAACGCATAATCTCCAATACTCGTCACGTTTTCGCCGATAGTAATGGAAGTCAAACCAGAGCATTTATAGAACGCATCATCTCCAACACTCATCACGCTTTTAGTGATAGTGATAGAAGTCAACTTACTCATTTCGTAACACAGATATGCTGGAATATGCTGTACACTTTCGCCAAAAGTAAAAGAAATGATTTGAGAGCGGAAGTCGTAAAATGGAGCTTTTATTGAAGAGGAAAAATCATTACATTTCTTAGCATTCCAAACGATAGAAGTCAAACCAGAGCAATAATAGAACGCCTTATCTCCAATACTCGTCACGTTTTCGCCGATAGTAATAGAAGTCAACTTACTCATTTCGTAACACAGATATGCTGGAATATGCTGTACACTTTCGCCAAAGGTGAAAGACGTAATTTGGGAACGGATAGCGTTAAAAGGAGCATTTAATGCAGAAAAATCATTCCATTTCTTAACATTCCAAACGATAGAAGTCAAATGTGAACAACCATAGAACGCATCATCTCCAATACTCGTCACGTTTTCACCGATAGTAATGGAAGTCAAACCAGAGCATTTATAGAACGCATCATCTCCAATGCTCGTTACACCGTTTGGAATAGTGATAGTGGCTAAAGAAGAGCAATTACCAAATGCACCATATGCAATACTTGTCACGCTATTAGGAATAACCACAGCGGTCAAAGAAGAGCAATTATAGAAAGCCATATGTCCAATGCCCTTTACATCCTCACCGATAATATACTCAGTCACTTGTGAGCCAAATATATGGGAAATATTGGAAGATGATGAATAGGCTGTGTTCACAATAGCTTCAGAGTTGATAGTCACAGAACGACCAGAGAAAACAGAAGTTCCAATATTTGTCACGCTATTCGGGATAGTTATAGAGGTTAATTTAGAGCAATTTTGGAAAGCGCCACTTCCAATGCTTGTCACGCTGTTAGGAATAGTCACAGAGGTCAAAGAAGAACAATGAGAGAAAGCATGCTTTCCAATGCCTGTCACTGTATTTGGAATAGTGATTTCTATAATATATTTTCCATCAATTTGTATTTTTCTATCACAAGATAGACCTCTATTAAGTAACAAAAAATTTCCAGTACCTTGGCAAAATTCTTCCACAGAATTAGCGGTTAGCGTTATGGAGGTTACATAATAAGAGCAACCATAGAAAGCATCTGCATCAATACTTGTCACGCTGTTAGGAATAGTGATGGAAGTTAAACCAGAGCATTTATAGAACGTATAATCTCCAATGCTTGTTACGCTGTTAGGGAGGGTGATAGAGGTCAATTTAGAGCAACTAGCGAAAGCCCTATCTCCAATGCTTGTCACACTATAGGTAGTACCGTTGTAAGTAACGGTTTCGGGAATTGTTACAGAACCAGAATATTCGCCTTCATAACTAGAATCGGAACTTCCTCGATAAGTAACAGAAGCGGTCTTGGTACTGCTGTCAAAATCATACCAGATACCATCTACTTTCGTATTAGAGGCATAGATAGCACTTACGCTGGATAGCAGCGTAAGGAAAAAAGAAAAAAGTTTTTGTTTCATAATAATTGAGTTTTTAGAGTTAATATTGTTGTTTATTTATTTGATTTTGTATATATGCACACAAAAAGCGCAGACCTCCGTTGGTTATTCACAAACAGAGGCCTTCGCATTGCCTTTAGAGTCAAATAAACAACAGGAAACCTACGCTGGTATGAAAACACGCTATGCCATACAATATGAGCATAGCATGGATATAATCATACCCATAGGCATCTACTGATTACTTTGATTTTGACTCTAATGTTGAAAAGTTGCGAAGTTTTCTGTTTGTCAAACGCAAAGCGTCAATAAACGCTATTTAAATATGTCAGAAACCTACCCATGAAAGACCTATTGCAAAACGCTTTTAGCAGGACATATTTCCCTCCAGCGTAGGATTCGGCTGCAAAGGTAGTATAAAATTTGCGGATGTGCAAATTTTTAGTGGAAAAATTTTAGGAGTTTGAAAAGTTTAAGGGGAATAAGGGGGAGATTGTTGAGAAACAGATAAGTAAACAGTTTCAGAAAATGAGTCAACCTTTTTAGGAAAGGGGGACAACTTTTTTAGTTCAATCTTAAGAAAACGCACTTTTTAGTCACAGGGAGTTGAGTCGGAGTTCTCTCGGTCGTCTCTCGGTCGTCGGTCGGTGGAATAAGGCAAGGTATAAGAGAGGGAAAAGAGATGGCAATCTTAAGAAAACGCACTTTTTTGTAGTCAACTATCTACCTTCCATCTCCACTCTATCATCGGGGTATCATCGGGGTATCTTCGGGATAAAATGATAATGCAAATTTAACCCATATTATTTAAATCAACAACTTAAACAACTTAATCCAACAACATTGCGCTCGCATCAACATCCGCGAGCGCCCAAGAAATCTCATGAAAGTGTCAACTGGTATATAAATCCCTAATTTTAAGAAGCAAATATGCGCTGTTGAAAAGGTGTGTAAGTGATTGATAAAAAAGTGAGTTAGGAGCAAAAATGGGGCTGATTTTGCAAAGTCGGTTTAGCAATTTTAATTTTTTAGGCAAAAAA
Organism: Paludibacteraceae bacterium; assembly: GCA_045660925.1. Classification (GTDB taxonomy): domain Bacteria; phylum Bacteroidota; class Bacteroidia; order Bacteroidales; family Paludibacteraceae; genus Colicola. The sequence continues at coordinate 572 of JAZREU010000031.1, read as the reverse complement.
TGCAAGAAAAGTGTAACTTTTAGACGGAAAAACTTGCCCATGTCAGAAAAAAGTAGTACCTTTGCATGCTTTTTCGCGGCGCCTGTACGCGGGTGTGTTATGTGAAGACAATATAAACAACAATTCCGCTCGCCAACATCGCGAGCGGCAAGGGGAAGGAAAGGGAAGAAATTGATAGGGAAGTGAGGAGGGTTGAAGTATAAAACGAAAGAAAACTAACAAGTTTAAATTAACATAAATTATTAACCAAAATTAAAAGTTAAGATGCCTACAATTCAACAATTAGTTAGAAAAGGAAGAGCAGAACTTATCGACAAGAGCAAGTCTCCAGCATTGGACAGCTGCCCACAACGTCGTGGCGTTTGTGTACGCGTTTACACAACAACTCCTAAGAAGCCAAACTCTGCTATGCGTAAAGTAGCACGTGTTCGCTTGACAAACCAAAAGGAGGTGAACGCTTACATCCCAGGTGAGGGTCACAACTTGCAAGAGCACAGCATCGTAATGGTGCGTGGTGGTCGTGTGAAAGACCTCCCAGGTGTACGTTACCACATCGTTCGTGGTACATTGGA